>NZ_CP180410.1:1450720-2176080 GCF_047716765.1 Sulfurovum iocasae
TTCAACACTCTATTCCAACCGTTACAATATGGAAAAGATCTTGCCTACAGTAGATATCGTCATAGGAGCAGTCTATATCACAGGTGAGAAAGCACCACATCTGATCACAAGAGAGATGCTCTCTTTATGTAAAAAAGGAGCGGTTTTGGTAGATGTTGCTATTGATCAGGGGGGATGTATAGAGACTTCCAGACCAACAACGCATGATGATCCTATTTTTGAGGTGGATGGTGTGATACATTACTGTGTTGCCAATATGCCCGGAGATTATCCTGTCACTTCTACACATGCATTGACAAATGCAACGATACCTTATGTGAAGAAGATCGCAGATATGGGATGGCAGCATGCCAGTTTAGAAGATGCTGCCATCTATAGCGGTGTGAATGTTGCAGGCGGATTTGTGACTGAGCAGGCTGTAGCCAAAGCGCATCAAATGGAATATTATGAGTTAAAAAGTATTATTGATAATTGTCCAGAGTTCGGAGGCACTGTATGATAAAACCACTTAATGTTGATAAACTTTATAATTATTGTGACCTAGAGTTATTTGATTTTAAAACTACTGCAGAGCTGGAAGAGCTTGATGAGATCATAGGGCAGAGCAGAGCGCTCAAAGCCATCAGTTTCGGAATCGGTATAAAGAAAGAGGGTTATAACCTTTATGCGATGGGGAGACTTGGCAGCGGAAAACACAGTGTTGTGGAAAAGTTTATTCAAAGTCGTGCCAAAGATGAGGAAAAACCGGGAGACTGGTGTTATGTCAATAATTTTGAAGATCCCAGAAAACCGATCTCTTTAAAACTTCTGCCTTCTATAGGTGTACAACTCAAAAATGATATGGAGGAGTTGATCGAGGAGTTGCAAGGCATTATTCCCTCTATATTTGAGAGTGAAGAATACAGAGAAAAGCAACAGTCTATTCTTAATAAACTTAATGAAATAAAAAAGAAATCTTTTCAAGAGGTAAAAGAGAGAGCAAAACAAGAATTCATAGCGATCCAATATACAGCATCCGGTTATACACTCTCTCCTATGAGTAAAGATGGCAAAATACTCGATAAAAATGAGTATCAACTCCTCAGTGCCAAAGAAAGAGATCAGATCCAGGAAAAGATCAAGAAATTTAAAACCCAGATAGACAATACTGCACAAGATATGTTGATACAAAGTCGAAAGCAGCAAAAAGAGATCAGAGAGCTTGAACAGACTATGACAAAAAAGTCTGTAGATAACAGTATTGATGAGTTGAAAAAGAGATATAAAAAATATGAGAAGGTCGTAACATATCTGAAAAGTGTTGAAGAAGATATTGTAAAAAATTCTCAGGATTTTTTAGTATCTGCACAAAAGAACCTCTCATCGATGGGAATTAGGTCGGCTAAAGAGAGCGGTATCTTTAACAGGTATAGTGTCAACGTTCTTGTATCCCATAAAGATGAAGACGGTGCACCTATCATCTATGAAAACAATCCAACCTATGCAAATCTATTTGGAGAGATCGAGCATATTGCACAGATGGGAACACTTTTGACTGATTTTAATCTCATTAAATCAGGTGCACTCCACAGAGCCAATGGTGGATATCTGATCTTGGATGCTTCAAAGGTACTGATGCAGCCTTTTGTCTGGGAAGGACTAAAAAGGATGCTCCGATCCGGTGAAATTCGTATAGAGTCCCTGGCTCTGTCTCTTAGTCTTATCAGTACACTCACGTTGGAACCACAGACCATAGCATTGGATGTAAAGATCGTTCTGATCGGTAGCAGAATACTCTATTATCTATTGTATAACTATGATCCGGAGTTTAAAGAGCTTTTTAAGATCAATGCGGATTTTGAAAACGATACCCAGAGAAACGATGAGAACAGTCTGCTTTATGCCAAAATGATAGGTATGATCGCAAAAGATAATGGACTTTTGCCACTGGACAGAGAGGCTGTAGGAAAGGTGATCGAGTATAGTTCCCGCTTAGCTGAAGATAGCCAAAAGCTCTCAACACATCTGGGAAGTTTAAGTGACCTGCTTCAGGAGGCTGATTTTATTGCCTCGCAGAAGAAGCTGAAAAAGATCACTAAAGCTGAAATAGTTGAAGCGATCGTTGAGAAGATCGAGAGATCAGATAGGATCAAAGACCGAATTTACGAAGCGATCCAAAGAGGAACGATCCTTATACAGACGGATGGAAATGCCATAGGACAAGTAAATGGTGTAGCTGTACTGGATCTGGGAAATTTTTCTTTTGGACATCCTTCAAGGATCACAGCGCTTACCAGACTGGGCAAAGGGGGTGTGGTCAGTATAGAGAGAGAAGTAAAACTCAGCGGCCCGACACATGATAAGGGGATGATGATACTTTCCGCCTATTTGGCAGCTTCCTATGCCAAGGATTTCCCACTCAGTATGACTGCAACACTGGTGTTTGAACAGTCATATGGCAGGATTGAAGGTGACAGTGCTTCATGTGCAGAACTCTTTGCTTTGCTCTCTTCACTGAGCGAAGTAGCTCTGGACCAATCCATCGCAGTAACAGGTTCGGTCAATCAAAACGGTCAGGTTCAGGCAGTAGGCGGTATCAATGAAAAGATAGAGGGCTTTTTTGATGTATGCTCTCTTGTAAGCAGGTCAAAAAGAAATGGTATTATTATTCCGGCATCAAACATAAGGTATCTGATGCTTAAAGAGGATGTGTTGGAAGCTGTGAAAAACGGTAGCTTTGAGATCTATGCCATCGAGAGTGTCCATGAAGGGATGGAGATACTCACAGGTAAAATAAGCGGTAAAAAAGACAAGAACGGAAAATTCCCAAAAGGGAGTATCAACTATCTTGTAGAGGAGAAGTTGAAACACCTTGCCAATAAAAGCAAACAAAAAAAGATATAATAACAGAAGAAGGAGACGAGATGAAACGGTCATTTTGGCTGATAGAGACTGATCACTCTCCGATAGTAGCTACAGCTTTGCATTCCGGACATACGTTAAGATCTGATCTAAAGGATAAGATGGCTCTTGATGAATTAGAAAGATTAAGAGAAGAGGATCCTTTTACTGACATCTTTACACAGATCGTTAAAAACCGTATTATAGATTATCATACCAGATTTGAAGTTGATTTTAACAGACCAAGAAATAAAGCTATCTATAAATACCCTGATGATGCCTGGGGTTTACACATATGGCATACTGCACTCTCCAAATCAGAAATAGAAAAATCTCTCTCTTTTTACGATTTTTTTTATAAAGAGATGGAAATGTATTTTAGCAATATTATCAAAGAATATGGACATGTGGTTGTATTGGATATACATTCATACAACCACAGAAGATCAGGACCTGTTGCGCCATATGATGACCCCCTGTTAAATCCTGAGATCAATATTGGAACCAAAACATTGGAAAATCCGCATAAGTGGCAGCATTTAATAGATAGAGTGATAGAAGAGATAAAAGAGTATAACTATCTGGGCAGACATCTGGATGTACGGGAAAATATCAAGTTTTACGGTGGATATTTTGCCCAGTGGGTACATGAACACTTTTATCCAAATGCCTGCGTTTTGTCTATGGAATTTAAGAAATTTTTTATGGATGAGTGGAGTGGAAAAGTAGACAGGAAACAGGTCAAAGAGGTCAAAAAGATGCTAGAAGCAATCCTTCCTGTGATTGAAGAAGAGTTACATAAGATGAAAGAGAAGTGATGAACAATAACATAATTACAGATGAATTTATTCAAGATGTTTGCAAAAAGATAAGAAAAAACAAACCTGTCAGGATGGAACTGCCGGGATGGGGAAGGGTGCATATCGATCGTCAGTTACCATTTTTATGCTTATACAGGTTGCCAACAAACAGGGGTGATGTTGGAACGCATAAGTTTGTTTTAGCAGAAGCATCTTATATCATTGCAGATGAGGCATTAACAGATAACGGACTGGGTAAATTGGTTGAAGCGATCGCCAGAACTATCAGTGAAGAGTGCGGTGCTTTCTTGCTGGTCGAGGTTTGGTCAATGTGTATGCCAGAAGAGGAGAGTGGATTTTCTCCCCAAAACCATAGAGAAGCGTTTACTATTGTTTCAAAAAAACGGGGATTGTTAACACCTGAGATCGAGACTATGAAAAATAGACTTTCGAGAATAAAGATCGATGATCTTACGGCAAGTATCGGTATAAAATACACTACCGCAATAACGCCTCAAGAGATGCAGCCTATTATTGATACCAGGAGTTTAAGCGGCACGACCAGTTATATGCTGGGATTGGCGATCAAACCGATCTATCATGATCATGAGGGAGTTGAACTTTATCCTTTTGAATTATCAAAACTGCAAAAATGCATTTCCAAAGCGCTGAAAAAAACTTTTTTCACCTTTGTTAAAAAACACACTACTGCTGTGACCTCTGATTATCGTGAACTTGGACGAAAAGGTGTCACCGAAGCAGTCTACAAAATCGATGACGCGATGGCAAAGATAGAAGATAGTTTTGATTTTTTGCTCCAAGTCAGTCCGGTAAACAGCAAAGAGGCGTGGAAAGAGTTTCAAGCATCTGATTTTAAAGAAACACCTGCTTTTTATTATCGTCCCAGACCATTTGATCCCTCATTGGTCAAAAGAGAGCTTTTCAAGATCCCGATAGAGGAGATCGAAGATCCGGTACTTTCTGAGATTTTTGTGCAAAAAAGGGATGAAATAGACAGAAAACTAACAATGTTAAACGATAGAGGAACTTCAAATTTTCTCCATGGAAGTATACAAATATATGGAGATATTGACCGGGAGTTACTGGAGACTTCAAAAGATATTTTAACCGCCATTTCAAAACTTCAGCCAAAAGAGCGTGTCAAAGAGATGGTAGATGCAGTTGCCTTTGCAAGAGCAGCAAAAGATGAGATATCCTACTATAAACAGATATATCCAAGTGTTGATGCTAAAGTTGAAATTCGTGATGATATCGCATCGGGTGCGATGGTAAGTGGCGGAAATTTTCTGATATATAGATGGTCTGATTTTCCCAAAGATCGTGTAGAAGCGCTGATTCATCATGAGATAGGAACCCATATACTGACTTATTTTAACGGTTTTTCACAACCTTTTAAACAGCTTCATACCGGGCTTCGCGGATATGATGAAATGCAAGAGGGGATTGCGGTATTATCAGAGTATCTATGTGGAGGATTAAGTATAAACAGGATCAAAATACTGGCCGGAAGAGTGATCTCAGTCCATGCGATGATCCATGGAGCTACATTTGTCGATACATTTAATCTGCTTAAAGAAGAGTATGGATTTTTACCAAAAACGGCTTTTACTGTCACAACCAGAGTATTTCGTGGTGGAGGTTTAACAAAAGATGCCGTCTATTTACGGGGATTTTTGCATATTTTTGATTATCTTAAAGATGGCGGAAAACTTGATCTGCTATTTGTTGGAAAGATCGCAGCCAATCATATTCCACTCATACAGGAGCTGCTTTTGCGAAAAATATTGATAGCGCCTCCTTTGTCACCGAGATATTTGGAAGATGAAGAAGCATTAAAACGTTTAGATATGATCAGAAACGGTCATTCTATTTTAGATATCATTACAAAGGAGATGGCATGAGATTAGGATTTGTACTCAATGATGTAATAAATGAAGAGTTGCCAAGCACTACAATTAACCTAGTAATTAGAGCTTTGCATATGGGACATGAAGTTTGGTTGATGGGTGTAGGTGATTTTGCTTATGACCCAAATGATACGATACATGCCAATGCTTTCAGTGCTTCAAAAAAGAGATTTAAAGATGCTGGAGATTATATGCAGCATATCGTAAGTAAAGATGCAAAAAAAGAGCGTATATCTGTAGAGGATCTGGATGTATTGATGCTTCGAAATGATCCGGCAGCGGATTTTGACAAACCATGGGCGCAGCATGCTTCTTTGGTTTTTGGCTTTGCGGCGGTCGATCATGGTGTTATCGTGTTAAATGACCCGAGTGGGCTTAGAAAAGCGATCAACAAGATGTACTTTCAGCAGTTCCCGAAAAGTATCAGACTCAAAACTTTGATCACAAAAAACTATCAGGATATACTTGAATTTTACCATCAAAATAATAATAAAATTATCATTAAACCACTCTTGGGATCGGGAGGAAGAAATGTTTTTTTAGTCCAGCCCGAAGATGAAGCCAACATTAAACAGATGGCAGAGGCGGTTATGAGGGATGGGTATGTGATCGCGCAGGAGTTTTTTGCACCGGCGTCCAAAGGTGATATACGTCTCTATATGGTAAATGGCAGACCGTTTAAAGTCAATGGCAAATATGCAGCGCTCAAAAGAGTAAGCGTTGGAAGAGATGTCCGCAGCAACATACATGCAGGAGGTCATGCAGAACCGGTAAAAATAACCGATAAGATCTTGGAACTTACAGAGATCGTCAGGCCCAAATTGATACAAGATGGGATATTTTTTGCAGGACTCGACATCGTGGATGATAAGTTACTGGAAGTCAATGTATTTAGTCCGGGTGGTCTTAATATCGCAAGTACGTTTGAAAAAGAAGATTTTTGTATAGCGATGATTGAGGCGTTGGAAAAAAAGGTAGCATATAAGCGATATTATATGACAAGTATTGATAATATTGAGATGAATACTTTGTAATATGGATATCCATATTATCTTTTTAAAAAATCTAATACCTCTTCATCATTGACATCATACCAGTTTTCATAGACTTGGGCTACAGCATAAAAATTAACAGGAGATTCCAGCACAACAACTTCATCAGCTATTTGGGAAAATTTTTCTATCGCTTGTCGGCTGGCTACCGGTACGGCTACGATGATCCTTTTTGCTTCTTCCTTTCTGCACAATTCTACCGCCACGTGCATGGTCGATCCCATTGCGATACCATCATCAACCAATATAATGCTCCGCCCTTTTATCAAAGGAAGCGGTCTACCTTCTCTTAATGTCTGGATGCGTCTTTTTATCTCAATGCTTTGCTGTATAATGATCTGCTCAATTTCTTTATGTGATACTGAAGCGGCTGCCAATTCATTGATATAGAGTGAACCATCCTCAGCCATTGCGCCAAAGCCACTCTCTGTATTGAATGGAAAAGGGAGTTTGCGGCAGATCAGTAGTGAAAAATCGGCATCAAGTATTTTGGAAACCTCATATCCCAACTCCACTCCACCTCGGGGTATTGCAAATACCAAGGGATCCTCTTCTTTATATATTTGTAGTGCAACTGCTAGTTTTTGGCCGGCATCTTTACGATCTTTAAACATCTGTTATCCTTTAAGAGTATTATACCAAAGAGATAAAAACGGCAAATTTCCCAAAGGGAGTATCAACTATCTTGTATAGGAGAAGTTGAAACTCCTTATCAATAAAAGCAGAGAAAAAAAGATATAAGATGAAGTATTTGTGATTATTAATCAATTTTGCAATGGTCTCATTTTCTCAGGATTCCTTCAGTACTTGCGCTAAAAACTCCATCATATGTTTGTAATGATCTCCCTGCCAGTAGATGCGGTTGCAGGCAGGGCAATACTCGAAATAGTCGAAATTCTTTTTGACTTTTTCAGGCAGACTGTCTGTGATCTTCTCTTTTTCAATGACCTGCAGCGGGGTGTTGCAAACAATACAGCGGCTGAAGGGGGCAGGGTGTTCTTTTAGGTTATAGAAGTCTATTAGCATTTTAAGTTGTGATTTGGTGTCGGTAGGCTCCAGAAAAAGTACAGGGGCATTTTTGCGTTGGGACAGATCACGGTCTCGAGTGAGAATGATGCGGTTCTCTTCATTGGCGATAATGATAAGCTTGTCGTCTTCTATATGGGGGAAGAAGAGTGTGTCAAAACCCATAAGACGCAAGTACTTTGCCAGTTTCCCTAAATGGCAATCGGCGATGAACTTTGGGGCATCGTTTTTACTGGAGGTGACGGAGTGCTGCATCACTTACGAGGTGCCTCCTCAGTGACGGCAGTCCATTGGTCAAGGCTTGTTGGAACATTTTCAAGTTCATTTTCGAGTTTGTCCCATTCCACGTAATTAGTATCAAATCTGGCGACATCTGTGGCAGCCAGTTCAGCACTTTCATATTCACCAAGCAGTTCTTCTTCTATCCAGAGCTGATAAAGCAAATGACTCATCTGCCGGATCTCGAAGGTTCCGATGCCGGTGTTGTAAATATAGCTTTTCATGTAACATCTCCACAATTTTATATAAAGGACACTTCTAAAATCCCTAAAATCGTGCAGGATTTTTAAAGGTACCTTGAATTTATTTTAGCACAAACATAACACATTACGCTAAAAAGTCGGTAAAAATACCATTGACACCCCAGTCAAATAACTCCTTTTGCCGCTTTGTTTTATTGACCGTAAAAACATTGACAAAGAAACCGGCTTCTCTTAAGCTTGATACTGTTTTTTGATTAGTGATCTTATCCTCTGGATGGTAGGCATTTACTTGCAAAGTATGAAGATAATCGATGAGCTTGTTTGGATGTTTGTACATTTGCAAAGCAGCTGTGGGGATTTCGGAAGAGAGTTTTTTACACATTGGAAGATAATGGTGGTAAAAGGAGGAAAGCAGTACTAAATGCTCAGTTTGCGTTTTTTTGATCATATCAATGATGATCTGAACGACCATCTCATCTGCAAAAGTACTGGACACATCTTTGATCTCGACATTTAAAAATAGATGCTGTTCTTTTGCAAATAACAGTGCTTTTACCAAGGTAAGAATTGGCTCATATTTATGATCGAACCAGCTGCCAAAATCGAGGCTTTGAAGTTCTTCCAGTGTAAAATCAGAGACTCCCCATGGAGTGCGATCCTTAAATCTTCCTATCTTTGAGACATCACTGGTTCGACCAAGCGTATCATCATGGATGATCACAGGTACTAAATCTTTTGTAAGCTGTACATCGATCTCGATAAAGTCACATTTACCGATACTTGATGTAAGAGCGCTTAATGTATTTTCCGGTTTTTGTGAGCGACTTCCTCTATGGGCAGCGATAAGGTTTGGTTTTTTTAAAAGTTCTAAAAAGTTCATAATCTCTATTTTATCCATTAAAGCTTGCGTTATGTAGTTAGTGTGGTAATATATAGTTATGAAAAACAGTAAAAACAGAAGTATCTACGCATGGGCATTTTATGATTGGGCAAACTCTGCATATGTCACAACGGTGATAGCAGGATTTTTTCCCGTTTTTTTCAAAGAGTATTTTAGCGCCAATGTTGATGTCACTGTAAGTACGGCACAGTTAGGTTTTGCAAATTCGATCTCGAGTTTGATCATCGTACTTATCGCTCCTTTGCTTGGTGCTATTGCTGATGTAGGTGGATTGAAAAAGAGGTTTTTGTTTCTGTTTGCTTATCTTGGGATCCTAATGAGTGCGGCACTCTCCTTTGTGGGAGAGGGAGCTTGGGAAGCAGCGGTATTTGTTTATGTGCTGGGAAATATAGGATTTATGGGTTCAAATATCTTTTATGATTCGCTTTTACCGACAGTGGCTAAAGAAAAAGAGGTGGATTTCGTCTCTGGACTTGGATTTGCACTGGGGTATCTTGGAGGGGGAATACTTTTTGCACTCAATGTTTGGATGGTGCAGGATCCAGCCTTTTTTGGACTTGATAGCGGCATAGAAGCTGTGAAGATCTCTTTTATCTCTGTCGCTTTGTGGTGGATGCTTTTTTCTCTGCCCCTGCTTTTCTTTGTTAAAGAGAAAAAACCTGCAAAAGATAAAGGAACAGTTCAAATCATTGCAGAAGGATATCACAGACTTGCAGGGACGATCAGAAAGATCAGGCAGCTCAAAGGGTTGGTGCTTTTTTTAGTAGCTTATTGGCTCTATATTGATGGGGTAGATACGATCATACGGATGGCAGTTGACTATGGAATGGCGATAGGATTTGACTCAAAGAGCCTGATCTTGGCGCTTTTGATCGTGCAGTTCGTCGGTTTCCCTGCAACACTTGTTTTTGCCAAATTGGCTCAGAAGTGGGATACGAAAAAAGCGATCCTTTTGGCGATCGGTATCTATCTCTTCATCACACTTTGGGCAGTATTGATGGATGAGATCCATGAGTTTTATATATTGGCAGTAATGATCGCACTGGTGCAAGGGGGTATTCAGGCGCTGAGCCGCTCCTACTATGCCAAGATGATCCCCGATGAATATGCTGCCGAGTTTTTTGGATTTTATAACTTTTTGGGGAAAACTGCCGCGATCTTAGGGCCGTTTTTGATTGGAATGGTTGCTTTGATCACTGAGAATTCCCGAGTAGGGATCGCTTCTGTAGCGATCTTTTTTATCCTTGGTGCGATACTGCTGATGAGGGTAGATGAAAAAAAAGCTGCCGATGAAGTACGCTCTACACTTACTTGATATGTAAAGGATGTTTGATCATCTCCTCATGTATGGCTTCTTTGACCTTGGCTGCAAGCGCATCATAGCTTAGCCCTTTTGGATAGATAGGCTTCAGGTATTTGATGATGACACGTGAGGGTCTTGGAAAAAGTTTCCCTGCAGGCATCGCCTCAAAGGTGCCATCGAGCACGACCGGTACCACGGGAATATCGAGCTCAATTGACAGGATCGCAAAAAACTTTTTAAACTCTAGAAGTTCTCTGTCCCGTGATCTTGCCCCCTCAGGAAATACAACAAGATTTTGTCCGTTTTTAAATGGCACAGTACTTTTTTGCATAGAGGCTTTAAGATCTTTGTTAACATCGATCAGGATAGTCTGGGAATTTTGCACGATCGGTCGCATGATCTTTGTGTCAAATACTATCTGATAAGCTAGAAAAAATGTCTTTTTTAAAACATTATAGGGCAAAGCGGCGGCAAGTATAAAACCATCGAGCATACTTTGATGGCTGGGTGCGATGATGCATGGCTGTTTTGGAAAGTTTTCAGAGCCTGAGATTTTTAGTGAAAAGTAAAGTTTATACAGAGGTAAGAAAAGTGTTTTATAGATCATTATAGGCAGAGAAGAGTAGATGAGATCAAAGCTTATCTTTTCATTTAAGATTGTTTTCCAGTTTATATCGGTGATGGTAATTTTTTGTTTTTTTTCATTGACATAATGGCAAAGTACCTCCATGATCATCATCTGTGAAAACTGTGCTTCATCGATATGCACACCAAAACTTTTCTCTATAAAAGTAAAAAGCTCGATATAATTTAGCGAGTCAAGATGAAGATCGAGTTCAAGATGTGATGATAATGTGATGGGTTCAGCGGTGAGAGTCGAGAGAAAAATTTTGATACTTTGATAGACTTTATCTTTGGGTTCATCCTCCATATTTCCGCAGAGCAATGCTTGCTCCTTCATAAACTTTTCAAGTTTGGATCTTTCAACTTCTCCTTTGGCATCTTTTGGAAGAGGAGTTTGGACGATTTGATAGCCTTTTATTTTTTGGTCGTTTTTGACTTTCATGTTGTAAAGTTCTACGGCGTACCATCTGATCTCATTTTCAAGACGTATGATCTTACGGTTTTTAGCCTCTTGAAAGTCCGGGTAGATGAGTGCAAAGAGATGGTTGTTATGTATGAAGATCGCAACTTCTTTAACAACGTTTGATATCTTTAGGATGGTTTGTTCGATCTTGGGAATATTGACTTCTTTATGACTATTCATGCTGTTATGATACCAGTTTTTGAACAGTTTTACTTGACTTTCTTTCTGGTTATTGGCTATTATGAGTTATAGTTATCTTTAAGATTGGATTATGGGTGGATAAGATGAAACGATTACTCTTTTTATTACTTCTGATAGTTTTACCGCTTTTCGCTGCTGCTTCTACGATCATGAAATTAGAGATAAAAGGTGCTATCGGTCCTGCCAGCAGTAACTATCTCAAAGAAGGGATGGCAGCTGCAGTGCGTCAAAACGCTCAGATGATACTGATCGAACTGGATACGCCGGGAGGTCTCTCTACCTCTATGCGGGAGATGATACAGGAGATCACAAATAGCACTCTTCCTGTCATCATCTATGTCTCTCCAAAAGGTGCACGCGCTGCAAGTGCCGGAACCTATCTTCTTTATGCTTCTCATGTGGCAGCCATGGCGCCGGGAACCAATCTTGGTGCCGCTACTCCGGTCAGTCTGATGCCCACACCGAAGATCACAGATTCAAACACTAGTAGTCCCTCTGCTCTTGAGAAAAAAGCGATCAATGATGCTATGGCTTACATCAAAAGTCTGGCCGAACTGAATGAGCGTAATATTACCTGGGCCCTGGAAGCTGTGGAAGAGGCCAAAAGCATCTCTGCCAAAGATGCTCTGCGCTATGGTGTTATCGACCTGATGGCTGAGGATACCAATGAACTGTTGCGCAAACTTGAAGGCAGAAACGTTACTGTCTCCGGCAAAAGTATTACACTCAGAACAGAAGGAGCTGTGATACAGACCTTTGAAGCTGATTGGAAAACCCGTTTTCTATCCATCATTACCAACCCCAATATCGCCTATATACTTCTACTTATAGCTATCTACGGTATCTTTTTCGAGTTAATGAATCCAGGTGGGATCTTCCCCGGTGTGATCGGGATGATCTCAGGTGTAATCGCACTTTATGCATTGAACATGATCCCTTTTAATTATGCGGGATTGTTGCTGATCATTCTGGGCATAGCTTTTATGGTGGCAGAGGTATTTATCGCCGGATTTGGTATTTTGGGTATTGGCGGGGTTGTTGCTTTTGCCTTTGGGTCACTGCTGCTGTTTGATGCGCAGACTCTTGGCAGTGGAGTGTCCATCCCTCTGATCATTGCTTTCTCTTTGGTCAGTTTGGGATTTTTTATCTTTGTTTTACGGTTCCTTCTACGCTCCAGGTCCGCAAAAATAGTAACCGGTATAGATGAGATGGTCGGTGCCACAGCCGAAGTACTTGAATCGACGAAAAAAGGGTACCGTGTTCGCTGTCATAGCGAGATATGGCATGCAACGTCGGATTCTGTACTTAAAGTTGGTCAAAACGTACGTGTAGAGAGTCTGTCAGGATTAATACTGCACGTCAATCCAATCAAGGAGTAAATTATGTTACCTGTTATACCAATGACTACACTTTATATTGCTGTGATACTGATCGTTATACTGGCATTTGCCATACGTATTTTGCGTGAATACCAGCGTGGGGTGATCTTTACCCTTGGCCGCTTTACCGGGGTGAAAGGTCCGGGGCTGATCATTTTGATCCCGGGTATCCAGAAGATGGTGCGGGTGGATCTGCGTACCATCGTTTTGGATGTTCCGACGCAGGATGTCATCTCCCATGACAATGTCTCTGTGCATGTTAATGCTGTCGTCTATTTTCGTGTTGTTGATCCTGAAAAAGCGATCATACAGGTGGAAGATTTTTATAATGCCACCAGCCAGCTTGCACAGACAACCCTGCGTTCTGTTCTAGGCCGACATGAACTTGATGAAATGCTTTCAGAACGGGAACAATTGAACTTCGATATCCAGGAGATACTGGACAAGCAGACCGATGCCTGGGGGATCAAGATCGCCAATGTCGAGATCAAGCATATTGATCTTGATGAGAGTATGGTGCGTGCCATTGCCAAGCAGGCGGAGGCGGAGCGGGAACGACGTGCCAAAGTGATCAATGCCAAAGGGGAACTTGAAGCAAGTGCGAATCTTCTCGAAGCGGCTAATGTTCTCAGCAAAAATCCGCTGGGAATTCAGCTACGCTATTTGCAGACTATGAGTGATATCTCCAGTGATAGAACCAATACAGTGATTTTTCCGTTCCCAACAGATTTACAGCAGTTTATGAAGGGTATGGTAAAAGAGTAGCTGAACCATACCTCAATCGTACCAGCTCCCTGTAAAGATAAAGGGTGGGGTGCTCTTTACTTTATATTTGAAAAATGACAACAACTCCTCTGAACTTTACAGTTCACACGAATCATTTGTGCAAAAACGACTCTCTATGCCGTCACTGCCGCCAAAAGCGCTCCAGTCGATCGATGGCATCTCAGCCAAACGTGCTTCATATTTCTCTTTGGAAATCCCCTCATAAGGCATCTGCACGTAAGCACCCGTATCCGTATGCGGTAGCATTGAGACCGATTTGATGATCGGCGCGAACTGTGCTAGCATATGTTCAATCTGTGAGCCCTCGGTTTTTGGATCAAAATAGATGGTACAGCTGACCATATTATCGCTCCATTCGCGCTGCAGCATTGCCAGGAGCGAGAACTGTTCCCATGCTGAAACAGCGGTTGCCTTTCTTGTTTTCCCCTGATCGATTGGAAATTCAAAGACAGTTGTGTTGGCACTATAATGATCGGGTTCATGCGGGACACCTGCTGACTTGAGCACCTCGCAGATACGGGACACATTGCCGACGCGCATCCTGCGGATCGCATACTGGAATGTAGGAAAATGCATGCCGGAACTGACACCGACCAGCTGGCTGATGGTACCCGAAGGTTTGACCGTCGTCACTCTCACCGATGCAGGGACACCTGCTTCTGCTGCCAACTCTTGGTTGACGGCATGTACAAGTTTGTACCCTCTTCGCAGTCTGCGCGTCAGCTCTGTCGCACCATGGGCATCGAGCATATCTGCAACACCGGAAAGACTGACGCCGATACGGCGGTTGCGTACTACAATCTTATTCGTCTCCGGACGGTGTGTCGGAAGTAACGCCACTGTCGAAGCGTAAAAAGTCGCATACTCCAGTACTTCATAAAATTCATCTTCTTTAACGCAGCGTGCCGGAAAAACTTCGGCCAGATTACAGAGCTCAAAACTCTCCAAAGGAATTTCGGAACAGGGATTTGCCAGCCATGCCTTATCTTCGGACTGCTCACCGTAACGTGCATATTTTTGTACATTGATCAGGTTCATGATGCCCGGTTCGCCGTTGTCACGAATATGCTTCGCTATCATCGGCAGTTTTTCAAAATCTTCCGTTTTTTCCAATATAACCGTATTGTTTGACATCCAGCCGATTTCAGCACGTTCGGGATTTTTTGTATAATCCTTCAGTTCAAGAAAAGTTCTGTCATCCACGGAGCCCAGTGATATCTCGGCACTTCGCCGTACATTGCCTGCCACAACACAGGCACCGATCGCATTCATTACATCAGCGACACAACGCGTCTGATCAATCTTTCCCTCGCAATAGTTGTCTAGATAGTTTTCTATACGCTCATGCAGTTCCTTTAGTGGAGCCGGACCTGATGCCGTACCGCCAAATCCATGAATGACAGAACCCTCGGGACGGATTTTGCTATAGTCAAATGCAAACCAGGCACCTCTTTTCGTATAGCTGTCGATCAGCAGCCGTACCGAGGCCACCCATCCCTCTCTGCTGTCAGGAATGACATAGGGAACTGGTCTTGCTTTATCTGGCATGGCAACATTTTCACCTTTCCATGCCGTGTTGAAACCGACTCCGACTCCGCACATCAGCATATCCATTGTCCAGTCCGCTGCAAGGGAGAGATCTATCGTATCCACTGCACCGCAATTGTTTAAGGCTGCACCTCCGCGCTCATAAACATACTCAGTACCCATAACCCACAGACCACGTCCCGGTGGTAGCCACTTCATATCGAACATGGCAATGGTAAGTTTTTTGGCATAGAGCTGCCATTTTGCTTCATCCCAGGCTAGACGGCTTAACACATAATGGCTTTTACGGACTGACATTACACCATTGATCACTCGAATGACCGTATCTGCCCAATGCTCCTGTGTGCCGTCGGGTTTGATCCGGCTGTATGTACGATAATAGGTTGCCTCACCAAAACCGCCGAAACCGAACTCTGCCTTTTTGGCATGGATCTCGTTACAAAATGCCTCTTTGAGACTGAACCGTTCTTTGACAACTGCTTTTGATCGTACCATTTCTTTATCTTCTTGACTCACAATATCCTCTTTTTATAGGTGTCCTTATTTAAACACTGTTTGATCGCTTCTATAAAAGCATTCATATCTGAAGGCTGTCTGGAAGTGATCAGGTTTTTATCTACTATCACTTCCTCATCCTTATATATGGCACCGGCATTTTTTAACTCTTTTGCAATGCTTTTATAACCTGTAACAACTCTTCCTTCCAGCAGACCAGCTGAGATCAGTATCTGCGGACCATGACATATGGCTGCTACCGGTTTGTTCTGCTTAAAAAAGTATCGGGCGATCTCCAATGCTTTTGGCTCTTTTCGTATCGCAGAAGGTGCTTTTCCTCCGGGAAGGATCAGTATGTCATACCTATTAGGGTCTACTTCATCCAGTGTCATAGTGACATCTGCACTAAATCCATGTTTTCCAATGATGGTACCTTTTTTTAAAGAAGCGATATCCACACTTGCACCTAGTTTGCGAAGATATTGATACGGTATTTTCAACTCTGAGTCTTCAAAAAGATCTGCACTGATGATCAAAGCTCTCATACTCTCTTCCTCTCAAACTTTTGTTTCTTTATTGCCTTACAGGCAATAAAAGGTTAAAACCAGGCAACTTACAAGTGTCTCACTCTATTATAGCATACAGTTTTGCTTGAGCCTACCTTAAAAATCTACACTATAAGTTGACAGAAGCAGACCGGATTCGGTATAGTTGTAATATATCTTGTATGAGATATGAAAAAATCATAAAGGAAATACTATGTTATTAACAAAATTTGACCCGATGAGAGATTTTAGAGATTTGGAAAGAAGAATGGAGAGTGCATTTAGGTTTCCTGAGATTGGTGAACTTTCAACTCTTTCCGGCTTTGCACCTTCTGTCAATACGAGAGAAGGGGAGTATGCCTATCATGTAGAGGTAGATCTGCCGGGAGTCAAAAAAGAGGATATCCATGTAGATCTCAAAGATGATGTTTTGACCATCTCGGGTGAGAGAAAAACCAAAAAAGAGGTCAAAGAGAAAGATTACTACAAGATGGAGAGCTCTTACGGTAAGTTTCAAAGAAGCTTTACACTTCCTGAAAATACAGATGCTGAAAACATCGAAGCAAATTCGAAGGACGGTGTACTTGAGGTAGTGATACCGAAAATGAAAAGAAGCAAAAAAGAGACTAAGAAGATCAAGATCAAATAATCTTTTACGATGAAGAGGGTAGTGTTCCTCTTCATCATTTTTTGAGCAGTTTGATATGGTAGTGTCAAATAGAGAAGTTTTGTAATGAAGAAAGATGCTATATAGTAGTTTGCATATAAATTCTTTGGAAAATCTCAAAAATCTACTTTGAAAAGGGAGCTTTTAGAATGGTAGAGATTGGAAAAGGTATTATATTCATAGGAATTGTGATCGTGATCATTGGTATTATTCTTAGTTTTAGTGATAAACTCCCTTTTGCATTGGGCAGACTTCCCGGTGATATAGTGTATAAAAAAGAGAACACCTCTTTTTACTTTCCTATCACAACTTCGATCATTATCAGTATTGTCTTATCTTTTCTTTTATATCTTTTTGGAAAGTTTTTCAGGTAATGCGATGGTACTGAATATCCCAAACATACTAAGCCTTTTTCGTATCATTGCAGCACCTTTTTTGCTGCTTACCGGTTGGCTTGAGATGCCAGGTCTCTTTTTTGTACTTTTAGGACTGATGCTACTTTCAGACGCGCTTGATGGGATTATTGCCCGTATGCTGGATCAAACAAGCCAACTGGGTGCAAGACTTGACAGCTACGGAGATATTTTAACCTATCTTAGTACACCATTGGCTGCCTGGTGGCTTTGGCCGAATCTTATTAAAGCGGAACTTTACTATATTATCGCAGTGATCATTATCTATATATTACCCGCTTTTTTTGCTCTGGCAAAGTTTGGAAAGCTTGCCAGTTATCATACCTGGATCACTAAAGTTTCTGCTGTACTGATGAGTGCCGGTGTTGTCATGCTTCTTGGCTTTGAAAACGCTCTTTTGTTTCATATCGCAATCTATTTTTTAGTGATTGAAATGGTGGAAAATATCGCTATCACTATAATACTGCCAAAATCCAAAAGCAATATCCATTCTATTTGGCATGCCTGGAAAGAGAGAGATTAATCTATTACACCACTGACTAAGCATCTCAATATTTAATGCAGTGATTTCGTTCATAATCAAGGCAGATTTTTGAAGGACTCGCCTTAGCGAATTCGAAAAAATCTAACGCAGAGTATGGGCGAAAGCACTACACCCTTCGGGAAGAACGAGAGAAGGCAACCTGTAAGCAAAAAAACCTTTGGATTAACTAGCTAGTCCTACATCTTTTTTCACTCACATCTAACCTTCTCTCGTTCTTTTAAATAGTGAGATGCTTAGTCAGTGGCGTAATTTTCTCCCCAAAGCATCTGATTGATCTGTCGTATCTCTTTATGAAAAAGGGTGTCTTGATCATTTGTAAGTTCAAGTTTGGGAAAGGCAGATCTGATCAGTTTCTTCTCCTCTTCAGTTGAATGGCTACTCGTAGGATCGGATCGAAGTACTTTAAGGGAAGTTGTTTCACCAAAATAGAGTTTTGACAGAAACCATAGTGCAAGAAAACTGGTAGAGAATCTGTTGAGAATTTCTTGGCTGAAGCACTCAAAATCGCTGTAGCCGCTCTGTGCGAATTCATCCAGAACCACATGTATCAAATCATTAAGCCCATGCAGTGGTACAGCAAACAGAATCAATCTGGCGGGTGCTTCACCATAGGTGTATTGACCGCCAATGAAAAAGCGTACACTTTTTTGTGTGGGACCAAAAATGGCAGTACGCAGTCCTACCAGACCGATATCCACATGCTGATGTTTGCCGCAGCCCTTCAGGCAACCGCTGTAGCCAAGAGAAACGTTGAGTGTTTTCAGTCGCTCAAGGGGAAGCATCTTCGCTTCTCCTTTCATATCGAAGAGGGAAAGATCACAATATCTGTTTCCTGCACATACAGAGAGTCGGGTAGGAGTAAAGAGGTTTTTGAAAGGTATTTTTGGTTCCTTGAGTCCAAAAAGATAGATATTCTGATCAATACCCAGGCGAATTGAAAGTTTTTCTGAGGAGGCATAGTTAGTGAGCATGGAGAGTTCACCCACATCGATCTCACCAAAACGACTCAAATAGCAAAAGGCATATCGATCATCATGAAGGGATGTGAATTCCCGGGTAGAGGATTTTTCTGTTTGAAGTGTTCCTGCACTTTGTAAGGCTTTGGGATAGTAAGATTGTAAATGGGTTTTGAAGCTGTCCATACCGATCTTTTGAAGCAGATGAAAAAGTCTTGTTTTAGATCGTGTACCTCTGAGTCCGTGGTTCATATAGGTTTTAATGACTGCTTCAAAGAGAGGAACAGTTTCCTCTACGATAACAAAAATATCGGTATCCTGAGCCATTTCGCTGTTTTTGCCTCCGAGATAGAGATTGAAACCCCAAAGATCCTCTTTTTTGGCAAGGGCAAAATGGAGATCGTTACTGAAAAAGGAGTGGCTGCTTTCGAGAGTGCCACAGATGGCTGTATTAAATTTCCGGGGTAGGGTACCGACATAGTCTGGGTTTTTTAAAAAGAGAGATTCCATCTCTTTTATCAGTGGATAGACCTCTATTTGGCTTGTTATGTCCTCACCATCGAAGGGATCGGTTACAATATTACGGAAGTTGTCTGTGAGTGTCTGCCAGGCAGTAAAACCTGCTTCTTCGAGTCTTTTCCAGAGATTTAGAACATTGTCTGCATCTATCCCATGCAATTCAATCTGTGCCCGTACAGTGATCATCATCCTAAAAGAATATTCCTCGGAAAGCTGAATGAGTTGTGTCAGTTGGGAAATAGCTATTCTCCCGGCTGTGATGCGAACTCTGATCATAAAAGTTTCCGGAGCAAGTTTATGGTTGTAGATACCAAAGTTTTTGAGATAGAAACGTTCTTCTTCTGTGAGATTGTTCAGGTCAAGACTGCTGATCTCAGGAAAGAAGTCAAAAGGTTTCAGCGTGGCTTTGAGCCTTTCGATTTTGTTAGCTTTGATTGTTGTCATTGAATATTGTACAAAAAGATCGATTTAATTTGTTGATACAGGTCAATATTCGGTAATGGTAGGCAGGGAGTTTATATTCATAATTCTGTTTTCTACCTATTGTCAGTATAATATTACATGTATCAAGTAAATAAAAGGAGGATATCTTGCAACTGACATTTTTAGGAACAAGTGCTGGAAAACCAACTAAAGAAAGAAATGTATCTGCACTTGCACTGCAATTTGATCAAGATAACAAGTGGTATCTTTTTGACTGTGGAGAAGCAACGCAGCATCAGATCATACGAAGCAGACTCTCCATTGGGAAACTTGATACTATCTTCATTACACATCTGCATGGAGATCACTATTATGGACTTCCGGGGTTGTTGAGTTCCAAAAAGCTTGATAAAGCTTTTAGATCTTTGAACATATACGGTCCAAAAGGGATCAAAAAGTTTTTGGAGTGTGTTCTTGATATCTCAGAAGAACATCTCGGATATATTCTGAAGGTCACAGAATTTGAGGCTGAAGAGACATTTGTATTTGATAAATTTTCATTGAAAGTTTTGCCTCTGGTACACTCCATAGAGAGTTTTGCTTTTTATATTAAAGAGAACGATATATGCAACAAGCTAAATGAAAAGAAATTGAGAGCAATAGGACTGGAACCATCATCGCTTTACGCTGAATTGAAAAGGGGAAGAAGTATCACTTTTAAAGGGGAGAAACTGGAACCAAAGGTCTTTATGCTGGATCCTGTAGTGGGAAGATCGTTGATCATAGCAGGAGATAACAGCAGACCGGATGTTTTGGGCAGATACATGGAAGATCTTGATCTGCTGGTACATGAGTGTACCTATACGCAAGAGACATACGATAACCTTCCTGTAAAAGTGTTGCATACTACTGCAAAAGATCTTGGCATAGAAGTCCAGGCAAAGCGTGTTAAAAATCTGATTGCTAACCATATTAACCCTCGATATAACAAGAATAGTACTATAGGTGTAGAGATGATCTATAATGAAATAAAGCGTAGTTATGAAGGTAAACTTTTTATTGCCAATGATTTTGATGTTTATCGTCTTGGTAGGGACAGCGTCATTGAAAAATTATATTGAATCTCTAAAATATTCTAATTTGATGACTCTTTCTTAAAAATATGATATTATAAAAGAGAGGATAAGTGTAAAGTAGAAATAGTTTGCAGAAGAATTTTGATAAAAAGGTAGGTTAGAGTATGAAAAAGTTAAAAAGAATTATTGTAGGTATAGATATTTTTGCAAAATCAAACAATGTTTTAAAAAGAGCATTGATGCTGGCAAAGCGAAATAAAGCAGAGTTGTTCCTTGTTCATGCTGTAGAAACACCTTGGTTCTCTGTACCAAGTTATTTTGGCGGCAAAGAGCTAACTGTTAATATAAAAGGTATCACAAAAAAAATAGAAAAAAAGATAAAAGCATTGAACAAAGATGATAAAGTGCCTTATTCTATCGTTGTAAGAGAAGGGGATGCTGATGATATCTTACAGTACGAGTCAAAACTACTCAAAGCAGATATGGTAGTGATAGGCACAAATAAAAAAAGTAAAAAGAAGTTTCTGGGTACAACAGCAGAAAAAGTAGCAAATCAAAGTCATGTACCCATTTTGATCGTTAAGAACAGTGTAAAGGGTCCATATCAAAATGTTGTGGCACCAACAGACTTTCAAGCACAATCGAAACAGAGTATTCTCTTTGCAAAAAATATTTTCTCAGCTGTAAAAATTAATACAGTTCATACTTATGAAGCTTTTTATGCAGCAGGTATTTACACTGCAGATTCTTATACGTTGGAAGGTCTCGATATACAACAATATAATAAAGCTGCAAAGATTTCTGCCCAAAATGATCTAAAAAAATTCATGAAAGATCTTTCTATTAAAAAAGGTAAAATAATTGATGGAAAATTAAATAGTAAAGAAGCACTGCTTAAATATATCAACAAAGGATCATACGATCTAGTAGTGATAGGTTCACGGGGTACTTCAGGCTTTTTTAAAGCATTGCTCGGAAGTGTAGCTGCCTCTATCTTAAGAGAAACACCAACGGATGTCCTCATATATGTGCCTGTAGATTGATCTTCTTAGAGTGTGCGATAATCTAAAAGTTATCACAGGCTTTACTCTAGCGGTTAAATACCGATCTTCTCTCCATGTTTTACAATATGTGCTTTTTTATGCAAACGTCTCTCTATCTCTTTTTGGAATATCTCTTGTTTATCTCTTTCTCCATGGATGAGAAAAATTTTATCTAGCTTCGTGAATTTACTCATCCACTCTATGAGGCCATTTTGATCTGCATGTGCGGAGAATCCGTTAATGGTGTGTACTTCGGCTTTAACGATCACCTCTTCACCATAGACATTGATCTTTTTGGCACCATCTACGATCTTTCGTCCAAGCGTACCTTGTACCTGATACCCTACAAATACAAGCGCATTCTTTTCATTCCACAGACGATGTTTAAAGTGTTGCAGTATCCTACCACCATTACACATGCCTGCACCGGCGATGATGATACAGTGAGAATCTTCATCATTGATCTTCATAGAGTCTTGTACTCTGGATGTATAATACAGATAGGGAAAATCAAAGATAGTACCATCCCGTTCCAAAAACTCATTACAACACTCACTCAGCTCTTCGTGATATCGTTTATAGATATCTGTCGCACGTATCGCCATGGGTGAATCAAGGAAGATCTGACACACAGGCAGTTCACCTCTGTTATACATCTGTTTAAGCATACATAGTATCTCTTGTGTACGCTCTATGGCAAAAGAGGGGATGAGGACGTTTCCGTTATTCATAAATGTTTTTTGTATTACATGTTGCAATTCAAGGTCACTCTCTTTCACCCCTTTATGGTTTCTGTCTCCATAAGTAGATTCGATGAAAAGAACATCTGCCTCTTCGATGATATCAGGTGAAGGCATGACCAGGTCATCATCATTACCAAGATCCCCGGAGAAAACAACTGTTTTTTTCGCTCCATCCTCTTCAAATATCACTTGAATGATCGCTGAATCAAGAATATGCCCGGCATTTTTAAAGTTAACAAAAATTCCATGCCCTAGATCGATGGGTTCATCGTAAGAAGCAAATATCATAGGACAATGATAGACAGTACGAACATCATTTTCAGTGTAAAGAGGCTTTCTTACCTTTTCTTCCTCTCCACGACGCTGTGCCTTTCTATAGCGGGTTTTGTATCCTTCTTTCATCAGATGCGCACTGTCAAGCATGATCACTTCAGCAAGATCCATCGTTGAGCGGTGTGTAATGATCGTTCCTTTGAAACCTTCTTTGACCAATTTAGGAATACGCCCGACATGATCCAGATGCCCATGCGTGATAAGAAGAAAGTCCACATCTGCGGGGTCAAATCCAAAAGGGTTATGATTACGTTCTTCTACTTCTCCCTGAAACATTCCACAATCAACCAAAATATTGATCCCATTTTGTAACTGCAGTAAATGACAGGAACCGGTAACGACTTCTGCAGCTCCATATGATTGCAATGTTGCCATATGTTCTCCTTTTCACTCTATTTATTTTATTATACTCCCATTGATTTAATAGATTCATTAAGCTCTGCAAGTGCGTTTCTTTGCAAAATTGGTATTTTTTTAAATTTTAATAGGATAAATCCATATTTTAAAGTTAATTAATATAAAATAAAGTTAATATTATATATAGAGGGTTAAATCTAGAGTAACATGTAAACATGAAGCTATAAGAATTAACAAAAAAGGGTTGTATGTGAAAATTTTATCAGCATTTTTATTGACATTCATGTTTATATTGACAGGCTGCGGCAATACAAGCAGTGAAGGAGATGTTCAAACAGATGCTTCAAAATATTTACGTGTATCTACAGCTTCTGATTCAAGTAATGTACCTGTTGCTATAAATAAATATGTAATGCTGGTATTTTCAGCAGCTATTGATGAATCAACAGTAGATGAATCGTCTGTATATATTACAGATGAAAATAATGTTCCCATCAGTGCTGCCTTAACGGTTACAGAAAAAACGGTCAGCATTATCCCCAATGAGTTTTTTTTACCAAATAAACCATATTCTGTTGTTGTGACAACAACTGTTGAAGATATAGAAGGTCGTACTTTAGAAAACACCTTTACCCTTCCTTTCCTGACAGCATCGGCTCCAGATTACATATCACCTTCATTGCTCTCAGTCACACCCGGTGATGGCATAGAAGCCCTTGCAACAACAGAGATCCTTATGGAATTTGATGAGGATATAGCTGGTGATGGGGTATTGCAGCTAAAAAATAGTGATACGAATATAATGGTGAATGGAACAACGATGATAAGTGATCATACTTTGCATTTTGTACCACATAACGATCTTGACCAAGGTAGCAGTTACACTGTAACCCTGCAGGGCACAGTGGAAGATTTCTCAGGTAATGCTTATGATGGCCTGACAAGCTGGAATTTTTCTGTTATCGATCTGATTGTGGTATCGGTAAGTTATACCGGTCAAGTGGTCCGTATTGAGTTCTCCGAACATTTGGATCCGTCAACCGTCAGTGAAAGTGATTTTGCTATCTTTTCTATGAATGGAGATTCTGTTCCTTTTGATATGAAGCTGGAGAATGAGAGTACGGTGCATTTAAATGTAAACCCTACTATTAAGACGTTAGACGGTACAGAAAAGATCAGTGTATCTGGTACTATTCAAGATATTTATGGAAGCAGTCATAACAATGGTGTTACAGCCATCTATACTCTAGGTGAAGAAATATGAAAGAAATAACAGCCTTGTTACTTATGGTACCCATCACACTATTAGCGGGTATAGCAGAGATACAAACCCTGTATGATCAAAAAAAATATGCACAGGCTATTAGCGAAGCACAAAAAACTACGTCAGAATATGGAAACCCAAAACTCCATCTACTATGGGCGAAGAGTGCTGAAGCTCTGGGAGAAGATGAAACGGCAATGAGTGCTTATGAACGGGTACTTATGCTTGACCCTAATGACACTGAAGTGCGTGTACATCTAGTGAAGTTTTATGCTGGCTCGGATCGTGATGAACTGGCAGACGAAATGTTAAAAAGTACGGAGAATTATCAGCTGACTCCGGCACAGCGTACATCAATAAAGACTCTTTACGGGGATGATATTGAGCATCTAAAAACGTCAGCAAGTATTGAAATGGGTTATGATTCAAATGTTAATGTCAGCCCGGGTGATCTGGATCTTCCGCACTTGGGGGAAGAGATAGATACGATGTTTACACAGTTTAAGGGCAGTCTGAGTTATACCCATGAGCTGAATGAAAAAGGTGGCTGGTATCTGCGTAGTGATGCTGATATCTTTTATCAGAATAATGCTGATGCAAGTTACTACAATCTTTTTGCAGTTTCAGCCAACATCGGTTTAGGTTATAGCAACGATCTCTATGACGCTTTTCTTCCTATCAGTTACGGATATATTCATTACCTTGACCGTGATCTTCTGGAAAGTGTCAGTATTGATCCTCGAATAAATTTTACACTCTCTAAATCGTTTATTGGAAATATCAATGCAAGATATAGCCAGCGCAGTTATTTAGAAGAAGAGGATAGAAATCGAGATGATTCTGTAACAGGTATCGGTGTAGGTCTCTATTGGCTTTTTGAAAAAAACTTTGCTTATATCAGTACAAATTATGACAACTATTCTGCTAAATACAGTAATAGCTTACGATTTACAGACAAAGAGACGACGAGAGTTGCTATGGGTGTTAATTATAATGTAGAAGAGTGGTTTATTGCCAGGTTCGATTACCGCTATCGTTATGCAAAGTATGATGATATTATCGAGAGTGGTGGAGACAAACGAAGTGATGATTATCACCAGGCAGAGTTTAAAGTGAGTCGGATGCTTACTGATACGATGGAAGCATCACTTCTTTATCGTTATTCCAAGAACAATTCAAACTATGAATTGGCAGAGTATGACAAAGATATTGTTATGCTCGGTATTAAATACAATTTTTAAGGGTAAAAAATGCGAACTTTCTTTTTCTTTTTGACATTAACAGCTTTTCTATGGTCAAATATTGGAAATATTGGAGCCTTAAAAGGTACTGCGACCGTTGTACGTAGCAGTAACACCCTAAACGTTAAAAACGGAATGGCATTAAAGATCAAAGACAAGATCGTCACTACATCCGGATCACGGGTACAGGTGATCTTAAAAGACAATACTATTGTAACGATAGGACCAAATTCTACTTTTGTCTTTGACGCCTATAAATTTGGCGGTAAAAATGACAGTGAAGTTAAAATGCATATTGACCGTGGTTTTTTCCGCTCTGTTACAGGAAAGATCGGCAAATTGGCACCGGAACGCTTCAAAGTTAAAACTGCTTCAGCAACGATCGGGATTCGAGGTACCGATTTCTCTGCACTGATGTCAGAGGGAAAAGAGACAATAACATGTTATAAAGGCAAACTGAATGTCTCTATGGGCGGTATTACTCATAGGGTTGATGCAGGTATGATGCTCGAACTTTCTAATGGAAAAGCAGAGATCAAAGCATTTTCTATAAACAGAGGATTGCAAACTGTCTATAGAAAAGGAAATATTGACCAGATAAAAGCCGATGAGATCTCAGATGCTGCGCAACAGGAAATTCAGGAGAAAATACGTAATCTGCCAGAAGTGCCTCTTGAAGAACCAACTGTTGAGTTTCCGGATCGGTAGAGCAATAGAACCATCATCATAATGTCCAAGTTTTTGATAAAGAGCAGTGCAGCATTGATACTGGCACTGCTGCTTTCATGGGCATATCTTTTTATACCACAAACATTTTTTTCTCTCAACAATAATCTTCGTGACTTTTTATTTAACATTCGTGGTGAACTTCCCAAAAGTGACAGGATAGTGATCATTGATATTGATGAAGCCTCTTTAAAAGAGTTTGGACAGTGGCCATGGCCACGTTCTGTTGTATCAGAGTTGATCAACAAACTCAGTGATGCAGATGCCGGCATTATCGGTTTGGATATTGTTTTTGCAGAGCCCGATCAGACATCACCACACCGTATTGCCTTAAAGATAAAAGACAATACAGCTAACCTGGATAACTATGATCTTATTTTGGCAAAGACTCTCTCATCTACTCCAACGGTCGGAGGTTATGTTTTTACCTTTGAAGAAAATGATCAGGATAAGGTACCACTGATCCCAACTGTATTCCTGGAGATAGGCTTACAGCACAATAACAGTATGTTACAGCCTAAAGGTGTTGTCTTAAATATTGATGTACTGCAGGAGAAGTTTT
Source organism: Sulfurovum iocasae (assembly GCF_047716765.1). Taxonomy (GTDB): domain Bacteria; phylum Campylobacterota; class Campylobacteria; order Campylobacterales; family Sulfurovaceae; genus Sulfurovum. The sequence continues at coordinate 1,478,001 of NZ_CP180410.1, forward strand.
ATAGCAGTGGATTTTTCAACAATATTCCAGATGCTGGCGGTATGATCTATCGTGTACCTTTGATCATGCGTTATGACGGTATAGTGTATCCTTCCCTTGTTCTGGAAATGGCACGCATTTACAGTGATACCTCCAAAGTTGAGATCCATGGTGATGAAGTAGGTGTTCAGAAGATCCAATTTGGTGATTTCACTATTCCAACAGATCATGCAGGTCGTTTAATTGTAAATTTCAGAGGTGCAGGAAGACATTTCAAGTATATCAGCGCCACAGATATTTTAAATGGAAAGTTTGATACCAAAGAGATCACGGGAAAATTTATCTTGGTAGGCACTTCTGCAGTGGGTCTTTCTGATCTGCGATCAATCTCTTTTGACAGTACGATCCCAGGTGTTGAAGTGCATGCAAATACGCTTGATAATATACTCGAAGGAGATTTCCTGCATGAACCTCTCGATGTGATAGTGTATGATCTGCTGGTTATCTGGAGTATGGTTTTTCTTCTGACCTTTCTTTTTTCCTATTTAAACTCATGGTTATTGCTGCCTGTTGCCATAGCTGTGGGGTTTTTACTGTTTAATATCTTCTTTTATCTCCTGTTTGATCTGGGTATTGTCCTTAATCTTCTCTTCCCGCTTTTAGCTTTTATATCAACCTTAATATTATCAGTCAGTATTGATTATATTCTCACATCCCGCCAGCGTGAAGTACTCAAGAATATCTTTGCAAAAAAAGTCTCTAAAGCAGTTATGGATGATCTGATCAAACATGGCAATGATGATATCTTAAAGGTACGTGATGAAAATGTAGCTGTTTTTTTCAGTGATATCCGGGGATTTACGCAGATCAGTGAAAATATTGGCTCCTCTCAAAAACTAGTTGCATTGCTAAACCGTTATATGACACCTATTGTCAATGAAATATCCGATCGTGAAGGTACTGTCGATAAGTTTATCGGTGATGCCATTATGGCATATTGGAATGCACCCAATCAAGTAGAAAATTATGCAGACAAAGCAGTTACTTCAGCACTCGTACAGATCAAAATACTTAAGCAACTGAATGAAGAATTGAAGAAAGAGTTTGCTGTCACATTAAACATAGGTATCAGTATTCACACGGGCTTGGTCACTGTAGGAGAGATGGGTTCTGTCGGTCGTTCGGATTATACGATCATCGGTGATAACGTCAACCTTGCCTCACGCCTTGAAGGACTCAATAAACTTTATGGTACTACTATTATTATTTCGGAAGATACAAAAAAGCTGTTACATAAAGAGTATACGTTACGCCCGCTTGATCTTGTACGTGTGAAAGGTAAAAAAGAAGCGGTAGAAGTATTTGAGGTCATGCCTTTAGATGAGGGAGAGAAGCGTTCTGATGAGTTGTATCTCTACAAAACAGCTCTCGAAACTTATCGGCAAGGTAAGATCAAAGAGGCTTATGAGCTGTTTCAGTCACTTGAAGAAGAGTATGGATGCAAACTTTACCGTTTATATCTTCAACGGTGCCAGGAGTATCTTGAGCATCCAAAGAAGCCGTTCGATGCCATCCATACCATGTTGGTAAAATAACCGTACCATAAATGCTTAGTCAAAATTCAATTCAGCAATATCCTGTTGCTTAGCATTAAGTTCACTACAAGCATATTCTCTATAGATACCCGTCTCAAAAAAGAACTGTACAAGCTGTTTGTCCATATGCCCTCTGTCAATAAGATCTTGCATAATAGCAGCGATCTCAGACATGCTGTTGGGTGTTTTATAGCTGCGGTTGGACGCAGAGAGTGCTTCGAACATATCAGCAAGGATCAGTATCCTGTCCTCAAGTGTCAGTTCATCTCCTTTAAGCTGTCTTGGATAACCTGTCCCATCAAGTTTTTCATGATGATTACAGGCAATGTTCAGAACCCGGTTCAATGCTTTTGGAAATGGTATGGCACTGAGTATTTCAATTGTTGCATTTGCATGATTGCGAATAATATTACGCTCTTCATCGGTAAGCGTGCCTTTGCGGATAGAAAGGTTTTCAAGCTCACTACCCCGTAAAAATTGAACATCTTCTCCATCAATCTGATAGATTTTTTTAGCAAGCATCTGAAGATATAAGATCTTGTCATCTTCAAGAAATTCACTGCCGATATTGCACTGACGCAGAAAGCTGCGGATATCATCGAGAACCATCAGTTCTTTTGCTTCGCGTTCACGTAGATCTGAGGGCACGCTTTTTTGATCTTTCAATGTTTTTAGTTCATGTTCAAGATACTTGATCTTTATATCACGTTTCAATATCTCTATACGCTCATCGATAAGCTCTATTCTGTCAATAATTGTTTCGAGCTTGTTCTTCTTCTCCATTATATGTCCCGGTGTTGCAATCTTACCTACATCATGTAAAAGTGCGGCAAGATAGATCTGCTTAAGATCTTCATCACTGTAGCGCACATCTTTATAGGGTCCTTCATCACTTTTATCTATTGCTTCGGCGATCATATTGGTGATCTTTGCAACTCTACGTACATGTTCTCCAGTATGGTGAGATTTTGTATCGATCGCTCTGGCAATCGTCCGTATAAACACTTCAAAGGCTTCTTCAAGACTTTTGATCAGTGTGGCATTCACAATTGCAACGGAAGCCTGAGATGCGAGGGCACTGGTACTCTCCTTATCGAAAGTATCAAAAAAAACAGTCTCTCCATAAATATTTTTTTTGTTGATCAACTGTAATACACCGATGGTTTCATTTTCATGATCAAGTAAAGGTACTACAAGCATTGATCGTGAACGATACCCTGTATTTTTATCAAACTGCTTTGTACCTGCAAAATCAAATTCACTTCTATCATAAATATCATCTATAATGATCGTCTTTTTGTTCAATGCTGCAAGTACGGCTACCATTTGCACATTGGCTTGTATATCTTCAAAATAAAGCGGGAGGTTTGACCACTCAACATCATTATGCAAACTGTCAATGTGAGTATTTAGTGTGTCATTATGTGAAACCTTGAATACAAGTTCCTTTTTGTCACCACTGAGCAGATAGAGTGTTGCAGCATCAGCATGAGTAAATGTCTTTGCCTGCTCAACGATCATTTCAAGCAGGATGGAAGTATCCAACTCAGCCTGCATCGTTTGTGCGATCTTGAAGAGGTTTTTCAAATGATTTTTCTCATTATTCTGCGATTCATGATTTCTGACATCCTGACGCTTGTGCAGTGGAGTAAAAAGATCCAACAAATCACCCGATTCCAAGTGTTTGCCTCTATTTTTCAGAAGATTCAGGGCAGTAAGTTCGTTATTGATCTTTTGTGTAAAAAAAGGTTTCTGATGATACGCGTAGATCGCTACATCATTACGTTGAAGACGCAGCAGCATTTTCTCAAGCAGTTTTGGAGTCAAATGTTTGCTTTTCTCTGCCAGTTCTTCTTTATCGGAGGAGAAAGAGACATCAATAAGCAGAGAAGAGATACTTTCATCATTGTTGATCAGATCAATGAGGGCACTGTTGATGTAAGTATCACCACTGAGAATAAATGCCTGATCAGCTTTTTTAACTTTGTAACCACAGGTTGGAACCGTATGGTTTGCTTCGATGATCGTAACCTCTATATCGTCGATCTTAACAGTTTCTCCATACTCTACGGGTATAAACTGCAAAGATTCCTCTTCACTGTTCTTCAGTGTGATCTTTTGAAAATCAGGCCAGATACTCCAGTTGAAAATATGTTCCTGAAGTTTATGAATACTCTCACTCAGTGCATACACTTTTAACGGCTTTTGTCTACATTCAAAATAGCTCTCGATCACAAACGGAAGATCCACTATGTGGTCAAAATGCGTATGTGAAATAAATATATGTTCAACATTACAACACTCTTCTCCCAGACCTTGTACAATATTCCCCGCATCAATGACAATATTTTTTCCGATCAGAAATGATGTTGCTTTGCTTTCATGTGAATAGCTTCCTGCTGCTCCAAGTACTTTTAGCACATATCTCTCCTCAAGCTCTAATAGTATTGATTATATCTTATATTTCTTACAGAATTTTATGATTTTATGAACTAAGTATAAAAAATGTTTATCTAGTGAGTTAATCTATAGTTCCACGCATACTACACATCATTTCAAGATAATGCTTTTATAAATTCAATAAAAGGATAGATAATGAAAACACTTTATGTTTTGGTAGCGATGCTGTTGATTTCGATGAATAGTTATGGTGATGACTCCACTGCAGATAAAATTACTCGTGCTCAAAGTGCAGCACATCCTGCCATTAGTAAACAAGCTACAGTATTGGATATGGATGGTAAGGTTTTAAAAGAGGGTACAAATGGGTGGACTTGTCTACCTGGTGTTTTATCTGGTGATGGAAAGCCTATGTGCAATGATGATGTATGGATGAAGATGATGAAAGCAATCAAAACAAAATCAGATTATAAAGTAGATCGTATCGGTATATCATACATGATGCAAGGAGATGCTATGGTAAGTAACTCAAGTCCTTATGCAACAGATAAAAATAATGGTGATGTATGGGTTCAAGAGGGACCACACTTGATGATCATAGTCCCAAAAGAGATGCTTAAGGGCCTATCAGATGATCCGTTCAACGGTGGACCTTATGTGATGTGGAAAGATACTCCGTATGCACACATCATGATTCCTGTTAAAGTAGAAAAGTAGGGTGTATAATCTTTACCAACTTTTACGATAATAGCGGTTGAGATCATAAAGACCTGCACCCAGTGGGTCTGCATGCTCAAAATGTGCTTGAAACCAGTCAAAGGTCTCCCAGAACTTTGGATCTGCTCGAGAGATAAAGTACTTCTCTATTTTTTCAAGATAGGGCTCACTGCCGTCAAAATTGGCGATCAGATGAAAGAAATCCGGCAGATCTTTATAGTGAACAATAGCAAAAAGGTTAGGATAAGAACCGACAGACCCTTTAATGATATCGATCGTGTCTTTACTGCTATTGAGTCTGCTCTCCTCTCCAAAGAGTGAATTAACATTGTCGTGCCAGCGATTAATTACCAGTGTACTTACGCGATTCTCTCCTTTGGGAAGGATGATACGCAGGTGAAAAAGATTGGCACCGTAGTCAGTGATATATTTGACAAACCCCATGCCCGCAGCCGTCAAAGAACGAGCACCTTGTTCGAAATCTTTGTAGGTACGGAAGGTTTTTGGCATACGTGGTGGATGCTCTCCCTCTTTATAATAATTGGTAGAATCAAACGCGATCCCTGTGGATTTAAGGATATGTTTTTTGACTACTTTTTCTATGAACTCACCTTTTGGATAGGGGGTACGGTAGCTTATCTTGGTTCCACGATCCAGAAGATGGTCTGTTTTCTCTTCTATTTTTTTGTCTCCAATATACCATGATTTAAAGAGTGGCAAGCGATATTTTTTGGGAAGATAAGAGAGGAAATTTGCTTCACCTTCCATACGTAAGAAATCCATATATCGGCGGACATTGGTTTGGTGAGAGATATTCCCATAGACATCGTAACCTGCGACAAGAGAGTAGTATATACGCTCAAGCTGAGGATAATCAATGACCCACATCGTACGAGGCAGTTCTCCAATGACACCACGATGAACAGAAGCAGAGTCAAAGTGTCGATAGATCGTCAACAGTGGGGCATCTTCTGCTTTGTTTCCTTTCCATATCCCTTCGAGTCCTAGACCTTGAGGATAGGTCTTATCATAGAGTTCTTGTTTGGCTTTGAAATAGTCTCTATACTTATTACGGTAAGCATCACTGAAAGTTTGCCATACACTGAGCATACTAGACTCGATAGGCATTCTAAGATTGTCTGATTGTTCTTGTAAAAAGTTGGGTTTTTTCACTGAGAGATCATACTGAGGATCCTGGAACATGACCCAGAAATGATCATGGATGACATTGAGTGCCATCTGTCCTCTGCAAACCGGACCTCGTATAAATGTCATAACAATATAGTGATTGTGGTTTAGTAGGAACTGATAGCGTGACTGTACGGGAATTTGTGCGAAAGCAACAAAAGGATTGGCAGAGAGTTTACTCTCATATCCTACACGATGAGGCTTTTGATGCCATTTTGGTGTAATGAAAAGTTTCTTGGTTCGTGCTAATTCAGTATCATCAAACTCAACGACCATATGTGTTTTATGAACGATGGTAGAGTGGATACGTCTAAACCGGTAGTAAAACTTCTCTGTTCCGGGGTCATCAAAAGGACGTAGGGTAGGGATGACCTCAATAGGCTGAGGGGAAGGTGTCGTAGAACGAACAAGCTCGTAGAATTCTTTAGGGGAACTCTTGAAGTTGATATGGGCGAGAAAATAGTGTTCATAAAGATAACGGGCTGTCATGGCATGTTTGGCATCCGGTGCATTGAAAAACGTTTCCCATTTCCCGATCTCTATGCTCGTCTGTTTGCTTGGAGAAGTGATCTTGTTTTGCTGTTGTACAGTAGGACCTTTAGCTCCCTGAAGCAGCCATTGATTAATGGTTTCAAACTCTTTTCGTTTGAGTGCAGGGAAACCATAAGGCATGCCATGATTTGGTTTTTTTCTAAGATATTTATCCATCTCATCTTGGTCTTTGGGGCAGATGAGAGTATCGTGTTCAGGGTCATACTCTCCGATGATCTGTGGATTGTCCCGTTTATCACTGAGAAGTTGCATCATAATGGAGTCATTTTGATACGTACTTGGATCTAGATCATCCGTTAGACTATAGAAATCTTTCTTTCTCCACTCTTGCGTATTTTGTGCATCTATAAAAAGACGCGTAGCATCAGTTGCAAGAAGCCGTGTCGCATCATAGACCAGATCTTTGCTTCCACCTCGGTCAACACCTTCAAAAGAGCTAAACTTTGATTGGCAGGGAGAGTTATAACAGGAGTGGCAGGAAACACAGCGTTTGTCAAGAATAGGCTTGACCTCTTTTAGGTAGTCGACTTTTTTCTGATTCATCAGTATTGTTTTAACGGGTTTAGCTTTTGTTTTGTTATCACAACTTGAAAGAAGCAGGGCAATGAATATGAGGAAAATGAGGCGATAAGGCATAATTTGCTTTCTTTTGGATTGAATGGTAAATAGTATTTATAAGAATAACATTGATAGACTTAAATGTTATGATACATTATTTTTAGAAGTTCATGTGAAGAATTAATATTATAAAATATATAATTTTTAAGGTTTTCAATTTTTTAAAGAATTATCATTATCTTGATCAATTAAGAATTTTTTAGATCTAAAAAAAGATGATAAAGGAATAGTTTGATATATATTTTTCTGAAAATAGTTAGTTATGATCAAAAATTAACATTCAGTTAACATTAGATTAGATATAGTTTCGGTCTAGCAACCAAGGTTATGTATGCTACTAATACATTTATCTCTCCATGAGAACACTTTCCCTTTGTCCTTGGTTGTTATTGACTAATAAAGTTTACTTCTTTTTTTAGATTCTTTTTAGTTTATGCTCATGCTCCATATCAATGCAAACTTTCAATAAACTCCATGCATCAAATCCATTCGTAAATACCTTATCTTGTTTATTATCAACTACATCTCTTCTGTAACTTTTAATCAAGTTGTCATAACGATTATGTATCTCTCTAAGAATAAACTTAAGGCCTTTTTCCCCATATTCATTAGTGATATAGTTTTGAGTTAGAAGTGTTTCGTAATCACGGCTTTGGTCAACATATTGTTCTGCAATTAATTCTTTTGTATTTTTCATTTCTTCCTCTCTTTACTCTTTACTTATGAATATGCTACCTAGTCTGTATTACCTAAGTATTACCACCCTATATTCTTATATGAAAATCAGGGTCTCTTACGACCTATTACTTTTGCCCAGGAATTGTAGATAAATGTTGCACCAAAACTACATATATCCTACACAAACGCTCACTATACTCATACAAGAGATTCCTAAATAATCAAATGGAGGAATATCATGCAAAAAGATACATTTACCATTGCTACGATACAGGCATCCCCGGTTTTTATGGACTTGGATGCAAGTATTGAAAAAGCATGTGATCTCATAAAGAAGTCTGCGAAAAAAGGTGCCAGCATTGCTGTTTTTCCTGAAGCATTTATACCTGGTTATCCTGACTGGATATGGCATGTCCCCCCTGGTGATATGACACTCAATCAAGACTTGTATGCAAAGTTACTGGAACAATCAGTCACTGTTGGAAGCAGAGAAACAGACCGTCTATGTGAGTCTGCAAAAGAAGCTGGCATTTATGTCGTCATAGGTGTGAATGAAAAAAATACTCAAGCCAGTGGCGGGAGTATCAATAACACACTTCTTTTTATAGACCCTGAGGGAAATCTCTTTGGGCATCATCAAAAACTTATCCCTACTGTAGCAGAACGTATGATCTGGGGATATGGAGATGCAAGTACGGTTACCGTGTATGATACGGACATTTGTAAAGTTGGTGGATTAATATGCTGGGAAAACTATATGCCTTTGGTGCGTTATGCCCTGTATGCTGAAGGTATAGAGTTGTATCTGGCACCAACGTATGATGAAGGGCAGACCTGGAATGCATCGATGAGACATATTGCCAAAGAGGGACGATGTTTTGTTTCTGGATGCTGTATGGTACTCAAAAAAAAGGAGGTACTTAAAAAACTTCCCGAGCTGGAGCCATACTATACTTCCGTAGGTGAATGGATAAACAAAGGAAACAGTCTCATCACTGATCCAGATGGTAAAGTTCTGGCAGGACCTTTAAGTGCAAAAGAGGGCATACTCCTTGCAGAGATTGACTTGCATATGCTTCGGGCATCCAAGTGGAATCTAGATGTTGCAGGTCATTATGCACGTCCTGATGCGTTTGAATTGACTGTAAGAAAAAGAGCTGCACCTATCATCAGAGAGGCAGAAGAAGATGAAGAGATAGAAAATGAAGAGAGGAACTTATCATGAAAATTTTACTTATTTACAACACAATGAACAGACCATTACGCTTTTCACTATTAACTGTGCTGATATTTATTTGTTAAGTTGGAAAAGGATGTTATCAAGTTGATGAGAAGAGGTATGAGATAATAAATAGTTGAACTAAGAAGTGACTTTTTTAGTGAACTTGTATGGATGATATTGTCTCGTTTTCACTCAGATTAACTGTGAGAAAATGATTGTACTGTTGCCATTGTGACTCCTCTCAATAGAGCATGATGATATTATATTTAAAAAAGCCCAAGTGCCTTCTGCTTTTTCACAACCTTCTTCTTTGAAAGTGTAGTAGAAGTAGGGTGGTATGTAGCTTTGCTAAATAATTTCTTTTCATATCCATAGATGTCATTTCTAAATTGGACTATACCGTCATCATCTATCCAAACAGTATGATATTCTACATAGACAGGTATTTTGTTTTTTAAAGTGATCCATTTGTTTCTTTTTGTATTATAAGTGTATCCCAACTCATTTAATAGCTCTATAGGTTTCTCCAATCTCATACAACCATGTGAAAATGCTCTTACTCTTCTATTGAACAGTGATTTGGATGGTGTATCATGCATATAGACATTAAATTTATTTGGAAATAAAAACTTCACTACTCCCAAAGCATTTCTTGTACCTTCTTTTTGATACAATTTTCCTTCACTGTTATAGGCAAAGCCTCTTTTTCTTAAATAACTTTCTGACTTACCTGCATACTCTTTTCTATAGATCGATGGTGGTACATTCCATCTTGGGTTTTTCACTATATATTGCATTTTTTTATTAAATACAGGAGTTCTCATTTTGGCTTTACCCACAACGATCTTCATATTTAAAACAGGTTCATCATTGTCATAATAATGCATTTTAAATTCAGGGATATTCACTAAAATATAATTTGAACCTTTTGGGCTTGAGATTCTTTCTAATGCTAAATTCTTTTTTACTTTTGTAATGATGCTAGATATTGATCTTTTTAATTCTCTTTTTGTATTTAGACCTATATCTCCATCTACTGCCAAGCCATGCCTTCTCTGATATTCCAACAGTTCAGCTTCAAAGTCTGGAGTATAGTCTGAATTTTCTTCCAACCCTGCTGACTGTAGTAAATTAAATACTTTTTTGATTCTTATGATATCTTCTGCGTCATCGCCTTTGAATTGCGGTGCTGTGTATACTTCTCTTATAGAATAGAGGTAATCAATATATTCTTTTAAACCGGTATATCTTTTGGTCTGTGTAATAAGGTTCATTGTATAATCATATATATCAGCATCACGTGCTGCTTTTTGTATCTTTTTTTTAGAGATCGTTTTATATGAATATCTATCTCCTCTGAATCTGGAGTAATTTAGATTACCGTTTAATAAACATTGAGATATTTGATAGTTTGTTTTACCTTGACATAAACTATACCTTTCCTGGTAGTTTTTCAAACCCTGATCAGGGACTGCAGCGAATATAAATGTATGTATGAATATAAATATTATTTTTTTCATATAACATAATATCTTAATTTTTTATAATCTGAAAGATTTTCCGATGCTTATATCGGGATTATTTATTGCTAAAAAGAAGACCCAAAACTACATATACTACGATATAAGCATCCCCGGTTTTTATGGATTTGGATGCGACCAATGATAAAGCGTGTAATCTCATCATGGAAGCTACTCTTACTGTTTTTTATACCTAGATATCCTGACTGTTCCACCTGGGGATATGGAGATGCAAGTACGGTTACAGTCTATGACACGGATCTCTGTAAAGTAGGTGATTGATATGCTGGGAAAACTATATGCCTCTGGTACGTTATGCATTGTATGCTGGTGGTATCTACGTATGATGAAGGTGAGACCTGGAATGCTTCTATGAGACACATTGCAAAAGAGGGACAAAGAAACTTGTGAGCTAATCCAAAATCTCCCGAAGTGCCTCTTCAATGGTTGGGTATTTAAATGTGAAGTCATTTCCCAATAGGCGCTCAGGAACGACACACTGACCTTCGGTAAGTACAGTTGCACCTTCCGAAAATAGAAACCTTAGGAGAAATTTTGGCAACGGTATGACCGTTGGTCTATGCAACACTTTACCCAGTGTTTTAGTAAGCTCTCTGTTTGTCACAGGGTTTGGTGCACAGAGATTGAAAGTGCCTTTGCACTTGTCATTAACAAAAACAAAGAGATAGGCACTAAGCAGATCATCTATATGTACCCAGCTAAATGGTTCACTACCATCCCCTATCGTTCCTGCGATACCCAGTCTGAAAGCGGGCAGCATTTTAGAGAGTGCTCCACCACCTTTGCCAAGCACTACGCCAAAACGAAAAATTATTACTCTGGTAAAGTCGTCTGCCTGTCGTGCTTCAGCTTCCCAATCTTTACAGATCTTGGCTAAAAAATTATCGGAGTAGGTATAGTTTGACTCACTCATAGGACCGTCTGTGGCATAGATACCGATAGCAGATGTGGAGATAAAGAGTTCCGGCTTTTTTTGCATCTGTACCATGGCAGCTACAAGCTTCTGCGTAGTGATGATTCTGCTGTTGTATAGAACTTTTTTATAGGAAGCACTCCATCTATGGATGATCTGTGCACCGGCAAGATTGATGACAAGATCTGTTCCTTCAAGTACCTTGGCGATCTCTCCCGTACTTTTCTGGGTGTCCTCTTTGCCTAACGGAAGTACAGTAAAGCCCTTCGCCTTGAAAAAAGATTGCATATATGTCCCTATGAAACCACTACCACCTACAATCACTATTTTCTTCATTACAACAACCTCTTTTACTTTGAGTTTATAGAAACAACTATTGACAACTTGCACACCCATTTCTATTTAGCCCACTACTTTTCTATTATAAATGTGTTTTATGTAATACTTGTGTAATCTAGATAAACATACATTAAAATAATATATCTTGTCATTAACTTTTTAGGAGTAGAATGGAATGCTGAAAATGAAAAGTTTTTCAAAAGGATTTCAAATGTCAGATTATATCAAATGGTTTAGTGAACTCAGTATCGAAGATGTTGATCTTGTAGGTGGTAAAAATGCTTCACTTGGAGAGATGTACCAAAACCTCACTGCAGCGGGGATACGTATACCCAATGGTTTTGCTATCACTGCAGATGCCTATAAAATGATACTCGATACAAATGGTGCATGGGAGAAGTTACATGCCCAGCTCGACAGTTTTGATCCAAATGATGTAGCTCAGTTACAGGAGCGAGGAAAGCGTTGTAGAGAGATCATTCATGACTGTACACTACCTGATGACTTGATAACACAGATAAAAAGTGCTTATGAGACACTCAAAGTTGAGTACGGTGAGGATATAACTCTTGCTGTTAGAAGCTCTGCCACTGCTGAAGACTCGCCGGAAGCCTCATTTGCAGGGCAAAATGACAGCTATCTTAATATAAGTGGGTTAGACGCACTTTTAGATGCTTATAAACGCTGTTTGGCTTCCAACTTTACTGACCGTTCCATCCACTACAAATATGACCATGGATTTGACTACCTGAAAGTCTATCTAAGTGTGGTAGTCATGAAGATGGTTAGATCTGACATCGGGGAGAGTGGGGTGATGTTCTCCATTGACCCGGAAACAGGATTTAAGGATGTGGTCTTTATCAACGCAGCATATGGTTTGGGTGAGAATATCGTCCAAGGTAGCATCGCACCAGACAGCTTTTATGTGCATAAACCTACTTTCAAGAAAGGCTATCATACTGTACTTAAACGAAGACTTGGAGACAAAGCCCTTAAAATGGTCTTTGCTGAAGAGATCAATGAAGACAATATTGCTATGGAGTATACTAAAAACATATCTACACCTAAAGAGGATCAAAAAAAGTTTTCTATCTCTGATGAGGATGTGATACTTTTGGCAGAATATGCCATTAAGATCGAAGAGCACTACTCCAAACAAGCCGGTTATGATAAACCTATGGATATGGAGTGGGCAAAAGATGGTTTAGATGGTCAACTTTACATCGTACAGGCACGTCCGGAAACAGTTGAGTCACGAAAAAAAGAAACATATTTGGAAATGTATAGCCTAAATGAACGTAGTAAGGTTCTAGTAGAAGGTCAAGCGGTAGGAACAAAAATTGGTTCTGGAAAAGTACGTAAGATCACGGATGCAAGCAGACTTGATGAATTTGAAGAAGGCGATGTCCTTCTGGCAGAAACTACAAGTCCTGACTGGGAACCTGTCATGAAGATAGCCTCTGCCATCGTAACAAACAGTGGAAGCAGAACCTGTCATGCCGCTATCGTATCCAGGGAACTTGGTATACCTGCTATTGTAGGTGCCAAGAATGCTTCAGAAGTATTGGTAGATGGACAGGAAGTTACAGTGAGCTGTGCAGAAGGTGAGACAGGTTTTGTGTATGAAGGAGATCTTGATTTTGAGATCAGTAAAACAGATCTTAGTGCCATACCCGCTACAAAAACACAGATCATGATGAACCTTGGTAATCCTGAACTTGCTTTTTCTCTTACTTCTCTTCCCGTGGATGGTATAGGTCTGGCACGGATGGAGTTTATCATCAACAGTTCCATTAAAGCACATCCTATGGCACTTATACACCCGGAAAAACTCGATGAGGCTACACAGCAGAAGATAGATCAACTTACTGCTAGCTATAATACCCCAGAAACATTCTTTATAAAAATACTCTCTGAAGGCGTAGCCAGTATTGCAGCAGCAGTCTATCCAAAACCCTGTGTAGTGAGAATGAGTGACTTTAAAACCAACGAATATGCCACGCTTCTGGGAGGAAAGTTCTTTGAAGCGCATGAAGCCAACCCTATGATAGGTTTTCGTGGGGCAGCACGTTATTCGCATCCCAGCTATGAAGAGGGCTTTGCATTAGAGTGTGACGCGATGAAACGTGTTAGAGATGAGATGGGCTTTGATAATGTCATTTTGATGATACCATTTTGCCGTAGGGTAGAAGAGGGGCAAAAAGTGCTTGATACGATGGGAAAATATGGTCTTAAACGTGGTGAAAATAATTTAAAGATCTATGTTATGTGTGAGATACCAAATAATGTCATACTCATAGATGCATTTTGTGAACTTTTCGATGGTATCAGTATCGGTTCCAATGATTTGACACAACTTACCCTGGGAGTCGACCGTGACTCTGAAATAGTTGCATTTGATTATGATGAACGTGACCCGGGAGTCATGAAGATGATAGAGATGGCTGTGCAGGGTGCAAAACGAAACCATCGCCACAGCGGCATCTGTGGTCAGGGACCCTCAGATTACCCGGAGATGGCAGAAGCACTTGTGACTATGGGAATAGATTCGATGAGTCTCAATCCAGACTCTGTATTAAAAACTATCCAAACTATCAATAGACTCGAATCTAAACGAGAGAAATAGCTATAGAATAAAAGCTATTTCTTTTTACTCTTCTTCTCAGCCTTCTCTTTTTTCTTATAATCTTTGATATGCTTTTTTATCTCTTGTTTTAACTCTTTTTTGAGTCTACTATCCATCTCTTTTTTAATATACTTTTTAATCTTTTTCTTTTTAAGCATTTTCTATCCTTTTATTTGTTTTAGGTTATTAACCATACTATATGATAGGATAAAAAGACTTTAAATTTTATGAAATCTTACTATATACACATCTCTTGTTTGAGTTTTTCCTGGTTAAGTTTTTTGATGAGTTTGGTTGAGAGTTCACCATAACGCTCTTCATCAAGGTTTAGTTTTGCCTGGAGTTCTTCTGTAGGTATTTCATCTCCCCATGACTTTAGAAGCTTTAACTCTTTTTTCGTAAGCTTCACTTTGAGTACTTCTAGTAGTTCTTCTGGCTCTTTGAGAGGACTTACCAGTTTTTTAATGTGTTTTTCTATCTCTTGATTTATTGTTGACAATGTGTTTCCTTGGTTTATAATTATTATTTTGTAATCTGTAATACTAAAAGGTATCCTACTCCTGCAAAGAAGATAGTACCAAAAACGTTGAGTGCCATGTTGGCAAAAGCTTGGGTGTAATGACCTGATTCAAGTAAAAAGAAACTCTCTATGGCAAAAGTAGAGTAGGTCGTTAATGCGCCGAGTATCCCTGTCACCATAAAAGTCTTAAGGTGAGGGGAGAGTGAAGTGTTAAGATGAAAATAGGCAAACAGTACCCCTATAAGCAGACTTCCAATTAGATTAACTGCCAATGTCCCTAAAGGGAGAGCATGTACAAAGTGCTTATTGACCACGCCATTTATAAGCAATCTCAGTGTAGCCCCTATAGCACCACCGCTAGCGACTGCGACTATGGTTAATGTATTCATCGTCTATCGCCTTTTGCATATCATCGTGTAGGGTTTCAAACCAGTCTTTGTCTGCTTTACTGACATCAATAGTAGGTAAGTATTTGTAGTGTACTGTACCACTGTGTCCTGTTCTTTCATGTTCATTGAGTACCCATTTACTTCCTGTAATGATAACAGGTTGCACTTTTAAACCTAACTTATTTGCTATCATCTTTGTGCCTAGTTTAAAGGAGAGCAAAGGCTGTTCCTTGGCTCTTGTTCCTTCAGGAAAAATAGCTACAGGCCTATGCAATACCTCTTTAGACGCTTTGACATCTTTAATGAGCTTAATAAGACCTGCTTTGTTACTTCTGTCAAGTGAGATCATTTCACCATGACGTAAAAGATTTCCAAACCATAGAGCATCAAAAAGTTCTTTTTTTGCCACCCATCGAAGATGATTGTTCTGTAGTGCTTCCATCGCAACAATATCGACTATACCCTGATGGTTCATCACATACATATCTGCACTGGGGTCCATCGTACCTTCTTGTGCAAGCTTTCCTCCCATCATAAAGAATGTCAAACGGTTAATATGATGAACAATAGTGCCTTTATGTTTATTGAAGATCATCAATGTAGGTATCATTAAAATAGCTGTATTCAAAGAGATGACTGTTGCACCCCAGTAAAATCTAATTTTCGCAAAGATCTTCATTTCTGATCCATCCTATAATTCCTTTTTTGTACTCTATCTTTATAAATTGATCTCGTTCACCAAGAATCATGGTATTTAACTCTTGATCTAATTTTGTACTTATGGTACTTGTTTGAGTAGGTATAAGATAGAGTGGAGCACCTTGTTTTACACATATTTTTTCATGTGGTATATAAAACGTTAAAAGCGTAATGAGAGAGACAACACCCAAAACCAGATAAAAGAAATCTCTTTTAAATAAAAACATTAAAAAGAAAAATAGAAGTAAAATCATGAAGGTGTATTTTTTCAATTTCTCAAAGCTGTCCTCTTTAGGATTGAGATCTGACTGAGTTGTGACAGTGGCATCTGCAAGTTCAACAGGTACTTGAAGAAAAACATATTGCTTTTTTATGGTATTAAAGTAAGTGAACTTCAAGATTTTTTGTGTGACAGGAAGTACTACATAAAATTCTGCTTCCACTTTAGCATTATCCCTTTTGAGATCTTCTATTCCGTACTCTTCTGCATTGTTTATTTTCATATCTTCAAGGTTCGCTTCAAAAGCTTCCATAGAAAGTGTCACCAAATGGTGTTTTTCATCATAATTAGAGACTTGAGAGTTTCTTATTTTCATATCAGCGGCCAAAACACCACAAAAATCCTCTCTGCTTTTAAGTGAACTCAGAGAAATATTTTGTGGTTCAAGTGAAGTATTTACACTGCTCGATACAATAAAAAGTCTAGGAATACGTACATCGATCTGGGAAGCTTTAAAATAAAAAGTATAAAAGCTATCGTCTCCGTTACGGAGTACTAAAGGATCTTCAGAAATAGGTTGGACAGAACTGAGTTTGTCAAATTCGAATTGAGGATTGTCATTTCTTTGTGCAGTATCTATGACTGTTACAGGGAAGAGTTGGTTTTCATATACCTTTTTAGGCATATAGCTGTATTTGTATTCACTCTCGGCATTTACCAGGGTAGTAAAAGCAAAGACCAGCCCCAGTAAAAGCCAAAAAGAGCGAAACAATGACATTAGACTTCAAAACCTTTAAGCATACGTATACCATCTTCACTACCAAGAATAGCTTCTAAAGCACGCTCAGGGTGAGGCATAAGTCCAAATACATTTTTGGCTTCATTACACACACCAGCAATAGAAGTAACAGACCCGTTTACAACAACAGGATTTCCATTTTCATCAGAGTAACGAAGAAGGATCTGTCCATTGGCTTCAATCTTCTTAAATCCTTCATCATCGATGTAATAATTGCCATCTGCATGAGCAATAGGGATGTTAAGTACTTCACCTTTGTTACATTGATTTAAAAATGCGTTATCATTGTTGATGACACAAAGATTTTGGTGTTTTGAGATGAAGTGCAGGTTGTTGTTACGCTTCAATGCTCCCGGAAGAAGTCCCGCTTCTGTAAGGATCTGGAAACCATTACAGATACCAAGTACTTTGCCACCATCATTTGCATACGATATTACAGCTTTCATAACAGGAGAAAATCTGGCAATGGATCCTGAACGCAGGTAATCACCATAAGAGAATCCTCCAGGTACGACAACAAGGTCAATATCTGTAGGAAGTGTTTCATTTTCGTGCCATACAAGTTGGGTTGTATGTCCTAATTCTTCAAATGCATACTGGGTATCAAACTCGCAGTTTGTCCCGGGAAATCTTAATACTGCTACTTTCATCTTAGTTGATCTCTATAGTATAATCTTCAATAACTGTGTTTGCAAGAAGTGTTTCACACATCTCTTTTACTTCAGCTTCAGCTTTTGCTCGGTCATCTGTATCAAGTTTAATGATGATCTGTTTACCGATTCTTACATCATCAACACCATCAAAACCAAGTGAGTCAAGCGCGTGGTGTGCTGCTTTTCCCTGCGGGTCTAAAACACCGTCTTTTAAAAATACATTAATTACTGCTGTCATTGTTTCTTCCTTTTATCTATTTTTGATTCTGTCTAATACTACTTTATATGCTTCTGTAAGACCACCTAGACCTTCTCTAAATCTGTCTTTATCCAGTTTCTCATTAGTTTTTGTGTCCCAGAGTCTGAAGTTGTCCGGAGAGAGTTCGTCAATAAGTATGATATTGCCATTGCTGTCTCTACCAAATTCCAACTTGAAATCCACTACGGTAATATCCAGTTCTGCATAAAAGTCTGTCAATATAGTATTGATTCTACGTGCCATATATCTGATGTAATCCAATTCAGAAGTATCATTTATCAAATTTAAGATGAGACAGTGCTGGTCATTGAGTTTAGGATCACCCAACTCATCATTTTTATAGTCAAACTCTACAAGAGTAAAAGGCAATACAGTTTTATCCTTAATACCAAGGTTTCTACTCAAAGATCCTGTTGCAATGTTTCTTACGATTACTTCTATGTATATCACTTCAGCTTTTTTATGAAGCATATGGTTTTTATCTAACATTTCAACAAAATGCGTAGGGATACCTTTTTCATTAAGATACTTGAAAAGTTCCGTAGAAATTTCATTATTGAGTGCACCTTTACCTTCTTCACTTGATTTCTTTTCACCATTAAAAGCTGTCAAGTCATCTTTAAACTCAGAGATATAAAGATCCGGATATTCTGTTGTCCAAATCTTTTTTGCTTTACCTTCGTAGACCAATGATTGTTTTACAAGTGTATCTGCTGCCATTATTTTTTTCCTTTATGTGTTATGATCAATGCTTTTAAAATGTCAACACTGCTTTTAAGTTGTGCATCTTTATAGAGTTGTTCGTTTGTGATGATCGTTTCATTCTCATCTTCAGCTTTTGTAACATTGCTATCTGTACTGTTGTCATCAACTCTGATCGTTTTGATAGTTGCATTGACATCTATCTTTTCCAATTCGCTCTCGAGGTGTTTTTTAAGATCACGTTCTTTAAGGAACATAGGATCTTCTTTCTGTTCACATTCACCTGAATGTATAATGATGTCAGGGGTGACACCTTCAGCCTGAATCGTACGACCACTTGGGAGATAATATCTGGCTACTGTAAGTTTAAGTGCTTCTTTGTCACCTATAGGCATAACAATTTGCACAGACCCTTTACCAAATGTTTTTTCACCCACAACAATAGAACGGTTGAAATCCTGCAGTGCACCCGCAACGATCTCACTGGCAGATGCAGATCCACCATTTACCAGGGCTACGATAGGTGTTTGGGTATCACTGTTTTTTCTAGTGGCTTTATACTTAATATTTTCTGCTTTGGACTTCCCTTTTTGGCTAACGATAACGCCATCTTCAACAAAAAGATCAACCAGACCAACAGCTTGGTCGAGTAGTCCTCCAGGGTTATTTCTAAAGTCAAGGATGATTCCCTCAGTTTTAGGGTTCTCTTTGATAGCATTTTCTACACCCTCAACCACTTTTTGATCAAAAGAGGTTACATGGATGTAAAGGATTTTTTCTCCTATGGTTTTTACATAAACTGATTGGATCTTAATAATATCTCTTGTGATCTTGATCTCAATGGGCTTAAGCTCATTTTTTCTGATCATCGTCAACATAATATCAGTCTTAGGTTTACCTCTCATCAATTTCACAGAGTCATCGATAGTCATCCCGATCGTTGCTTTGTCATCGATCTTTAAAATGATATCACCGGCTTTAACACCCGCTCTAAATGCCGGAGTACCAACCAAAGGAGCAATGACAGTGAGCGCACCGTCTTTCATACCTACAGAGATACCTAAACCGCCAAACTCACCTTTGGTTTGAACGGTAAGGTCTTTATAGGACTTACTATCCATAAAAGTAGAGTGAGAGTCAAGGTTCGTCATGAGTCCCTTAAGTGCTTTATCTACAAGGTCTGTAGTATTTACCTCATCAACATACTCTTTTTCTATCACATTGAGTATTTGAGTAAACTTGATGTAGGCTTCAAGTTTTTCTTTGGCTGTAGATTCGGTAGAAGTACTTTTCGCCTGAGCAAAACTGCCAAGAAGGTAGGCAGCGGTCAAAGTAGAGAGTAATCCCGTAACGATAATTTTTTTACTTTTTTTAATCATAATACTCTTTCATAAATATGGACGTAGAATTAATTCAATATTTTATTTAAAAACATCTAAAAGGTTGCTTTTTTCCAGTATATATAAGTAGGGTAAATCCAAGTTAAATAAAGCATGCTTATAAGGTGGGTATTTATTGAAGTATATGCAATTGAGAGGTACGTCTTGATATATGATAGAATATTCCATATACATAAAAGGATGATCTATGAAATACCTGTTATTACTTTTAACCCTGACATCTTTACTTACATCAAGTGACTACACAAAGATAAAATTTCCTTCTAAAGATGGCTTGCCTATCTCTGCACACCTTTATAGTGACGGCAATACAAGTAAACCCTTTATACTCTTACTCCATCAAGCCACATATAGTAAAGGTGAATATCTTGAAATCGCACCAAAATTGACTCAAATGGGATTTAATGTGATGGCAGTAGATCTGCGTAGCGGTGATACAGTCAACAATATAGTCAATGAGATATCGGACATAGCACTTGAAAAAGACTTGGACATCTCATACCTTGCAACGCTCCCCGACATTGAAGCTTCCTTGGCATACACTAAAAAACACTTAAGTCAGGGAACATTGCTTCTTTGGGGCAGTTCCTACTCTTCAGGGTTAGCCCTCTACATGGCCAGTATAGATGAAAGCATAGATGGCGTACTTGCATTTTCTCCGGGTGATTATTATAAAAAAAGAGGAAAAACGTTTATAGAAGACTCTGTAAAAGTATTAAAAATACCTGTTTTCATTACTTCAGCCAAAGATGAGAAAAAATACTGGTGGAGTATCTATAACGCTATACCCTCAAAAGAGAAAACGTATTATCTTCCTCCAACCGAGGGTGTGCATGGCGCAAAAGCACTTTGGAAGAATAATCCATCTCATGAAGGGTATTGGGAAGCTGTAAATATTTTCCTGAAAAGATTTGTGAAGATTATTCCAACCCCATAAACTCTAACACTCTTTGCTTCGTATAGTGATGAAAAGGATTCCATCGTTGCCTAAGCAAAGAGGATGCTGATGTCTGCAGAACGGAAGTTTCTCCGTAGATAGCAAGATGACCCAGTTGTATACCTGGGCTTTTAGGTGGATTTTTATCTCCATAGAGTGGGTCATTATTACTTATGGGCATAGCCAAGTGTGAGAGTGAGTAGAGTCTTTTTGGCCAAAGTAAGTCAAGTATTTTAGCTGTTTTACCATTTGTAATCTGCTTGAGATTTCCATCTGTTGAGTTCAGATCACTGATCAGGTCAAAAGTATAGTGTACATTTTGGGGAGTCTCACGCAGATTATGCAGGGAAGTAACAATACCTTGTTTGACAAGATGGTTAGAGCTAAAGTGATGGTTTATATCGAAGAGTACAAGTGTATTATTCCCCTCAGGAAGACGTTTATAGAGACCATCAATGATGGCAGGGACAGTAACCGTGCTATCTACAATAGATGCAAAACTTAAAATAGGAGGAAACGGTTTTTGATTCTTGCTATTTGCAGCGTAATCATCAAACTGTTTTTGTACTTCATTGCAAACACGATAAACCTGGTCACCCGCATTGACAGCAAAAGAACCATATTTAAAGGGGTCGAACTCAGGAGTAATAGAGTTCCATTCCAGTTTAGGCAACCCAAAAAGATGCCCTAAACGACTTTGCCATATGGCCAGAGGAGCTGCCGGACTTACTCCTATAGCAGGAGAATAAAATATAAGACTAGAAGGTAGAGTCAATGTTGAGTCTTTCAGTGCTGACAGTGTATAGTGTAGGGCCAATGGTGCACCTGTAGAGTAGCCCATGATGTGTATGGGTTTGTCTCCCAATTTTTGACTTAAACGCTCCATGCCTATTTGGACAACGGCTGCCATATCTTGCCATTTGAGTTCTATAAGACCAGAGGGAATGGTACCGTGACCAGGCATACGCATAGCAACGACCCAAACACCTTTTTTATGCAGATACTCTGCTTGTGCATGAAGACTATAGGGTGAGTCAGACATACCATGTAAAAGAAGTACACCCATCTTTGGATTCTCAACAGAGAGTTCAAAACTTTTATTCCAGGCTTTTTCCCAACGTTTTGGATCCGCAACACTGTTTTGAGTATAGCGATTGATACGGTTTTTTTCGTGAGCTGGCACTTTCTCATATACTTCACTGTCCAACTCATCAAAAAGTCGCTTCTCCAAAGCGATATATGCATCAAAGTCTTTAACTGTGTTTTTAATTGTTAACTTAGTACTAAATTCATTTTGAAGTATGGTTTTATGCCATGTAGAAAGAGAAGGAAGAGACTTCATATAAAGTATAAATACAATAACTCCTATGAGTAGAGCTCCTAAAAAGGCACTCAAAAGCATTTGAGAAGCTTTACGTACAGACCACCAAGGGATCTTGATCCAATAACTTTCCAATATACTCATGATAAATGACCTTTTTATAACCTTATTCGATAATTTTACCCTAATAAAGAGTATATGTCACATAAAACATGATCTTTGTTTTTTTATTTGGTAAAGGATAATTTTTGTATGCGATGCGTATTACGTCTAAGGTATTTTGATCCAGGGCTTCATAACCCATACGTCTTTTAAGTCTTAGTCCTGTAATGTCACCGTTTGGATGGAGATAAAAGGAGACAACATTGGTACCTTGTTGTCTTGTTTGTACCGCAACCGTTGGGTAGCCGTTGCGCGTAAGTGTGCGTTGGGTGATACGGTGGATAGTACCCAAGTTGTTTTGAATGAACTTCTTTTGGGTTGGACTGAAAGAGTTGAACTCATTTCCGTAGAGTTGTTTTATCATTTTTGCTGCATAGCTTCCGGAAGATGCTCGTTGACTTGAAGGGTACATAGAAGTACTACTGGCAGCACCCATGAGTGCATTGAAAAGTTTATCATTTGAACGTTTAGTTTTCTTATATTTTTTTGTTTTTTTGACTACCCGTTTCTTTTTTATTTTTTTGGGTACTTTTTTCTTAACTTCTTTTTTTACAATCTTCTTCTTAGGTTTTGGTTCTATTTTGGTCACATTGTTCTCTTCTGTACTTTTCTCAGCAAAAACCTTTTTACTCTCATCTAAAACTTTTTTCTTTATGGGTTGTACTTCAGGTTTGGGTTCTATCTTTTTTTCCACTATAGGTTTTGGTACAGGCAGTTTGACCGGAACAGGTTTTGGTTTAGGAGGAATAACCACGGGCTTTGGTGCAGGAGGCGGTACAAATTTAGAGAGATTAAGGCTGATCTTCTTCTCTTGACCTCCGGGGGGAGGAAGTATTACATCTTTAAACGTCAGCATAAAGAGCAGTAAAATGAGTAAATGTAACAATAAAGAGAGCAATATTCCTTTCAGTGTTCTGATAATCCTCTCCTTAGTACCCTTAGTGTATAATCCCTGCAATTATACATAATGAGGATTAACAATATGGCATATGATAAAAGTATAGCAGCATTTGAAGAAGCATATAAAGTAATACCAGGTGGAGTTGACTCACCGGTACGTGCATTTTCCGGGGTAGAGGGTACACCACCGTTTATCGATAGAGGAGAGGGTGGACACCTTTTTGATATTGATGGGAACAAGTACATCGATTATGTACAGAGTTGGGGACCACTTATCTTTGGTCATTGTGATGCAGATATTGAAACATCAGTATTTAAAGCAGTGATGAAAGGACTAAGCTTTGGTGCACCTACGACACTAGAGACAGAACTTGCACGAGAGATAGTCACACTTTTTGACAGTATCGATAAAGTACGTTTTGTAAGTTCGGGTACGGAAGCAGTGATGTCTGCCATCCGTTTGGCTCGTGGTGTAACAGGTAGAGATGACATTTTAAAATTTACAGGATGTTACCATGGTCACTCAGACTCGCTTTTAGTACAGGCAGGTTCAGGTTTAGCTACTTTTGGAACACCATCAAGCCCAGGTGTGCCAGCGGATCTTACTAAACATACACTGCTTGCTACCTACAATGACATCGAGAGTGTACAAAAGTGTTTTGCAGACAGTCCGGATGATATCGCCTGTGTGATCATCGAGCCTATCGCGGGTAACATGGGTCTTGTACCTGCAGATGAGGAGTTTTTAAAGCAACTTAGAACCATCTGTACAGAGCATGGAGCATTGCTTATATTTGATGAAGTAATGAGTGGATTTAGAGCATCGCTTAAAGGAGCTCAGGGCATTTCAACAGTAAAGCCGGACATGGTAACACTTGGTAAGGTGATCGGTGCGGGTATGCCTGTGGGTGCTTTTGGTGCAAGAGCTGATATTATGGCTCACCTTTCACCGGAAGGTCCGGTTTATCAGGCAGGAACACTCAGTGGTAACCCGGTAGCCATGGCTGCAGGGCTTACAAGTCTTAAAAAGCTCAAAGCAAACCCTGCTATATATGTAGAACTAGGTAATAAAGCGAAGAAGCTTATGGACGGATTTCAAAAAGCAGCCACCTCTGTAAATATTCCATTGGTTACAGATGTAAGAGGTTCTATGTTCGGGTTCTTCTTCTCAGACAAGACGGTAAAGAACTTTGATGATGCTCTAGAGAATGACTCTGAGATGTTTGCCAAGTTCCATAAAGGAATGCTGGATAAAGGTATTTACCTTGCCTGCTCATCGTATGAGACAGGGTTTATATCTACTGTTACAACAGATAAGATGATAGATGAGACGATCAAAGCTGCATATGAAGTTATGGCAGATATAGTTAAATAATATTTATGTCAGTGCGAACGCCCTTGAAAGCTAAGCGATTAATATATGGAGAATAAATGAAAAATGAAGAACCCAAATTTAAAAAGCTTGTTAATGCCGCAGATGGACTAAGCCTTGGTATCTCTATGGTGGTTGCTGTACTCATCGGTGTAGGTATAGGAATAGGGTTGCAAAAGCTCACTGGAGCTTGGTGGACACTTTGGATCGGTGTATTCATTGGTATTGGAGCAGCTATTTCTAATGTATATAAAGCCTATGCAAAGCAAAAAAAGTCCTTAGACGAGCTTGCAAATGATCCAAGATATACGTATAAAAAAGAGCAACAAGAGAAATATGATGCTGAGGACGAGGATGACAAGTATTAATACTAAACTCCTTAAAACGCTCATTGTTGTAGATATCATTATCATACTTATATCTGTAATATTTTTTGATATTAAAACACTTTACAATACCCAGATCGGTTTCATATCTGCTGCCCTGGTGATGATAGCTTCGATGATAAGTTACCGTCGCATGGTCAATACAGCTGTAGAACATAATGTTATTACGATGGATGATTCTAGAGATGTTATAGACAAACTTGAAGACCCTTATGACCTTTACAGTGAAGAGATCGTTGAAGCCGAAGAGAAAGATCTGGTAGAGACCGTTAAAGAAGAGAAAAAAAGCCTTAAAGAGAACAAACGTACGCTCTCTCAAACGATTAAAGACAGTAAAGCAGCTTTTTCTTTCTATCGCCTTGGTGCCTATGCTATTTTAGTATTAGGATTCTTGTATCTCAATAGACAGGGACTGCTTCATATTCCTTCATATATTTTGGCGTTAAGTATCCCTCCTATGGTGATAGTGATCGTGTTCATGATGAACAAAGAAAACCATAGCCAAGATTAGATAAAATAAGTCCAACCAGAAATTAGGACTTATTTGATGACAAAAACTTTACTACTAACTCTTACCCTCATTGCCTTTACTGCCTGTGTAAAAGAAGAACCTAAATGTGAAACATGTACTACAAAACCTATACAACCACTTCAAATCATCGATAAACCCATAGACTTTGGTTCAGAGCGTATATCTATGACAAAAGAGTACATCAAATCTCATTATGGAAAAACGGTAAATGATATTACTATCACCCCTAAGATCATCTTACTTCACTGGACAGCAGAAATGAGTTTTGACAAGTCATTTAAACGTTTACAGCCTCAAAGACTACTTACAGATAGAAAAGATATAGCTAAAGCATCACAGCTCAATGTATCATCTCACTTTATGGTGGCTCGTGATGGTACCATCTATCGTTTGATGCCTGAAAACTGGATGGCACGTCATGTGATAGGGTTAAACTACTCAAGCATAGGGATAGAGAACATCGGTGGGAAAGACAATAAGTCTGAAGATCTTACACCGGCACAACTTAAAGCAAATATAGACCTTGTTTACTACCTCAAAGCCAAATATCCTAGCATCGAATACATGATAGGACATCATGAGTATAGAGAGATGGAGAGTACTTCACTTTGGTTGGAGAAAGACAAAGGATACAGAACCGTAAAGTCTGATCCGGGAAAGAAGTTCATGTCTGATATGCGACGTGCTGTAAAAAATTTGAATCTTAAATCACCACCTAAAGCTAAATAATGAATTCAGCATTCAATACACTGGATTGGAGTATCTTTGCTGCTTATTTTCTGGTGCTTATTTTGACTTCTGTCATACTGAGTCAGGGTAAGATAAAGTCCACTAGAGACTACTTTGTAGGCGGCAATACTGTACCGATGTTCGCTGTGGCTATCTCGGTACTGGCAACTTCACAGTCGGCAGCTACGTTTCTAGGAGGACCTGAGTACTCTTATGGTAAAGACCTGACCTTCATAGGTTTTTATCTTTCAGCTTTCTTGGCGGTGATCTTTGTTGCTAAAGTCCTCATTCCACGTTTTTATGCTATTAACGCTGTAACTGTTTATGAACTTCTCGAAAAGCGTTATGGAGAGAGTGCCAAGAAACAGGCAGGGGTGATGTTCCTTATAGGGCGTCTGTTTGCATCCGGTGCACGACTCTACATAGGTGCACTTGCCATCTCAATGATACTCTTTCTAGATATCACACCTACACATGTAGCCATATCTATCACAATCTTAATGCTTGGTGCGTTGGCGTATGTCTATTTTGGCGGAGTGAAATCAGTTATCTTTTCAGACATCATTCAAGCCATAACCTACATTGGTGCCGGTATAGCAGTACTTGTTTACCTATATATGACCATAGACACTGAGTTCACCACCATAGTCTCTACACTACAGGCAGATAATAAACTTAAACTGCTTGACTGGTCTATGTCTGGCGGATTTTCAGTTTGGGCACTGTTCGGTGGGTGGCTACTTCTTAACATTGCAGCGTATGGACTGGACCAGGACATGACACAAAGAGCGCTTACATGTAAAAGTGCAAAAGAAGCACAGCGTTCACTTATGATGAGTATCTATATGACCATCCCTGTAGCCATACTCTTTTTGATGATAGGTCTTCTACTCTATCTCTTTTATCAGCATCCTGAACTCTCTGGTTTGAGTACAGAAGTAGTGCAGAAGTTTGAAGGTGAGAAGATCACCATCTTTATGTACTACATCTTACATGAGATGCCAGAAGGTATGAGAGGACTGGTCACTGTAGGAGCTGTAGCTGCCGCACTATCTAGCTCTAACTCTGTACTGGGAGCCATGTCTTCAGTAGCCATAGAAGACCTCTATAAACCATGGAAGCTAAAAAGATCTAACGTAGATGAGATGCATTTTGTAAAAGCGGGTAGATCTGCTGTACTTCTCTTTGCAATTGCACTCTCAGCCATGGCAATGCTCTCGTACTACTGGCAACGCTACACGGAACTACCACTGCTTAGTTTTGCTCTTGGTGTGATGGCATTTGCTTATACCGGGTTGCTTGGAGTGTATGCTGCGGCTATCTTCACAAAGCGTGGAAATGCCACCACGGTTCCTTTGTCACTCATAGGCGGATTTCTGACCGTGCTTCTGCTTCAACCGTATCTGCTTGGGGCTGTTTTTGATTTTAAACTTGGATTTGCCTGGCAGATACTTGGTGGGACCTTGGTGGCATTTGGGGTTATGATGATAGGTAAGAATAAAGGGCACCTCTAATAATAGAATCACTGTAATTCTATATCTATCTTTTTTCTCTTGTTTTCCCTTAATACTTCAAGCGTTACAGTATCTCCGTCTTTGTGCTCATCAAGTATACTGTAGAGATCTTCAAGTGTTTCAATTTTCTTTGCATCCACAGAGATGATCACATCTCCGAATGTCATGGAGCCTCTCGGGTCTACAATTGTTGATCGCAGTTTGTTTTTTGCAGCAGATGTATTTGGTACGACATCCACTACGACCACACCGTTTTTACCACTGAATTGTTTATAAAGTTCATTGATCCTATTGTCTACACTTATGCCGATAGCAGGCCTGACATAGATACCTTTTTTGATAATGGAATTGACAACTCTCTTAACAGTATCTATAGGTATGGAAAAACCTATACCTGCATTTGCACCGCTGGGGCTTAAGATCATATTGTTCACCCCGATGACCTTAGCTCTACTGTTCAGTAGTGGACCCCCTGAATTCCCGGGATTAATGGAAGCATCAGTCTGTATCATATGTTTTATGGGTACACCATTTGTTGCATACATACTTCGCTCAAGAGCAGATATGATACCTTTTGTCATTGTCCAGTCAAGTCCGAAAGGGTTACCGACAGCATAGACGGTCTGTCCGACTTTGAGATCTCTACTTGTACCAAGATCAATAGGTTTGAGTAAGTGCTTCACAGGTCTTATCTTCAATACAGCTATATCATAACTCGGTGAGGTTCCAACAAGAGAAGCTTGATATCTTTTGCCGTTCTTTAGTGTAACTACCGCTTTATTGGCATTCATGATCACATGATAGTTAGTAACGATATGCCCATCCTTATCCCATATAAATCCACTTCCTGCACCTTTGGGTATATCAAATGTGCTCATACGCCAGTTGTCAATTACCTGTTGATGAATAGAGATAAAGACAACACTGTCTTTCACATTTTCAAAAATAGAGATATTCTGTTTCTCTTCTATGGTTAAAACACTGTTTTTAGCAGAAAGTACTTTACTTTCTTTTGCATTAGCAAAAAATGTGTTTGCCAGAAATATTGATATGGTTATTATAAAAAGGGTTGGATAGTATTTATATTTCTTCATTTTTCACCTTTACAATATAGATATATACTCCATAATATACGAAAAACTATAATAATTTGTTAACAAATAGAATCTATCATTGAAAAATAGACATAGTCGTAGGGTAATATTGATAAAACATGATACTATAGTACAACTACAATTAGGAAGTTTTAATGAGTGGGAAAAGAGATCTATATATAGGCATTATGTCAGGCACATCACTGGATGGAGTGGATGTTGTACTGTGTGAGATAGATACTTCATCATGTACACTTATCAGCTCTTTGGAATATCCTTTATCTTTAGAACTCAAAGCAGACATTTTAACGATGATCGAGGGCAAAAGTACCTTGGAAGCTGTAGGGCAGATAGACCATCGTTTAGGTTTATTATTTACCCAGGCCGTAGGTGCTTTGCTTATACGTGAAAACATAGAGGTATCTAGCATTAAAGCCATAGGCTTGCATGGGCAGACACTTTGGCATGAGCCTACGGGAGAGTATCCTTTCTCCATGCAACTGGGAGATCCTAACATTTTGACTGCAAAAACAGGCATACCTGTAGTTGCAGACTTCAGACGTAAAGATGTGGCTTTAGGTGGGCAAGGTGCGCCTTTTGCTCCTGCTTTTCATGAGTTTATATTTGGTAATATTAATAGCTTTGTATCTATTGTAAACATCGGTGGGATAGCAAATATTAGCATATTAGATGAGAAACTTATAGGTTACGACACAGGCTGTGGAAATGTACTCTTAGATATGTGGATAGCAGCGCATCAAGGTGTCTCTTACGATGAAGACGGAGAGTGGGCTAAATCAGGTAGTATTGATTATGGTCTCTTAGACAGTATGATGTCAGATGACTATTTTGCACAACCATATCCAAAGAGTACGGGAAGAGAGAAATTTAATAAAGCGTGGTTACAAAGTTGCCTTGTGGGTAAAACACATAATCCTGAAGATGTGCAAAGAACACTGCTTGAACTCACAGCACTTAGCATAAGTAATGAAGTGTTACGTTTTAACAGAGATGTGGTGTTACTTTGTGGTGGTGGAGCTAAAAATAGTTTTTTAGTTGAACGCATTAAAGCCCTTACACCAAATGTAGAAGTTACTATAGCCCAAAATGCTGACTATATTGAAGCAATGACTTTTGCTTGGTTAGCATATAAGCGTGTACATAAAGAAATTGTGAATTTAAAAGATGTCACTGGAGCAAGTGATAATGCAATATTGGGAGGGCTATATGAATAAAATAGAAGAGTGGCTAGAAGAGATAGACTGCGAGGGAGAGTTAGTACCTGTCACTGCAGATGCAAGTCTTAGAAAGTATTATAGATTAAAGAGTAGTATGCATAGTGGTATAGTTATGGACTCATCAGAGCAAAAAGAGTCTTTAGCTCCATTTTTAGATATGAATCTTCGTCTCTATGAAGCCAATGTAAGAGTACCCAAAATATTTACTTACAACAAGAAAGAGGGCTTTGTATTTATGGAAGACTTGGGAAGTGCACATCTTTTTGAAAAAGTAGAAGAAGGTGACTTTGAAACGTATTACCAAAAAGCGATAGAGAGTATCATAAAGATGCAAAACACAGATACAGAAGATTTACCTGCTTATGATGCTGACTTTTTGCATTTTGAAATGGATTTGATGCAAGAATGGTATTTGGAGAAGTATTTGGGTGTAACATTGGATGATGAACAACAAAACAGACTATCAGATACGCTAGCGTTTATTTCATCTCAGGTACTCTCTCAGCCACAAGATGTTTTTGTACACAGAGACTACCACTCGCGAAATATTATGCTCTCACCATGTAATGATGAGATAGTTGTTATCGATTATCAAGATGCAAGGGTAGGTGCGGTTACTTATGATTTGGTCTCATTACTGCGTGATGTCTATGTGGAGTTAGATAGTAGAGTGATTGAGTCTATGGCATTACGCTTTAGAGACAGTAAAGGTTTAGATGTAGATGATGCTACGTTTATGCGTTGGTTTGACTTTATGGGCTTACAACGACATATTAAGATACTTGGTATTTTTACTCGTTTGCATTTACGTGATGGGAAAGATGGGTATTTGAAGGATATACCTCTTACTCTAAAATATGTTTTAGAGATTGGTTCTAAATATCCTGAGACACAGGATTTAGTTGCTCTTCTCTCCCATAAATAGCTCTTCCCTGTCACGGCGAACGCCCTTGAAAGCGCAGTGATTCGAGAGCCGTGACGATTTTTTGCTTCGTTTTTTTAAAAAAATGAAGAGAGTACCCTACTTGCAGTCTGGGGTTTTGTTATCATTGTGCAAAGAGGTAATACATAATCCCATACTGCAAGTTAGTTTTCTCATTACTTTTTAAAAAAGTAACCAAAAGCGTCGTCATTCTCAAATCACTTCGCTTACAAGGGTGTTCTTAACGACAGAAAAGAGCGATAATTTAGAAAAGGAAATATTATGAAAGCTATGATTTTAGCTGCAGGTCTTGGAACGCGTATGAGACCACTTACAGATGTAACACCAAAACCTTTACTCAAAGTAGGTGGCATTCCACTGATCCTCTGGCACATCGAACGCCTTGCACATGATGATTTCAAAGAGATAGTTATCAATATCGCACACTTAGGTTACCAGATACCCGAAGTCTTAGGTGATGGTTCTGAGTGGGGAGTGAATATCAGCTATTCAGATGAACAAGAAGAGGGTGGGTTGGAGAGTGCAGGAGGTATAGTCAAAGCCTTACCTCTACTTGGTGATGAAACATTTTTGGTTGTCAATGGTGACATCTTCACAGATTATGACTTTCAATGCAATAGAAAGCTTTCAGATGGTATTTTAGCCCATTTGATCCTCGTACCTAACCCTGTGCATAACCCTGAGGGAGATTTTGCTTTAGATGGACATAAAGTTGTTGATGCGAAGCAGTACACCTTCTCAGGTATAGGCTATTATTCACCAAAACTCTTTGATGGGGTACCATATGGCAAAAGTGCCTTAGCTCCTTTGCTTAGAGCTGCCATGAAAGAGGGTAAGGTCACAGGTGAACTCTATGAAGGTGAGTGGCTTGATATAGGTACACCTGAGAGACTTGAACTTTTGAATGCTCAGTTATTGAATCGGTATTAGCCTTAGTACTTCTTATTGGTATTTACAAGAAGATCTTTTTCACTTAGATCATTCATGAGACTTGTCAGGTTTCTAGTAGAAAAGAGTTTTAACTTTTCACCTTTTTCCTTTTTAAGTTCACTGGAAAATTTACTTTTAGAAAAAATGACAAAGGTATCTACATCAAGTTCAGCATGAACACATTTCTCTTTTAACTTAGTCAGTTCACTTTTATTAGCCTTTGATTTAGAGTACTTACAAATACCCGCTATCATTTTGCCTGATTTTCTCTTTGCCAAGATATTGATCTCAACATTTTTATCCCAGTAAGAACCAATACTTGCTATATAACCACCTTTGGGATCATCTTGAAAACTTTTTTTCATAAGTTCCATAACAAGTTGGTCATAGATAAGATCAGAAAACCTCTGTTTCATATGATTCCAACGTTCTTTAACCTCTTTATAGTCACCTTCTCTAATACTCTTATAATAAGGTGAGATAGAAGAGAACCAAAAACGCATAAAAGGCTGTGTAAAAAGAAGTTTATCTGAGTTGGCATCTTTTTCATCAACCGGTTTTTCTAAAGATTTATCAAAAACAAGCACTCCATTCTCTATGAGAAAATCTATAGATTCTTCACCTTCTTCTCTTTTAATATTGGCTTTTTTAAAAGCAGAATGTTCCCGCCTGTCTCCAGTAGCAAGGGCAGTAAGAAGTGAATGGTGAATGTTGTTACTCTGAGTGATCTTCGTAATATCACCATGAATATATCTGTAATTTGTCAACACTTTCTCTTCGATCAACTCTTCCAATGGTTTAGACAGGTCAACCTTCCATCCCATACCACCAAAAACAGAAAAGTATTCTACCGCTTTTTCAAAATCAGTAGCAGAGTTTTGGAAACAAAAAGAGCGAAATTGTTCTAGGAGTGTGGGGTGTTTTGCCATGAGTGTGAACCCTTTATTTATTTTTGATATTATAACTTAAATAGTTTATGCTTTATGTTTGACTTAAATACTTAGCAACCCCATCCTCATCATTTGAATGAGGCAACACAATGTTTGCCACAGCCTTCACTTCATCCAAAGCATTAGAAACAGCTACAGAAGTCCCCGCAAGTTTAAACATGCCTATGTCGTTCACCGAATCACCAAATACAGTAACATCAGCAGGATCTCGATCTAAGTAGTCCATTACTTTTTCCAGAGCGTGGGCTTTGTCTCCCTCGGGGTGCAGGATAGTAAGGAACCAACCGTTTGAATATTTTTCCGGAGAGAGTTTGTACTCTAACTCTTTTCCAAAGGTTCTCTCAAAATTTCTTGTCATGGGTAGGAGGGTATTATATTCACCAAAGTAGACTAATTTTAGGTTCATATCCATCGCTCGTATCTCTTTGCACTCTACCATACGTGGATCATTACGGTAGTTTTCCAGTACTCCGTGCTGATGTTTGTTTAGTGTAGTTGGAAATAAAAAGGCTTCATCGAGGGTCTTGATGTCTCTTAGGGCTATAACAAAAGGGTAGATTCCATATTTAGATCCCTCATCAATAATAGCATCTCCTAACTCTTTGTTCACCGTTTTAATGTCTATGAGCTTTTTTTCTGGTGTAACTATCATCGTACCATCAAGTAGTATCATTGGAGCATCGAGATGCAGTTTGTCTAAAAAGTCATGGGATTTTTGAAAACTTCTTGCTGTGGCTACAGAGAGTATGGAGTTTTTGGCTTTTTCGTTCCATACTTTGGCACTGAAGTCACTTACACTCTGGTCAGTACGTAAAAAAGTATGGTCTAGGTCGGTAATATATATAGGTCTATTAGGCATTAGCTTGCAAACCCGCTTTTAAAACAATTCTTCTCTTGCACAATGGCTTTTTGTTTCTCTTTTCTTTTTGTATCTTTCTCTACAAATATCTTTTTACGTGTCTTTGGATCCATCTCCGTATAGTACATCACAGCTGAGTAGGTACTTGGAGTAGGGGTGAAGACCTGTGCCTGTTCCGGGTTCATCTTTAGCTCGTTTGTTGTAAAGTCTTTCAGAGAATGCATATCTTTCTCAGTACATCCCGGATGTGCGGCTATGAGGTAGTAGGTAAGGAACTGTTTTTTATCCATCTCTTTGTTGAGTCTATCATAGAGTTTTTTAAAGTCTACAAGTGTCTGTTTGCCTGGTTTCCCCATAAGTTCAAGGACATGTTGCTCTGTATGTTCAGGAGCGACTTTCATCTGGCCAGAGATGTGATGCTTGACCATCTCTTTGAGATAAGAGTATCCATGCCTTTTATCTGCGGTAATGAGGTCGTAACGTACCCCAGAAGCGACAAAGGCTTTTCTTACACCTTCTACTTCCCGTACTTTTCTAAGCAAGTTAATGTTTCTGCTATGATCGACATGCATCACTTTACAGAGTCTTTCTGCATCGACACAGCGTATGTCATCACAAGTCCCTTTTTTCAGCTTCTTTCCACACTCATACCCGTACATATTTGCCGTAGGACCTCCCACATCAGAGATGATACCTTTGTAGTCGTTATAGCTGTTAAAATCTTTTGCCTCTTTAAGAATATTTTTCTCTGAGCGTGTTCTAATAGTCCTGCCCTGATGTACACCAATAGCACAGAAGTTACACTCACCCCAGCATCCGTGGTGGGTCATAATAGAGAATTTGATGGTCTCCAAACACTTCACTTTTCCATCTTTAGCGTAGTAGGGGTGTAGTTCTCTAGTAAAAGGAAGGTTGGAGTTTGCATCCATCTCATCTTCATCCAAGTAATCACAAGGAGGATTTTGGATGAGAAAACGGGTATCTACCGGCTGGCAAAGTCCATTGGCTGAAATGGGGTCGTTGTTGTCATAAAAGTCATCAAAGAGGTCGATGTATCTCTCTTTGTTCTCCACACACTCTGCATGTGAAGGGAGCTGTATATACTCATAGTTTGGCTCTTTAGCGATGTAACAGACACCACGGATGTCTCTGAAGTCTCTGCCTTCTTCCAAAGCTTTAGTGACTTGTTCCAAGGCTATCTCACCCATACCGTAGATGAGTATATCTGCTTTAGAGTCAAAGAGTATGGGTTTCTTGAGTTTGTTTGCCCAGTAGTCATAATGGCTGGTTCTTCTTAAAGAGGCTTCGATACCACCCAAGACCAAGGGTACAGTGTTCTTAAAGTATCTTCTGATCAGGTTACAGTAGACAGATAAAGCTCTATCCGGTCGTTTAGTATTCTTCCCACCCGGTGTATAGTCATCAGAGTTACGGAACTTCTTTGTTGCGGTATAATTTGAGACCATAGAGTCCACAGATCCACCACTTACACCCCAGTAAAGACGAGGTTCTCCTAAACGTTTAATGTCCACATCAGAGTTGATGTCCGGTTGCCCTATCATACCTACTTTGTAGCCCATTCGCTCCAGCATGCGACCCACCATAGCCACACCAATGAAAGGTGAGTCTATGTAAGCATCACCAGAGACAAGGATCACATCACACTGATCCCAGCCCAGTTCATCCATTTCAGCTCTGGTAGTAGGTAAAAAATCTTTTTCTGTGAAATTTGGTTTGTATGTTTTTTTTCTTGGGCTCATTTTAGGCCTTGAACAGAAGTTGGTTGAATAGTGTAATAATTAATAATCTTTTTCATAATCGCATTATAGCGAATTAATCCGTTAACTTTTTACCATTAATAAGCACTGCAAAGAACCTTACAGCCCAAGCAATGAACATCAAAAGCCATACCGTCACAGAGATATCAAAAAGAATCATAAAGTTCCACCCAAAGGCAGCTGCCAATGAGACCAGTATCCGCATACCTACAACCACTTGTGTCCAGTAAAAGAGTCTTGTTGTCCATTGGTCTGCCTGCATCATATTGCCTGAGTGCCCGATGGTTACACGGGTACCGAAACCTATGAGTATAGTAAAGACAAAGCCCAGTATGAGAATATGTATATCAAGAGCCAAGAATGAGACTCCAGTTGTGAGTGATATTAGGTTTGTCAATCCACCAATGATAAAGGCTATGGGTATCCAGTAGAGTGCGGTATGGAGTATCCAGAGCAGGGGGTTTGGATTTGGGAACTGTAGTTTCCATCGCAGAAGCTCTCTGCCTATTAAAACACCTACAAGAATATCAACAATGAATGAACTATGGGTATAGACACCTTCCAACACTATATGAAGTAACAAGAGTGTAAAAACAACTTTAAGTAAATAATCGTTTCTGCCCGCCATGGAGTGAGAGAAAAATGGGACCATACGTTGGGCAACTGAAAAGGTGAGTAAGAAGAGATAGAGGTAGTTGGATACTTCTGTAGATAGTCCCACCAACGGCATATAAAATAGTTCACCTATAATAAAGAAGAGATGAGCCAGTAGACCAAATTTCATTGCAAGCAGTATCCAGTAGATATCATGTTTGTCTTCCATAGTCGTAGTGGTATATATATTTTTTAGTATCAATACCCCCATGACATGCCCAACAAAGACCATGATCATCCCTATAGCCGAGAGAACAGGACTTGCAATGCTTCCAAGTATAAAGATTGCAGAGCCTAAATAATAAAGGCTAAATACAGACATATAGTCCTTTTTTTCTATGATTGGGGTAGAAGCAAACCTAGGAAATGTAGTAAATAAAAAGGCTAAAAATGCAGGGGTAAATAGTAGATATGTCAGTCCATAAGCATGAAAATTTGAAGGTGATATAGCAATGTTCATGATCCCTTTATAGGAAAGCATAAATATAAGCATAATGACTATAGCATTGACAAATGATAAAATGAAAAAGGGTTGATGGGGTTGGGAGAAAAAGTAATTGTTTTCAGAGTCCTCAGAAAATTTCATATGCATAGTATTACCTTGTGTTTGATGTGTATAATCATAACAAAAGATACTAAAAAGAAGATATCACCTCTCTTGAAAAAAGAGAGGTGGTCTTATATAATGTTAGTTAAAATCAGGTTTAGGCGTTTTGTCTGTACTTTTTGGAAGTTGTGGATATGCTACTGCAGGTTTTCTTCCTTCTAATGCATTAAAGAAAGTAACAATTTTAGCTGCCTCATCATCTGAGATCTTGATACCAAGTTGTGTACTTCCCATCTCTTTGACTGCCTCTGCCAAGTTCCAGATAGCACCATTGTGAAAATATGGAGCTGTTTCAGTGATGTTTCTAAGTGTTGGTGTTTTTACCATACCTTTTGCATCACCTTTAAAGTCACCTACATTGGCAAATTTGTATTTTGCAGCAAGTTCAAACGGTTGCATCGTTCCACCAAGAGCAATACCTGTATGACAACTTGCACAACCTTTGTCTATAAAGCTCTTGAGACCTTCTTTTTCTGCATCTGTCAGTGCATCATCTTTTCCATTAAGGAAATCATCAAATCTTGCCGGAGTAACCAATGTTCTCTCAAAGATACCGATGGTTGATGTGATCGTTTCAAAATCTACTTTTACATCTTTGCCATAAGCTTTTTTAAATTCTTCTACGTATTCAGGAATAGAGTTGATTCTCTCTTCAACAAGTGACTTTGGTGCAGCCATCTCAGGAGCAGCCTGCATAGGACCCTGTGCCTGGTCTTCAAGGTGAGGGCTTCTACCATCCCAAAACTGTGCAGTAAAAAATACAGAGTTATACACAGTTGGTGAGTTCAAGTGATGTGGATTTGGGGTCCACTGATGTCCAACTGCGGCAGGAACACCGTCTACACCTCCAAGTCCAAGGTTATGACAAGTGTTACATGAGATAATGGCACTTTTTGAAAGCCTTGGCTCAAAGAAGAGCTTTTTACCAAGTTCAACTCTTTCCGGAGTGATCGTACCTTTAGGATCTGTCAGCTTTAAAAGCTCACTTTGACTCTCTGGAATAGCAACAAGACCCGCTTTTTTTGCTTGCTCTGCTACTGAAGCAGTTTCTACTGCAACATTTCCCAGTAAAAACGAAGATGCTACTACTGAAGCAACAAGTAATTTAGATATTTTCATTATGTTTCCCTCTTATTATTAATATAGTTTAAAACTATAGTATAAAAATTCTTAAAAGATAATAAATATCATATAAAAATATCTATCTTACCTCAATAAATTATATTTTGGTACAATAGGACAATTCTATCCCTTCCTAAAGGATGTAAAATGAAAAAAGAGCCAAACACCACTAAAAAGTTAAACCCTTTCACCCATATAGCGATCGTTATTATTATTACAATGCTTGGACTTGAACTCTTCTCTTATCTTACCTCACAAGGAGAGAGACAAACACTCTCTTATAACCAGTTCAAAAACAAGATGGAACAAAATACTATAAAAGAGATATGGATAAATAAAGACCAGGTCACTGCATCTGTAAAAGTAGAAATGAGTAGTAAACCAACCTATTTGAAGACAACACTTCCTCCTTTTGAAGATAAAGATTTTTTAGCTTTACTGGAAAAAAACCAGGTTGATATTCATGTCAAGTCTCAAAAAGAGTCAAATTTTTGGCTTATGTTCATTTTGTTGCTGCCGCTTTTCTTCTTTTTAGGATTTATGCTTTATGGTACAAATCGTATCAAAAAGCAATTAGGCGGGATGGGTGGAGGTCCATTTGATTTTATGCGCTCCTCTGCGAAACAATATGACAAAAAAAAGATCTCTGTTACTTTTGATGATGTAGCTGGTGTTGAAAATGCAAAAATAGAGCTTTATGAAGTGGTTGATTTTCTAAAAAATCCTGAGAAATATGAAAGGATAGGTGCAAAGATCCCCAGAGGTATTCTTCTGATGGGCTCTCCCGGTACAGGTAAAACACTTTTGGCAAAAGCTGTAGCAGGGGAGGCAGAGGTACCTTTCTTCTCTATCAGTGGTTCCGAATTTGTAGAGATGTTCGTAGGCGTAGGTGCAGCAAGGGTACGTGATCTGTTTAAAAAGGCGAAAAGTGAAGCACCTGCTATCATCTTTATCGATGAGATCGACTCTGTAGGACGAGCCAGAGGAGCAGGGATCGGTGGCGGTCATGATGAGAAAGAACAAACCCTCAATCAGATCTTGGCAGAAATGGATGGTTTTGAGACAGATGAACAGGTTGTGGTTCTTGCAGCCACCAACCGCCCTGATGTATTGGACTTTGCACTGTTAAGACCGGGAAGATTTGATCGTAAAATAACACTGAGCCTGCCCGATGTGCATGCAAGGGTAAAGATCTTGCATATTCATACCCGAAAAGTGCGTGTGGATAACAGTGTCGATCTGGAAAAGATAGCTAAAATGTGTATTGGTTTCTCTGGTGCCGACCTGGCAAACCTGGTCAATGAAGCAGCGATGCATGCTGCCAGAGAAAACCAGGAAGAAGTTTCACAAAATGATTTCCTCTATGCCCGTGATCGTATCATTATGGGTGTGGAGCAGGAGTTTGTTTTGGATGAAGAAGATAAAAAAAGAGTGGCTATCCATGAGAGTGGTCATGTTCTGGCCGCACTTCTTTTAGAGCATGCCGATCCCATAGAAAAGGTCAGTATCATCCCCAGAGGACAGGCACTGGGTATGACAGAACAGTTACCGATAAAAGACATTAAAAATTTTCCTCAGGCATATCTGCTCGATAAGATAGGGGTCATGCTTGGAGGCAGGGTTGCCGAGTTAACCCTGCTGGGTGATCTCTCATCCGGTGCTGCCTCTGACCTTAAAGAAGCAACAAATTTGGCAACACATATGGTAAGCCACTGGGGTATGAGTGATCTAATTGGACCGGTCTATTATCAAAAAGGTGAAGAACAAGTCTTTTTGGGGCGTGAGATGGCGATGGCAAAAGATTTCAGTGAGTCAACTGCAAAGTTGATCGATGATGAAGTACGAAAGATCATTACTGAAAAAGAGCAAGAGATGTTAAAACTCTTTAAAACGCATCAAAAAGAGATCGTTGCTCTTTCTGATAGATTGGTAGAAAAAGAGATGATCTATGCAGATGAGATCAAGTCTTTAACACATCTTTAAATAACTGTTTGGTATCAAGTTTGTAAAAGAGTTTAAGTTCTTGATAGATATTAGGAAAATATGTTTTGAATACCTGTGGTGTTTCAAAAAATCGTTCACTGCATACAGCAAAAAACTCTGCTTCATTCTTTAATGCATAAGAGCCTAAAAGTACAGATCTTTCAGATATATCTCCATTATTTAATTGCTCTTTTAATGTATCAAAGGCTGTTGAGAAGACTTCAGACCACATTTTATAGCGTGAACCTTCCAAAATAGGTGTGCCATCAGCAAAACCATCTTCAAAATCCAACTCATGGGCAAACTCATGGATGATGACATTATCTTTTTGTTGCTGTGCTATGTCATGTTTTATATCCTGCCATGAGATCACAACAGTGCCGTTAGCGGACTGACCTTCCAAAACAGATATTTCATCATGGTAAATGCCACCGCTTGTATGACCGTTATTGACAAGAAAGTGCTCAGGATAGACAATGACTGTACTGACATGATCTTTCTCCCCCAGTTCAAAGCCAAGTCTCATCAAACAGGCATAAAATGCAATGATAACTCTAATCTCATCATTGATGGTCATCTTTGCTCCTACAAACTCTTTTTGATCTATAAAGATCAGGATCAAAAGGTGGATCTTCTCTTTATGCAAAGATGATAGAACTTTGTATTGGTGTATCTCTTGAAGTATGGATTCATATGATTTAGGAAAAGGCATGGCTTTGAGTCTTTTATATCGCCACATTCGACGAAAGTATCCCACACTCTGCCAAAAAAGGAAGAGTCCCACCAAAGCAAAAAGAAGTTGTATCAGTAGAAGATAATAGCCCATGGAAATCCTTTGATACTCCATCATAGCAAAAGATAGGTGATATTCAAAGTTTAGCTAGATATAATTTTTATCTATAATTATTTATAAAAAGGATAAACAATGGCATATATCAAACTTTGTTCACTTGAAGAGATGGATCCAGAGATCCAAGTTAAAGCAAAAGAGATTTTAGAAAAGACAGGTAAGCTAGGGGAGATCTTTGAACTTATCGCACTCAACAAAGATATCTATAATGCTACAGATAACATGGTTCAGTCCTATTTACTTAAGGAAACACTGCTTCCTTACAGCACAAAAGAGCGCATTGCGTTACTTATCTCTATCGATAATGGATGCAAAATGTGTGTGGATGTCCATAAGAACATTGCCAAGATGCTTGGTATGAGTGAAGAGCAAGTAGAAGAGGTACTCAAAGGTGTGGATGCCATACACTGCGAGGAGGGCGAAAAAGCACTTTTAAGATTTTGTATCAGGTCTTCCCAAAAAGACAGCCATAAAATGATGCAAGATGATGTCGATGCCATAAAAGAAGCAGGTTACAGTGAAGCACAGATCCCTGAAGCCGTTGCTATCACAGGATATTTTAATTATATCAATACGCTTTCAAATGTGTTTGGGTTGGGGAAGTAAGTTTAAAGAGTAGAATATTTTGTCATCCCCAGGCTTAACCTGGGGATGATTGATGTGGATGAATAAGGTTTAGCTTCTGCTACCCTGACCAGCGTTACGGCTGTCACGTCCACCTCCGCTGCGACCACCAGAACGTCCGTTACGACCATGTCTACTACGACCACCACCGCCTCCACCACTTCTGTTGCCACGGTAACCACCACGACCACGGTTACGGCCACCACCACCTCCGCCACCACGGTTTTGCATCGCTCTTTCTATAAGAAGCTCTACCTCTTCAAGACCAAGACCAATGTTGTCTTTACCTTTTACAAAACTCTCTTCTTGTACCAAAGAAGCAAGAAGATGCGCGATAGTCACGATGTCCAAGTCATGCTGGAGTGTTTTAACAAGGTTAATAGCATTTTCAGTCACTTTTGTATCGGCAATTTTAGCGATAAGTTCATCCGCACGGTTATTTTGTACTTCCATACGTGTAGGGATGACTTGAGTGACCATTTTTGTACCTACATCTTTTTCGATACGCTTGATGGTTCTAAGCTCATTTGGACTTACGAGTGTGATCGCTTCACCTTTCTTTCCAGCTCTACCGGTACGACCGATACGGTGAACATAAGACTCAGAGTCAAAAGGGATATGGTAGTTAAAAACGTGTGTTACATCATTTACATCAAGGCCACGAGCTGCAACATCTGTAGCGATAAAGATGTCAATCCCACCTTGTTTAAATGCACGTATCGTTACTTCTCTTTGCTTTTGCTCCATGTCTCCATGAAGTCCACTTACTTTGAAGCCTTGTGCTGTCATGTGTGCTACAAGTCTATCTACCTCTTTTTTCATACGACAAAAGATGATACATTTTGCAGGGTTTTTGTAGTCTATAAGCCTGACAAGTGCATCGTCTCTTTCTCTCTCTTGTACCACATAGTAGTGTTGGGTAATGTTGGGGTTTGTACTCTCAGCCTTAGTGATAGAAACAGTTTTAGGGTTATTTAAGATCTGTTCTGCCAGTTTTCTGATACCTTTTGGCATCGTCGCGGAGAACATCAATGTTTGACGCTCTTTTGGAAGGAAAGTAAAGATATTTTTGATCTCGTCGAGGAAGCCCATGTCAAGCATCTCATCTGCTTCATCAAGTACAACAAACTTAGGGTTGATCTTTATCTTGCCAGACATAAGAAGGTCTTGAAGCCTACCTGGAGTGGCAACCACGATAGAAGCTTGTTTGATACGGTCTATCTGCTTACCATACGGTGTACCACCATAAACAGTAGCTGTTTTAAGACCTGAGAGTTTACCAAAACGGAAAAGCTCATCACTTACTTGCATTGCAAGCTCACGTGTAGGAACGATAACAAGTCCTTCTACGGAACCATCTGCTTTCATCATACTCATGATAGGAAGACCAAAGGCAGCAGTTTTACCTGTACCTGTTTGTGCCTGTGCAATGATGTCGTGACCTTCTAAAACTAAAGGTATAGCGTCTTTTTGTACTGGGCTCGGTTCTGTAAATCCTGCTTCTGTTACAGCAGCTTGAATAGTCTCTTTGAGGTTAAAATCAGTAAATTTCATATTTGTATTTTTCTTTATAGTAATATAGTGGGGTGATACAGTCTTGGCGATAGAACGGTTCTAAAGTTACAAGCGGTTATATTAAACCCTGTTTTATGCAACTGATACCAAACTATCACACGTCAATGCGTGGAAAAAAGGAGATACATCTCATGTATCTAAATAAGGAGTTTGATACTCTCTTGCAGAAAAGTTTGGCATTATAGCGTAAACATTTATAAAAAGATAGAGATTGCGTAAAATTTGTCTAAATTTATGAATCAATATGCTACTTAACGTCATACTAAACTTGTTTCATTATTCAAAACAGTCTATTACAAAATTTTCTATTTTTAAATTTTGGATAAAACCTGATATATTTTCTTAGAAAAAGCGTTATAATAAAAAATAGATACATTTCCAAAAAAGGTAGGTGCTATTATGAAAATTACAAAATATTTATGGTTATGGATGCTCTTTGCTACTTTTCCTCTGCATCTTTCCTCAGCACAAAAAGTGGAAGACAGCAGTACAAAAATAGCAGTGATCTTTAACACCCTCTGTGCAAAGTGTCATGAGGGTGAATGTAGCGGAAGACTGAGTTTTGATACGGGGAGTAAAGCAGCAAACAGCCATATAAGACGCTATGCAGGTGATACAAATCTTTCCAAGGGTGATACAGAAGAGTTCTTTAGTCTCTTAAACCATATGAAAAAAGAGTGTGAATTGTGGATGCCAGATAATGGAGAGTGGAAACCAGAGAGTCTTTCACACTTTGCTCTGCCTTCAGCTAAAGGCTATTTTATCCCTCTAGGGCTTCTAAAAGAGGGTAAGTATCACGTCGAGATTAAGATAAAAGATGATATTCACTTTAGGGTTGAAGTACTCTCAGATCATTTTGACCATTTTCTTGATAAATCGGCTTGTCCTGATGGGAAAAAGGAGACACTTCAATTTACGATAGATAAATCAGTTAATACTTTTTTGCGTATTCAAAGCAGAAAACCTTTGCAGATCATTGCTTTGAAGGTTTGCAGATCATTGCTTTGAATATTAAATAAGGATATCTAGAGCTTCCTTATAGACTAAATTATAATAATAACAAATGAATTATTATTGTTAAGTAAAATATGGTAAAATAATATTAGTCTCTAAAATATACGATGATAGGAGAGTGAAACATTATGCGAAATATGAAATCCTTCATACTGTTTGCACTTTTACTCTTTGTAGCGATAGGCTATAAAACCTATGATGAATACCATCGAATTCAAGAAACTCAGAAACTTATTGTCCTAAATGAGAGTCGATCCCTTTCAGAATTTATCTCTGCTTTTCGTCAAACTTATCAAGATTTTTTCCTCCTTTATCATATCGAAGTTGATGAGAATACGATCAATTTGCTTCCTGTCAAGACCATTTCAGAAATAAGTAATCGTTTTTCATCAAGCGTTCAAGGTGATGTAGTTATACGTACCGTGTCAGACCGTCCGCGAAATCCAGACAATATGGCAAATGATTTTGAATTGGAGATGATCCAGTATTTTAAAAACAACCCTGAAACAACAGACAAATTTATACAAAAAGAGGATGTATATTATTATACAAAACCTCTGTTGATCCAACAATCTTGTCTTCGCTGCCATGGTAAACGTGAGGATGCCATCCAAAGTATCCGTGACAAGTATAAAAATGCATATGATTATAAGCTCGGAGAGATACGGGGATTGTTAAATATAAAGAT
Source organism: Sulfurovum iocasae (assembly GCF_047716765.1). Taxonomy (GTDB): domain Bacteria; phylum Campylobacterota; class Campylobacteria; order Campylobacterales; family Sulfurovaceae; genus Sulfurovum. The sequence continues at coordinate 1,522,772 of NZ_CP180410.1, forward strand.
CAAAGAGCGTGAATTTTTTGCTGCAATGTACTCTGACTTCACAGAAACCCTTATTAGTGCCATCCTCCTGTATATTATTTTCTTACTTATTATCTATGTATTGATCCAAAAAATGCATGCAAAAGAAGAGCAATACACCAAACAGCTTGAAACAGATATAGCAACAAAAACCTATGAGATAAAAAAGCAAAAAGATATTTTATTTGATCAGGCTCATCATGATGCTCTGACAGGTTTGCCTAATCGTGTTCTTTTCAATGATAGACTGGAACATGGGATCGAGCAGGCAAAACGGCATAAAACAGATATCGCACTCTTTTTTATTGACCTTGACCATTTTAAACAGATAAATGACTCTTTAGGTCATCAAGTTGGTGATAAAATGCTTATAGCAGTAACAGAGCGATTAAAAGCTAAAATTCGCAAAGAAGACACTCTGGCTCGTCTAGGGGGTGATGAATTCACTATTATTATAGAAGATATGATAGAAATACAAGATGTATCACACTTAGCCCAAAAGATCCTGGAGGTCTTAAGACAACCCGTTCATATTGAAGGTCATACACTCTACATCTCCTGCAGTATTGGTATCAGTCTCTATCCACAGGATGATATAAATGCAAATAATCTGATCAAATATGCTGATGCCGCTATGTATAAAGCAAAAGAGGAAGGACGAAATAATTTTCAGTTCTACTCCTCTGAAATGACTGCATTGGCATTGGAACGTGTTGTTATGGAGACTAACCTGCGTCAGGCTCTGAAAAACGAGGAATTTATACTTTATTATCAATCACAAGTAGATGCTAATTCCGGGAAACTGACAGGTGTGGAGGCTTTGATACGTTGGCAGCATCCTGCCTTGGGATTGGTATCACCTATGAAATTTATTACTTTAGCCGAAGAGACAGGTCTGATCGTTGATATAGATAGATGGGTAATGAAGACAGCAATGAAGCAGGTTACTAAATGGTATCAAGAAGGATTAGAGCCTGGTGTGCTTGCAATTAACCTTTCAATGAGAGAATTAAGGAGTAATGATTTTATCGAGATACTTCAAGAGAATATGTCAGATATTGGTTTTAAGCCAGAGTGGTTGGAGTTGGAGATTACTGAGGGACAAGTGATGATAAACCCTGAAGAAGCCATCACCAAGCTTGAGCTGATCAGTCAGATGGGTATCAAGATCGTGATCGATGATTTTGGTACCGGATACTCTTCATTGGCATATTTAAAACGATTACCTGTTGATAAACTCAAAATTGACCAGTCTTTTGTTAAAGGTATCCCTAATGATAAAGAGGATGTTGCTATTGTAAAAGCAATTATTGCACTTGCAAAGAGTCTTGATCTTGAACTTATTGCAGAAGGTGTAGAGACGGATGATCAAAGAGACTTTCTTGTAGAGTGTGGATGTGAGAATCTACAGGGGTATTACTATTGTAAACCAATGCCTTCGGACGAGATGGAAAAAAAATGTTTGGGAGATCTGTGATAAAGATCTTATGAGATACGGCAAGAAAACCTGCTTTTACAGTAACCCCATCGCAAGTTTTGCTTCATCACTCATACTGTCTTGTCCCCAAGGCGGATCAAAAACGATATCTACATCTATGTTTTCCAAACCACTTTGTCTTGAGACGATACTTTTTACCAAATCTACAATCACATTAGAAAACGAACATGTAGCAGAAGTCAGAGTCATGGTGATTTTACACATTTTGAGCATGGAGACATCATTTGTCCAACATTTTATTTCATAAATGAGTCCAAGGTCGTAGATATTGACTGGAAGTTCCGGATCATAGATCAGTTTAAGGTGTTCAACTATTTTTTCTTCCATCTCAGTATCTGAAGGTTGTTTATCTATAAAAGCCTTCTTTTCGGCTGTCATCTTTTCATCGATGCTTTTTTGCGTAGGTTTGCTAAACTTTTCTTCATACGCTTTTAATTCTTCTGTTGTGGTAGGAACGTCGTCTATTTTAATGTTATTTATATCCATTTTATTTTCCTTTGGGGAGTTAGACACCGACGATACACTTTGTATATCATCGGTATCAGACCCCTATTATTGTTCTTTACATTTTTGTGCATAGCTATACACCATTTTTAAAAAGGCTTCTAAACTCTGTTGACGAACAGGGGAAAGGAGTTCTACTATCCCCATGTCATGTAGTTTGGCCGGGTCAAAGGCCAGTATCTCATCTGCAGTACGGTTTCCAAAGATATCCAGTAAAAGGGTTAGCATACCTTTTGCCATCTCTGAAGTACCTTCTCCGCGTAAAAGTAGTTTACCTTCAACACATTCACCCACAAGCCATGCAGCAGAGGCACAGCCTTGAACGAAGGTAGCATCATTTTTTTCTTCATCAGGAAGAGTGCTGTGTTTTTTACCTAAGTCAAAAATGTATTCTATCTTATCATTGGCAGTAGGGAAGAGCTCGAAGTCTTCTTTGTATTGCGCTACTGTTTCTTCCATGGTCATGTATTCTCCTTTGTGTGGCTGTAAAATGTTTCTTCAAAACTTTTTTGCACCTTTTCCTGGTAGCGTGCATCTTTGATATGGTCTATAAGCGTATTGGCAAAAGCAATGATAAGCATTTTTTTTGCTTCTTTCTCACTGATCCCCCGTGAACGCAGGTAAAAGAGTTGTTTGCCATCCAGCTGTCCCGTAGTTGCCCCATGTGAAGCTTCAAGTTCGTCTATGTAAATCTCCAGTTGGGGCTTGGAGATCATATAACAATGCTCACCCAGTAAAACAGCTTTGGAATTTTGCACTGTTTTACTGTGTATGGCAGAGTGTTCTACGCGTATGAGTGCATCAAAGATACCTCTGGCATCATCTTCCAAAATGCTTTTAGCTTCTTGTTTGGAGATAGAGTGTTCACCCTTATGGATGATCTGAGAGACAATACCCCTTCGTGTCTTTCCTAAAAGGTATAATAAATGTCCTGCATCCAAAGTTGCATAGGTATCTAACTCTACTTTAAACAGATCTAAGGCAGCCGTATTGCCAAAGTCAAACGATTGCAGCACAAGGTTGGCTTGTTTGCTTACCTCATAGTGGTGAGAACTCACACAGGCATAGGCTTCATTTTGTATATTTTGGTTTTTTATCACACGCAAGGTAGAGTCGGGTGCTACTACCATGTCATAGCCATACAGTACCAAAGAACCTTGAGCATTCGTAGATTCAAAACTTTCATACAGCGTTGTATGTCTGTTAGCCTGGTTTTTGATGACAAGTCTATAGTGTATGAGTGCATTGGGTTTTGTGAAGCGGTGTATAAGCTCTATGGACCTGTCACCGTCTATCTCTATCATGATAACACGTGGGTTGAGTAAATGTCCCAAATAATACATAGGATCATAATGTTCCATATCTATCGCATCATAATGTGTATAGTATACTCTTACATAAGGCGGTATACTAATGACTTGCCCATCAAGAATTTCAAGTGTCTCTTTTTGGTGTACTTCCAGCGGCGCAAAATCCAGTGCTTCATACTCTGTTGAGAGTAGAGATTCCATAGGAAAATAACGGTAACTCTCAGACTTTTTATTGGGCAGTCCCAGTGTATGGAACCTTTTCAATACGGCATTTGAAACATCAACTTTAAAATATTCTGCCATTGTTTCCAAAGAGGCATCACGTAAGTTTTCTAATCGTATAGGAGTTTTCATGGATTATTCCTCTACGATGCCGTCATAGCCATCGGCTTCAAGTTTGGCTACAAGCTCTACACCTGCTGTTTTGATGACTTTACCCTCTTTAAGTACATGGATATAGTCTGGCTCTATGTAGTCAAGTATACGAGAGTAGTGTGTGATGACTAAAAAGGTACGTTTACCGTCTTTCATCTTGTTAATACCTTCTGAGACGGCTCTAAGTGCATCGATGTCCAACCCTGAGTCTATTTCATCCAAGATAATAACTTCAGGTTCAAGTATAAGCATTTGGAGTATTTCGTTTCGCTTCTTTTCCCCACCGGAAAAGCCTTCATTAAGTGAACGGCTTATCATGTCTGATTTCATGCCCAGTGCTTCAAGGTGGCCTTTCATTTCTCGTAAGAATTCTGCGGCATTGAGTTCTTCTTTGCCTTCATGCTTGCGTTTTGCATTCAGTGCAGTCCTCAAGAAGTAGGCATTGTTGACTCCCGGTATTTCTACAGGATGCTGAAAGCTCAAAAAGATACCTTCCAAGGCTCTCTCTTCTGCTTCCATCTCTATAATACTCTTGCCTTTATACAGAATGTCTCCTGCCGTGATCTCAATATCATAGTGACCTACAATAGCTTTGGAAAGTGTAGATTTACCTGCACCGTTTGGTCCCATAATAGCATGTACTTTTCCTGCTTCAAGTTGCAGGGTTAAGCCTTTGAGTATCTCTTTGTCTCCTATCTTCGCATGAAGATCTTTTATATCTAATGTTATCATCCTACACTTCCTTCTAATGTTAATTCTAATAATGCTTTGGCTTCCACAGCATACTCCATAGGGAGTTGGCTAAAGACTTGTTTACAAAAACCATGCACTATCATGCTTACGGCATCTTCTTCGTTAACACCTCTTTGACGTAAGTAAAAGAGTTGCTCATCAGATATTTTTGATGTCGTGGCTTCATGTTCAACTTGTCCTACATTGTCTTTTGTCTCCAAATAAGGGAAAGTATGTGCCCCGCAGTTAGATCCTATGAGCAAAGAGTCACACTCAGAGTAGTTTCTTGCACCCACAGCCGAAGCAGCGATCTTGACAAGACCTCTGTAAGTATTCTGTCCTTTCATCGCAGAGATACCTTTAGAGATGATGGTAGAACTTGTATTTTTACCGATATGTATCATTTTTGTACCTGTGTCTGCCTGCTGCGCAAGGGTAGTGACAGCTACTGAGTAGAACTCGCCTACAGAGTTGTCGCCCTTGAGTATACAAGAAGGATATTTCCATGTGATGGCTGAACCAGTTTCCACTTGCGTCCATGAGATTTTAGAGTTATCCCCTTTACAGATGCCTCTTTTGGTCACGAAGTTATAGATACCCCCTTTACCTGTTTCATCACCGGGGTACCAGTTCTGTATGGTAGAGTATTTGATCTCCGCGTCTTTCATAGTGATAAGCTCTACCACCGCAGCGTGAAGTTGATGCTCATCTCTTGTCGGGGCAGAACAGCCTTCATTATAGGAGACATAAGATCCTTCATCGGCTACAATGAGGGTACGTTCAAACTGTCCCGTATTAAGTGCATTGATCCTAAAGTAGGTACTCAGTTCCATAGGACAGCGTACACCTTTAGGAATATAGACGAATGTACCATCAGTAAATACAGCTGAATTGAGTGCAGCGAAGTAGTTGTCATTCATCGGTACGACAGAGAACATGTACTTTTTGATGAGTTCAGAATGGTCTTGTATAGCTTCTGAAATGGAACAGAAGATAATGCCATGTTTGTTAAGTTCTTCAGAGTAGGTGGTTTTTACTGACACAGAATCAAAAACAGCATCCACAGCGATACCCTGAAGCTGTTTTTGTTCCTCCAGTGGAATACCCAGCTTTTTATAGGCTTCAAGTATCTTAGGATCTACTTCATCAAGACTGTCCGGTGCTACTTTTGGTGCAGAGAAGTAAGAGATGGCTTGATAGTCTATAGGATCATACTCTATATGTGCCCATTTCGGTTCTATCATCTTCTGCCATTTGACTAAAGCTTTAAGTCTCAGCTCTAACATCCACTCAGGTTCATTTTTCTTATTTGAAATAAAACGAATGGTATCTTCATCTAATCCGGGAGGAATGGTGTCAGTCTCTATATCGACCTCAAAACCAAGTTTATAATCACCCGATACTATTTTGTCTATCTCTTCTGTTGCCATAATTTTTCCTCCTTTTAGAGGTATGCATCTTTTTCTTCATATTAGGTAGAGTGTGTGTAGTGCATGTGTAGTAAAAATATGACCTCATATCTGCTCAATACAGCTCAAATCTTTCTTGCAGTTTTCCAAGGTTATGAGAGAGGCTGAAAAGTGCTTCTTTTTCATCTTTTCTGAAATATTCTTCAAAAGTAACAGACTCAGCCTGATAAAAAATACCGATCGGGATCGGGTCATTTTCCAGTGCCTTTTGCATCGCAGAAGAGAGATTACTGCTGTCATAAGTGCTCTCCAGCTCATAGGTATTGGATTTGAACCATTTATAGGTATTCACTTTGTTAAAGACCACACAGGGCTGAAAAATGTCTACCAAGGCATATCCCTTGTGTAGAAACGCCTCTTTGAGTACCGTTTTGGCATGGGCATAATTACCGATATTCACCCGTGATACAAATCCGGCCTTTAGTGCCAAAGCAACGGAGATGGGGTTAAAGGGTTCGTTTGTTACACCTTTTACCTGTACGGGGGTTTGAAAGCCTTTTTGACTTGTGGGAGAGGCTTGTCCTTTGGTAAGACCATACACCATGTTGTTGTGTACGATATGGACGATATCAGGATTTCGTCTGACAGTATGTAAAAAATGATTGCCTCCTTCACCGTACATATCTCCGTCACCCCCTTCGGCAATGACAGTGAGTTCAGGGTTGGAAACCTTAAGTGTCGTGGCTACGGGAAGTGCCCGTCCATGAAGACCACAAAACATATGCGTATTTATGTAGTAGGGTGTTTTAGCAGCTTGCCCGATACCTGAGACGATGACTGTCTGTTTAGCCTCGATCTCAAGTTCGGTCAGTACTTCTTTGAGCAGTTTCAAAATCCCGAAGTTCCCACATCCCTTACACCAGGCATTGTCTATATCAAGTCTATCAAGCGGATGGTTCATGATAACTCCTTTATGACTTTAAATAGTTTTTCTCTCAAAAGGTCTGAAAAAAATGCAAAACCATTTGCTTGAAGAATACGATGATCGATCTTAATACCATGACTTTTCAAAATATCGGCAAACGCTCCCGTAACATTATTCTCAATGACAATATTTGTCTCGGTTTGTTTAAGTATCTCAAGGCTCTGTGGATCGAGTGGATGCACCCAGGCAAAATGTAGCTGAAAAAGACGAGGATCATCCAGTCCCTTAAGTGCTTCCATGATAGCACCTTTGGTTGAACCCCATCCTATGATACCAATGCTTCCTTGACCCAATACTTCAGGGGCATAGGCTTCAGAAGTAACAAGTTCGATCTTCTTTTTTCGTTTCTCTACCATCTTTTCACGTACTTGGTAACTTTCTGTGATCTGACCACGTTCATCATGTTCATCACTTGTAGAAACTACAATCCCTGTTCCAAGACCAGGAATACCCCGAGGAGTGATACCGCTGTTGTTGACTTCGTAGCGCTTATACGATGCATCAGTAGGCTGGATATAGCGTCGCTGTTCATAAGCAGAAAAATCAACTTTGCCCAACATACCCACAGTGTCTGCCAGATATTGATCACTAAGTACAATAACCGGCATTTGGTACCTGTCTGCCAGTTCAAAAGCAAGATATCCATAGTCTATACACTCCTGTAGACTTCCCGGTGCCAGAACGATACGTCCGAAATATCCATGTCCGCTGTGTATGGCGAGATCGAGGTCTCCCTGTTCACTTCGTGTAGGCAGTCCAGTGGCTGGTCCGGGACGTTGAGCCAGGTAAATGACGGCAGGGGTTTCACTCATACCTGAAAGACTGATGGCTTCACTCATCAAGGCAAATCCACCCCCGGAAGTGGAGGTCATAGCACGTGCTCCGCCTAACCACCCACCCAGTACCATATTGAGTGATGCGATCTCATCTTCACTCTGTTCAACCAGTAGGGTAAAGTCTTCAGACATCGAAGCCATAAAGTTCAATACACCCGTAGATGGAGACATAGGATATGCTGTTATCATATTGCATCCTCCTGCTAAAAAACCAAATCCGGACGCTGAAGAGCCATCTATCAGATGAAAAGAGTTAATGAGGTTTTGTATAGGTTCAGGGAGTTTTGGCAGAGGCAGTTTTTTCAGACTCTTGCTATAGAGAATTCCTTCCTGTACCGATGCTTCATTCTCTTCTTGATTCTGCTTTCCAAACAAAATCACTACACTTTGCAATAACATAACAGAGTTAAGTGCCAGCATACCAAACAGTATACCTGCGACATAACTATTAGCATAACGTGTATTTCCAAGTTTTTTAGCGGTTTTCATCATGGGCATAACTGTGATATCTATCTGCGCATCTGTAACGCTTTCATCAGCCAGGACAATGGTCCGGTCTGTAAGCCGCTCTTGGACATGTGATAGAGCTTCTGCATCAAGTGCTATGAACAGATCTACATACCAACAGGGTGCCTGTATAGGTCTATTGGATATACGAAGCAGTGTTGTATTGCTGCCCCCACGTACTCTGGACATATACTCGCTGGTAGAAAATACAAAATAACCGCTTCTCCTGAACGCATCACTTAAAAGCTTCTCCAGTGTCTTTATCCCCGTACCTGCAGCGCCTCCTATGAGAATAGAAATACTCTGAGTATCGGTATATTCTTCTTCCCTGTATCTAGGAAGAGAGACGGGTGACTGTGAGATCGTTGCCTGAAATGGGATTTTCATCTCTTTCATAAAGACTCCTTCTTGGTCCAGGTGATCCTGCCAGCATAATAAACCACAAAACTACAATAACTCAACTACATCCTCCTTTTAAGAGAGTATTTAGTGATTGCTATTATTATCCTCAACTTTTACTTTTTACCCTTTATAGTTTGGATGTTTAAAGTAGATATTACACCAGCCCTCCGGTTCAATGCTTCCTTCAACGGTTTTACACTCATTTGTTTCAGGGATGAAGTGTAGACAGGATTTACATGTTTGACCATCTTTAGGTGTTGCCTGATATTTAACAACCTCTTTTGCTGTTTTTGCATATAAGGGTACAGAGTAAAAACTAGCCAGACCCAGTACAGACATGTATTTAAAAAAACTTCTTCTTGATTTTCTCTCTTGCATTTCATTCTCCTTTAAGTGTTGGAATGTTCAGTTCGTTCTACGCTGTCTACATAGTCACATAGATCACTGTTCTCGTTACAAGGATCTATAAAGCCATGTCGAGACTCGAAAAAGAACTCAAGGTTTTGTGAAACAAAATCCCAATTGATAAGTCCCCACCATTTTTCAAGGTATTCAGGCCTTGCATTTCTGTAGTCTATATAATAGGCATGTTCCCAAACATCACATGTCAGTAATGGTGTATGCGCAGAAAGAAGAGGGTTGCCTGCATTGGAAAATGATTCGAGAACCAAAGATCCTGACCCGTCAACGCTCAACCATACCCAACCAGCACCGAACAGACCAGCTGCTGTTTTAAGGAAGATCTCTTTAAATGCTTCCATAGAACCAAAATCTCTATTCAGCAAGTCTACTAACTGTTTCGAAGGTGTAGTTATTTCACTCTTCATCCCCTTAAAATAAAAGTTATGGTTATAAACTTGTGCAGCATTGTTAAAGATGCCTCCCTCTGAAGTCACAACGATCTCTGCAAGGTTCACATCTTCATACCTTGTACCTTCAATTAATTTATTTAGGTTGTTAATATACCCAGCATGATGTTTGCCATGGTGATACTCTAATGTCTCTTTGGAGATATAAGGTTCCAAAGCATTTTCATCAAAGGGTAAATTCATTAATGTATGTGTCATCATAAATCCTTTTCTACTCATTAAAGAGTAAATATTCTTGCCCCATATTAGGTAGAATGTGTGCAGTATGTGTGTAGTTTTTTATGTAGATTTATATATTTGTACTGTTTAAGAGAGGGTGGTTTCTACCTGAAAGTTAAAATCTTAACGTATCTCCTACCTCTAAAAGACCGCTTTGAATGATAACAGCTCTGTATCCACCTATGTACTTTAGTCCTGTCATCATGTCTTTATCCAAAAGTCTGGAGAGATAACGGCAGGGAGGGCAGGTACGTACTATACTGAATTGTGCTGTACCAATGGTAAATACCTTATCTTCTAAAAGTAAAGGATCAAAATCTTTAATGATAAGATTTCTACGCAGGTCAAGAAAGTCCAGAGAAGAGTTTAATCGTATATTACATGCTTCAAGTGCTTCATAGGGGGAGTATGCTTATCTCTCTGACATCCTGTGAGAGTTGAGGTTTGTTAAAAGTGCCTTGTTTATAGAAGTAACGATCACCCTCTAAACCTTTGCCCTGTACAGCATAAATACTATCAACATAATGCAAAGGTTCTTTGGCTTTTTCTCCGATGATGATGGCATGAAGTGTCATAGTTGATATAGGTTATTTAACAACTAAAATAGGTAACAAGCCAAAATAAGTCAGAGTTCCAAATGCCTGGTCAATATTAATATCAGGTTTTATTTCTAAAATTATTTTTCTAATACTCTCTTCATCCAAATCCCCCAAGAATTCTCCCTCACCATGGTCTTCTTTGTATAATTTAACTAAAAGATGTGTCTCTTTTTCCTCTTTATATTGCCATATGTTCATACCTTGTTTCCTTATAGATAATAAATATGGATTTTAGCCAATATTTATAAGAACTGACCTTGGTAAGTATAAATAATTTAATGTTATGTATAATATCAATCAAATTACATAAATAAACCCTCTAAATGGAGAACCCGTGAAAAAATCATTATTAACATTAGGCATCATACTAACGCTTAGCCAGTGGAGTTTTGCTGAAGGGCAACAAATACAAACCAGAGATCTTCCCAATAAAGAGATGCAAAAACAAAACAGAAAGATAGTAAAATTATCAAGTGAAGAGATCTCAAAAACGTTACCTCAGACGGTTGATAAATATACAACACTTACAACAGTAGAAGGTAAAGACACCACACTCATCTATACGTTTGAGATAAATACAGGTGCCAAGAGTGATGAAGCTGTGAAAAAAGAAGACAGAACACGTATGCAAAAAGCTGTAACTACAGGTATCTGCCAATCTGCAAAAAGATTTTTAGATGCACAGATCAATATCTCTTATATCTATATCTCTACCAACAGTAAAGTAGAGTTATTTCGTTTTGATGTAACACAAGCAGACTGTCCCGTGGGTAACAGATAAAAAGAGTCATCTTTTTATTAGGAAATATAGACCAACAAAGGTGAAATCAGACTAACCCTTGTTTTTAGTTATAATAAATGTTTAGTGTTTTATATCACTATCATGGATATATGAAAGAAATAAAATGATAAAAAGTATCAATACATACTATACAACTAAAGAGAAATTAGAATCATTCATCAATGACGAGAAAATTCAAAACTCTTCATCACTTTTAATACAGGTCTTTTCTTCTATTAACGAGAAAACCTTTATATCGACTCTGCTGTCAGAATTAACCCAATTCTTGCCTGATGCTGTGATCATAGGAACTACCACTGATGGTGAAATTATAGATGGAAAGGTAACATCGGGTAAAGTTGTTTTGAGTTTTACCCAGTTTGAACATACTACACTTAAAGCAGCAGCCATAGAACATAAAGTTGATGGATATTACAGTGGTCAATATTTGGCAAAAGAGCTGATCGATGAAGATACTAAATTACTTATCGCATTTGTAGATGGTTTACATACCAATGGAGAAGAATTTTTAAGTGGTATTGACTCCGTTAATGATAAGGTTGTTATTGCAGGAGGACATGCAGGAGACAATGGTAACTTTACAGATACATTGGTCTTTACTAAAGAACATATCTTTGAGTATGGTGCTGTTGGGGTTACTCTGAATAGCAAACATTTACATGTGCATGAGGACTATAGCTTCAACTGGCATTCCATAGGAAATGAACTTACTATCACTAAAGCTGAGGGTAATCGTGTTTATACGATCGATGGTAGAAGTGCTGTAGATACGTATGCCTATTATCTGGGTGAAGATATCGCCAAAGGTTTACCTGCTATCGGGATAGAATTCCCCCTAATCGTTAATCGTAACGGTTCAAATGTTTCACGGACAAGTATAGCAAAAGAGGATGATGGATCACTGATCGTAGGAGGCAATTTATATACAGGGGAAAAAGTACGAATTGGCTATGGTGACCGCAAAGAGGTATTAAGAAAATCAAAAAAGATTCTAGATACCACTTCTCAAAAACCTTCTGAAGTTATCTTTGTCTATTCTTGTTCGACACGTAAATACTTTATGGGTGATGAAATTGAAGTTGAGACCCTACCTTTACAAGCCATTGCTCCAGTATCTGGTTTTTTTACCTATGGAGAATTTTTTACCTCAGATAAAAAAGAACTGTTCAATCAAACGATGACTTTAGTCTCATTAAGTGAGAGTGATGCTATAAGTAAAACAACTTTGGATACACATCTAAAGCAGCTTGATGAAAATAGTTCTTCTATTGATGCATTGACACGCCTTATAAATATGACAAGTAAAGAAGTTCAAGAACAGACAAAAACACTCAAAGCAGGCAATCAGTTAAAGAAAGAACATAGAGAGCGTATGGAATTGGCGTTTAAAGGGACAAATGAAGGTATCTGGGATTGGAATATCCTTGATAACACTGTCTTTTTCTGCCCTCGCTGGAAAGAGATGCTTGGATATCGTGATGTGGAGCTTATCAATGAAGTATCAACTTGGTCTGATCGTATTCACCCTGCTGATGTAGAGAGGACTTGGGAAGATGTCTATAAAAATGTAAATGGAGAAACAGAGTATTATGAAAATATCCATCGATTAAAACATAAAGATGGACATTGGGTATGGATCCTGGATAGAGGAAAGACACAATATGATGAGAATGGCAAAGCTATTCGTATGATCGGTACCCATATAGATATTACAGAAGAGAAAGAGAAAGAGAAACAAACAAATATCAACTCTACGTCAATTAATGGATTGACGCATCTCATTAATATTACCAGTGATGAAGTGAAAGAACAGGGTAAAATTCTTAAAGAAAGTAATCACTTAAACCAACAGCTTAGAGAACGTATGGAATTGGCTCTTTCAGGGAGTAAAACATCTGTTTTAGATTGGAATTTCACTGATGATAGTATCTATATTTCTCCCAGTTGGAAAGAGATGCTCGGATATACTGATAAAGAATTGCCAAATACTCTCTCATCATGGGCAGATCGAGTGCATCGGGATGATCAAAAAAAGGTTTTATCTTTACTTAGGAAACAGCAATCAAAGAAAATAAAATATTTTGAAAACACCCACCGGCTTAAACATAAAAATGGGCATTGGGTTTGGGTCTTAGGCAGAGCACAGATCCTCTATGATGGAAATGGTAAAAAAATTCGTATGATCGGTACCCATACCGATATCACAGAAGAAAAAGAGTTGCAACTCAAATACTTCTACCAGTCACAGATGATCGAACAGATCAATGACTCTGTTACCACAACGGATCTTCAAGGTAATATAGTGAGTTGGAATTTAGGATCTGAAAAAACATTTGGATATAAAGCAGATGAAGTCATTGGAAAATCTATTGCAATACTCTATCGTGAAGAAGATATTCCATCTTTGCAAGAATATGTAGGTACATTAATGAAAACAGGTGTCTATAATGCAGATTTATCACTTGTCAAAAAATCTAAAGAGCTTATACCCATCTCTTTTTCTCTGTCATTACTTAGAGATGAAAATGGAAACCCAACAGGAATTGTAGGTATCAACAAAGATAATACCCAACGTAAAAAAGCAGAAGATGCACTGTATGAACAAAAAAATATTTTACGTTATCAGGCCCATCATGATGCACTCACAGGACTACCAAACCGAGTCCTGTTTCAGGATAGGTTGGAACAAGGGATAGAAAAATCAAAACGTCATCAAGTAGGATTGGGACTCTTTTTTATTGATCTGGACAAGTTTAAACATATTAATGATTCCCTGGGTCATGTAGTAGGGGACAGTGTTTTAAAATTAGTGGCAAAACGTCTTGCAGGTATTATTCGCAAAGAAGATACCCTGGCTCGCTTAAGCGGTGATGAGTTCACTGTTATTATGGAAGAATTAACACAACCCGAAGATGCATCGCTGTTGGCAGAAAAAATTCTTGAAGTCTTGGCAGAGCCTATGCACATCGATGATTATATACTCTATGTTTCGGGAAGTATTGGTATCAGTCTTTATCCCCAAGATGCGGCAGATGCTCAGTATCTACTTAAGTATGCAGATACAGCTATGTATAAAGCAAAAGAAGAGGGTCGTAATAATTTCCAGTTCTATTCATCTGATATGACAGAATTTGCCTTGGAACACATGGCTTTGAAAACCAGTTTACGGCAGGCTATCGATAATGGGGAGTTTATAATTCATTATCAACCACAGATAAGCACTTGTACCAATAGATTGGTAGGCTTGGAAGCCTTGGTACGATGGGAACATCCGACTATGGGAACTCTGGCACCTAACACATTTATCCCACTGGCAGAAGAGACGGGTATGATCGTTGAGATTGATCATTGGGTAATGGAAACTGCCATGCAGCAAATTGCTAAATGGAACGGAGCAGGGCTGAAACCAGGTGTACTTGCATTAAATATTTCTACAAATCAATTAGAAAGTACAGATTTTTTCCAAAAAATTGAAGAGAATATGAAAAGATATGGTTTTAAATCTAAGTGGTTGGAGTTGGAGATCACAGAGGGACAGATGCTAAAAAAACCTGAAGAAGTCATTGAGAAACTGGAGAAGATAAATAATCTGGGTATAGGGGTCTCAATCGATGACTTCGGAACAGGATACTCTTCGTTATCTCTCTTAAAACGTCTACCGATCAATAGACTCAAAATTGATCAATCCTTTATCAAGGATATTCCGAAGGATGAGGAAGATGTTGCTATTGTTAAAGCGATTCTTGCACTCGCAGGAAGTCTCAAACTTGATCTTATCGCTGAAGGTGTAGAAACGTTAGCGCAAAGAGACTTTTTGATCGAGAATGGTTGCATAAATATACAAGGAAACTATTACAGTCCTCCTGTGCCAGCAAAAGAGATGAAGGAAATACTCTTAAAGAACAGCTATTGGATTTAAGTGTTAAAGTGGCTAGAATAGCTGTTTAGGAGTCCAATAGACTCCTAGTCATCATAATCTTCACCATCACCATAGTCATCCTCATCCAGGAGGTCTTCTGCTGCTTGAACAAGTTGTTTTATTTTTCCTATGGTCTCAGCACTATCATCAGATTCAGCAAGTGCTCTATCAATAAGTGCATCGATCTTTGATACTGCTTCGTCACTATTATAGTTCATATAAACACGTTTCATGATATATTCACTAACACTTAAATCTTCATCTGCTGCACGACGCTCTATATTCTCAAAATAAGTATCTTCAATATTTATCTCTAGTTTTTTCATTTATTTCTCTCTTATATTTTAATGTGAGATAGTAATGTAATTAAGATTAAAAGTAGAAGCTGTAACAACTTGAAATTATGTTTTCTATAATAATAAAACTGATATCATCAAACTATCAAGTTAAAACATAGGAATGAAAATGGAAAAATGGAAATTTACGGCGGTATCCAGTCTTGCGTTAGTATTATTTATGGGATGTAGCAGTGATCAACCTACATTCAACCCAAATAACAAAGGTATTGTAGTTGTTGAGGGTAAGCCATACAGGGTTCCACTTGAAGCTAACTACAGTACCCAGCCATTCAGAAGTTCAAATGACAAGGGTGTATTAAAAGGTCGCCAAGCTGGTTTAGACTGTAGAAAAGGTGATATCTCATGGATCTCCTCCAATGTACAAAAAGCTGCACAAGAAGCAGCAGGAAAAGGAGATGTTAATCTTGCAGCATCCATTGTATTAGCCGCACCAAGAAAGGGACAGATAGGTTGTGCCCATCCCCTCTCGAAAAAAGAATATGAATACTATAGAGGAAAACAGTAATGAGAAGTTATATATACTAGAACCAGAACGAAATATGATGCGACAAGAGTTTGCATAAACAAAAATAGTAAAATATAATAGTTTTGTTAAAAGTACTTAGATTGTAATGTATATAGAGTTTGTGTTTAACGAAATTGCTTCCAGCATTGTTGGGTTTGTTTATCGGAAGGGACATAATGCGTAAATTATTAGATGAAAACAGCAAAACTATAAAACTAGCTGATGGAAGACTACTAGGATACATAGAAGTTGGTGATCTGGAAGGTAAAGCACTATTTCATTTTCATGGCTTGAACTCTTCACGCTTAGAGGTTAAAATTGTTCATGAACAAATGCTAGAAGCAAAGATAAGGTTTATTGGGCTAGATAGACCAGGTATCGGGCTCTCTACTTTTCAGGAAAATCGTAAAGTATTAGATATAGTAGATGATGTAGAAGAACTGGCTGATAGTTTAAACATAGAGAAGTTTTCAGTTTTGGGTATCTCTTCTGGTGCTAAATATGTGTTAGCTTGTGCCTATAAAATACCTCATAGACTCATCTCATGTAATGTCATTTCCTCAGCTGCACCTATGGAGTTTATAAATGATGATATAGATAAAGCAATTCGCATTTTTATCTCTTTTATACAAAAAGTCCCATGGCTTATAAGACCTACCTATTGGCTTTTGTATGCCAGGCTAAGTCAAAACATATCTAAATCTGACCAGTTCTTAGAAAATATTTTTGCAACACTTGGAGAAGTAGATAAAAAGCTACTTGAAGAAGAAACAATAAAAAAAATGTTACTGGAAGCATTTCGTGAATCTTATGTCCAAGGGAGTAAAGGTGTTGCATATGATGCTGGCTTTGATCTCATAAAGTATTCTTGGGGATTTAAACTTGAAGATATTGAATTTCCAAATATCCATTTTTGGCATGGTGCGTTAGACAAAGGAATACCTCTATCTATGGTAAAATCTATGATTGAAAAAATTTCAGGTGCTATACTAAAAGTTTATCCCAATGATGGGCATATGTCTATCGTTATTAATCAAATAGAGGAAATTATTGGAGATATTGATGTATAGAAGGGCAGGTTGGGGCTGTATCTTAGTTTTTTGAGATAAGTACTGCTTTATAGTTCCAAGCCATCCATGAAATTATAAATGAACTTAAAAATGGTGAATATTTTAAATCATATAGTTTTGCTTTTAATGAGTTCCTTAGTTCTTTTTGTGGCACTTTATTCCTTTTCTGTTACTTATTTATTTTTATATATTCACGTATAGCTTCAAGGTTTTACTGAACTGATATAGTTTCTTCTACTATATTCCCATTTTTCCATCTTGTTGTTGTCGTCTTTCCATTTTTCATAGAAGTTTTTGTTCCTGAAAACTTTTTTATTGGTTCTTTTTTTTCTAGCTTCAATTGTCTTCTTAGATGTCTTTTTGCATTATTTCTTATTCTCTCTTTTTTTCTCCATTCAGCATTTGTTTGTTTACTGTATTTTTTTTGTATATCTCTTGTTTGTTGATAGTTTTTTTTGTACCACTTGTTATTTTTTCTGAATCTATGATTTTCTTTTGATAATTGATTATTTTTTCTTTTTAGTTCTCTATTTTCTTTTTCTAGTTTTTTCATCCTGTTTTTGTACCATTGGTTATTACTTTTTATGGTTCTTGTTGGATAGTGTGTTCTAGTTGATGGTATGTATGATTTTTTATATGTGGAATGACCCCTATAACCTAGACACTTACCAATTCAGTAAAAACCTAATTTTATGAAGTCTCAATATTATACCTTTTTTCAAATTCATTTGGTGAGATATAGCCTAAATAACTATGACGTCTTTTGGCATTGTAGAACATCTCTATATACTCAAATATTTTGGATGCTGCAATTTCTCTTGTCTCAAAGTTCTGCTTTCTAACTAACTCTTTTTTGAGTGTTTTAAAAAAGCTCTCTGCCACTGCATTATCATAACAATTTCCACGTCTGCTCATACTCAAGATAATGTTATGCTCTTTTGCAAGTTTTGTATACTCATACGAGCTATATTGACTTCCTTGGTCCGAATGCAGTATCACGCTGTCTGTATTGTTAAGTCTTGTTGTAGCCATTTTAAGAGCTTTTATGATTAAAGGCGTGGTTTGCCTATGACCTGTAGCCCAACCTACTATTTTTCGACTATAGAGATCTAACACAGTAGCTAGATAAACCCATCCTTCTTTAGTTCTAATGTATGTGATGTCACT
Source organism: Sulfurovum iocasae (assembly GCF_047716765.1). Classification (GTDB taxonomy): domain Bacteria; phylum Campylobacterota; class Campylobacteria; order Campylobacterales; family Sulfurovaceae; genus Sulfurovum. Next base: position 1,540,857 of record NZ_CP180410.1, read on the forward strand.
TACCCATGTATCGTTTGGTTTTTCTACGATGAAACATTGTTTCAGATAATTAGGATGTGCTTTATGAACTGATCCAGCTTTGCTATAGGGTTTACGTTTATAGGTGCCTACACCATAGAGTTTAGCTTTACTCATCAATCTTGCCACACGTTTTTTATTGACATGAATACCAAGCTCTCTTAAATCCTTATGTATATTTCTTGAACCATATACACCATTGGACTCTTTGTATGCCTCTTTTATATGGGTTAGTAACTTCTGATTTTCAAACTCTCTATTGGAAATGGGTTGATTTAGCCACTGGTAGTATCCGCTTCGGTGCACTTTCATTACTTTACACATTTTATCTACTGTATAAGTATGACTATACTCTTTAATAAAAGAGTATTTTAGTTTGTGTGGCTTGCAAAGTACACCGCGGCCTTTTTTAATATATCACGTTCTTCTTTTACCCGTTTGAGTTCTTTTTGTAATTTCTTTATCTCTGCGCTTGACGACTCTACAGCTTTGTTTTTCTCTATGGCTTCTGGGGACTCTAATCTTTTGATCCAGCTTCTTAATGAATCTGGATGCACACCTAATCGATGGGCTGTATCTGCTATCTCATACCCATTCTCTGTGACTTGTTTGACTGCTGCTATTCTAAAATCTTCTGTATATGTTCGTCTTGCCATTTTTAATCCTATAATTCTATGAAATGATTCTACTCACTTTTATTATCGAATTACTGAATTAGTTTTTGTCTAGTTTTTTGGGGTCATTCCATAAACCCGAATTATGCGACTGATTGTTATAATATAGAAAAATAATTAAACTCGGATGATGCAATAGAATTGCTTAAAATACTTCAAGTGCTTGCTTCATGGGCATTCACAAAGAATTGGAAATTAACCTATAGGTTAACTGGTGATACTTAGTGGAAACGGTACCAGGATGATGGAGTTGATAGTGAAAATAGAAAATTTAGAAAAATTAAGCTTCGGACCCGTTCCCTCAAGAAGACTGGGAAGAAGTCTGGGGATCAATAATATTCCTGCAAAAATCTGTTCCTATGCCTGCGTCTATTGTCAGTTGGGAAAAACGCTTCACAATCAAATTGAAAGAACATCCTTTTATAGAGTAGATAATCTAGTCGCATCGGCCAAAATGCGTATAGAAGCTGCAAAAGAGAAAAACGAGACGATAGATTATCTCGCCTTTGTACCCGATGGTGAGCCGACACTCGATATCAATCTTGGTGATGAGATCGAAGCACTTCATAAATTTGGTATAAAAATTGCTGTTATCTCCAACGCTTCATTGATCTGGCGAGAAGATGTACGCAAAGATCTATGCAAAGCGGATTGGGTTTCATTGAAAGTCGATGCTGCTACTGAACACGTCTGGCATAAAGTTGATCGTGCCAATAAAAGTCTGAAACTTGATAATATTCAAAAGGGGATGATCGATTTCAAGTCGGAATTTCAAGGTTTTTATGCTACCGAGACAATGCTTGTTGAGGGGGTAAATGATTCCAAGGAAGAGTTAGAGAAAATAGCAGCTTTTTTACAAAAAATAGAACCGACGAAAAGCTACATCTCCATTCCAACCAGACCGCCGGCCGAGGAGTGGGTCAAAGCACCTGGGGAAGAGGTATTGACGATGGCGTATCAGATATTTACCGACCACGGCATCGATACAGAGTTGATCATCGGATATGAAGGTGATGATTTTGCGTTTACCGGCAATGCGAAATTAGATATTTTGAGTATCACGTCTGTGCATCCTATGAGAAAAGAAGCTGTAGAAGCATTTTTAGAGAGAGCAGACAATAACTGGGATATCGTTACTGATCTGATCGATGAAGAGAAACTGCTTGAGCTGGAATATGATAACCATCTCTATTATGTGAGAAAGTTGTCCCGTAAAAGGTGAATACTATTGAGAAGGTCGGTTTTTTTCAACAAGATTTTTTTATCCAAAAGCAACATCAAGTACCATCATAACCGCAAATCCCAACATTGCTCCAATCGTTGACAAATCAGTCTCATTCCCGGTTTGTGATTCAGGAATCAGTTCTTCTACTACCACAAATATCATGGCTCCTGCAGCAAATGAAAGTGCATACGGCAGCAGTGGGGTTATTGTGATGACCAGGTAAGCACCTATGACTCCTGCAATTGGTTCAACGATACCGGAAAGTTGCCCATACCAGAATGCCTTTGATCGTGAAAATCCTTCACGCCTTAAAGGAACAGAGATTGCAGCGCCTTCCGGAAAATTTTGTATGCCGATACCAATGGCAAGTGCAATTGCTCCCCCGAGCACTCCTACATCCGCATTGCTTGCCAATGCCCCAAATGCAACCCCGACAGCCAGTCCTTCTGGAATATTGTGTAAAGTAATTGCTAGTATCAGCAGTATACTGCGCTCCCATGATGTTTTTATGCCTTCTGCTTTATCTATCGGGAGATTCAAGTGAAGATGAGGCAGTATCTTGTCGACCAACAGTAAAAAAGCACCACCTGCCAAAAAACCGACTACAGCAGGAAACCATGCTGTCTCTCCGCTTGCTTCTGACATCTCTATCGCAGGCGCCAAAAGTGACCAGAAACTCGCAGCAATCATGACGCCTGCTGCAAAACCAAGCATAGTATTTAACACTTTGATATTAATGCTTTTAAAGAAAAAAACCATAGAAGCACCGAGTGCAGTAACGCCCCATGTAAACAGTGTTGCAAAAAGTGCCAGTAATACCGGGTTATACTCAAGTAGCCATTCTATTTGCATTGGAGTCTATACACCTCTTCGAGTAGTTTTGAGATAAAAAAAGTCATTATCAAGTTCCATCTACTTGGATAAGACGATCAAGATCGCCACTATGATACCTGCCCCCAGAGCGATCAAGCTAAATCTTGCATGCTCCTTTTCTGCCTGGGGCAAAAGATGCGTCGCACCGACATAGACCAGTGCTCCAGCAGAGAGCGACAGCAAAATACCAAGAAGTGGTTTATCTATCTGGCTTATGAGGGGATAGGAGACAAGCATTCCCAGAGGTGTTGTCAAGGCAGCGGCGAAAAAGGCAAGGAGCAGCGCTGTTTTCTCGCTAAAACCTCCGCGCAGAAGCAAAAGATAGGTAATGATACCTTCGGGAAATTCATGTAACACCATACCTGTATCAGCCAGCGTGCCTGTAAATATACTGACGGTAAAGGTAATGGAGTAAACAAAGCCATCGATGAATGAATGAATACCGATACCCAACATAGGGGTCAGTCCGATACTGTAATGACTCTCAGGCCTTTTCTCACAGACAAAGGCGGTAATGAAACGGTTAAAGAGGTGCATGCTTAAAAATCCGATAAGCAGAAACATCGGGGCATTCGGATTCATTTCAAAAGCTTTGGGGATAATGTGCAAAAAGGAGACAGAGATCAACACACCTGCAGCAAAGCAGATAAAGTAGATACTATTCTTTTCTCCCCATACCTTAAAGTGACGGATAGTATAAATACCCAGAGTTGTTACTGTTGCCGCGAGCAGACTGGCTCCAAAGGCGATCCAAAAGGTATGTTCCATACTATATTACTCCTGCTGATCGTATAACTAAATGTTATTTTTTACCTAAAGACAGATTTTCTAATCCATCTACAATTTGCTCAATATCCTTACGTGGCATGCCTGTGATAAGAGATCCACCTGAAAGCTCTCTTTGTACCAATTCAGAATCATACGATACCGACCCGACAACTCTGCTTTTCAACTCTCCCAATTTCTCCATTATCATTGATTCCATCTCTTTCGAGCTGATTTTATTTAAAATCAACCAGAAGTTTTCCATTTTCGTTTTCCTGCAAAAACCTTCTATCCTTTTTGCAATGGAAACAGATTCGAGGGTAGGATCAAGGACAACCAGTATCATGTCCATGGTATCGGGAATCTTTCGTCCGAAATGCTCGATTCCCGCCTTCATATCAATGAGGCTTACCCACTTTCCCTGTACCATAAAATCTCTGACTACCTTTTCTACGGGTCCATCACAACCCTGGCCGTATGTTTCTATCTTTCCGGCCTGAAACAGGCTGATCCCTCTCTTTTTGATGTAATATTCAGACGGAATCTCCCGAGCAATATCTATTCTTTTCTCCAGTACAGGCACTGAATCATCAGTTCTTGTAAGCGGTGAAGGGTCATCCACCGGACAGGTGACAACATCAAGTCCTCCAAAAAATTCCAGAAGTGGCTTAGGTTCATTATTGATTCCCAATCCAAACATCAGTCTGATCAGCCCCTCGGGATTGGAAGCATCACCGTCTAAAACAAGTGTCTCGTATCCTCTTTTTTGCAGAACATCAGCCATTAAGGCAACAATCGTGCTCTTTCCGCTGCCTCCTTTGCCGCATACCAATATTCTCTTTCCTTCAATAGGTTTCATCAATTCGTGTTCTTTCCTTTTATGTATCAATTTTTTTATCCCTGACCCCAATATTCTTATATTTATTGTAGTATGATTAATATATATCAACTCTTAAGAGGAAAGTATGGAAATAACACTCTTTGATTTAGAATCAGGAAAAAAAGCAACTATAAAGAGGTTGGATGGCGGAGTAGAATTCCAAAAAAAACTTACTTCGCTAAACATAAGGATAGGAAAAACTATCAGGAAAATAACTGCACAGCCTCTTCACGGTCCTATTGTCATTGAAATTGACAATACGGAAGCAGCCATCGGCATAAATATGGCAAAGAAAATAGTCGTAGTGCCATTGGAAACTGAATAAAATAGATGGGTATCCGAAGATGAAAATACTTCTTATGGGAAATCCAAATGTTGGAAAATCAGCCATATTTTCAAGGCTGACCGGTGTGGATGTTATGATTTCCAACTATCCCGGTACGACGATCGAACTCAGAAAAGGAAAAATGAAACTCGATGACCAAATGGTAGAGGTGATCGATGTACCGGGAACCTATTCGCTGGAGCCTACTTCAAAAGCAGAAGAAGTTGCGGTAAATATGCTGAAAGAGGGGGATCTGGTCATTAATGTGGTGGATGCTACCAATATGGAGCGGAATCTCAATCTAACTCTTCAGTTACTGGAGCGAAATATTCCTGTCATTGTTGTACTCAATTTTTGGGATGAAACCCGACATTTGGGTATTAATATCGATGTAAAAAAACTTGAAACCCATCTGGATATTCCGGTTGTACCGGCGGTTGCTGTAACGGGAGAGGGGATAAAAGAGCTTGTCTCAAGACTCCATGAAGCCAAAGCTCATGAAAAAAGATACAGTGAAGAGTCCAGATGGAGTGAAATCGGAAAGATCATAAAGTGCGTCCAAAAAGTCACCCTGAAAAAACATACATTTCTGGAAAATCTTGAGGATTTGAGCATTAAGCCGCTGACAGGTATCCCGATCACGCTGTTGATTCTGGCGCTTGTTTTTTGGGTGGTACGGTTTGTCGGCGAAAATCTGATCGCCTATCTGTTCGATCCTCTGTTTAAACTCTATCTTCCTGTAGTGACCGGTTTGAGTGATATTCTGGGGAAAGGCGGTGTCATCCATGATGTATTGGTCGGAACCTTAATCGAAGGGAAGATCGATTATATACAATCGATGGGACTGCTTACAACCGGTCTGTATGTTCCCCTTGCTATGGTTTTGCCCTATGTGTTTGCCTTCTATCTGGTACTGGGCATTTTGGAGGACAGCGGCTATCTACCGAGGCTGGCAACCCTGGTTGATGCGGTTTTGCACAGGCTTGGGATGCACGGGTTGGCAATTATTCCAATGCTTCTTGGATTAGGATGCAATGTTCCGGGGGCACTCAGCACCAGGATACTCGAAACCAGAAAACAGCGCTTTATTGCAGCGACCCTGATGGCTATAGCCGTACCCTGCATGGCGCAAACCGCCATGGTATTTGCCTTGTTGGGACCCTATGGTATCAAGGGGTTAGGAATCTATTTTGTTACACTCTTTATCGTTTGGCTTACGCTGGGGTTTTTGCTCAACAAGGGGCTTAAAGGCGAAACACCTGAGACGTTTATGGAGATCCCTCCCTATCGGATCCCATATCTTGGGAGCCTGGCAAAGAAACTATGGATGCGGATGCGGAGTTTTTTGAGCGAAGCGATCCCCTTTGTACTTCTAGGGGTGCTCATTGTAAACATTTTATATGTTTTTGGGATTATAGAATGGATCAGCGAGGCGGCTGCTCCTCTGATCGTCGGCATCTTGGGGCTCCCGAAGGAAGCGGTCGCTTCTTTGATCGTAGGTTTTCTGAGAAAAGATGTGGCTGTGGGTATGCTGCTGCCGCTTGGGCTTGATATGGGACAACTTATTGTAGCCAGTGTAGTGTTGACCATGTATTTCCCCTGCGTTGCGACTTTTGTGGTTTTATTCAAAGAGCTGGGTGCCAGGGATCTGATCAAAGCCACCGCTATTATGGTTGTTGCTACCTTGCTGGTCGGAGGAGTCCTGAATGCGCTGCTATAATAGTAAAAAAGCTGTTTTTACTTCTGTATTGTTTTTAGTAGTGCTTTAGTTCGGAGCAGAGGAGTGTTATGCTGTAAAGAAGGGAGAAAAAATGGATGGTCCGATCATCACCGTCGTTTTTGACAACAATCCTTACAAAAAGGGACTGGAAACCGGATGGGGTTTTTCATGCCTGATCGAGGGAATGGAAAAAACTGTTTTATTCGATACAGGTGCAGATGGAAGTATCCTGCTGGAAAATATGGAGAAGTTGGGCATAGATCCTGAAATAGTGGATATCCTGGTGCTTTCCCATGCACATTCCGATCATATTGGCGGAGTGTATAGTTTCTTGCAAAAAAACCACAAGGTTATGATTTATATACCCGAATCATTTCCTGAAAGTTTCAAGGATCACACAAAACAATATGGTGCACATATTATCGAGGTAAAAGAATCGGTAGAAATTTTCGAAGAGGTGTACTCAACCGGAGAAATGGGTCCCGGATTAAAAGAGCAATCGCTGATCATCCGAACTCCCAATGGGATGGTCATCATAACCGGATGCGCCCATCCCGGTGTCGTCAACATCGTAAAAAGAGCAAAAGAGATGTTTGATGATGAAGTACTGCTTGTTATAGGAGGATTCCACCTGATGAGCAAAAGCAGAAGCGAAGTTGACACCATTATCTCAGATATGAAAAAATTGGGCGTACGCTATGTGGGTCCCTGCCACTGCACCGGTGATAAGGCAAGAAAACTGTTTCAGCAAGCTTACCAGGAGCATTTTATCAGTATTGGAGTAGGAAAAAGAATTAACAGTAAAAAGTTTCCGTGAAATATTTTTCTGCTGCTTTCTTTTGCCAGAGAACGGCTTGTTTGTAGAAGATAAATTCCGGAGATACAATACTTATTTTCTGTATCCATTCAAATAATATACCTGCGACTCCAGCTGCTTCATTGGAGAGCTTGGCCAATCAGGTTGGCTATAAGTATCGGCTTCAATCGGCATCTTGGCCATCTTCGCCCACTAGAAAGCAGAGATAGAAGATTATAAGCATTATGTCTTTGTTAGATTCGTTATTCTGTGCCAAAATTTAAAATCTTAAATTAATAATTTTTTAATTTATAAAAGCATATAATGGACTTAAATACCCAAAGGAGTTGAAAATGTCAATTGTAAAAGTAATCGAAGTAATTGCCGAATCAGAAAAAAGCTGGGATGATGCAGCTAAAAATGCAATAAAAGAGGCATCAAAAAGTATAAAAAACATTAAATCGATCTATGTAGAAAACATGGAGGCAAAGGTAGATGATAATAAAATTATCAAATACCGTATTAATGCAAAAATATCTTTTGTTCTAAAAAAACGTTAAATTTCTAAAAAAACGTTTGTTTATTTGATTAAGGGCAATTTACAAGATCGTATTCACAAAGTTTGACGCACAGATAAACCTTAAAATCAGGCTTTTGATATACTCAATGTCATACCCCTTCAAGAGAATAGCCGCAAGGCGGGTAGGTGCCGTTTTCATCAAGTTCATTGGTCACATACTGCCCGATATGTCCTTGCCGTCTGATCACCCTTTTGTCACATTTTGGATAGTAGATTGATTCGTAGTCTTCATCGTCAATATTGCCGACATAAGACTTAATAATTAATTTTAGGTGCTGAATCATTCTTTTTTCTTATATCTAACCAAATAATTATCCACCATTTTCAACTTTAAAGACTTGTTTAATCTTCTATGAATTTTTATCAGCATTTTCATCGGAGAGAATACCCCGCCATTTAGTGAATTGGTTGTATTTTGTATATTTAAATTCTTATATTTTTTATAGGTAAACAAGTAAGGTAAATGCTTATTCAAATACCATCGGATTACTTCTACGAAGAAAACCTTATAATCTAACATAGAATATAAGGTTTGTCGTTATAGCGGTATGTAGTTATTCAAAATGTTGTGAGAAAACCTTATAAAATTATATATTTTATAAGGTTAGGAAATAAGATATTTGGCTCTTGTTTTTAAAGATAATAAATATCTGTAAAATGCTTTTTTAAATTAACTAAAGAGAAGTATATATGAAGATTATCTACTGTCCGAAGACAGTAGACTAGAAAGGCTAAACTTAGTTACCCGCTACTGCGTCTTTAAGTGTTTTACCCATTTTAAATTTAGGAGCTGTATGTGCTGCTTTTGTATAAGTCTTATCAGTTCCTGGAACTTTACCACTCTTCTCTGCTGCTTCTACTGTAGAGAATGTTCCGAAACCTACCAAAGATACTGATTCTTTTTTAACAAGTGCCTCTGTTACTGAATCGATAAACGCTTTTACTGCTTTCTCTGCTGCTACCTTAGTTTCAAACTCACCGTTTTTCTGTACTAATTCTACAAAATCTGCTTTTGTCATTCTTCTTCCTTTTTTTAAGATAGAGTCATTATAACAGAACTCAAGCGTAAAAAGCCCTAAAGAGCGTTGTTTAAAGCTATTTTATAGAAATGTGTCTTATTGATTGTATGAGAATTTATATCCACGTCTTCTAACTGTATGAATAACTTGGAATCCAAGGATATCTTTAATCTTTTTTCTAATTTGGTTAATTGCAACTTCAACAGTGTTATCACTCACATACTCTGGTTCGGGCCAAAGTGCATTAATGATTTCATCTTTCGAAAAAACTCTTTTTTTACGAAGTGCAAGGTATGCGAGGATATCAAATGTTTTACCATTAAGTGAAACAGTGTCTTCTCTGTATGCTATCTGTTTATTTGCAATGTCTATAATAAGTTTATCAATAGTGATCTGTGTACCAAAAAGATGTCTCATATTTGCCAACACTCTTGCAGCTACAAGATCTGGGTGCTCACAGTGTTGACAAACAACATCATCTACACCTAAAGCGTAGAAATAAGATTGTTGTTTAGAATCATCTGTAAGTATTATGACCTTTGTATCACTTTTTTTCTTTTTCACTTCGTTTACATAACGTTCAAGTGAAAGCTTTACACCCTCATCCACAATGATTACGAGTTCATAGTGTCTAAAGTCTGTAAAGTTTGTTGCATCATATATATCTATTGCATTATCTACAATACAAATAAAATATTCATCTAATTCTTTAATAAGCTGTTTAGCGTATTCATCACTGAAACCTACAGTTAGTATTCTCATCTCTCTCCAATCCATGCAAAAGTGGACAAACCTTAAAGTTTATCTACTTTTCTCTTTTATTGATGTATTTATAGCAAAATACACCTTGTTTAAAAATAAAAGTACATTTGTATGACTCCAGTAAAACCTTATAAAGTTATATATTTATAAGGTTTTCATTTTTCTCTTTTCATCTATTTATAATAATCTAATTCATAAATATTCTTATGTGTCACAGGTGTAGGTTTGACTGCATTGTTCAGTGAGGTGCTGTTTATTTATATAGAATTCCAATTGGCTAATGAGATTTAATGATTTTAAGTTCAAATTGCATTTAGTTCTTTTTTAATTCTAGATAAAGATACGGGAGTGATACCCAAATAAGTGGCAATATGATATTGTGGTGTATCATCTATAAGTCCTGACATTGTTTTTTTAAGATAAACATAACGTTCTTTTGCATTTCTTGTTAATAAACCATAATAATATGTATCCATATTTATGTAGGCTGATTCTGCCATTATGCGACCTATATGTTCCCATTTTTTATATGAATCATATAGTGTATAGATATTTTCTCTCGAAAAGACAAATACTTCGCTGTCAGCTAATACTTCAAAACCACGATTAGATGGTGTTTGTGTAAGCATACTGGTATAATCTATAACAAATAAGTTTGCCGTATCTGATTCATTTGTATTAAAGTATAATTGTCGAGTAAAATCTTTTCCGTTATCATTGATAATATACGAACGAATAAGACCAGAATTTATATAAATAATATCTGTCCAAATATCATCCTTTAAGCTAATCATTTCACCTTTTTTATAATGATTAATTTTCATTGATGATTCCAATAATTCCCATTCTTCATCACTGATACCAATTTTTGTATCTATAAATTCTCTAAATGTTTGCATGATTCTTCTTTCACTATTAGGTATATATGCTAATTATTGTTTATTTTGGTATTTGTGAATATTTATTATCATTTGATAATGACAAAAAATACAGCAAAAGGTATTATATCGTCGCAATAATTATATTAAAGGAAAAAAATGAAAAAAATGAGTAAAGTTTACAAACTTAGTATGGCTGCGATCGCTGCTTCTTTAGTTTTGGTCAATTGTTCGAGCGTGGAAGAGCTCGCGAAAGAATACGCGGACGATGAGAGTGATTATGTTTCTGAAACATTTACAGGTCAGTTTGTTGATACCTATGTAAAGGGGTTGAACTATACTTGTACGGGAATGTTAGATGGAGAAGTAAATCAACTAACTGGCTCAGGTGTCACCAACGATAAAGGTGAATTTACATGTAATGAGGGCAATCTAGTAGAGTTTTCTTTGGGAAGTTATGTGATAGGTAGTGACCATGCTTGGAATAATCCTATTAAATCACCTTATGATATGGATTTAGGTTCAATGACAGCAATTATAAATTTAGCACAGCTGCTTCAAACTCTTGATGATCATACGACTGATGGTATTCTTACTATACCTGACAACTTCACAGCATTGGATAATGTTGATATAAAGCTAGATGATCCTGATTTTGATGCTTTAATGGCAGATGCTCTACCAAATGTAACAGTACTTGTATCCGAAGAAGTAGCACAAGCGCACTTAGATGAGACACTTGCTTCGTTTGCGACTACACCTGAGACTACACCTGCTCCAGTGACATTAGAATCTTTTGTGTCAGGGAAAAATATTACATTTTCTGGAAGTGAAGGATCTATGACTGCAACATTTGCATCAGACAGTTACTATGAAGAAAATTCCGACACACACTTCTGTAACGGTAGCTGGACTTTGCTACCTTCTAATACAATTCAAACAACTTGTACAGGTGAAGGTGCAACCCCCGCACCAGATGATACATCAACTTTTGAGTTTATTGGGGAATTACAAAGTGGAATGACAGTTGTTCATTCTGAGGTGGGTGAACTAACTATAACAAACATTGCAACAGCAGTTAATCCTGATGCATAACGATTAGTTTACTTTTATATTTAAGAAAGAAGCTACTTCTTTCTTAAAGCGTTACACTAAGCCTTTATTTTGAGTTTTTATACTCTATCTAAAGGCTTGAAACTCTTTATCTCTTCATTTATACTCTCACTTTCATTTTTTTTATAACGTATCATGTTCACTTCATGAAAACCTTATAATCTAACATAGAATATAAGGTTTGTTGCTATAGCGTTATGTATAGGTTTTAGAAGTGTGGAGAAAACCTTATAAAGTTATATATTTTATAAGGTTTTGGAAATAAGCTGTTTGGTTCATATTCCATTTTTAAGAACAGTAAATACTATACTCATTCAAGTTAGGGATATGTATTCTGACGTGGAACATCAGAACTGGGATACTGACTTTTTAGATCTGTCCACTACTCATCTATCCCTCTATTAAATAATTTATTCCTCAATACTTCTCCCCAAATTGGATAGTATTGTATCTTGAAATAAAAAGTGTTTACTGAGGATTCTGATATATCACCGGGTGGCACCTGGTATTTCCATGCCAGTTCAAAACGTAATTTGTTCTGCTCACTTAAACTTCGTTCAAGGCCGAATGTAACACGGGATTCATACGTATAGTTATCCCGAATATCCGTATTATTCTGATCATCATTATTGCTTCTAAATCCCTCTACGCCAAGTGTAAGTTTATGCCAGGAGTGCTTTTTTGAAAGTGGATCAAATGTGTAGTCTGTACGAAAACGAAGTCGCAGTCGAAGAGTGGTTTCCTTGTCCCAGGTATTGGTATTATATTGAAATCTCTCTTCTGCTCTAAAATAGGTGCTCAACTTCCATTTTTCAGTCAATGGGTGAAAATGACTAATTCCTTGAAACGGTCTGATCTCAAGATTATTATCACTTGCTTTATAGTCAGTATAGTAAAACCCCAAACCGCCATGTAGAGCCCAATTCCCATCAAGGGCATAGGCAATTGAAGGCTTTGCATAATATTCCACCCAGTCATCACTTCGAAAATCTTTCTCGATACCTATATTGCCCTGTACTGAATAATCTTCCTGAGATAACCATTGAGGGTAAAGCTCCAGTGCGACCTCTTGTTCTTCTTCCGCAGCTTGAAGTGTAGAACTTGCAAAACACAACACTAAGAGTATGGAGATGGTGATCTTTTGCAGTGAAAATATAATGTCTTTATTGTGTATCATATTACAGTTCCTTATGCCCATATATATGCTTTAAAAGTTCATGTTTATCTGTAACTATAGCACATAATTTTAGTTATTTTCTATATTTTAATAGAAAAAATATAAATATAAAAAACTTGTAATATTTTCCCATTTTCTATATATTCAATTTTTAATTATATGTTATAATTATGCTATAGTATATACTATTAAGAAGGAGAATAAAAATGAAAATGAATAAAATAGTAAGTTCAGTTTCACTTTTAGCAATAGCTGGGAATGTATTAATGGCAGGTGGTGATATAGCACCCGTTGAACCTATTGTAGTTGAAGAGGCTGTGGGCGATGAGTGGAAGTTTCAGTTTGCGCCAATGTTCCTCTGGGGAATGCATATCGATGGTGACTCCACTATCGGGCCAGTAACCACACCGCTTGTATTGAATTTTGGTGATATCCTGGACAATCTTAACATGGTCGCTACATTTCACTTTGAAGCCACTAAAGGAGACTGGACCTATTTCAGTGAATTACAATACGTCGAGCTGGACCCTACACAGGATATTACACCGACAGCTTCAATGGATATCGATTATAAGAATTATTTGTTTGAACTCGGTACTGCCTATACCTTCAGTCGGAGTGAGCGTAGCAAATGGGAAGGTCTCTTAGGATTGCGTTATACTCAACAAAAGATAAAAACGACACTGCAGCCTGCGAACATCGAATTGCTCGATGTTAGTGAAAACTGGACAGATGGTTTTGTCGGATTGCGCAACACCTACACGATCTCTGATAACTGGCTCTTGCTCAGCCGTGCAGATATCGGTGCGGGAGGATCAGATTTTGTCTGGAATGCCTCAGTGATGGCAGATTACACATTCAACGACTGGGGTTCTGTTTTCTTTGGGTATAAGGCTATGGGTTATGACTATAACAATGATGAAACTGGGTTAAATGCCTATGCTTATGATGCTACACAATATGGTCCGTTGCTCGGATTGAATATTCATTGGTAAATTTAAGATAAAAGGATTAATAATGAAAAATCTAAATACAATGGTAAAAACATTGCTTGCTAGCGGGTTTGCACTCGCACTACTTGGAACTACTGCAGCTTTTGCCGCAGGTGGAGTTGTTAAATCGACAACAGGAGAGGCTCCGGATCGTTATGTCTATTATCCGGGTACGGAAGAGTTGCAAAAAGATGAGATCCGTCTTATCTCATGCGGTACCGGTCTCCCTGCAGCAAGACGTTCACAGGCGGCGACATGCTGGTTGGCTGAAGCGGGAAACGGCGACAAGTTCCTGTTTGATATCGGGACAGGATCGATGGTCAATGTGGCGGCATTGATGATCCCTTATGATTATTTGGACAAAGTCTTTTTAACCCACCTGCATACAGATCATTGGGGCGATCTCTCAACATTATGGGCTGGCGGATGGACTGCAGGTCGTACAGGGCCATTGAAGATATGGGGACCAAGCGGTGCTACAGCTGACATGGGGACTAAATATGCTGTTGAACATTTTCTAAAATCGTTTACTTGGGATGCAAGAACCAGAGATTATGCACTCAGTGCAGAACCTGGAAAGATCTCCGTTATAGAGTTTGACTATAAAGCAGAAAACAAGATCGTTTATCAGGAAAATGGGGTAACGATTCGCTCAATTCCGGCGATACATGCGGGCGATGGTGCTGTGAGTTTCATTATGGAATATGCAGGATTAAAAGTTGTTATCGGTGGGGATACTTTTCCGAACAAATGGTACATCAAATATGCAAAAAATGCTGATGTTGCCATTCATGAAACTTTCTTGACACCTTCACAATTAGTTGAGTTGTATGGTCAGTCGCCAGGACAGGCACTGGGTGTCGGTACACGAGTACATACTGCACCACCAGCATTTGGTAAGGTAATGAGTGAAATCAAACCTAGACTTGCGATCGGTTATCACTTCTTTAATGATGCGGACACACGTTATGGAATCTATGATGGTGTTCGACAGACCTATAGCGGTCCGTTGACACTTGCCACTGATAATATGGTTTGGAATATTACCAAAGAAGAGATCAAGGTACGTGATATCGTTTCTCCTGATCAGGCATGGGGTGTTCCTGGACCAAACAAAGTACCGAGTCCACCGGCAAAAGGAACTGTCCCAGATCCAATCACTGATTATATTAGAGAGGGTAAATGGAATGTTGATGATGCTCTAAAACCAATGGTAACTGAGTTTAAAAAAGAACATCACATGAAATAAGTTATAATTAGTCATCTGTAACGAAGATGGCTAATCATTATGGATGCTAGCTAATAGATTTTAATACCAATTCATGACAATAAGTAGAATATATGCCTCTTTTTTTCTTTATCATATCCCTCTTTCTAGGATTCACGACTGCCTTTGCGGATGCAATCATTATCAATAAATCGATGCAGAGTCCAACAATCGCACAGTATTATGTAGAGCAAAAGAGCGTCCGTTTAGAGCTGGAGATAGGTTTAAAGGATGTTGACAAGTTTCTTGAGCTTTACCCCGAGTCATTACGAGCATTAAAAGGTCTTCCTCCCGAAGACTTCAATATACGTACCCAGCGTTATCTTCGTGAAAAAATGATGCTCATTGCTGATGGAAATGCACTTAATGGTTGTGTCACCGACATACGTCCTGGTACAAAACTACTGCGTGATCCTATTACTGGTGTTCCTCTTCCGTTGCAAAGTTCTAATGCACCTAATGTTCTGCATCTCAGCATTGAGTACCCCTTTGTGCATTCTAACCCTAAGGAACTTCTGATCAAAGTCATCGATAATCGTGCCACAATCGGATTTATCCTTTATCACATGGAACAAGCTGTGAATGATTTTCGTTACCTTGCCCATGAACAGACACTGATACTGAACTGGGAAGACCCCTTCTATTCAGCATTTTCAAGTAAGGCTCTTTCACGTCAATATCGTCACCCGATGTCGCTCTTTTTATATATAGAACCTTATGAAGTACGCAAAGAGTTTGTTCTGCGTCCTAAGGACTTGCAAGAGTGGACAGAGTTGGGACTTGAGGGCAAAGAGATCCTCACAGTGGCGGATCAAAAGGTGATTAAAACAAAAGTAGCAGCATTTTTAATGGATCGAGCCAAGGTGACCATTGACGGTAAAGAGGCTGTGCCACAACTTGACCGCATCCATTTTATTGAACGTACGCTCAAACGCAGCGGTGTTATCACACCGCCAAGAGATCTGCCGACAAGTACAGCGACTTTGGGTATCATCTACACCTATCCCGTTCCTTCACTGCCTCAAAAGGTATATGTGGATTGGGATCTATTCAGTGATAAGATCAACTATATCCCGGCAACGATAACAGATGAAGCGGGTCCTTTTTACCATTTTCTTGATCCCGATAACAGAAAATTGGTATGGACCAACTATCTTCGCTTTCCAAAAGACCATAGTATCAATACGGTGCATGTCACCCAAAGTACTATAGCTCTTCCTTGGATTGCACTGCTTCTGGGTACACTGTTTTTAGTACTGATAACACTCTATATCTTGCGAAAGAAGAAGATCTTGCTTATGTTGGCGATTATTTCTCTGCTTGCAGCGCTGCTCAGCTGGCCATTGGTAAAAATCAATATCTATTCACCGATAGAGGCTAAACTTGACAATAAAGATGCACGCTTGCTTCTGCATGAATTACTGAATAATGTTTACCGCTCTTTTGTCTTTAAAGAGGAAGGTGCGATCTATGATGCCCTCTCTAAAAGTGTGGATGGTGATCTCTTAAGTGATATCTACCTGCAGGTCAAACGTTCTTTAGAACTGAAAAACCAAGGCGGGGCAGAAGCGAGTGTCGATACCATTGAGATCAAAGATCTAAAACTCACAGAGTTAGACAATGGTTATGCACTTGACGGTTCATGGGATGTGAACGGGTCAGTTGGACACTGGGGTCATATACATCAGCGTGCAAACCATTATGATGCAGAATTTGTCATTGAGCCTGTGAACAAAGTATGGAAGATCAAAACGATGAAGGTTTACAATGAAGAGAGGATCAAATAGTCATGATCCTTATTAATGATCTTCACTTTTCTTATCCTGATGGTAACTTCAGCTTGGATATCTCTGCCTTGTCCATCAAGAAAGGAGAGAGCATTGCCATAACGGGACCCAGTGGTTCAGGCAAGACAACCTTACTCAATCTGATCTGCGGTGTCAGTCGCCCTCAAAGTGGTAATATCATCATTAATGGCACATCACTAAAACAACAAAATGAAAAGGCCTTGCGTCGATATCGTATTGCCCATATCGGTATGGTCTTTCAGTCTTTTGAGCTGCTTGAGTATCTGAATGTCTTAGATAATATTCTTCTGCCGTACCGCCTGGACAAGACACTTCACATTGAAAAAGAGACAGTAGAAAGGGCTAAAGAGATAGCCGGAACATTCGGTATGGAAGACAAACTTCAACGTTATCCTTCACAGCTTTCGCAAGGAGAACAACAACGTGTTGCCATCATGCGTGCTCTTATCACCGGAGCAAAACTCATTATTGCAGATGAACCGACAGATAACCTTGATCCAAAGAATACCGATCTTGTGGCTGATATGCTACTGGAGTTTGTCAAAAAAGAGGGAGCAACACTCATAACTGTCACGCATGATCATACCTTTGCCAAACGCTTTGACAGGGTCATTGATTTTACACAGTTGCTTAAAGGAGAGAAGGATGCGTGATCTTTCTTATCTACTGCTGCGCTACCTCTTGTTCTATCGTGCAAAAATCATCACGCTTTCTTTGTCACTAGCACTTGTAGCTGCCATCCCTTTGGGACTCAGCATCGTTTCGTCTATCACCAATGAACACCTGCAAGCACGTGCCCAATCCACACCACTGCTTTTAGGAGCACAGGGAAGCAAACTTGACCTAGTACTATCTGCCCTTTATTTTGCCGATCAAGAACTTCCCCTTATGACATACAGTGAGATCGAAACATTGCATGAAAGTACACTAACAAATGTCATTCCTATCTACCGTAAATATCATGTCAAGAGTTCACCTATTATCGGTACAACACTTGATTATTTCACCTTTAGAAATCTACAAGTGCAAGAGGGACGTCATTTTGTACGTATTGGTGAGTGTGTTCTCGGAAGTAACGCAGTAAAAAAACTTGGTGTCTCAGTCGGGGACACCATTATCTCCTCGCCGGATAATGTTTTCGATATAGCCGGAACATACCCCTTGAAGATGGATGTAGTCGGTGTTTTAAAACCTAGTGCCACTGCGGATGACAATGCAGTCTTTAGCGATATTAAAACCTCCTGGATCATTGAAGGACTTGCACATGGGCATGATAAACTTGAAAACGATCCTAAGAGCATACTCAAACGTGAAGGCGAAACACTTATAGCCAATGCATCACTGATGCAATACAGCTATATTACGTCTGAAAACATGAATTCTTTTCATTTTCACGGTAAAAAATCTGCCTTTCCTGTCAATGCAGCGATCGTTTTACCTCATGACCATAAGTCAAAAAGCATTTTGATGGGACGCTATATGAGTGATAACCCATTGCAGATGCTGATTGAACCTCATAAGGTCATTGCGAGCCTTATCGATACCATTTTTGACATTAAAAATCTCGCTTTGGTTATTTTGCTGATCATATTGGCAGCAACCTTTGCTATTGCTTTCCTGGTGTTTATGCTCTCCATTCGCCTAAGACGCAATGAACTTCAAACGATCTTGAAGATCGGTGCTTCACCGTTTAGAGTGAAGATGCTGCTTTTAGGGGAGATTATTTCTGTGTTGCTTATTGCTTCAGTCTTAGTCTCTATCTCGGTATTGGTCATGAATATGCTGGGTGATAAAATGATTTATCTAATACTTTAAAAGGATTCACTTGCTTAAAAAATTACTTTTTACATTCGTTCTCATTGTTATGATGAATGGATGCAACGAATCAAAAGAACAGATACAAACAGAGGACAGAACATCAAAAGAGGTCTATACAGTCAATTATCCGCTCTATTATTTTACACAACGTATGGCCCCAAAGAGTGTGCAGGTTGTTTACCCTGTACCCCAAGATGTTGACCCAGCTTTTTGGCAACCCAATACGGAAGAGATACTCAGTTTTGCCCAGGCAGATTTGATCATTTTAAATGGTGCTGATTATGCCAAATGGCGAAGTACCGCTTCTCTTCCTGAGTCTAAACTAGTCAATACATCTAAGGCTTTTGAAAAAGAGCTCATTCATATAGAAAGTGCAGACCACACCCATGGACCTGGTGGCGAACACTCTCATGCAGGCACCGCTTTTACAACATGGTTGGACATGCAGCAGGCCATCAAGCAGGCTGAAGCGATTAAAAATGCATTGGTTCGTTTAGAACCTGAACATAAAGCGCAGATAGAGCAGTCGTTTCTTGAGTTGAAGCAGGAACTTCAACAACTTGATACATCTTTTAAAAATGTCATTAAAGATCAAGAACAACCTATCATTGCCTCACATCCTGTCTACCAATATTTTGCACGTGCTTACGGCCTCAACCTTAAGGCATTGCTTTGGGAACCAGAGATGAAGATCGATGCAAAAGCGAAAGCTGACATAAAAACGCTTCTTGCAGTACATCCTACAAAGGTGATGATGTGGGAAGGGAAACCGGTAGCGGAAAATATTGAATATATTCGAAGCCTAGGGCTTAAAAATATTGTGATTGATCCCTGTATGAACCGGCCTGAGCATGGAGACTTCATTACTCAAATGCAAGAGAACCTTAAAATATTTAAAAAAGCTTATTAGGTTATTAGACGGAATATCGATCGTTTCGTATGTAATAATCAAAACCTTATAATCTAACATAGAATATAAGGTTTGTCGCTATAGCGGTATGTAAGTATTTTAAATGTGGGATGAAAACCTTATAATATTATATATTTTTTATAAGGTTTTCATACTTTAGCTGAATGAAGTAGTAAAGGCCTAGTGATTTATTTCTCGTTCAATTCTTCTTTTCTTACGGTGATCACCTTGAACGGCTTTACCTTTAATTACTTTTTGAGCGGCAGTGTCATTTTTGTCAATGATCTCGTCCGCTACTATTACTTTTGCAACTGGATTTGATGTTTTTACAATTTTATCTGCAAAGAGAAATGATGATGCTAAGATTGATGCCAAGAATATGATTAAAGATGTTTTCATAATAATTTCCTTTAGAAATTGTTTTTGATAGAAGTTTCTATGATGGTTGACTCAGCCGTAGCTGAGCACAGTGATGAAGAGTAAGTGCTCTTTATTTCACCAATTCAAAATCACCAGGTATCCAGGTTTTATCAAACCATGGCTGTAGTGGTCCATAGAGCCTAAGCATTCCAAACCAAGCTTTATTTGGTGTTGTAACCTGGCGTTGCTTCCTCCGCAAAAGCAGTTGGCGTCATAAGTACAGCGGCTAAAGCAACTGATATCGAAGTCACAACGATCTTGTGTATGTTTCTAGTTAGTTTCATTTTCTATCCTTTCAATTTAAACTATTATAATAATATATTATAGTATTACTTTTATTAAATTAATATAAAAGAAAGATTTAGAATATCTTTCTAGATAAATGGCTAGTTTTCAAAACCTTATAATCTAACATATTTTATAAGGTTATTCGCTGTAGCGACGTTTGCAGCACATAAATCTGTACCCTTCAATAGAAAACCTTATAAAATGTGCTATATAGGATATTTTATAATGTAATATGATTAACTAATTAAAATAACTTCTATACTATTAAAAAGATTAAAAAGTTATATTAATGTTGATTAGAAAAATGCATTGTATGTCATAGTATATAACGATATAATAAACCATATTACTATAAAGATATAACATGGTACGACATAAAACAATCATAACTGCAGATCTATTAAATCAAGTAGAAGAACTCACTTCTCAAGGGTTTAACAATGTGATGATTTCACAAAGTCTAAACATAGGACGTCAAACACTATCCACTAATAAAGACTTAAAAGACAGTATTCAAAGAGGTAGACTTACACTATCTAAGCAAGTGACTCAAACTGTACTTAATACCCTTGAAACTAATCCTACCAACCAGCAAATGCTTATTAAGCGTTTGTGCTTGTTCAATCCCTTGATAAACATAAAGAAGCCTACCAATGCAAATGATGCACTTAGCAATCTTGCTACAGCTACAAAGGCTTATGCAAATGGTGAGATAAACGAGAGTCAACTCAGGACAATAGAAGCAGTTTCTAACTCTTATGTGAAAGGGCATGAGGTCACAGAGCTAGAAGCACGTATAAAAGCACTAGAGGATTTATAATGTTTGGAGGACGAAAGCACAGGATAAACCAGTTAGAGCTAAAGGCTATCACGCCAAATGAAAAGGCAGAGGTTATCAGGTACTATGTGGACAAAGTAGACCTTAGCAAGGACATACTTAAACAGATGCAGGGTGTAGATAAATCTGTAGTCAGTCAAGTGATAAAGACAGCAGGTAACTCTAGGTGCGATAAGTATCAATCCTTGCTACAGAAACGGACAGCAGACCTTACAGACGATGAACTCCTATACCTCATACAGGGTGACACTAAAGCACTCTCTAAAACAGAGCTACAGTTTATACAAGACTATGAAGCAGAGCAGAGAAAATGGCTTAGTGGGTTATCTGAGAGGGAGTTGATAGAAATGGTCACAAGAACAAGATAATGGGCTTAGATGAAGCGATAAGTTATTTTTTGCACATTGTCTTTGAAAAAGTTACGAAAATATACAAGTTGTAACAATACTACACAAAAAAATCATAAATTTATCAATATGTACCTAAGAAAAAACCTACATTTAAAAAAATCATAAAAAAAGAAGAAAATATAAATACTTGAGAAATGTACCTAAGAATATGTACCTAGCAAAATGTACGCCAATATGTACCTAAGATATGTACCTAAGCATTATTAAGGGTTTGGATAAAAAGTGTAAAATAGCTTGTACTTACGGTGTAGTGGGGGTTTAAATTGGTTGCGGGAACAGGATTTGAACCTGTGACCTTCGGGTTATGAGCCCGACGAGCTACCAAACTGCTCTATCCCGCGACAGGAATTTCAATAAATCTTTCGATCTATTTGGAAGTGAGATTGTATCTTAGTTTAATTAAACTAAGATTAAATCTTATGGATGGGGTAGAGGGATTCGAACCCCCGAATACCAGTACCAAAAACTAGTGCCTTACCGCTTGGCGATACCCCAATCTTCACAAGCTTACTGCTTATGTGGACGGCATTATAGCACCAAATGTTTCACATGTCAAGAGATATTGAAAAAATAATGTAAAAAGTTTAAAATCAAGTATTAAAATGATGTATATGAAGTATGAAAAGGTATAATATCCTCAATAAAATAAATATATATATGTATTAGTAATGGAGCAATGATGTCAACAGATGCAATAAAAAGAGTAGAGAAAGCGATAGACGAAGTAAAAAGAGGGAAGATGATCATCATGATGGATGATGAGGATCGTGAAAATGAGGGTGACCTTGTATATGCAGCGACATTTTCTACACCAGAGATGGTTAACTTCATGGCAAAAGAGGCAAGAGGGCTCATTTGTACGCCTGTAACCAAAGAGATAGCAGCTAAACTTGATCTTATGCCTATGGTAAGCAATAATGTTTCCAACTATGAGACAGCATTTACTGTTTCGATAGATTCTACGAATGCTGAGACGGGTATCTCTGCAGCAGAGAGAGATGACTGTATCTCTAAGCTTGCAAACCCTTTGACCGTAGCAGGTGACTTTGTACGCCCTGGACACATCTTCCCGCTTATTGCTAAAGATGGTGGGGTGTTGGTACGTACCGGACATACAGAGGGTTCTGTAGATATTTGTAAGCTGGCGGGACTGGCTCCTGCGGCAGTCATCTGTGAGATCATCAAAGATGATGGGAAAATGGCACGTATGGATGACCTTGAGATCTTTTCTAAAGAGCATGATATGGCTATTGTGTACATCTCTGACATCGTTGAGTATCGTTTAGCAAACGAACAGTTGATAAAGCGTATATCTGAAGAAGAGAGTGAGCTAAGAGGAATTAAAGTAGAAAAGATCATTTATCAAGATCACTTAGACAGAACACATACAGTGATGCAGTTCTACAAGTCACATGAAACTGCAAATGTAAAATTTCATAACATAGGTACAGATATTGATCTTGTGCTTGATGATAAACGTTTTTCTGCACTTAACAACTCTATAGATTATCTGAAACAAAATGGTGGTGTACTTGTCTTTCTGGACACAAAAGTCATCTCACAAGAGCAAGCTAGAGAGTTTGGTGTAGGTGCTCAGATACTTAAAGACTTGGGTATTAAAAATATCAACCTTATTACCACGAACAAAGAGACTGAATTTGTAGGGCTTGCAGGATTTGGTTTGGATGTTGTAGAAAAGATAGAAGTCGTTTAAAACTCATATGTCTCTGAACATATTTAAACATAAAACCATAGCAGGCATACATATTATTGCTATGCTTATGATGTTTGTAGTTATTATTGTATTTGCATCCATTGTAGCTTATAAAGAGTATCAAAACTTTGACAATGAAGCTAAAAGTATGCAATCATCTTTTATTCAAAAACAAAAGGACACCATAGTATTTGATACTACGCGTGTACTTGATTTCATCAGCAATACATACAAACATAGAAATATGCAGCAAGATGAAGAGGTCTTGAAAAAACAGATACTTCATGCTATAGAGCAACTTTATGGAAGGCAAGATGGTACGGGGTATATCTTTATCTATGATTTTAACGGGATAGTACTTTCCGATCCTGTACAGAAGCAAAATATAGGTAAAAACCTTTATGATACCAGAGATACCAATGGTGTCATGGTCATCAAAGACCTTATAGATATTTCACAAAAAAAAGAGGGTGGTTTTGTAGAGTACCAGTGGCTAAAACCAACTACCGGCACATTGAGTCCAAAGGTATCTTATGCAAAATCGTTTGAACCTTGGAGTTGGATGGTTGGCACAGGTGTCTATCTTGATGAAGTAGAAAAGCATATTCAAAATCAAAGAAATACACTTAAAGAGAGACTCAATTTTTATTCTTTCAAAATGGTATTTTTGTTAAGTATTTTATTTATAATAGGCATTATAGGGATAGTGATCATAAATCGCATACTCAAAAAAGAGATAGCCACATTCAGTCATTACTTTGAAGAAGCCTCCTCAAGTTACATTATGATGGATGAAAAGAAGATACGACTCTCTGAGTTTAAAAAAATGGTGCATTATATTAATGCGATGATCACTGTTATCCGTCAGAGAAAACAAAAACTTAACGAGATGAATCTGACACTGGAGTCAAAAGTTGAGCAAAAAACAAAATATTTGAGTATTCAGAATGATCTGCTTGAAAAAGAGAAAGCATTTAGTGACTCTTTGGTAAAAGCACAAGACAGTTTCATCAAGCACTCTATTCATGAGATCAATACACCACTGGCAGTGATCATGACACATATTGATCTGTTTAAAATGAAAGAGGGAGAGAATAGATACCTCTCAAAGATAGAAGCAGCAAGTAAAATTATCAGTAATATATATTCTGACCTAAGCTATATGGTAAAAAAAGATCGTTTTGTATATGAGAAAAAGAATATAAATATATCTACATTTCTTGAAGACAGGATCGACTTTTTTTCAGAGATTGCACTGGGTAACAGGCATAACATCATATCGGAGATCCAAGATGATATTTGGCTTTACTTTTCTGAGGAAGAGTTACAAAGGATCATAGACAATAACTTGTCAAATGCCATTAAATATGCCAATAAAGGTACAGAGGTAAAAGTGTCTCTTGTTCAGGAGAAAGAAGAAATAGTATTGAAATTTGTAAGTATCTCCCCTAAAATAGAAGATACAAAAGGCATATTTAAAGCGTTTAAGCGTGAAGATGATGTAAGAGGTGGATTTGGGTTGGGTCTGGAAATAGTCTATACGATCTGTAAAAAAGAAAATATAGAGATAGAAGTACAATCTGATGATAATATGACAGCATTTATCTATAGGTTTAAAAAGGAGCATTAAATGAAAGTACTGTTGCTTGAAGATGAATTGATGTTGCAAAGTGCAATGGTTGAATACTTAACAGTTACAGGATACGAAGTAGATGCATTTGAAGATGGAGAAGAAGCATTTAAAAACTGCATGGAAAATAGCTATGACCTTTTTATTTTTGATATCAATACTCCCTCTATAGATGGGCTTTCTTTACTTGAAAAGTTACAAAAAGAAAAAATGTTTGTACCAACTATCTTTATCTCTGCCATTACCGAGATAGAACAGATAAGCAAAGCCTACGAGCTAGGGTGCTACGACTACTTAAAAAAACCTTTTCATCTAAAAGAACTTACATTACATATAGACCGACTGCTTAAAATGGCAAATATAGAATCAAAAAGTCTTGTCAAGATCAGTAAAATGTATGTGTATGATCTTGAAAAACAGAGGTTGTTATTTGATAATGAAGAACAAACACTCACTCCCAAACAGGCACAGATCATTAATCTGTTTGCTTGTAACATCAACAAGATAGTTGACTTTGACATGCTAAGACACTATGTTTGGCATGATAGCCATGTAGACAATGCTACCATAAGGGCAGAGATGCATAGAGTAAAACAAGTCATTAAAGAAGATCTCATAGAGAGTCTAAAGGGAATAGGCTACAGGATCAATAAAAACCATTAATCTATGAATGATTATGTAACAGAATGTTACAAATACGTTTTTTCATATCTACTATCTTCGTCAATAATCACAATGCTATACCAATGCTATTTTTATCTTTCATAATAAAATTGAACAAATTTTGGAGGAATAAAATGACAAGAATTAAAATTCAGTACAGTGAGGCACTAAATGCCGAATCTTAAAAAAACAGTATTGCTATCAGTAATAGCATCAACAATGATCATGGCGGGTGGAGACATTGCGCCAGTAGAGCCGGTAGTGGCAGAAGTGGAAGCGGATTGGGGAGAGGTTTTTGGACAGTCTCGAACTTTTTATATTGACAGAACCTATTCAGGATCACTTGTTAATAACCGTAATTCACTTGCAACAGGTGGGTACATTGGTTATAAATCACCAGATTTTAATGGTTTCACTGCTGTAGTTGCAGCTTATGGTACTTATGGATTTAATATTCATAGTGAGGATGCAGATGTAATAGGATCTGCAAGTTATGATCCATCACTTTATGGTGATGCATTTGATAATTATGCATTTATCGGACAAGCATATATCAATTATGCCTTTGGTAATACAAATATCAAAATAGGTCGTCAAAGACTTGATACACCTATGACTGGTGCAGATGATGCGAGAATGTTACCCAACCTTTTTGAAGCAGCGGTATTGAGCAATACAAATGTGGAAAATACTACATTGATCGCTGCTCATGTGACAAGAGAGACAACCGGTACATTTTCAAATGTGTACACACCAGGTGCTCTTTCACTTCAAAGTGGTTATGGTTTAGGATTTAAAGAGGGTACAAGTGGTCACTTCTCTAATATGGGAACTATTGCCTTGGGTTATAATGATATAAATGGTGACGGCAGTATTGATAATAGTACTGCTGGTGTTACTGCTTTAGCAGCGATCTATACAGGTATAGAAGGTTTAAAACTACAAGCATGGGATTACATCGCATGGGATATTCTTAATGCAGTTTATCTTCAAGCTGATTATGGATGGAATTGCCTTTTAAGTGATAGTGTAAAAATGAAAGCTTCTGCACAATATATTAATGAAACTGATATTGGTGATGCTTTTGCAGCTTCAGTAGACAGTAACTATTTTGCAGCTAAGTTAGGTGCATCGTTTGGTGGTCTTAGTGGATATGCTGCTTATTCTGTAACAAGTGACAGTGATGCTGCGATGAATGGTGGTATTATCACTCCTTGGGGTGGTATGCCGGCATTTACACAAGGTATGGTAACAAGACATATGTTCTTTGCTGACACAGATACTTGGAAAGCAGCTGCTACATACAAATTTGCAGATCTGGGTCTAAAAGCAACAGCATATTATGTAGAATTCGATATCGGTCAAGCAAACACATATAAACCTGGACAAGCTTGGACAGCAAGTGAGTCTGGATTTGACATTCAATATGATGTAGCAGCGGTAAAAGGTCTGAACTTAAGACTAAGAGCTAACTACCCAAGAGATTTTGCACCTGGTTTAGACTGGGATGAGTATAGACTTATTGCAAACTATAACTTTTAAAAGGAATAACAATGACAAAAGAACAGGTAGAACAGGTTAAAAATAACCCTAAATATCAAAAATTAGTGAGTGAGAGAAGCAAGTTTGCTTGGACTCTCTCTATCATTATGTTGGTTGTATACTATGCATTCATTATGACTATTGCATTTAACCCGGCACTTTTAGGTGCTAAAATAGGTTCAGGTGTAATTACAATTGGGATTCCTATAGGAATTGCCATTATTATCATTGCATTTATATTGGCAGGAATTTATGTTAGAAGAGCAAACGGTGAGTTTGATCAGTTAACTAAAGAAGTAAGAGAAGAGTTAGGAGATATGGCATAATGAAAAAATTATTACTATTAACTTTACCTTTATTTCTAAGTGTAGGTGCATATGCAGCAGGTGCCATAGAGGGTGAAGTAGAAAAACAACCTCTTAATATTTCTGCAATTGTTATGTTCTTGCTTTTTGTTGGTGGTACATTGATGATCACGTACTGGGCGGCTAAAAGAACAAAAACAGCGAAAGATTTCTATACAGCTGGTGGTGGGATCACAGGTTTCCAAAATGGTATGGCGATCGCAGGTGACTACATGTCCGCAGCATCATTCCTTGGTATTTCCGGTTTGGTTTATTTGGCTGGTTATGATGGTCTTATTTACTCTATTGGTTTCCTTGTTGGTTGGCCGATCATTCTTTTCCTGATCTCTGAAAGACTTAGAAACCTTGGTAAATATACTTTTGCAGATGTTGCAGCATATAGACTTAAACAAGCCCCTATCAGAACATTGGCTGCCTTTGGTTCTATTGCAACAGTGATCTTGTACTTGATCGCTCAAATGGTTGGTGCGGGTAAACTGATCCAACTTCTATTTGGTCTTCCTTATGAGTTAGCAGTTGTACTTGTGGGTACACTGATGATCCTTTATGTGACATTTGGTGGTATGCTTGCAACAACATGGGTACAGATCATTAAAGCGGTTCTTTTGCTTTCGGGTGCAACCTTTATGGCACTTGCGGTACTTTATCAGTTTGACTTCTCTCTTGAAGCAATGTTTGCTAAGGCAGTTGAAGTTCACCCTAAAGCAGAAGCTATTATGGCACCTGGTGGATTGGTATCAGATCCGATTTCAGCGATCTCACTTGGTGTGGCATTGATGTTCGGTACAGCTGGTCTTCCACACATCCTTATGAGATTCTTTACGGTTGCAGATGCCAAAGAAGCTAGAAAGTCTGTCTTCTATGCAACAGGCTTCATCGGTTACTTCTATATCTTGACTTTCATCATTGGTTTTGGTGCGATCATCATGGTTCTTAACAACCCTGAGTATCTTGACCTTGCGAAACAAGCAATCTCTGGTGGATCTCCGATCCTTGGTGGTAAAAACATGGCAGCGATTCACTTGTCTCATGCAGTAGGCGGTAACTTCTTCTTAGGATTCATTTCAGCAGTTGCATTTGCTACGATCCTTGCAGTTGTATCCGGTCTTACATTGGCGGGTGCATCGGCAATTTCACATGACCTTTATGCAAATGTATTTAACAAACATGGTGAAGTAGATGAAGCCAAAGAGATGAAAGTTTCTAAAATGGCAACGGTTGCTCTTGGTATTTTATCTATATTACTTGGAATTGCTTTTGAACAACAAAATATTGCCTTTGTGGTTGGTTTGGCGTTTGCTATTGCAGCATCTGCTAACTTCCCAGTTCTTTTCCTTTCTATGTTCTGGAGTAAATTGACTACAAGAGGTGCGATTATCGGTGGTAGTCTTGGACTTGGAACAGCTATATTGCTTGTTATCCTTGGACCTATTGTATGGGTTGCTATTCTTGGAAATACAGAAGCGATCTTCCCATATAAATATCCAGCACTCTTTTCTGTAACAGTAGCCTTTATAGGTATCTGGTTCTTCTCTATCACAGATAAAAGTGATGCGGCAGCCAAAGAGATAGAAGCATTTGAAGCACAGGATATCAGATCACAAACTGGTATTGGTGCAGAGGGTGCATCTGAGCACTAAAAATAAAACAGAGCCTTTTGGGCTTTGTTTCAGTATTCTATATAATCTAGTTCGCTAGGTTATTTAGAGTATTCAACTTATAGAGGATCAGACAAATGATAGCACTGTTAAACAACTTAAAAACATATCTTCCTTTTTCACTCTTGGACAATAAAGCGTTTAAACGTATAGAAGAGAGTGCCCAAATTGCGTATTATCCTGAAAATACTGTACTAATTGAAGAAAATGAAATACCTTCTACTTTTTTCCTTATTATTAAAGGTATTGTTGAATCCAAAGATGGTGAAGAACTGATAGATATTTATCATAATGATGATGTTTTTGGTGGAATAGAACTCATAAAAAATCAGCCATCAGCATATCAATACAAAGTCAATGAAGAATTGATATGTTATGAAATACCTAAAGAAGTATTTTTAGAATTGTGTCAGAAAAACAGTGAATTTAAAAATTATTTTTTCTCTTCCATTGTAGAGCGAATGGATATGCTTAAAGAGAGAAAAGAGAGTGCTAAAATGGCAGATATGATGCTGACACGTGTTGATGACAGTATTTTGCACTCTGCGTGTATTGTAGATCATACTATGCCTATTATTGATGCGATCACCAAGATGGAAAATGAAAGTGCCGTAGCATTGCTTGTGAAAAATGAATCAGGATACGGTATTGTTACCGATGCTGATCTTAGAGAGTATATCCTTCACCATGAAGAAAAGAATTTGACGATCATTTCTCAGATACAAACGTATCCTATTATTTCTGTTACAGAAGGAGAGTTGCTCTTTAATGTGCTTCTTTTAATGACAGGGCGTTCCATTAAACATCTTCCTGTTTTAAATGCAGAGGAAGAAGTGATCGGTCTGCTTGAATTGATCGATCTGCTCAGTCATTTTGCAAATCAGTCACACATCATTCATGTACAGATAGAAAAAGCAACGGATCTTCAAAGCGTGATCGATGCCTCAAAGAGAATTGATACCATGATCAAGACATTGCATTTAAAAGGTGTAAAATCACGATATATTGCGAGACTTGTATCTGAAATGCATAAAAAAATGTATGCAAAACTGTTTGAGCTTATTTTCCCGCATGAATGGCATGACAGATGTACACTCATACTCTTGGGGAGTGAAGGCAGAGGTGAGCAAATACTCAAAACAGATCAGGATAACGGATTGATCTTTGAAGAAGGATTTGAACCGAAAGATCAAGTAGAGATCACTTTAAAATTTACAGAAACACTGGATGCAATAGGTTTTCCAAGATGTAAGGGAAATGTGATGGTCATTAATCCTAAATGGGCAAAAAGTACAACAAAATATAAAGAGGATATTCGCAGATGGATCACTTCACCCGGCAATGATGATCTTATGGATATGGCTATCTTTTTTGATACATTTGCAGTTGCAGGAAAGATCTCTATTTTTAAAGATCTTCGTGATTTTTTAATGGAACAGATAAAGCAGCATAAAGCGTTTTTGCCACATTTTGCAAGATCTATAGAGAGCTTTGAATCTCCACTTGGGTTATTTTCCCGTTTTGTGTCAAGTGATAAAGGACATAAAGACGAGATAGATATTAAAAAGGGGGCTTTGTTCGCACTTATTCATGGTGTAAGAGCTTTGGCACTTGAACATGGAATCCATAAAACCAATACTACAGAGCGTATCAAGGCACTGAATGATATTGGCTATATGAGTAAAGAAGATGCCGGAGATCTACTTGAAACGTTGGAAGTCATCAATACCTTAAGACTGCATTCTCAGTTGGAAAAACTTGAAAAAGAAAAAGAGATAGATAACTATATCTGTTTAAGCACTTTGAGTAAACTTGAAAGAGATACGCTTAAAGAGGCTCTCAAAACGGTTGAAGAGTTTAAAAAGGTAGTGAGTTACCATTTTCATCTGAGTATGGTGGGCTAATATGTTCAATACTTTAAAACTAAAATGGAACCGTAAACATCTTAGTGATGAACGATTTGCATTTTTGTTTGATGATACGCAGAATGATGAAGTGGTTGTTTTCGACTGTGAAACCACAGGGTTAAACCCAAAAATTGATGACATTATCTCTATTGGAGCAGTAAAAGTAAAAGGAAATAAAATCCTTACAAATGAAGCTATACATATATTTGTTAAGCAAAACAAGCAGATAAATCATGAGAGTATTACTATCCACCAAATACGTCATTGTGACTTGGGCGAAGCTATACCCATAGAAAAAGCGATAGAGCAGTTTCTTTATTATATTGGAAACAGAAAACTTGTCGGTTATTATCTTGAATTTGATGTAGCAATGATAAACAAATATATCAAACCGATGTTTGGTATCACTTTACCCAATAAAAAAGAGGAGGTATCTGCGATCTATTATGATAAAAAAATTGCCACTATTCCTCAAGGAAATATAGATTTGAGGTTTGATACGATCTTGGAAGAGTTGGCATTACCAAAACTGCAAGCACATGATGCGCTTAATGATGCAGTAATGACAGCAATGATGTATCTCAAATTAAAACAAAGTAAATCTGTTAAGACGACGAGGAGATAAATATGTTAAAAAAGATTTTTTAGATTTATCAGGTACAAGTCAATATTTGGATAGTAATTATGGAAGAATGTTACAAATAGGAGTAAATTACTCCTATTTAAAAACCTCTCTTAAATTTACTTCCTTTCGCGAATAAAATATGTTAGACTTATTTTAATTATATACATGAAAAAAGGAATAAAATGTTAAAAGATATTTATCAACCAAACCCTGAATTTGCTAAAGATGCAACCATCAAGAGTATGGATGAGTATAACGAGTTAGTTAAAAAAGCGACAGATGACTATGAAGGATTCTGGGCTGATTATGCAAATGAGAAAATAGATTGGTTCAAGCCATTTGATACAGTACTGGATGAAAGTAATGCACCGTTCGTGAAGTGGTTCGATGGTGGTCAACTCAATGTTGCACATCAGTGTATCGACCGTCATATAGAAACGCGTAAGAATAAAGCTGCGATCATCTTCGAAGGTGACAGAGGGGATAAACAGGTCATTACCTATCTCGATCTTTACTACAACGTAAACAAGTTTGCCAATCTTCTTAAAGAGGATTTTGGTGTTAAAAAAGGTGACAGAGTTGTTATCTATATGCCTATGATCCCTGAAGCTGCGTATGCAATGCTTGCCTGTGCACGTATCGGTGCGATCCACTCTATTGTATTTGGTGGATTCTCTTCTGAAGCACTGCGTGACAGGATTGAAGATGCTGAAGCAAAAGTAGTGATCACAGCAGATGGTGCTTACAGAAAAACAAAACCATATATGTTGAAACCAGTGGTAGATGCAGCACTGACAGGTGATACACCGGTTAAAAAAGTTCTGGTTGTAGAAAGAAACAATGAAGAGGTAACCTGGGTAGCTGGACGTGATTACTCTTATAACGAACTTATCAAGAGTAAGTCAGGAAAATGTGATGCTGAACCTATGGAGAGTGAAGATCCACTTTTCTTACTTTATACTTCAGGAAGTACAGGTAAACCAAAAGGGGTACAGCACAACACTGCTGGATACATTCTTTGGGCACAAATGACTATGGAGTGGGTATTTGATGTAAAAGAAAATGATACTTACTGGTGTACGGCAGATGTGGGTTGGATCACAGGGCATACGTATATTGTGTATGGACCGCTTGCAATGGGTGCTACGACTGTAATGTTTGAGGGTGTTATTACCTTCCCTGATGCAGGACGTCCTTGGAAAATGGTAGAAGAACATAAGATCAATCAGTTCTATACAGCCCCAACTGCCATACGTGTACTTCACAAAATGGGTGAGGATGAGCCGGCTAAATATGATCTCTCTTCCCTTAAAGTACTTGGAACGGTAGGTGAGCCTATCGATCCACCGGCATGGAAATGGTACTATGAGGAAGTAGGTCAGAGTAAATGTGCGATCGTAGATACATACTGGCAGACTGAGACAGGTGGTCATGTTGTCTCTCCATTACCGGGAGCTACACCGATCAAACCGGCATGTGCAACACTTCCACTACCGGGAATCATAGCTGAGATCCTTGACCCTGAGACTGGTGAAAAAGTGGGAGAGGGGGAGAGTGGATATATGTGTATCACACGCCCTTGGCCATCACAGATCCGTGGTGTGTGGGGTGATGAGGAGCGTTACAAAAAGTCTTACTTCGGCGATGTGAAAAAAGATGGCAAACCAGTATACTTTACAGGTGACGGTGCAGTGTATGGTGGAGATGGCTACATCACGATCACTGGTCGTACAGATGATGTTATCAACGTTTCCGGACACCGTATGGGAACAGCAGAAGTTGAAGCAGCGATCAAAAAGCATGATAATGTAGCAGAGGTAGCGGTTGTAGGTAAACCGCACTCTCTCAAAGGTGAAGGTATTTTTGCGTATGTTGTACTTAAGTCTGATGAGGGTGTGGCAGATGAAATAGAAGAGGTTAAGGCGATCAACAATATCATCAAAAAAGAGATCGGTAATATCGCACTGTGTGATGATATGATCTTTGCACCGGGTCTGCCTAAAACACGTTCAGGTAAAATAATGAGACGTATTCTAAGATCTATCGCAAAAGGTGAAGCGATCACTCAAGATATCTCTACGCTTGAAGATCCATCAATCGTAGCAAAGATCGAAGCTATGGCTAACTGTAGTACATGCTAGATTCTCATACCTTGATATGATGATCAAATAAAAATATGGCAAGGGATTAATTTCCCCTTGCCAATCTATCCTAACTTATTAAACCTTATTATATTCAAATACTTTACTATATGTTACAATATAAATATATAACCATATAGGAGTTTTAAATGAGTACAGAAAAAAGTCTATATCAACCAAATCCGGAGTTTGCAAAAAATGCGTATATTCCAAGTATGGATGCGTATTGGGAGTTACAGAACAGAGCTATAGAGGACTATGAAGGGTTTTGGAAAGGTTTTGCTGATGAGAAGATAGACTGGTTAGCACCCTATGATAAAGTGCTTGACGAGAGTAATGCACCTTTTTATGAATGGTTCACCAATGGGAAACTTAATGTATCAAACCAGTGTATTGACAGACACTTAGCAGATAAAGCAGATAAAACAGCAATTCTTTTTGAAGGTGACAGAGGTGATGTAGAGAAGATCACTTATGCACAGCTTTCACAGCGCGTCAATAAAATGGCAAATCTGCTTAAAAATGAGTTTGGGGTAACTAAAGGTGACAGAGTTGTACTCTATATGCCCATGATCCCTGAAGCAGCCTATGCGATGCTTGCATGTGCAAGAATAGGAGCTGTTCACTCTATCGTATTTGGTGGATTCTCTGCTGAGGCACTTAAAGACCGTATAGAAGATGCTCAAGCAAAGATCGTCATTACGGCAGACGGTGCATATAGAAAAGGGAAACCTTATCTTCTTAAAAATGTGGTTGATGATGCACTCTTTAGAGGTGGAGAGAGTATCGAAGCGGTACTTGTGGTAAAGAGAAACAATGAACCTATAGAGTGGGTGGAGGGTAGAGACCATAACTATAATGAATTGATCAGATCTCAGTCAGATGTTTGTCCTTTTGAGATCATGGATAGTGAAGATCCGCTCTTTTTACTTTATACCTCCGGTAGTACAGGAAAACCAAAAGGTGTACAGCATAGCTCTGCAGGCTTCATCCTTTGGGCGCAAATGACCACTGAATGGGTCTTTGACGTGAAAGGTGATGATATTTTCTGGTGTACGGCTGATGTTGGTTGGATCACAGGGCATACCTACATCGTGTATGGACCACTTGCTGCGGGTACAACGACAGTCATGTTTGAGGGTGTTCCTATCTATCCGGATGCAGGACGTGCATGGAAGATGGTACAAGACCATAAGATCACACAGTTCTACACAGCACCGACAGCTATTCGTGTACTTCATAAAATGGGTAAAGATGAGCCTAAAAAATATGATCTCTCTTCACTTAAAGTACTTGGAACGGTAGGTGAACCTATAGATCCTGCAGCATGGAAATGGTACTATGAAACAGTGGGTAATTCCAAGTGTGCCATCGTTGACACATGGTGGCAGACTGAAACAGGTGGACATATCATTACACCACTGCCTGGTGCAACACCTATTAAGCCTGGATGTGCGACATTTGCACTGCCTGGTATCATGACAGAGATCCTCTCTTATGAGGGTATATCTAAAGAAGCAGGGGAGCCGGGATTGCTTTGTATCACGAAGCCATGGCCAAGTATGATACGAAATATTTGGGGTGATCCTGAGCGTTATAAAAAAGCCTATTTTGGTGATGTGGCTAAAGATGGCAAGCCGGTCTATTTTTCCGGTGATGGTGCTGTAGCTGATGAAGCCGGCTACATCACTATTGTTGGTCGTGTAGATGATGTGATCAATGTATCTGGTCACCGTATGGGTACCGCTGAGATCGAAGCAGCAGTGAAAGAAGACAACTCTGTGGCAGAAGTGGCTGTTGTTGGGTGTCCACATGACATTAAAGGTGAATCTATATTCATTTATATTGTACTTAAAGAGGGGCATATCAATGCAGATATCAAGAATCACATCAATGAATTGCTCGCTACTGAGATCGGTAACATTGCTAAAGCAGATCATATCATCGAAGTACCCGGTTTGCCTAAAACACGTTCCGGTAAGATCATGAGAAGAATTTTACGTTCTATTGCAAAACATGAGGAGATCACGCAAGATATCTCAACACTTGAGGATCCGTCTATCGTTAAGCAGATTGAAACGACTGCGAGAGAGGCGTAATGCTTTAAGCAGTACAGACTTTGTTTCGACCACTATCCTTTGCTTCATAGAGGGCTTTATCAGACCGTTTTATAATGGTCTGTATATCGTTATCTTTTTTTCTATAACAGCTTAATCCTATACTCACAGTTACCTGTACAACTCTGTTTTCGAATATTATGTTATGTTTAGCTATATTTTCTCTGAGCCTATCTGCTATATGAAATGCCGAATCCATACCTGTTGCAGGCATAAGTATAGCAAACTCTTCACCACCTATTCTCCCGATATAATCTGTAGTGCGGCTATTTTCAATCATTTGTTGTGCCAGAGAACGGATAACTTCATCACCAAAGGGGTGCCCATAAGTATCATTGACAGCTTTAAAGTTATCAATATCGATAGTTAGATAAGAGAGTCCTGTATCGTAACGTATAGCATGTGCCATCTCTTTTATACATGTATCAAAAAAATATCTTCGGTTCATCAGTCCGCTAAGTGAGTCTGTTGATGCTTGATACTTGAGATGTTTTTCTAATTCTTTGTTCTCTTCAAGTTCTTTAGCAAGTTCTTTATTGGCAATATTTAATGCAACAGTCTTTTCTGCAACTGCATGAAATAGACGTGAACTTTCTGTGTGTTGTTGTGATATAAGTTTCTCTTGCGCCTCTAACGTTTCTTCACGTAACAGGTTGATTCGATAGGCAAGCAAGAGTGAAAAGAGCATGATCTCAAAGACAGAGCCGATAATCGGTGCATTGCTAAGCAGAATAGAATAAGGAAGTATACCGAGTGCAAGTTGACTGATCAGCATCATACTTATAATATAGATAATTAGTCCAAGCAAGTATATCCTTGCAAACTTTTGACCTTTATGGAGAGCCCAAAAAGCAACTAATAGCAAAAAAGGAAGAAGAGGAGATGCACATAAGTTCATAAAGTAAAAACCAGAATGCATAAAGAGAAGCATCCAGACAAAACTAATACCTAAAACTACTAAAAATCCATTTAAGATTTTATGGAAGAATGAGAAAGATTTTTTTGTTTCTAAGACAGTTTGCGTAAACAGGATGAGTAGGGTAAAGAATATAGGGATGGTGATCTGCAGGATATCATAAGTTTTCATACTTATATATGGAAGCAAAACACCTTTATAATTTGCTGCCCAAAGGACGAATATCAATACATAACTCACATAATAAATGTAAATCTTCTCTCTGAAATAAAAAAAGATAAACAGGTTATATAACGCTATGATGATGACTGCACCAAAATAGAAAAAGTATATATTGTTTTTCAGTTGAGTATCTTTGCGAAACTGTTCGGGTGTTTTTAACTGTAATGAACCAAAAACAGCATAAATAGAAGCTATATTTACATAGAGTTCTTTAATTTCATGGGGTGCAAAATGAAGTGAGAAAGCAGGGTTTGCTTCTCTGATATTTCGCTCTTCCACAGGTACACGTAATCCATTTT
The DNA here is from genome assembly GCF_047716765.1 of Sulfurovum iocasae. Taxonomy (GTDB): domain Bacteria; phylum Campylobacterota; class Campylobacteria; order Campylobacterales; family Sulfurovaceae; genus Sulfurovum. Next base: position 1,578,212 of record NZ_CP180410.1, read on the forward strand.
TTTTATGAATTATCTGCTGGTCGGAGACAATATAGAGATCCGTTGTTTTATGGAATATCTCTGTGAATTCCAATACCATTGTTCTTGCTTCTTTTGAATCATTATGGATCGAGAAACGGAACCAGAAATTATTTTTGTTATATCCAAAGGTAAAGGCATTAGAAATTGTTTTTGTAAAAGTCATTTTTGATATTTCTTCTATGCCAAGAGATACACCGGATTTTTCTTCAAGGTATTCTACTTGAAAATCATTGTAAGAAGATATGTTTTTTTCTAAATTAACTATGGGTAAGGCAGACAATAGAGTAGTAGGCAGCAAGAAAAGAATGATCAAAAATATAAGTAATTTGATAGGCATAAGTGATATCCTTTTACTTTCTTTAACTATGATGATACACTCCTTTAAATGAATTATGTGATACTTATATTAAGATATAAAAGTATATCTTAAATATGTCAAGATATGTCAAAAATATATTTGTCTGCTCTAGATCAAATCTTTTACTTTCAATAAATCTTCAAATACCTCTTTTTTAGCACTGGGATTTCTCAACAGATAACTTGGATGATAGGTAGGGATAAGTGTATATCCATTTTGTTTATGGAGAGTGCCTCGTATTTTAGTAATACACGTTTCATCACCGGTAAGATAATGATAAGCAGTAGCCCCCAATGTCACGATCAGTTTTGGCTTAATAAGTTCTATCTGTTTTAAAAGATAGGGTTGGCAAGTATGTGCCTGAGTTGGTGTTGGAACTTGATTGTTTGGTGGACGGCATTTGACTATATTTGTGACGTAAACATCACTACGGGAGATCTGTAGTACATTTTCTATCATCTTTGTAAGCAATTCACCTGAACGACCTACAAAAGGTTTACCGCTGCTATCTTCAGTAGCTCCCGGTGCTTCTCCTATAAAGAGAATATCAGCATGAGGGTTACCTTCACCAAATACAACCTTCCCACGACTTTTACTGAGTTCACAAAGATGACAGTTCTGTGCTTGTTTTTGGAGTGATTCAAGTGTATTTGGCAAAGAAAGATCCAGTTGATCTTCTTTATAAGCTGTTATGTTAGTATAATTGTAGCCTAACTGCTTGAGTTGATAAAGTTGTTTGAGTAAGAGTGCATTACGAAGGTTTTTCATAGGACTATTATACTCCCATGCATCTTAATATTCTCTCCTAAAGACATGAACCATTTTCTATATAGTAAAGTGCTGTCTTTAGCATTGTCTCATTCTCATCACCCATAAGATGTGTCAGATCATCATCTGCCGTGCAGGTAGTAGGGATACCATCAAAACTGGTGGTATCTCCGGCATTATTTCTTACAAGGAAATTGATCAGAAAATAGTAATTTAGCCCATAGGTTTTACCACTCATTCCTACAGGTTTCCCATGTGTATCATCCCCGATAGTTATAACATTATCTGCTCCAAGGTAAGGTACAAGAGCAGAGACAACCGCTTCACTTGCAGAAGCAGAGGTTCTAGTTACAAGAAAGAAGACACGTTGTATATTCAGCTCATTACCATCTTGCATATCGGTATCTTCAAATGTATAACTGGCATTGTTATGTTTATAATTAGCATTCCAATCAAGATACATCTGTCTTTGACTGGCATAAGCATTGGTGATGTTATCAAGTAAAGCACTTGCAGTCGCTACTGATCCACCTCCATTGTAACGAAGGTCAATGACTAGTTCATCTATATTTCCATTATAAAATGTTGTAAAGATAGTTTCAAACTCAGCTACTGAACTTTCAGTAAAAGAGTCAAAGCGTAAATAACCTACTTTTTTGCTACCCTGTGTGATAATTTTTCCAAGGGATACATTGAAACTATATTCACTTGGTGTGAGTGTAACATCAATTTCACTTCCATCTCTTAGTACCGTAAAAGTACTGCTTACATTCAAATTTTGGCTTACTTGACTTACTAGAGTATTTGTAACAGCTTCCCCATTAATTTCAAGAATTTGGTCTCCTCTAAACAATAGACCATATACTGGAGCGTTGATACGTACAAGGTAGACAACAAAGTCAGATGTATATCCGAATCCAAACCCTGCTGTTTTTTGATTGGTATAATTTTCATATTCTTGCTGTGTCATAGTGAAGCTCCACTCATCAGGTGGAGAGATCCTTAAGTCATTGATCATTAATTGAGGGTCTGTATATTGAGTATAATCGATATTTGAAGCCACATCATCGTACCATAGATATTCGCTTAAAAATAAATTATGTAGGAACTGCTTTTCATCCAAAGAGAAAGTTTCTGTTGTATCTGTTACAACTGCATTTATTATTGTCCCGGAACCCGAATTAGAACCGCAAGAGTTAAAAAGCAAAGAGATTGTCAAAATGAGAATTATGTGTAATTTCTTTATCATGCAAGCATACCTTCCATAAGTACTTCTGAAAATTTATAAATTATTATATCTAAAATAATTTTGCTATAGTGTTATTATGATAAGAATTATAAATGTTAAAACACAATGCAACAAATCACTAAATGATTTGTGTGAACTTCAAGGCAGTGAGGCACTAAATGCCGAATCCTAAGAAGCCGTTAATGCTATTTATTATTTTTGTTGTTCTGATAATTGTAGCTAAGATGGCTTACAATAAATATTGCGAGTCAAAACCTGATGGGTGTAAAAAAGAGATATATGATGAGAATCAGGGATTGCCGGAAGAGGGTATTGATTGGTAATAAAGAAAGAGGGGTAACCTCTGTCTTTACTAGCGTATATTATACTTTTTCTTCTTCTGCATCACCACAACATCCCTTTGAAAACTTCAAATAAAGTATAGGAAGGATGATCAAGGTAAGTAGTGTTGAGCTGATGAGACCATTGATCACAACGATAGCCAGAGGTCTTTGTATCTCAGAACCAGGACCTGTGGCAAAGAGTAGGGGAAGCAAACCAAAGGCTGCAATGGTAGCAGTCATAAGTACAGGTCTAAGTCTCTTGATGGCACCTTGTATTACAGCATCTTTAAGCTCAGTCCCATTTTTGATAAGGTAATTGAAATAGTTTACCAGTACAACACCATTAAGTACAGCGATACCAAGTAGGGCTATGAATCCTACGGATGCCGGTACTGACAAGTATTCCCCACTTAAGTAGAGTCCTATAAATCCTCCGATCAAAGCCAGAGGGACATTGATGAGTACAATGGTTGCCTGTGTCAAAGAACCAAAAGAGACAAAGAGAAGTATAAAAACTAAAAAGAGTGCCAATGGTACGATAATCGCCAATCTTGAAGCAGCTCTTTGTTGATTTTCAAACTCTCCACCATAGGTGAGATAGTACCCTGCAGGTAATTTTACTTCCTTGTCGATTTTCATTTTGGCTTCTTCCACAAAACTTACGAGGTCTCGACCTTCTACATTGGTTTGTACGATGGTTTTTCTGTATCCGTGTTCATGTTCTATTTGAACAGGTCCGGCATTTGAGATGAATTTGACAAAATTACTGAGAGGAACAGAATTGCCATTTTCTAACGGATAGTAGAGCTTTTGGATCTTGTCTAGAGAGTTTTGCAGGCTCTCATCACCTTTGACCATTAGATCAATACGACGCATACCTTCCTGGATGATACCTGCCTGCACTCCTGTGACCATAACTTTAAGGAAATCATTAAGCTCTTGCTGACTAATATCGTAATATGCCATCGCTTTCTTATCAAATTGTAATTCAAAATACTCGACACCTTCATTGGCTTTTTTGTATACATCACTGCTGCCGGCAATCGTTTCAAGTAAAGTTTTAATTTGTTGTGCAATCTCTTCAAGCTTATCATTGTTGCTTCCGAAAATGTCTATGGCTAAATCTCCCCTTACACCCGTAAGCATTTCAGAGACCCTCATCTCGATGGGTTGTGTAAATCCATACTCTATACCTACAAATGTATCAAGTACTTTTCTGATCTCTTCAATGACAAACTCTTTGGATGGTTCTCTCCACTCTTCTTTGTTTTTTAGGACTAAAAAGGTATCGGTATCGTTAAGACTCATAGGGTCAAGGCCAAGCTCATCACTTCCTGTTCTTGCGATGATGTCTTTGATCTCAGGTACGGATGCCAGAAGCTTTTTTTGTAGTTTTAGGTTAAGTGCCAAACTTTCTTTGAGTGATATGGACGGCAGCATCTCAACACCAATGATTATACTTCCTTCATCCATAGTAGGCATAAATGTTTTACCTGTTTTTGATGCAAGATAAAGAGACCCGCCAAAGAGTACAAAAACAGCCAGTATAATAGCCTTGCTGTGTTTTAAAGAAAACATAAGAGAGGGGCTATACACTTTGGTAAGAAATTTAATAAGAGTTGACTCTTTATCAGGTCTTTTACTTAAGATAAATGAACTTAAAACCGGTATAAGTGTTAAGGCTAAGATGAGTGAAGAAAATAGTGCGAATATAATACTAAGTGCCACAGGTCTAAAGAGTTTTCCTTCAAGTCCTTCCAGCGTGAGAAGGGGCATAAATACAATAATGATAATAAGGACACCAGTAATGACAGATGGTGCCATCTCTATAGTAGCTGTATAGATAATCTGCAACTTCGTTTGACGTTTAAGTTTAGGGTTTCCCAGTTCAGCAGTAATATGCTCTACGACAACGACGGCAGAATCCACCAGTATCCCAATGGCAATGGCCAGTCCACCCAGGCTCATCAGGTTCGCGGTCAATCCAAAGTATTGCATAGCAATAAAACTCATGAGCAGTGCAAAAGGAAGGATAAGTGCAACACTGAGTGCTGATGCAAGGTTTCCAAGCATAACAAGTAAAATAACCATGATAAGGACTATGGCTTCATAAAGTGCATTTTTCACCGTATCTGTAGCAAGAGTTACAAGATCTGAACGGTCATAAAATATCTCTATTTTCGTATCACCAGGTAACATAGGTTCAAGTTTCTTAAGTTCCTCTTTTACTTCTTCAAGAACAAATGCAGTATTACTGCCTTTAAGTCCTAGTACCAATCCTTGTACTGCTTCACCTTGTCCATTTTTACTTACAAAACCGGCACGGGTAAGATAACCGAATTTAACAGCAGCTACATCACCAAGGGTAATGACTTTATCTGCACTTTTACCCACAGGCAATGTCTTGATATCAGATAGATTCTTAAGCTGTCCTACACTCCGAACCAAGATACTTTCTACTCCTTGAGAGACACGTCCTGCACCATCATTCTGATTATTCTTCTCAAGTGTCTGGAATATTTGCTCAAGTGTAATACCCATTGTTCTCATTTTATTTAAATCAGGTACCACTTCATAGGTTTTTACTTTTCCACCAAGGGCATTGACCTCTGCAACACCGCTTACTGAACGAATTTTAGGGGAGATGATCCAATCTAGAAGACTTCGTTTCTCTTCAAGTGAAAGTCTCTCCGATTCAATGGTGAACATCAAAATATCACTTAATGGTGTAGAGATAGGTGCAAGCCCCCCTTCCATATTTGCGGGAAGTTCACTTTTAATATTTGCAAGTCTTTCACTTACTTGTTGTCTGGCCCAGTAAATATCTGTTCCATCTTCAAAATCTATAGTAATATCACACAAACCATATTTAGAAGTAGAGCGCATCATAGTCTGATATGGTATACCAACCATCTTCATTTCTATAGGTACAACGATGCGAGACTCTATCTCAGCAGGGGTCATTCCACTCGATTTGATAATGATCTTTACTTGTGTAGGAGAGATATCAGGGAAAGCATCAACAGGCAATTCGTTATAGGCTTTGATACCAAAACCAAGAATAACTACAGCCAATAAAGAGAAGAAAAGCCTTTGCGCAAGTGCAAAACCTATGATCTTATTCATTACTGTCACCTAACATATTTTTCAGTATCGCTACGGAGTTTACTGCTATTTTGTTCTGTAGTCTGTCAGATGGTTCTATAAAATAGTGTCTGTTATCTTCAGCAAGAATTTTTACCGGTACCGCAGTAAATCCTTCTTTTGTTTTTATAAACACAATTTGTGTATCTCCTTCTTTAATGACGGAAGTTTTCTGAACTTTAAGACTCTCTCCTGAAATGGTGATTTTTGCAGAGCTGCGAAGACCTGAAAATATATTTATATCTGATGGAACTGAAAAACGTATTTGTCTGGTCTGGTTCTGCGGGTTTATCACTGGTGAGATCTGTAGTATAGTTGTATTAAAAGTCTTATTTGCAAGTGTGATCTGTACATCTTGTCCTTCATGAAGGTTTTCAGTTCTTTTGGCTTCTATATTGCTCACAAGCCAAAGTGAACCTTTCCCCTGAATAATAAAAAGTGCATCGGAAGGACTTGTACTTTTTCCTGGAGTCGCATTGAGTTCTACTATATGACCATCTACATTGCTTTTTATTTTCATTGTCTGGGAGAGCTTCAGATCTTTAAAGAGTGTCATTATCATCTCATCGCTTGCACCATAACTTTTGAGTAAAGCTTTGGAAGCAGCCACTTTGATCTTGTCTGTTTCAAGTTCTGCATTAGCAGCAACACACTCTTTTTGAGGAATAATCTCTTCTTTGCAAAGCATGTTTTTACGTTCTGTCAAATGTGTATGATGACGAAATTCTATTGCATCGGCTATAGCTTTTTGTTGTATTTCTATCCATTCAGTACCCGTTACTTCAGCAAGTACAAACCCTTTGGTCACCTTCTGATACTTTGCCACATTCAGTTTTTTTACATTTGCTTCAAAAGGTAGTGAAATAATATGTAAAAGGGAAGGGGGAGTCACTACTTCGGTAATAAACTCACCTAAAGGAAGCCTTTTTGAGCTTTCTGGTGCTTCAACTTTAATTTGCCAATTGTCTTCTTCTTCCGGAGTCATTTGTATGTTTTCTGCATCTAGTGTACTAAAAGTTAATAGTGTTAATAGTAGTAGTTTTGTCATTAGTTATCCTTTTTTTCACTGATAGTATAGAGTTTAAACAGTGTGTTGTAGTATTCTTTTTTTGTAGCATATATCTCTTGTCTGAGTTGGTATGACTTTTGTCTGTTCAGTAAATATTCAATGACTGAAGTTTCGCCAAGGTCATAACTTGTTTGGATCAGCGGCAAGAGTTTGTTTTTGTAGTTCTTATAGTTTCTTTTTAAAGTTTGAACCATGAAAGCATTACTTTTCAGATGAGATTTTAACTGAGTAAGCAAACTTCTTTTTTCTCTCATTGTTTGTTCATAACGATAACCAATTGCACTGTTTTGGTACATAGCTGCTACACGTTTCTGTTCTGATCTTTCAGAGGTAAAATTAAGAGGAAGGGAGAGACCAATGGAGTATCTGTCTACATCAAGTTCATTGGTATACTGTGCTGAAATATCAATAGATTCGAGTGTACTGGAGTATCTCTTTATCGCCTTTTGTGTACTAAGTAGACGTTTCTCATGAGCCTCTTTAGAAAGCCTAAATGTATTCGCCAGTTTTACAGTACTTTTAATGGGGTACATATCTCTACAAGAGAGTTGTGTTGTATCGGTATAATGCACTTTACTTAACATAAAGAGATTTTGTTTTGAAATCTCCTGTTGCATTTTAAGCTCCTGAAGCTGGGCATAGAGTCTATTTTTTTCTGTTTCTAATTGCATGAGTTCAGTTTTGGAGATTTCCTGATATTTATAGGCTTTTTGTTTCTTTTTGTAAAGTTTGGCAAAATCCTGATAACTTTGTTTAAAACTTTTATAGTTTTGGGTATCAAGACAGTGTTGGTGATACAGGTTTTTCAACCCGTTTTTAAAATTTAAGATATTTCTCTCTCCTTCAAGTAAATAGGCTTGATTGGAGAGTTGGGTAATGGTTCGTTCCTGATCCTGAATGTTACCCAGAATTAATTTTTTTGAAGCCCCTACAGAGTATTCATATCCATTACTTCCTATATCTGGATATGCTTTTGTTCCTTCTCCAAAAATTTCAAAAGGATCAGAGGCAGTATTTGCCTTGTTGCTGGCGCTTAGAGCCAGACCTTCTTGCTGCAACGCTTTGGATAGAACATTATTTTGATCTGCAGACTTCAATATGCTATTGAGTGTGTATGTTGATGCATGTCCCAGTTGCATCAAAAATATAAATAAAACAAGTTGTTTCATGAGGGTAGTTTCCTTTATGTGAATAAATCTTTTAATATATAATTTTATCATTTTTATAAAATTTTAGAGATGATGGCGCCATCAAGTGCATTAATTTCTATTTCGCAATTTTCTGTATAGCTTCGATAGAAAAGTAATTGACCTTTATGTGTAAGTCTATGAGATATCACATCCTCTTTACAATAGGTAGCAGCCATTTTTCGAGCTTCTTCCTTCGTGATCTTGGCTAACTGCCGTAACTGTCTTTGTTTCTTTAACTTTAGAGAAAGTTTATGGTTATATGTGCGAAGTTGTATCGTGCTGTCTACCATCAGTTGCGTATTTGCAGAACCCATGACAGAGAACACTATTGTGTATAATAGAGCTTTCATTACTTGACCTTTATAGTATTAAATTATAGAACGATGTTCTATTTGATGGTAAAAAAAGTTTTAAACTATTGGTGGTTTATAAGAAGTTTCTTTGTAGGGTAGAGTATACCGAAGTAAATTGTGAGAGAGTGTTTTTTCTTTTTGAATTTGAAGAAAAGTACTTTTATAAGGCATAATAAGCCCTACAAAGTGAAACATACTGTGTACTTCATGTATGTCACTACACTCTTGTGATGGCACATCTGTACTCACATAATGTGAGATACTTAAATGGTCACTTTTTTGCATGATATTGATCACAGTATCATGCATCACTGTAAAAGTAAGCATGAAGAGTACAACAAATATAATTTTTGATCGCATGATCATGCTCCTTTTTTAGATTTATATGCTTAAGAAGCATATTTGTTATGGAGTATATACGAATAATGATTAAGTATAGATAATAAAAATTGTCATTAAAAAAGTAAAAATATTAAGTAGTATAATTTAGGAATAATAAAGAGATAAGAGAAAGATATATCATACAGGAAAATCCTGCATGATATGAGTGAAACTTAGTTTACTGCTACTTCAACTTCAGTACCTTCCCAAAAATATACTTTTCTCTATACCCCTAAAATACGTTACTTTTAGCGGTCTAGTCGATATTTAGAAGGGATAAAAATATCATACCTATATCATACTTTTATAGTATTTATATCACTTTAGGGGATAAATAGGGGATAAAAATAATTAAGACTAGATGCACCAGTGTATGTTACAGAAAACCTTATAAAATTATATATTTTATAAGGTTTTGAAGATAAGATGTTTTGGTTCTTGTTGCGTTTTTAAGAGTAGCAAATTGTTGCCTTCCGACATCTCGTGCTGAATACGAAGCTTCAGCGAGTCATCGCATCGTCGCATTTCAATTCAGAAGCTCTCGAAGATATTTATGCCACGATCAGGAGAGGTCGAAGCGGTCAAGGTTCATTACCTTGTTCCACGCTGCTACAAAGTCGTACAGGAATTTCTCCTGGGAGTCCTCACTTCCATAGACTTCCGCCAAGGCCCGGAGTTGGGAGTTCGAACCGAAAATGAGATCGACACGGGTGCCTGTCCACTTGAGTTCGCCTGTTCTGCGATCACGACCCTCGAACACGTCTTCGTCTTTCGAGGTTGCTTTCCACGTCGTGCTCATATCGAGCAAATTTACGAAGAAGTCATTGGTGAGCATCTCTGGTCGCTTAGTAAAGATGCCGTGATGGGATTGTTCAAAGTTGGCATTCAAGACTCGCATGCCGCCAAGGAGAACGGTCATCTCAGGTGCTGTCAGTGTCAGCAATTGTGCCCGATCAACCAGCAGTTCCTCTGCTGATACGGCGTATTTGGTTTTGAGGTAGTTTCGGAACCCGTCAGCAGCCGGTTCGAGTACGGCGAATGACACCACATCAGTTTGATCCTGCGACGCATCCGTGCGTCCCGGCATGAAGGTAACGGTCACATCGTGACCGGCATTCTTCGCAGCTTGCTCGACACCTGCGCATCCTCCCAGGACAATCAAGTCGGCGAGCGAAAGCATTTTCCCGCCGGACTGCGCGCTGTTGAACTCCTTTTGTATTCCCTCAAGGATCGCCAGCACCGTCTTCAGTTGGGCCGGCTGGTTGACTTTCCAATCCTTCTGCGGCGCGAGACGAAGGCGTGCCCCGTTCGCACCACCGCGCATGTCTGAGCCGCGGAACGTGGATGCCGATGCCCAGGCGGTCGAGACCAATTGGGAGACAGACAGGTCCGCAGCAAGAATATTGTCCTTGATATCTGCGATATCCTGCGCGTCGATCAGCTCATGATCGACTGCGGGTACCGGATCTTGCCAGATCAATTCCTCAACCGGGACCTCCGCACCGAGATAGCGTGAGCAGGGGCCCATATCTCGGTGCGTCAGCTTAAACCACGCCCGGGCAAACGCGTCTGCGAACTCCTCCGGTTTTTCGTGGAAGCGTTTAGAGATCGGCCCATAGATAGGATCCATCCTCAGAGCGAGGTCCGCCGTGGTCATGATGGTCGTAACCCGCTTCGACGGATCGTGAGCGGCAGGCGCGAGATCCTTTTTATCCGGATTAACCGGGACCCACTGCCAGGCTCCAGCGGGGCTTTTAACCAGATCCCAATCGTAACCGAACAGGGTGTCAAAATAGCTGTTGTCCCACTGGATCGGGGTCGGGGTCCAGGCCCCTTCGATGCCGCTGCTGATCGTATCACCGCCTTTGCCGCTTCCGAAACTGCTCTTCCAGCCGAGACCTTGCTCTTCGATGCCAGCGGCCTCAGGCTCAGAGCCTACATAGGAAGCACTGCTAGCGCCGTGACATTTGCCGAATGTGTGTCCTCCAGCAACGAGAGCGACGGTTTCTTCGTCGTTCATGGCCATACGCGCGAAGGTCTCTCGAATATCGCGGCCAGAAGCTACCGCACTCGGTTCGCCGTTCGGTCCTTCCGGGTTCACGTAGATCAGTCCCATTTGCACGGCGGCAAGAGGATTCTCGAGGTCCCGATCACCGGAGTAGCGCTTGTCACCAAGCCACTCGCTCTCGGTCCCCCAGTAAATGTCCTCTTCCGGCTCCCAGACGTCTTCGCGCCCGCCGCCGAAGCCGAACGTCTTGAATCCCATCGACTCCAGCGCACAGTTACCGGCGAGGATCATTAGGTCGGCCCAGGAGATTTTGTTGCCGTATTTCTGCTTGATCGGCCAGAGCAGACGGCGCGCCTTGTCGAGGTTCACATTGTCAGGCCAACTGTTGAGAGGCGCCAAGCGCTGATTACCAGACCCTGCTCCACCGCGACCGTCACCGGTGCGATACGTGCCGGCACTATGCCATGCCATCCGGATGAATAAAGGCCCATAATGGCCGTAATCCGCCGGCCACCAGTCCTGCGAGTTGGTCATCAGCGCATAGAGGTCCTTCTTCAGGGCATCCAGGTCGAGTTTCTTGAATTCTTCAGCGTAGTTGAACTCCTCGCCCATCGGATTGCTCATGGGAGAGTTTTGATGAAGAATCTTAAGGTTTAATTGGTTCGGCCACCAATCCCGGTTCGATGTGCCTCTACCGGACGTATGTTTGTGAGTGCTGTCTGTTACTGGGCATTTGCTATTTTCATCCATAATCTTTACTCCTTCTTTTATTAAAGTAATAGAGTCATAAGCCATATACTCATAATATAATAGATGTATGTGCATTATATGTGTAATTAAGATTTTATGAATAATTAATTTAATAAAAGAAGTACTTCAGATAATAACTATGTTCCCTTACGAGTAAGATATGAGTAAATTATAAAAAATTGGCAGAGTCATTTTTTGAAGTGAGCGTAAAGCCCGTAAATAGGGGCCTTAATAGAAGGTAGTGAGAGATTCGAACTCCATGCCCTATTCTCTACAACCCCTATAATAGGGACATTTCAATTATATAAGTTAGCTGTTGGCATACAATTAACGTACAAATTTGGCAGAGTCTGCCAAATTATTAAAAGATCATATTAATATGGTCTTTTTTCAATTAATTCACAATTTTAAAAAATTAAAACCTTATAAAGTTATATATTTTATAAGGTTTTTGTACTCTCGTTTTTTTCATCGTATCAGATAGGTTTCCTTGGACAAACTTTTTTGAGTTATGCTTAAAGTTATTTAAAATATAAAAATGATACTTCTTCTCTCCACATACGACCTAACTAAACTAAATACTAGACTCGGCCATACGACTTGCTAAAGTTTAACCATTCTGCTATACTGCACGCATTGAAAGATGATTTAGAGTATCATCTTTGGCTTGACTTTTATTAATGACCTTTGTTTGCAGTATTATCCTCCCTAAGAACACTCCACTTTATATTTTCAGCACTTCAGTAATGATGTGTACAAACAACCAAAGGAATTGCAATGGCAAATCAAGTAAACGGATCAGTAAAATGGTTCAACAGTGAAAAAGGTTTCGGTTTTATCGAACAAGAAAATGGCGGAAAAGATGTATTTGTACATTACCGTAATATCAATAGTAATGGTTATGATCGTGTTTCTCTTAATGAGGGGCAAAAAGTAACTTTTGAAGTTACAGAAGGCGAAAAAGGCTTACAAGCCGAAAACGTTACTGGTCTTTAAGACCATCCCCATGGGCAGAGAATTCTGTCCTGGTTTAAACGGTTTTATAAAGAGACCAATAGGGTCTTTTTCAGAGCTGCTTAATAATTGAACAGAGTCTCATAGACTTTGCTAATTTACATAATATAAACCTATTCTTTCCTCCGAAGATACTATCTTTTTACACCCATAAATTTTTTTACAATTTAAGATCAAGAAAGATTGGTCTACTTCTCTAAAGAATTATCTAAAGATGATTTAGACTCAGACTCTTCCTCTTTGTTATCAGCATTCTTTTTATTAAGTTTTTTCTGACGCTTTTCTTCTTGTTTTTTCTGTTTTTCGAGTTCTCGACCCCGTTTTTCATAAGAATAGTTTGTTTTTGCCATTAGTAGTTACCTCCATAGTATGTACTATTGTCTCATAGTAAAACATGATGCCTTACTACTTTTTGTACACTATGCAGTATATAGTTGCGTTGTGGACAGCTCTTTTTTATGATGTAATAACATCCCATACATGGATTGTATCTTTTTTGACACCATGCCACGCTGAACATCAAAGCAATAAAGTTCTTTTCATAGTAAGTGTTTCCTTCACTGGTTTATCTACTGTTTTTGCAAGTATCTCTATATATTACAAATTATAGTTTGAATCTAATGAATATTGAGAAGGGAATAATTGAGTAGCATGCTTTAAATATTTTAGTTAATATAAAGCTAATTCTCTGAAAGTGAAAACCTTATAATCTAACATAGACTATAACGTTTATCGCTACAGCGACGTTCAATAGTTCTAGACCAGGACTAAAAACCTTATAAAGTTATATATTTTATAAGGTTTTCCATTTCTTCAAAGAATAAGCAATTATGTTAATCGACTAGGCATATTTAAGAGAAAAATATTTCAAAAATGACTTTTTAAATCACTCAAATTCATTATATACTATTTTAACATTTGGAAATAAATCTTGGTATTTTGTTGTCTTAAATATTCAGTCCATTATAGTGCGATCTTTTATTGGTAAAAGAATCAATGGAATCTTTGAGGAAATTTAAATACAATAAGTAAGTCAAATAAACCAATAATGTAGAAGCTTTTTTATATTTCTATAACTGGAATGACCCCTTGATCCTGACTATTTTACCCTTGCACCGGGGATAGGAAACTCCCTCTTTTCAATGGGGGATGAGCCAGGATCGGGGGAATTTTTCCGGATCGGCTCGGTCATCGATCGCTTTCTTGAGCACTCTGTTCATGGTTTTATAGAGGACGACCATCCGCAAAGAGTCCGGGTATCGTACTTTCCTTGATGGGGGCCATCCGGACCATGCAGCCGAATATAGACAAAATCGGCGGTCAGCTCCTTGGGCGAGAGTGTTCCGTCCAGATCATAGATGCAAAAGGCGGCATTAAATGACTCCAGTATCCGGTAAATTTTTTCATCAAACCAGGTGGGGTCCCGAAATTCGAAACAGTAGCGAAAATCAGAGGGAAGTATTTCCAAAAAAGCCTGTAATCGTTCGGGATTCCTGTGCCAGCGGGGAGGAAGCTGAAAAAGGATGACCCCGATCTTTTCGACCAGCGGCTGGAGGTGGTCAAAAAAATGGGCCACCGGTTCTTTGGGGTCTTTGAGTTTTTTCATATAGGTGATATATCTGCTAGCCTTGACAGAAAAGAGGAAGTCTTTCGGAACAGAATGGTTCCAGGATTCAAAGGTTTGAAGGGAGGGGAGTCGATAGAAGGTATTGTTGATCTCTACGCTACCAAAATGTTTTTTATAATAGTCCAAAAATGCTTCATCGGCGAGCTCCTTGGGGTAAAAAGGACCCCGCCAATGCTCATAGTACCATCTGGAGGTGCCGATGTGTATCATAGTTTTTTTTCATCTTTTTCCTTCCCGCCTCTACACTGAGGTATTCTCAGTCAGTTGTTGCCAAAAGAGACTTAAGAGCACCTATTATTAGAGATGCTCTTAACTTAATTATACACAAAATAAAGAGGTTGATTCTATTGCCTTGTAAGTTAGGGTAAGACTCCTGATAATCATTACCGATTTAAACAGTTTTTTGAACTGTCGGTCAGAGGGTTCTATAAAGCAACTAGCTGTTAAGACGTATTTTGGAGCAAAGATAATGCGCATCTCCCTCCACAATTCTTAAATACCTCTTAAAATTTTTAAAAACTCCATATTTTATGCTACTATTATTATTATGGATCATAAAAAAGAAAAATCCAGGTTTGCTATTTTAAAATCAGATTATGATGCGGCGATCTTTGATCTTGACGGTGTTATCACCCGGACTGCAAAAGTGCATGCAGACGCATGGAAAAAGACATTTGATGTGTTTTTGAAAAAGTATCACAAGGGCGGATCCTTTAAACCTTTTGATCTAGACAGGGATTATCGTAAGTTCGTTGACGGTAAACCGCGCTATGAGGGGGCAAAAAGTTTTATTGTTTCACGGGACATCAAGCTTCCTGAAGGAAAACCGGAAGATCCGCCGGGCATGGAGACGATTTGTGCCATAGGAAACCAAAAAAACCGGATCTTCCTGCAATTGATAAAAGAAGGGGTTGAGGTTTACTCCTCCAGTATCGAGTTGGTCAAATACCTAAAAATCAGGAGATTCAAAATCGCTGTGGTATCTTCGAGCAAAAACTGCTCAACCATTCTTGAAAATGCAAACATATCCCATCTTTTTGATATCAAGGTGGATGGAATTGATGCACAGACCCTTGATCTTCCCGGAAAGCCCCATCCGGATATCTTTTTGGAAGCGGCCAGGCGGCTTGAAGTCGATCCCAGGCGCTGTGTAGTAGTAGAAGACTCCATCGCCGGTGTGCAGGCGGGAAGAGACGGAGACTTTGGCATAGTAGTGGGAGTTGACAGGAAAGATCAGGAGGAAGAACTCAAGGCCTCCGGTGCCCGGTGGATAGTCAAGGACCTTTCAGAGATCACAGTCGAAGTCAAGATCACCGACCTTCCTATGGTACTTGAATCAAAAGAGCAGATCTATGACAACACAAAAGATAAAGATATCGTACTGCTGCTGGATTATGACGGCAGCCTGACTCCTATCGTCCCGCACCCGCAGGATGCATGGCTCAGCGAAGAGATGCGAGAAACCCTGATGAAGCTGGCTAAACGGTGTACGGTAGGCGTGATCAGCGGCAGGGGACTGGAAGATGTAAGAAAAAGAGTAGCCATCGATGGAATCTACTATGCGGGAAGCCATGGCTTTGAGATAGAGGGTCCCGGCGTAAAGATGGAATATGAAAAAGCCCTGGATTTTATTCCTGTTTTGGATGAAGTGGAAGAGAGCCTAAGGCGCACACTTGCTTCAGTTGAAGGTGCCCTGGTAGAGCGGAAGAGATTCAGCATCGCGCTACATTACAGAAATGTACCCGATAAAGATATCCATTTGGTTGAAACCGCCGCTAATGAAGTCATTGAAGATAATCCCAAACTTCGTAAAACTTACGGTAAAAAGATCTACGAACTTCAGCCCGATATTGACTGGAACAAGGGTAAAGCCATAGAGTGGCTTATGGATCTGCTTGAAATCAGAAAAAAAGATACCGCGATCTTCTATCTGGGAGATGATATTACCGACGAAGATGCCTTTGAGACGATCAAAGCCTGCGGCACAGGGGTGGTGGTCGGGGATGAACCCAGAAAGACAGAAGCACATTACCGCCTGAGTGATGTAGAAGATGTTTCTCTCTTCCTGAACTGGCTCTCCTCTGTCATGCAGGAAGGAGACACATGGTCCCTGGTGTATGAAGGCTTTTCTCCTCATGAAGAAAAACTTCGAGAAGCACTCTGTACACTTGGAAACGGCTACTTCGCCACCCGAGGAGCAATGGCTAATTTTTCTGCCAACACTATCCACTACCCTGGAACCTATCTGGCCGGAGGGTACAATCGGCTAAAAACCGAGATAGCCGGAAAAATAGTTAAAAATGAAAGCCTGGTCAATATGCCCAACTGGCTTCTTCTCAATTTTAGAATTGAGGACGGGGACTGGTTTGATCTAAGCCAGGTAGAAATACGTTTTTATCGACAGGAGTTGGACATAAAAAACGGGGTACTTCATCGTACTGTCCGTTTCGTAGACAAGGAAGGCAGGGAGACCAGAATGCTGGAGAGGCGACTGGTTCATATGGAGCAAAAGCATTTGGCTGCTCTGGAGATGATAGTTGATCCTGTGAACTGGTCCGGGAAGCTGGAGGTGAGATCGGCTCTGGATGGAGACATTAAAAATGATGGAGTAGAGCGCTACAAGGGACTGAGTAACCGGCACCTGGAAATTTTAGAGACAAAAGAGATTGATAAAGAGACCACTCTCTTGGAGATTCGAACAAACCAGTCAAAACTTGTGCTTGCCCTTGCAGCCAGAGTGATGCTCTATCAAAACAATGGACCGGCAACATTTGAAAAAACACTGTCTAAAGATCACAACTGCATTGCTCAGCACTTTGTGACAGATCTTTCAAAGGGAGAGAGACTGGTCGTAGAAAAGGTCGTCTCCCTCTTCACCGCAAGGGATCATGCTATTACCGAATGTGCCCTGGAGGCAAAACTTAGGGTTGCGGATGTCGGGCGATTTTCCACTCTGCTGCAGACACATGCACTTGAGTGGAAACGGATATGGCGCCGATTTGAGATAGAGCTTGGGCTGGAGGACCCAAAGGAGAACTATTATACTCAGAGAATCCTTCGACTCTATGCTTTTCATCTGCTTCAAACCGCATCCAAACATACCGTCGATCTGGATGTAGGGATGCCGGCAAGGGGTTGGCATGGAGAGGCCTACAGGGGGCATATCTTCTGGGATGAGCTGATCATCTTTCCATTCCTAAATTACCGTCTCCCCCAAATTACAAGAAGCCTGATCCTCTATCGCTATCGCCGACTTACCGAAGCCAGGCGTGCTGCCGGGGCACTTGATTATAAAGGAGCCATGTATCCATGGCAGAGCGGAAGCAACGGCAAAGAGGAGAGTCAGCTGATACATTTCAATCCCAGATCTGAGCGATGGATAGCGGATAACTCTCACCTGCAGCGCCATATCAATTCAGCCATTGTCTACAACATTTGGCAGTACTATGAGGTTACGGGTGATCTGGAGTTCCTCTCCTTTTACGGAGCAGAGATGATACTCGAAATTGCCCGTTTCTGGAGCAGTATAGCAACATACAACAAGGAGTTGGAGAGGTATGAGATTTTGGGGGTAATGGGTCCTGATGAGTATCATGACGGCTACCCCGGGAGTGAAGTGCCGGGCATAGACAACAATGCCTACACCAATATCATGGCAGTTTTTGTCATCAACAAGGCGCTGCAGCTGCCGGAGTTGCTCTCTGAAGAGCGATACGGCGAACTGTGTGAGAAGCTTCAAGTCCAAAAGGCAGAAACACTGAGATGGGAAGAGGTCAGCCGTAAAATGCGGGTAGTTTTTCATGGTGACGGGATCATCAGTCAGTTTGAAGGCTATGAGGATCTAGAGGAGCTTGACTGGAAGAGGTATAGGGAAAAATATCAAAATATTCGGCGTCTGGATCGGATATTGGAAGCAGAAGAGGACAGTGTCAACCGTTACAAGGCATCCAAACAGGCTGATGTACTGATGCTGTTTTATCTCTTTTCCGCGGAAGAGCTGACAGGCCTCTTTGGACAGCTTGGCTACGATTTTGAGTATGAGACTATACCCAAAAATATCAAATATTATACCGGGCGCACCTCCAACGGTTCATCTTTGAGCAGTGTTATCCACTCATGGGTGTGTGCACGATTGAACAGGGATGTTTCATGGAGAGAGTTTACAGAAGCATTAAAAGTTGATATTTCTGATATCCAGGGAGGAACTACCCCCGAAGGAATTCATCTGGGTGCAATGGCCGGATGCTCTGATATTATCCAGAGATGCTACACCGGACTGGAGGCCAGAGAGGATACACTCATACTCAATCCGCTACTCCCGGAGGAACTCAAGAAGATAAAGCTGCATTTACATTATCGTGGGCTGTGGCTTGATCTGGAGATCAGCTCCCATAAATTGCGTATCCATGCGCTTCCTTCCGGGATAAAACCGGTCAAGGTAGAGGTAAAAGGCAGAGCTTTTGTGCTGAATGCCGGAGAGGCCAAAGAGGTAGAGTATTAACATAGGAGTAGAAAGGAGTAAAGATGAGCAACGAAGCGTTATTTGACGGCCGTTTAGTGATCGTTTCCAACCGCTTGCCGGTGGTAATGGAAAAGACCGAAAAGAAAAAATACAAATTCAAACCTGCAGTCGGTGGACTGGTGACCGCCATGGAGCCGATACTGAAAAAGCGAAAAGGGCTCTGGATAGGATGGGCAGGTGACTACAAAGAAGAGGAGATCAACACAAAAGAACTTCTCAAAAACAAGACAAAAGAGGTGGGCTACGATCTCATACCGGTTGAACTTAGCATTGCAAATTATAATCTATACTATGAAGGGTACTCCAATGAAATCCTCTGGCCACTTTTCCATAATTTTTCCAGCTACTGTGTTTTTAAACCTGAATTCTATACAGCCTATGAAGAGGTAAATAAAAAATTTGCCGACACAGTGTTTGAAAACCTGAATGAAAGTGATTTTGTATGGATCCATGACTATCATCTTATCAAAGTTGCTGGATATCTGAGAGAAATGGGGACGACTAACCGTATCGCCTATTTTCTCCATATCCCCTTTCCTCCGTTGGAAACATTTATGAGAATGCCAAATAGACAAAAACTCTTTGATGCATTGCTTGAATATGACCTTATAGGATTTCAGACTGAACAGGATAAAAAGAACTTTATCGATGTCGTATATAAGTTGACTGAATTAAAACAGACAGAAGCGGGATCGGAGAATATCTGTAGGCTTACAGACGGCTCAAGAGAGATCAGTGTCGGATCCTTTGCGATCAGTATCGACTATGATGAATTCTCTGAGGGCGCAAAAAGGAAAAAAGTGCTCAAAAAGTCCAAAGAGCTAAAGGAAACCTACCTGGATCAATTGCTTATGTTTGGGGTAGACCGTCTGGACTATACCAAAGGCATCCCTCAAAAGTTAAAAGCCTACCGGATGCTTCTGGAAGAGAATCTGGAACTCAGGGGGAGAGTTAAGCTTATACAGATTTTGGTACCCAGCAGGGAGAACATATCACAGTATGCAGATCTAAAAAGCGAGATAGAACAGTTGGTCGGGCAGATCAACGGCTCTTTCAGTCAGCCTGGCTGGATACCTATTGAATACCGCTACTGCACAATAAAAAGAGAGGAGATTTTAGCCTACTACCAAGCTTGTGACATTGTTCTTGTTACTCCACTCAAAGATGGGATGAATTTGGTGGCCAAGGAGTATTGTGCCTCCAAGAGTGATGCAAATGGGGTACTGATACTCAGTGAGTTTGCCGGTGCTATGCATCAGCTAAAGTGTGGAGCACTTCCGGTTAATCCCTTTGATATAAAATCTTTGGTATCGGCAATGAAAAGGGCTATCTCTATGAGCAAAGAGGAACAAAAGGAGCGAATGCTGAAACTCCAACAAAATATTCGGTCTTACGATATCTATTGGTGGGCAGATTCTTTTCTGGGTGCAGCCAGGTATGTCCTTAAGTAGGAGGAGAGTATGGAAAAGTTAATGCTTTACACTAGAAGCAGAGAAGATCTAAGACAAATTATCTGGGATTATTGATGTAGAAGTATATTAAGAAAAAAGATAAAACTACCTTTCATTTAAAATATGTACTTATCTATATGGTGAGTATAGAAATATTTTTAAATTTGTAGGTGATGTGTAGGTAAATATAATTTTAGTGGAAGAGTTTAAAAATGATGTAATGCCCAAGAATAGGGCACTACATAGGATTAGTTAACTGTAACCTCTTGAGCAGTACCTTCCCAGATACCGTGTTTAGTACAGTAACCATGTGCAACAAGGTTAAGTTTTTTACCTGTTGGGATGATTGTGAATGTAGTTGTGTTGTGTGCTTTGATGTTTCCAAGTGTTCCTAAAGCCCTGTAGCAAGGCATTTGAAGAGAATCATAAGATAATATGATTTTACTTGTGATTTTGTATTTTTTCTAAAAACGCTACCTATTTGCTACCATTTTTACCTCTAAAATGAGTTTATTATCTAAGGTAAAACTCATGACAAAGACAAGCAAAGAGGGTGTTTATACAAGAGAACTAAATAATGGTGACGTAGCATATATTATTACCTACCGAGCACATAACAAATCATACAAAAGACGTTTAGGTACAAGTTCAGAGGGATGGAGTGTACTTAAAGCTTACCAAGAGCGTCAAAACCGTTCAAAATCCTTTTCTAAAGTAGAGACTGCTATTAACCTAGAAGACGCATTTGAGGAATATTATAGGCATATCAAAAATAAAAGTGATACAAGAAATACGAAAGGAAGATATTATAACCATATCCACAATGAACTAGGAGATATTCCACTAAATGAAATCAAACCACTAGATGTACTGGAACTACGGAACAAGCTTTCAGAAAAGACATCTAATAAAACCAAAAGAATTTTATCACCTAAAACAGTGGATGATATGATTAATTTGATTCATACCATCTATCAGTATTACAATAAGTATCATGATGTACAGATACCTTCACCAGCATCATCGCAGAAAGTTGACCGTTATAATCCTGATAATTCCAGAAGAAGATATTTAACCGAAAAAGAGATTAAAGAACTTTTCTTTATGATAAAACACAGGAACGACTTTGCACAGAACAGAAATACAAATCCTGATATTACAAAAGAACTTATGCTATTTACGAAAATAGCTCTCAGTACAGGAGCAAGGCTAAATTCCATCCTTACCATTAAAATGAAAGATATTGACTTTGAAAGGGGAGTAGTAACCATAACTAACCACAAAGCTAAAAGAATCTACAAAGGGTATATCCAACAAGACCTATGTATAGTTATCAAGAAGTGGTGCAAGGACTGTAATGAAAATACTTACATCTTTGGTAGAAGTGGAAAATCTAAACATCCTACAATATTTGCAAAAAGATTACAACCTATATTGAATAAATGTTTTAATGAACATGTAACCGATAGGAGAGATAAAGTAGTGATTCATACACTTAGGCACACTTTTGGAAGTCACTTAGCCATCCAAGGTACTCCGATTTATACAATTATGAAACTTTTAGACCATACAACAATAGACCAAACCATAGTATATGCAAAGCTTTCACCGAATCAAGGGCAAGAAGAGGTAATAAAATTGGGGATAAGTACCTTAAAGTGAAGTTATAAAAAATGTACAGGAAACGATTTGAGTCATCCAATATCAAATGTACATAGCAATACACTGAAAAAGTGTATTGGTGAATGCTCTATTTTTACTGTAATGCAGTCTGAGCTAAAACAGATTTTTCGACGTAATAAAAAAAATGCGCCTGAATCATAGTTTTATTTATTTAATCTTTATCTTTTAGTTTATCTACAGCTTCAATATATAAGCGTTCATCTTCTTTCCAGTCATCATTTGATATTACCAATCGTGGATTGATAATATAATGCTCTCTTTGTGTTCTAACTATTAAATCTTTTTTACGTAATAAACGATATGCTTTGCCAACATACTTTATTTCAGTTGCAGTTAATGTGCTATTGTCGATATAGGTTTGGTTTGTTTTAATATATTCTGGTCTTTTTTCTGGACTTATTCTATTCTCCATCAATAATCCAAACATAAATCCTTCAGGCTTTGTCATATTTAATAATTCTTTTGTGTAATCCATACTATGAGTTCCTTTATTACTTTTATCTTTATTACCAGTTCCAACCATTATAAAGGCTGGTTTTCTAGTTATATCTTCAAGAGACATATTGAGTTTTTTACCCTTTGGTATATCACCAACATACATGCCTTTTTCAGTCTCTTTGTACGTACTTTCTGATATAATTGTATCACTTGAGCCAATCTTATCCATTGGTTCTCCTTCTTGATTTCTTCAATATTTACATTATAACATAACAGACCAAATCGTTCCCTTTTAAAGTGTAGATAATAGACCAAAGTATTCCCTTAAAAAAAATACATTTTAAGCTATAGCGTTGTTTTAGAACCTTTCCTTCTTAGATAAATATAAGCGACCAAAAATCAACCAAAACCTCGATAGTAGATTTAGTAATTGCTTTGCATAATTTTTCCTCAAATCTCATTTTGGATATCTCTTTATGGAAAGTCAAACATGCAAAATAGTCTAATGTTATCTTCGTACAAAATAGTATCTTAGTTAAGAGAGTGTTAGCAAAGACCGTTAGCATTACTTAATATTGTCGAAGGAGGGAAGCTCTTAGCATAGACAAGGAAGAGCTTTTGTGTGCACGTGTAGCGAAGCGAAACGTAGCACACTAAAGTCTGACGAAGGCGTATGCTAAGAGCTTATATCCTTAGACTGGTATCCCCTTGGGGATGCCATATACTAGACTATTTTACACAAACCATAACTAAGAAATAATGATAAAAATAACTAAAAACAGAAAACCTACAAGACCTTACATCACTCAGAATAACTAAAATACTTATAATCACGCTCTATAGGTCTATATCAATAATATGTACAAATTTTTTGTTTACTCCAGTCATACAAGTGAAAGTATTCCTTGTCATATATTTAACATACATGCACATACTGAAAAGCTTTAAAAATATTAGATTATCTAATCGTGATTAAGTTTAAAAAATTCACAAACATCCACATCAAGAACATAAGCAATTTTTGAGAGTTGTTCTACGTTAAAGTGGATTTTATTATAGTATATTTCAGCACTAGAAATAGGAGATACTGATTTATAGCCTATAGCTTCTGATAATTTCAATTGTGTGATACCTTTATCTTGTCTAACTCTTTTAACATTAGCTCCGATAGTTTTATGAAGTCGTTCAGAGTAATCCTCTGGCAACTCTTCGATATCTTTCAAGTATGCACCCTAATATGTTAGATTTTAAAGTGTAGGGTGTTATACTATTTTTATCAATCTAATATATTAGATTAAAATAAAGGGAAAAAATGAAAAAGGTTTATGATATCTTTATTGGGTTACTTGCATTTTTTCTTGCACTATTTATTCTAGTGATAGGGAAAGTTGCAGTTTCAGATTCAGGTATGAACGGAATCGGTTTACTATTATCCTATGTATTGCTATATTCTTTTGTTGCCGCACTATTGGCGTTTAGCTGGAAAAGCATTACAGCTAAAACTGAACCTAACAATAGAGAAAATGAAGATGATACGTCGCTAGATGATGAAATATTATATGAGTATGTCCTACTTAATGAAATTGAAGAAGATAATAAAGTCAAATCAACTTGGGCTAAAGCATTGGCTCATTCTGATGGTATCGATGTAAAGGCAGAATCTATCTATATGCAATATAGAGTGCAATCCATTAAAGACCAATTTGATGCACAAAAAATTGCTTATGATGAGATGTCTAAAGAAAGCTTATTTGATTATATTAAAAATGGATTTAAAGACCCCATAGCAGAGCAAAGAAAGTTGGAAGAAGAAAGAAAAATTGAAGAAGAAAAGAAGCTCGAAGAATTACAAGAACAAGAAATATTAGAGTTAGATAAAGAAGAAAACAAAACTTTAGCTTTTACATTGTTAATTATTCTAGGTATTTTTATAGTCATCACAGCTTTCAATTAATTTGAAAGCTTAAACTTACACTATTTAGTGTTGAATGTACGTTATTTAAGACAAGAAATATATAATTTAGAAAATAAGGAACTATAAAAATGGAAGAATTTAATATAAAAATAACAGAAAAAAAGATAGGTAATAAAGGTGCAAAAATAGCAGTTATAGGTGTTGGAGGTGCAGGGTGTAAGGTACTTGATTTACTTTCCGAAAGTGATATCCGTGATAAAATTAAACTAGTTGCAGTTGACGAAAAGGGCAATAACGTTGAATCTCGTAAGGCAGATGTTAAGATTACGTTACTTAAAGATAAACCATTTAGTTTCCATGAAATAATGCCAGAACGAGGCAGAGAAGGTGCTTTAGAGGTTTATGAAGAGATTAAAGAAGCATTAATACAGTAAATTTATCTAAAAATTCCTCCAATTTTCACTCATTTATTTCAACTCCTGTAGAGGGGTTGAAGATGAGCTTCTGATTTGTATCCCCCCCTCATCATGACTAACAATCCTTTTATCAAGACAATTTTTTCATTATCATATCCATCCTCTCATTGAGGAGGATTCTGTACGTCAAATCTTCAACTACTCCAACACAATCTAACCTTTCAAAACTTTACTTTCTGCATTAATCATACTCCAATTGTTCACTCCGAGACGAGTCAAAACTAATCTAATTCCAAAGGAGACACTATGCTTAGTGTTTATCTAACAGACTTAGCAGCCTATAACGCAGGCTGTCTATCAGGAATGTGGGTTCAACTACCACTTACAAAGTTCGAGCTCTCACAAGCCATTTCAGAGGTGCTCACAGAAGGTGAACATGTCACAGAGGAAGAGAACCATGAAGAGTACTTTATTACAGACTATGCGTGGGATGACATAGACCTCAAAGAGATTGATGAGTATGAGAACATCTATGACCTCAATGATGAACTCAGACTACTTTCAGACCTAGACAAAGACAAATGCAAAGCAGTCAAGTTCTTACTTGATGAAGGTATCACTATTGATATAGAAGATGCCATCAGCAGAGCAGAAGATGTCATCATTCATCATAACTACACCATAGAAGATGTCGCTTACGATTTGATTCATAATTGCTACAACCTCAAAGATATCCCAGACCTTATTGCCAACAACATAGATTATGACGGTATAGCAAGAGACCTTGACCATGATGGTACGTACTGTGAACTAGGTGGTGATGTCTATGAGTATATTGGTTAATCAGCTCCGCAAAGAGCTTAAACTAGAACCCTCAATGCTGCTATGCAGTCAGATACAAATATTGACAAAGGAGAAATCATGTCAAAGATAAAAGAACAGATGGAAAGAGACCATGACTTTGAAATGGAACAGTACTACAGTTTCATGGAATGGGTATGTGACCAAGAACTAGAAGTGAGTGAAGATGATGTTACGAATGAAGGGGAAGAAGACTCAAAAGAGTCCTCAACCACCGAGACTTCAATTGTACACCAAAAAGCTTTAAACAACATAGACTATAACCCAAAACTAGGAGCATAAAATGAAAACAACAAGATACAAATTTGAACAGACGGTACAGAGTGCAAATGCCAAGAGCATAGAGTGGCTCAAAGATGAGTTTAGAGCCATCCTTGAATCAGACAAAGACTACACAAGAAAAGCCGACTATATTGGCTTCTCAGTACTTTCTATCGACAACAGGATACAGAGCTTGGATGAAGAAATAAAAGAGCTTCAGGAGCTAAAGAAAAGCCTTAAAGCAGCAAAGGAAATTGTACTTACTGCAGGTGCAGAAATTTTTATAGAATATGGCATAGATAAACTCGATGGAGCAGGTATTTCCAGTATTACATTTACAGGTGCAACCACAGCAGATAAAACTAAGTTGGTGGTACATGATGCAGAAGTACTCATCAATGCAGGGTTTTTCAAGAAGGTCATAGATGAAGAGAAAATACTCCAGTATTACAGCAGTGACAAACATGCAAATATCATACAGAAGAATAGTACTCTTGAAGTTATAAGTATCCCAAAACCTGCCAAGATAAAGATAAACAAACGTAGAGGTGTAAATAATACAACTCTAATCTCGCAGGAGGAGGTAGCATGATGAAAAGGTTCATTGAAACGGATGAAGAAGTTTTAAAGGTCAATGCAAGAACAGGAGAAATCCTGCTTGCTGCGAGTAAAACAGATTCCAACATGATAAAGGAAACCAAACTGCAAGCATTTAAACTTTTGTCTCGTAATGACTTTGTACAGATAAATGGAGTGTGGGAAGCTAAACGGGATGCACTTATCAAAATACTCTCATCACTCCCCATCTCTTATAGTTGGAAGATACTGGATAAGCAGCTCACCAAAGAGTATGCTCAAGTATTGGGTGTACTTAAAATAGAGACTGGTTCTATCATTAGGGAAGCAGACAGTATGGGTATCTGTGAAATCTCTGAGCTCAAAGGTAATGGTGGACTTCATTTTATGAATGCAAGAGCAGAGACCAGAGCCCTTAAACGTGCTATAGAGACTTTGTTTGGTTCGGTCATCAACTACTATGTTATCCATGTACTGGAAGCACAGAGGAGTGCCTAATGTCTCATCATCAGTACAAACTGTTTGAATACACCAGAACCAGTGAACTTCTCACTGGTTTGGATGTTATCAACGCACAAAAAGGAATATAGATGCTACAAGTTTACCCAACAGAGTTAGAGTTACAATTAGTTAATTTGGTTAGGTATCTTTGAGGATAACAACTCTGCATAATTAGCTAGAGACTCCATAAGTTCTTTCATTTTTTCAAAAGAGAAGGAAACATCTTTAGATTCAAGTCCATCGTTTGAAAGCCACACTGGACCAGTATGCTCTATTGGAAAATCATTCCTTCGTAATTCTTTATTTAAATGTTTGCAAATATTGTGGATGTTGCTATGTTTCTCTGCATCAGAACCATCGTTTGGTGTAAAAAGTTTTTCACCACTTAAGTCCATAATTATTTCTAATGCTTGCCAAGCATATGATATACATATTTCAAAATGTGAAAGGGCATGGAAATATGGAGTAATCATGTTGTTGTCTGTTGATACATATTTATTCAAAGCTTCTCGGGCTAATGTATATTCTAAAAACGAGGTTTCTGTTTTTCTTAAGTAACTTAAAATCATTTGGTGTATTGGTTCTTTAAAATGTACTTTAAAAGTAGAGTTAAGACAAAATGTCGGTAACCATTTTTGATTAATATCAGAAATATCAGGAGCATTGCACTTTGTCACTTCTATCAAGTCTCGTCCTATAAAGTTTTCAAGACTAAAATTGGTAGCAGTCATTTTTATAGTATCCATTCTTATTACCTCTTTGTATTAATTTACTAATATCTAGCTATCTTCTTATTAATATATTATTATAGCTCATATAGATAAGTTTACTTTGCATGCAAGGACAATCGTAAAGTGGGTAAGTTCATCAAAGTATTAAAGCTCACATCAAAGATGATGACCATTAAGACTTCACTTCATTAAGACATAACGCTATTTCTATCAACTGAAAAGAGCCAAGCTGACGCTGACCTCTTTTTTAACCGTTGATAGAGAATTGAGTTATGTTAACCCTACGGGCTTTTGCCCACTTTATTGTTAACGATATGGATATAAGATAAAAAACTATACAATGTATATTATATATGGAGTATAGGGGAGTTGATGACTAAAGAAAACGTGTATATTGATTCGCTTGCTTTGGCGGGTTATAGAAGTTTTGGTAAAGAGATACAACGGTTTGAGAAATTTAATAAAATCAATTTATTTATAGGACAGAACAATTCTGGAAAATCTAATATTCTTAGGTTTATTCATGAGAAATATCTAAGTACTTTGCATCAAGCTATAAAACTTGATGCACTAGATAAGCATATGACTAGTAATACAAAATTTATTTTTGGTTTTTCTATTTCAACTGATAAAGATAATGATGGTAATTATGTTGGGTTAGAGTACATTAATTTTAGAAAATTACCTATTCAATCAAGTTCATTTGATTCAATTTATAAAGTGTTAAAGGAAAAAGGAATATTAGATAAGACAGATGATACTTGGTTTATTTTTGACCAAGAATTAAAACTTATTCTTGATAACTGGGAAGAAGCATTTAGTACTCTTGGTGATAGAGCATTAAGCTTAGTTTGGAATAACCTCACTGGTCAGAGGCAAGGTGGTCGAAAGCAACATTGGTATCCTGAAACACTTAGAAATATAACACCACAATTTAAAAAGATAAATTCTGTGTTAATTCCAGCTATTAGACAAATAGGTAGTAAAGGTTCTGTGTCAGAAGACTTTAGTGGTAAAGGTATTATTGAACGATTGGTAAAACTTCAAAACCCAGATGTTCATAATCAAAATGACCGTAAAAAATTTGATAAGATTAATAGTTTTTTACGTAATGTCACTGGTAATGAAACAGCAGAAATAGAAATACCACATGAAAGAGATACTATATTAGTACATATGGATGATAAAACTCTTCCTTTGGAATCATTGGGAACAGGGATACATGAAGTTATCATATTAGCTTCAGCCGCAACAATATTAGAAAATTTTGTTATTTGTATGGAGGAACCCGAACTTCATTTAAATCCCATATTACAAAAAAAACTGGTTAGATATTTGTCTGAATCAACTAATAATCAATATTTTATTACTACACATTCTGCTGCTCTAATGGATACTCCTACTGCTGAAGTGTATCAAGTAAGTCTTATAGATGGTGAATCTATTATATCGCGAGTAACATCTGATAAGCATCGTTCAGAAGTTTGTGAAGAACTTGGTTATCATCCATCTGATTTATTACAATCAAATTGTATTATTTGGGTAGAGGGACCGTCAGATAGAATTTATCTTAATTACTGGATTCATAAGACTTCTCCTGAACTAATTGAAGGTGTACATTATTCTATTATGTTCTATGGTGGTAGGCTAGCATCTCATTTAACTGGCAAAGATATATCTGAAGACATTGAAAACTTTATTTCTCTCAGAAGGCTTAATAGAAGAGGAGTGATAGTGATTGACAGTGATAGAGACAAGAAAAGTGCAAGAATCAATTCTACAAAAAAACGTCTCAGAGATGAATTTGATGAAGGTCCAGGGTTTGCATGGATAACTCAAGGAAGAGAAATTGAGAATTATCTTCCAAGTGATAATATTAAAGAAGCAATTAATGCTACTATTCCTTCTTCGAAAATAAATTCTACTTTAGGTCAATTTGAGAATACATTATCAATTATTAGAAAAAACGGTAAAGAGGCACAAGCATCTAAAGTAGATGTTGCAAAATACATTGCTGAGAAATATGATGTAGATTTAACTATATTAGATTTGAATAAAAATATTAATAAACTAGTTACTTTTATTAAAGAGTCTAACCCCAGTATCAATATCACTGAATAAAAAATATGTCAAATTGTGATATTAAATATTAATTACAAATGGTTAAAATTAATATTTTTGCTTCTCAGGTATAACACCTCTAACCCCACCTTTAGGTTCTTTCATATCACCTTCCCGTCTTGGTATTAGGTGCATATGTACATGAAAAATACTTTGTCCTGCATCTTTTCCTACATTGATACCTATATTAAATCCTGTAATAGTCTTGTCTAACTGTAATAGCCTTTCTTTTTGACGATATAGTAACTCTTGCATTGCATCTACTTCTTCATTTGTTAGCTCAAAATAGTCTGCAACATGCCTTCTTGGTATGATAAGGGTATGATACTTTGTCACAGGATAACTATCATAAAACATTAAAGAGAACTCATTACTATATACTATTTTTTCTACTGGTAGCATACAAAAAGGACAACTCATCTCTTCTCCTATCTATTAATTATTTCTTTTAACTCATCTATTGTATAAGGCTTCTTCTTTCTTTTATGGAGCATAGCGTGACAATTTGGACAAACTGGTCGTAAGTCTTTAATAGGGTCAATAATATACTTCTCCTTTATACTAGATATTTGAACAAGATGATGAACATGTATAAAACCTGCACCTAAATCCCCATAGACATCTTCAAAATCGAAGTCACATGCTTGGCACTTTAGCCCATAGTATTCAATACATTTATCTCTTGCATCTGTGTCTCTCTCATAGCTATTTATAGTTACTTGTTTAACACTACCTTCTGTATGTACTATATTTTTTGGTATCTCATCAGGATAAACAATATCATCTTTCTTCAGGATTATTCTAAATCCATTTTCTCTTAAAACCCTAAAGCACTTTGTATGTAGACCTCCACTAAAATCATCAGGAGTTAACGGTTGTCCTAAATGATAATTAGATGCTATACCCACTATAGCTTTTGGTGGATATCTATGTCCACTAATAATGACATCATATGTTGTTGAATGGCTAAACTGATGAGAGATAGTTTTATTATCATATACTCTTGCTGCTTCTAAGATATTTTGTTGTGTTATTCCATCTGGAATATTGGGCATTAATTACTCCTTTTAAAATCATGTACTTAAATAAAATATGAAATTAGTTTAAATTTCCTTACATGTGCTTTTTATACATTTCTCGATTATACAATTGCATTGTGTCTATGATAAATCCAATCAATTGCGGCTGCGTTATTTAAAATTCCTGAAAAAAGAATTGACATCCAATTATTAGGTGTTCCTAATTGTCTATCCCATCGATTGAGACTATTTTGTATATAGTTTCTACATTCAGGTATAGTATTGATGACAGTATCTGGGAATGTCATTATAATAGAACTTGGGTCATGAACTAATTTAGCCCATTTTTTATCTAGAAAGTTAAGAATATTTGTTTTCTTGATGAGTTCATCAATATGAAAATTAATAGCTCCATTACTACAGTTTCCAACTGCTGCCCCAATATAGTTATTAAGACTTATACTAGGTGTGAAATAATTTGGTTGTCCTACAATAGTACATGTAATTAACCTATTGTTTAAACAGTTAGCATAGTATGGGTGTAAAAAGTGTTGTGTATTGTTTGTTCCTTGAACTATAGTTCCTTTGAGTCTATTACATTTACATGCTGGAATTAAATTTTTTGTAAGAACTGTAAACCAAGGGTAATCTTCTTGTGGTAAAAAGTGGTCTAATTCACTTGTAAAAAGACTACCACACATTGGACAAACATCAGGTGAGACTTCATCTCGCATAACTTTAATCATACCCAATGCATTGGGTGGTCTTGTATAGTGTGCTTCTAAAGAATCTTCCAATGCGGTAGGAATAGTAATTATATTAAGATTCCATGGATTTCCTCCATGTTGTTGATACAAGTTATATTGTGTCAAAATTTGTTGTAAATTTTGTAGTAAAAGGGGATGGCTACCTAAACGAGTATTTCTTGATAAAGTTCCTAAAAGTATATTGTCATTGTATGGAGGTAATGTGAGATTTTTCATTTAATTACTTTTATTTTCATTCAAAAATCTTTGTAAATTCATGATTGCTTCTAAAGAAAGTTCATCTTTTATTTCTTCAAATAATTCTGGATTTTTCTTTAATGGTTTTTTTAATCTTTTTATCAATCTATTCGTTATCTCATCTTCAAAAACAAAATATGAAATAGAACCAACATCGGCACCAAAGGTTTGAAGTCTGGGTTGATTAATATTTACCTCATGATTCTCTTCTTTTATAACATGTACTTGACTACGAGGAAGTTCTCTAATTATATAACTTGAATGTGTTGCAATTATTGCAATAGAACCAGTTAATTCTAATAACTTATCTAATAGAGAAACAAAACTAGATATATAGTTTGGATGTAGATGTGTTTCTGGCTCATCTAATAAAACTAATGTTCCATTTTCTATCATCAAACATGCTTGTAGTGCAAAAAAGTAAAAAGCATATTGTCCACTACTTAATGGATATGCATTACCATTTTTTATAAAAGAAGGTTTTGCATTTCTACTTAAAGAACCCCACGCTTCCAATTTTTTTTGTTCACCACCGAATTGATTAAGTTTGTTGACTCTTATGTATGCGTGACTTCCAATGTATTCTATATGGTTTGGTACAATATTTTCTGAATCTGGGTTGATTGAAACAACAAGGTTATCTATTTCTTCACCAAGTATCTCTTCTAAGGATTTCAAAAATAAAGTAAACCTTGATTTACCCTTTATTGAATCACTTGAACGTAATAATTGAACAAGAAAATCACCTGAACCACGAGAAAATCTTGCTTTCGAGTCTCTAGTTAGGAGTAATCTTTTGTAATGAATTAATGGATTTTGTTTTTCTTCTTTAGGAAAGGTATTTCTTGTTTCACCCGGTGTTGCCATGGCTAATAATCTATTTAGTATAGGTCGTCCATTAATAGGGTCAATAAAATTCTCATCTTTCTTTAAAAGTTTTTTCACTATGTTGTGTAATGTTTGGCTTTTCCCTATACCATTTTTACCAATTATCGCACATAATCGTTTAGGTAAAATACTGTTTAAATCAAAATTAAAAGTAAACCTATGCTCATTAGAAAAGGAGTCTAGTTTAAATTTTAACTCTAGAGATGTGGATATTTTATTCGTTGATTCTTGGTCTAACCCATTTAAAATATCAACTGCATTATGAAATGTAAAAAAGCTTTCAGAGTTTCTCATAAAGGCAAGTTTAAATATGTCTTGATTTTTTATATCGTCTAATATAGTTGAATTAGCTTTACCTGTTTGAAGATGCACAATATCATTAATAGACTCAAGAAAAATATTAGCTTCTTCAATACCCAATAAAGATATCAAGCTTCTATAGTCTTGCATTGTAGGTAGCATCGAAAAAAAACTATTATAATCTTTTGTTTCAGGTTCACTTTTTGAATCCATTGCTAAAAATAAAGTACCTTCAAATATTTTTTTATTAATGTCTTTAGCAACAAAATTATATCGTATATGGTGACTAAAGTCATTCCAGCTATCAGGAATTATAGTGAGTATAACTTCACGTGTATTGGGCTTAGATGGTTCATTGCCATCAGTCAATATTTTTATTTTATACAAATTTTCTTTTTTTTCCATCTATACCAACTTTATTAATATTATTTTGTAGATATTTCATTTTCTTCAGCATTAAACATTTTTATTGTCTCTTGGAAAAGGTATACAACACAAATAGATTGTTTGTTTAAATATTGAAGAGTATAACAAAAAATATTTTTATTAATAATAAAAATATTCTCTTTCTAACAGATATAATAAATTCTATCGTAATGTTTACTCACTGTATTAAGAAGTTTTTTCTATGTACGACTCATCTTTGCTTTAATACTTTTTTTGAATTTTGGAAGAAAATAGAGAAATGTTACCCAATACACTAGATATAACCAAGTAGGTTAAAATACTAATTAGCTTATAATATTCTTAAAAACTACTCTCAGGACAATCATGAGCACTCAATCTATTTCAGCACTTATATGGGCAACAGCAGACCTTCTAAGAGGTGACTACAAACAATCAGAATATGGTAAGATAATCCTGCCATTTACACTACTTAGAAGAGTGGAATGTGTCTTAGAACCAACAAGAGATGCTGTACTGGCAGAGCATGAAGCTAGAAAGAGCTTAGGCATCCCAATGGAGCAGTTCTTGGTTCGTAAGTCAGGTCATAGCTTCTACAATACATCTAAGTACACACTCACAAAGCTGATGTCAGACCCTAACAACATCAGGGAGAATCTTGAGAGCTACATTAATGAATTTAGTCCTAATGCCAGAGAGATATTTGAGAAATATGAGTTTGCTATACAGATAGATAAGCTCAATGAAGCCAACTTGCTGTATCTGATTGTGGAAAAGTTTGCTAGTTTTAACCTGCATCCAGATGTTATCTCTAATCATCAAATGGGGTTACTGTTTGAAGAGCTGATACGAAAGTTTGCAGAGCAGTCCAATGAAACAGCAGGGGAGCATTTTACCCCTAGAGACATAGTAAGACTTACCACATCACTACTGTTCTCTACAGATGATGAAGTACTTACTAAGAGTGGTGTTGTGCGAAGTCTCTACGACCCGACAGCAGGGACAGGTGGGTTCCTTTCAAGTGGTACAGAGTATGTGTATGAGTTGAATCCTGATGCAACGCTTGTTACCTTCGGTCAAGAGCTAAACGGTGAGTCGTATGCTATCTGTAAGGCAGATATGCTGATAAAGGGTCAGGCAGTAGAGAACATCAAGCATGGTAATACGCTTAGTAATGACCAACTGGAAGATAACAAGTTTGACTACATGCTCTCAAATCCTCCCTTTGGTGTAGAGTGGAAGAAAGTACAGAAGACTGTAGTAGCTGAATATGAAGAGCAAGGATACAATGGTAGATTCGGTCCAGGGCTTCCAAGGGTATCTGATGGTTCATTACTGTTCCTGCTTCACCTTATCTCGAAGATGAGACCAAAGAGCAAGGGTGGTTCTCGTATAGGTATCATTCTAAATGGTTCACCACTATTTACTGGTGGAGCTGGTTCAGGTGAGAGTGAGATAAGAAGATACATCCTAGAGAATGACCTACTTGAAACCATAGTAGCAATGCCAAACGACATGTTCTTCAATACAGGTATTGCCACATACATTTGGATACTATCTAACAACAAGCCAGACCATAGACAAGGACAAGTGCAGCTTATCAATGCTTCAGATATGGGTAACAGTATGAGAAAGTCTCTTGGTTCTAAACGTAAGTTCCTAGATGAGAACCAAATCAATGATATAGTAAGACTATATGGAGAGAACCAACTCTCTAAGATATCTAAGCTCTTTGATACGACAGACTTTGGTTACAGAAGAATCACAGTAGAGAGACCTCTTCAACTAAGCTACTATCCACACGATGAAGACAAGCTGGAAGCATTACAGAATGACAAAGCATTTATCAAGTTAAATGAGCTTGGTTCTTCTATGATTACAGCCCTTAGCAACATAACGGAAGATAAGATTATGAGCCGTACAGAGTTCAAGAAAGCCTTAGACAGTAATATCACAGCCAAGCTAAGTGCTAGCCAGTTTAAGCTCATACAGAAGCATATAGCAGTACATGATGATGAAGCAGAACTGTGTAGAGACTCAAAAGGTAAATTGGAAGCCAATTCAGACCTAAGAGACTACGAGAACATTCCACTATCTCAAGACATTTACGAGTACTTCGCCAAGGAAGTGACACCCCATGTCCCATTGGCTTGGATAGATGAGAAGAAGAGAGATACTAAAGATGGTGAAGTGGGGATTGTGGGGTATGAGATACCATTTAATAGACACTTTTACGAGTACGTACCACCTAGAGCATTGGAAGAGATAGATGCGGAGTTGGAGACGCTTAATGCTGAGATAATGGAAATGCTCCATGAAATATAGTAAGTATCCTAGTTATAAGGATAGTGGGGTTGAGTGGTTGGGGGAGATTCCTGAGCATTGGGAAGTAAGTAGCCTCAAATATGCATATGAAAACTTAGATAATAGAAGAATTCCAATAAGTGCTGCTGAAAGAGAAACTATTGTTGATGGATATCCATATTATGGAGCTTCTGGAATCATAGATTATGTTGCAGAATACATCTATGATGAAGAAACTATTTTAGTTGGAGAAGATGGAGCTAATCTTCTTTCAAGGTCTACACCTCTTGCTTTTATTGCCAATGGAAAATATTGGGTAAATAACCATGCACACATTTTAAGATTTAAAGATAAGAATCACTTCTATTGGTCTAATGTAATTAATAGTTTAGATATTAGCCCTTTTGTAAGTGGCTCTGCTCAACCGAAACTAACATCTGAAGCCTTAGGTAATTTAATTGTTTCTTATCCAAAGGAAGAACAAGAAAGAAAATCCATAGCCAACTACCTAGACAAAGCCACAGCTAAGATAGACACCCTCATCGAAAAACAGACAAAACTCATAGAGCTACTAAAAGAGAAGCGACAAGCAGTCATCTCAACTGCTGTCACTCGTGGGTTAGACAGTTCTGTACCTATGAAAGATAGTGGGGTTGAGTGGTTGGGGGAGATTCCTGAGCATTGGAGCATAGGATTGTTATCTTCTTTGTTTATTAGCAACAAGAATAAAAACTCTGACTTAAGTAATAAAAATTTATTGTCACTTAGTTATGGGAGAGTCATTAGGAAAGACATTGACTCTGCTAAGGGATTATTGCCAGAGAACTTTAACACTTATCAGGTGGTTAAAGAGGGATATATTATATTAAGATTGACTGATTTACAAAATGATAAAAAAAGTCTAAGAACAGGGTATGTCAATGAAAGAGGAATTATAACATCTGCATATATAGGTTTAGCAAAAAAGTCTGCTTCAATAGGCAACGAGAAATATTTTCATCTATATCTACATACATTTGACATACATAAAGGGTTCTATGGAATGGGAGCAGGAGTACGACAAGGACTTAACTTTGACGAATTAAAAAAGCTTAAGTTTACTCTTCCTCCACATGAAGAACAGAATCAGATAGTAGAGTATATAGATTTGAAAACAAAGCAGATAGACAACCTAATAACCAAGGCAACCAAAGCCATAGACCTATTAAAAGAGAAGCGTACAGCTCTTATCAGCTCTGTTGTTACTGGGAAGATTGATGTGAGGGAAGCTTCATGAATAGACAATACAATTTAAGAACGGAGATAAGATAATGGATGCATCTAAAACAAGTATAAGCGAAATATTTAATGGAAATAGAGTCTTGGAGATACCATTTTTTCAAAGGTCTTACGTGTGGGATAAGCCACAATGGGCTAGACTTCTTGAAGATATGAATGAGATATCGGCAAAAGATAAGTCGCATTTTCTTGGTTCTGTCATACTCAAGCAACAAGACACCCCCACGAGTGCAACCTATGGTGACATAAGAACACTTGTTGACGGTCAACAAAGACTAACTACATTAAGTATCTTTTTTAAAGTCTTATGTTTAAAGATGAAGAGAAATGACCTATTTGATTTTAGATTTAAACTTCAGATAGATAGACAGATAGCTCTTAAGCATAATCACAATGATGAATCCTCCTATAATTATGTTGTTAATCTCCAAGAACTTGAAACAATTGATAACCCAGAAGATAAATTTTGTCATATAAAGGGTGCTTATAATTATTTCAATGTAAATGTCAATGCAGAGGATTATAATTTTTTTAGAATTATCACTAATATCATGTTTGTAGGTATTGACCTGAATAAAGAGGAAGATGAGCAACAGATATTTGACACAATTAACTCTCTAGGTGTAAGGCTAACGACGGCAGAGCTATTAAAGAACCATCTATTTGGTAGGGAAGATTTACAGTCCTATAAAGAGAATTGGAAGACAATTTTTGAAAAAGATTCTGAAACCAAAGCATTCTGGGATAAAGAGATAACCGCAGGTAGAACCAAAAGAGAAAACATTGATTTGTTTTTCTACTCATTTTTACAGATAAAACTACAAGACAAAGATATTAATGTTAAGACAGAAGATAAGGTCAGGCTAGGTAAGTTCAGCGGTCTCTTTGAAAGCTATAAAGAGTTTATGAAGACATACCATGTGGATAAAAAGTCACTGATTCAAGAAATCAGAGAATATGCGATAGTCTATAAAGATAATATTGACTTTGATGCTATAGATAGAGAGTTGACTTCTGATTATGGTATAGAACGGATTAATGCCTTAATCTTTGGACTAGATACAACAGCGATAATACCGTATGTACTATATGTTCTCAAACATGCAACAATAGATGAACAAAATGAAGTCTTTATGTATCTTGAGTCTTATATTATGAGAAGAATCGTTGCTAAGAGTGTAAACAAAGGCTACAACAAGTTATTCTCAGAAGAACTGATATTGAATGAGATAACAACAAAAGAACAATTGCAAGAGCTGATTAATAAGAAATCAGATAAAACCAATGCAATGCCATCAGATGAAGATGTTGAGGATGGATTTATGACTTCTAAGCTTATCAACAAGCAGACTACGGGTATTTTATATCTGATAGAATCTAAGATGAGAGATAAGAGTAGACACTCTACTGCCTTGTTAGGACTGGATAGATATAGTCTTGAACATCTAATGCCTAAAAAATGGGAAAATAACTGGTCTGAGGTAACATCGGAAGATGAAAAGTATCATAGAAACAATAAGCTTTTGACATTAGGCAACTTGGCAATTATCACCTCTTCTTTAAACAGTACTATAAGGGACTCTAGCTGGAGTGTTAAAAAAGATGGTACTGAAAAGAGAAAAGGACTAAAAGAATTTGCAAGTGGTATCGAAACTATGAATAAGTATTTGGCATATGACCATTGGGATGAAGACACTATTACTGAAAGAGCTGAATTTTTGTATGAACATGCAAAAAAAATCTGGATAGCATAAGAACATAGTTATAAGGAAGTAGATATGAGTACTCAGAGTAAGCACAAAGAACGACAGTTCCAAATAGAGATAGTCCAACACCTAACATCCAACAAGTGGATAGAAGGTGATGCTAGTGGATACAACAAAGAGTTAGCTCTGTACCCGGAAGACCTTATCAGCTATATCAAGTCTACGCAACCTCAAGCCTACGAGAAGATGAGCAAAAGAGAGGGAATCAAGACTGATGAAGTGCTATGCAAACATGTAGCCAAAGAGATGGATAAGCATGGCTCACTACACTACTTACGAAATGACCTGAAGTATATTGGCTCCAAGTTCAAACTATGTCAGTTCAAGCCAGAGCTTTACAATCCAGACACACAGGCTAAGTATGATGCGAACATCCTAAGAGTGGTGCAGGAAGTCACTACTAAGAGTGGTAATGAACGAATAGACCTAGTGTTATTTCTAAACGGTATCCCTATAGCCACACTCGAACTCAAAACTGATTTCACCCAAAATGTTCACGATGCTATCAACCAGTACAAGTACGATAGACCAGCCAAAGGTGAACCACTACTAGAGTTTAAGAAGAGAGCCTTGGTTCATTTTGCAGTAAGTACAGATGAAGTCTATATGACCACCAAGCTAGCAGCTTCCAAGACATTTTTCCTACCATTCAACAAAGGTCATGAAGATGGAAGTGCAGGAAATCCACACAATCCAAACGGATATACCACATCATATCTGTGGGAAGAAGTACTACAAAGAGACTCTATCCTAAATATCATTTCTCGTTACATACACTTAGAGGTCAAAGAGAAAGAAGACCATCAAGGCAAGAAGAGCAAGAGTGAGACCCTTATCTTCCCAAGATACCATCAGCTAGATGTTGTTAGGAAACTACTTACAGATACTAAAGCTAAGGGTGCAGGTAATCATTACCTCATTCAACACAGTGCTGGTTCTGGTAAGTCTAACTCTATAGCATGGCTGGCTCACCAGTTATCCTCTTTGCATAATGATGATGAAGAGTCGGTATTCAACTCTATCATTGTTATCACGGATAGAACCGTACTGGATAATCAGCTACAAGAGACCATAGCAAGCTTTGAGCATAAAGACGGTGTTGTTGTGGGTATCACTCGTGAGGGTTCTAATGAGTCTAAGTCTACACAGTTAGCAGATGCACTGGAACGTGGTGCAAAGATAATCATCACCACTATTCAGACCTTTCCATTTGTACTGGATACTATACAGGAGAGAACCACCCTCAAAGATAAGAGCTATGCCATCATAGCAGATGAAGCTCACTCATCTCAGACCGGTGCAACTGCAAAGCAACTAAGGGAAGTGCTGACAGCAGAGCAGATAGAAGAGGGTGTAGAACTGAGTGCAGAAGACATTATCACAGCTTCTATAGAATCACGAAGTGCAAGCTCTAGTCTAAGCTTCTACGCATTTACAGCTACACCAAAGACCAAGACCCTAGAGATGTTCGGAGTGCTGCCAAAGCCTGATGAAGCACCATCAGAGACTAATAAACCTCAAGCTTTCCATTTATACACGATGAAGCAGGCTATAGAAGAAGGATTTATTTTGGATGTACTTCAAGGTTACACCACCTATAAACTTTTCTATAAATTAGAACATGCCAATATGAGTCACGATGAAGAGGTAGAGAGTAAGAGAGCCAAGGTCAAGATAGCAAAGTGGCTCAATATCCATCCTCATAACATTGCACAAAAAATAGAGATAATATGTGAACACTTCAGAATGCATGTAGCTCATCTGCTGGACGGTCAGGCTAAAGCAATGGTTGTCACTTC
Organism: Sulfurovum iocasae; assembly: GCF_047716765.1. GTDB lineage: Bacteria > Campylobacterota > Campylobacteria > Campylobacterales > Sulfurovaceae > Sulfurovum. Next base: position 1,618,706 of record NZ_CP180410.1, read on the forward strand.
AAGCAGACAGGCAGCAGTCAGATACAAGCTGGCATTTGACAAGTATATCAAAGAGCATGGCATAGAAGACCAGATGCAGGCTATGGTGGCTTTCTCAGGTAAAATAGTAGATGATATAGAGGGAACAGAAAAGGAGTACACAGAAGCCAATATGAACCCCAATCTAAAAGGCAGGGAGATGAGAAAAGCATTTGATAGTAATGAATATCAAGTTATGCTGGTAGCCAACAAATTCCAAACAGGATTCGACCAACCAAAGCTATGTGCTATGTATGTAGATAAGAAATTAGGCGGGGTTGATTGTGTACAGACACTTTCAAGACTCAATAGAATCTATACAGGTAAAGACCAGACATTTATCTTGGACTTCTACAATGAAGCAGTAGATATTAAAGAAGCATTTGAACCATATTACAACACTACAGAACTAGAAGATGTAACAGACCCAAATATAGTCTATGATTTGCAACATAAATTGCAAGAGAGTGATATCTTTACAACGATAGATGTTGAGAACTATGCCAAAGCTTTCTTTAATTCTAGAGGCACACAGGCAGCTATGAGTTCTGCTATTAAACCATCTGTCGATAGATACAAGAATAGATACAAGCAGGCACTGGAGAACATCAGTAGTGTTAAGAATAGCCTAAAAGAAGCTAAGAGTAACAAAGATGAGAAGGGTATCCACAACTATGAGCTAGACCTCAAAGAAGCCAATGAAGATAAGAATGCACTGGACATCTTCAAGAAAGACCTTATTACATTCCTAAGGATGTATGAGTTCCTGTCACAGATAGTTGACTATGCAGATGAAGACCTGTTAAAGTTAGCAGCATTTGTGAAAGCACTCATACCAAACTTAAAGACCTATGACCCTAAAGACCCAATAGACATATCATTGGTAGAATTATCACACTATAAGCTACACAAACAGAAGAGCCAAGATATCAGCTTAGTAGGAGAGGGTGAATTGCCTGGTATAGAAGGTGGTGGAGCAACAGCAAGAGACCCAGAGAAAGAACTACTATCAGAAGTTTTAGGTCAAATGAACGCACTCTTTGAGGGTGAGCTAAGTGATGATGATATGCTTAACTATGCTAGAACCATCAAAGATAAGGTTATGGAGAATTCCAAGGTTATTGAACAGGTCAACAACAACACTAAAGAACAAGCAATGATGGGTGGGTTCGCTGAGGCTATCAATGATGCTGTCATAGACAGTTTGGATGCACACCAGAACCTAGCTACACAAGTACTTGACAAAGAACGCATCAGAAACGGACTAGCTAATATTGTCTATGAGTTGATTGTTAGAGGATTGAAAGCAAGCTAATCCTCAGCATTGAGGGATGGAAATGGTTCCACAACGACACCCTGTAGAGATAAAGTCTCATTCAGGGCATCATACAGCCCTTGCTTATAATCTGTATCTTCAAGACAAGAGTGTGATTTCAGCTGTTTAATTATTTGCTCTTTGAACTGCACTTGTATCTTTTTCTCTTCTTGCAGATAGAAGTAAGTAAGTTCTCCAATGTACTCAAGGGCAGTAAGCCTACCTTCTCTATATTTATTGCTTATCTTAAGAGTAGTTGTATTGAACTTATAGAGTGTAAGTTGATTAGAGCAGTGCTTACTTACTTCTTCAAGAAGTTCTTTTGATGTAGGTTTCATCTTCTACTCCAATACTTTCTTTGTATTCTGGCAGAAAATAGAAGAGATGTTTAAATGTATGTCAAATTGTCATACAAAAGTGTATTTTTAATGAAATGTAAAAATAGGTATTTATGTTTAAATTAAGTTTGATTCAGAAAGAATATGAATAATTTGCAAGAAAGGACTCTATGAAGCTCACACAAAAAGAATCGGCGGTTATACGTCTACGATATGGCATTGATGATGATATGCAAAGAACATATCAGGAGATTGCCAAAATAGTAAACCTTAGTAGCACAATGGTTCGGCAACTTGAACACAGAGCAATGAGGAAACTAAGACATCCGTCAAATAGAGAATCATTAGCTGAGATTAAAGAAACAATTGACCTAATCAATACACCTATAGACTAATATAAATACAAGAAGGATACCTATGTCAAAATTAGAATGTGAGATAGCACTTAAAAATAAATACTCTTCAGATATTATTATGAGTCGTTTATTGGAATGTAACCGTGATATTAAATGTATTAACTATTCTCTCAAGCATTATGGGTCAGCAGACCTTACCCTTGAAGAGATAGGCTTAGTCCTTGGAGTAACTCGTGAGCGTGTACGTCAGATTGAAGCCTCTGCACTCAAAAAGTTAAGACATCCAAAAATTGGAAGATTTCTCAGAGAGTATACTCTCTCATAAAAAGGATTGTAATGAATCGAGCTCAAACATTTTTAGTATCATATATTGCACCTGTATTGGGCTTAGTTCTAGTGTTTGCTATTACTTCTTTCATTATCCCAATGGAATATCTTCTTCCTTTGTATGGTCTTGCATTTCTTTTAATGTATTTTATCCATAGAGTGGAGAAGAAAGAGGATGCAATAGATACTAATGTAAAAAATCAATATGAAGAAAAACCATCGAACTGCCCAGTATGTAATTCAACGAGGATTACAGATATAGCATATGGACTTTTTACTCCTAATGAGGAACTTGAAAATAAAATTCAATCAGGAGAAATGATACTTGGAGGCTGTGTACTCAGTGAAGATAGCCCTAGATGGTGTTGTTTGGGTTGTAGATATACACCGAATAAAAAGTCTATTAATCACTTAGAGAGAAGTTTATCCTAATATTTTTTATTTATATTGGTTTAAATTTCATTCTATCAATAATCATTTGATTTGATTTTTCAATATCTTGTAGTTTTTTAAAGACTTCAAATTTTTTATCACCACGTTCACTAAGTAAACGACTTCCCACACTTCCAATAACGCCTAACCACCAAGTATTTGTTATGGCTGCAATTCCCCCACCAATCAAGTAACTCAAATATGTTTTACCTGACCTATTTCCAGCATGTTTTGCTTTTTCGTATAGAGTAAGACTTTCATCCTTATATGAAGTGAATGCTATAAATGCAAGTGTCAATAAAGGTGGAGAAAAATCCATCGTCAATTCTGATGATTCAACAGCATCATTAAGTGTGTCTATTAGTTCTACATTTGTTATTGCACTATTTGTTAAATTATCACTAATACCACTCATAACAAGATGGCTATAAACTTCATCGGTCGTTACAACATCAATATTGGGATATTTTTCTAGTGCGTCTTTTACATATGATACAGAATCAGTTGCTTTTGCCTGAAGGACAGAAGCAATTTCACCATTCTTACCTTCAATTGCAATATCCCATCCTGGTTGTGTTGCTGATTCTGCTAAAAATGCTGAATAACCATCTGGAAGATTTCCATCATTGAGGTACTCAATATATTTTTGCTCAAATAATTTTCCTTTAACTGCAGAAATAAAACCAATTGAAGAATCTTCATCTAGTTCACGAATTTTATCCTGAAAAGAAATTTCCTGTGAAAGATTTGGATAAGCAGATTCATAAGCATTTATAATTTCATTTGGTATTGCCGTAGCAGATAGTAGACTTACTAATGTTTCTCCACCCAAAAATATAGTATCAGAAACACTTTTATCTCTATTTAGTTCCCGATAGTGAGCACCTTGACTTTCAATGTGGTTATTTAATTTTCTTAAATCACCATCAGAATATATTATGTCTCTATATACATTTTTGGCTGAACCAGTTGCAGTGTCATATACTTGTTCAACATAAGTATGTCCTGTATCAAGAACTTCTTTTCCTTGTTGAAAAATATCGTCCTTATTTTCATCCCAAAGTTCTTTTAATGTTTGAGATTTTTTTTTAAGTTCTTTTTGGGCTTCTTCCTTCAAGGATAAGCCTTGAGACAGTAAGTTTTTAATGTTTTTCATGACAGGACCTAAGTTGTTTAGTATTATACATTGTACAGCACAGCTACTTAATAGTAAAGAACTTGAAAGTAAAGTCAAATCAGGAATAAAACCAGTAGAAAGTAGGTAAGGGTAGAGCCGTTTAACATTATAAAATTGAATTTGTAGAATTTAAAATATATTTATCTAAGGAGTAGTTTTATTTAATCGTGCTACCATTTTGCTACCATTTTAGAGATATTAAAAATAGTAAAAATTTAGGATTTTTAGAAAACAGGAAGTACGTAAAATAGGGCTATAAAGCCCTATAGGTGGAGGAAGAAAAAGTAAACTTAGTTAACTGTAACCTCTTGAGCAGTACCTTCCCAGATACCATGTTTAGTACAGTAACCATGTGCAACAAGTTTAAGTTTTTTACCTGTTGGGATGATTGTAAATGTAGTTGTGTTATGCGCTTTAATATTTCCAAGTGTTCCTGGCACATAAGAAGCTTGAGCAAGTTTAGTCTCACCGTTAAAAAGTGTGATAGACTCAATGTAGTGATCAAAATCATCTGGGTGAGTATATTCGTTACCCATTTTTACAGTTACTTCAAATGGCTCACCAGCTGTTGCAGTGTCTGCACACGTAATAAACGGAGAGTGTCTGTCGATAAGATCTTTTTTTGCTTCTCTATCTACTTCACTGATGTCTACGTACTTGTTAATTTTTGGCATATTGTTTCCTTTTTTATGTTTGATAGAGTTATTATATCATAAGTAAAATTAAATAGGATAAATTTAGTCCTATTTAATTAATTTTCATCTTTTATGTAACTTTGTGCCCATTTTCTGATACTGTTTCTTTGTGCTCTTGTAAGTTTAGCCTCATCATGTAAACTCAAATACATAGGGATCGGCATACTTAAACTTATACTTTTTGCTATACCTTTATAAAGTTTTTGTTTTTTCTCTTCATCATAAGTTCCCCATTTCTGAAAGTTCAACCAAGCTCTACCTTGTTTAATATGGCTTCTTACTTCCCATGAGATCGGTGCAACATTTCCATACCAGGGCATTTTTGTTTCATAAGAGTGGCAGTCATAACAGGAAGTTTTTAACATCGTCATGATCTCTTCTGGTGCCTGTATCAGTTCTTTAGGATCAATGGCTTCAGGTTCTGGTATATCGATCTGAATGGCTTGTAGTAGAAAGAGGGCACCAAAGACCCATATGAGTATTGTTTTGAACATAAATATTATTCCTGTTTTATTTTTTTGAATTATAGTGAGATAGTTTGAAAGGAGTATAAAATTGATGATGAGAGTGAGTTAAAGTTTCATCAAAGCATCATGCATATCAAAATAAGCGATAAAAAATTCAAACATCATTCTCCAGAATATCTCCATACAGAGAAAACAAATGATAAATGCAGTATACACAATGAAACGTTGTTTGGCCGTAGTGCGTGTTTGTATCTCTTCTTTAATGCTCTTAGATATCTCTGTAAAGTAAGATGTTTTGATCCATTCTGCAAGATACCAACTCACTACGGGGATAAGTAGTGCTCCTATGTAGTACATGAGTATGAGAAGGGAAGGGGTGATAAATGTTTGAAATGTTAGGAAGTCTCTCATAGGTATCCTAAAGTGTTAAATATGTTTTCCACCTCAGAAGAGATGGAATAACGAGAACGGTATCTACGCTGGAATAATATGCGCAGCTTTTTGTACGTGGAAGTTAAGACCTATCTCTTTTTCTGTACATCCAAGTGCAAGTGCGACCATTTGTGGCATGTGTAGTACCGGCAGTTCTACATCACGACCCATCACTTTAGCTACATCATCTTGGTAAGTATCCATTTTAAGGTGACAGAGCGGACAAGGTGTTACCATCATATCTGCGTTGTTGTCTATAGCATCTAGTAGAGCATTTCCTGCCAGAACTTCAGAGGTATGATTCGCTTGAAGCTCTACATGGAAACCACAACATTTGTTTTTGTGATCATAATCAACAGGATGACCTTCAAGTGCATCAATGAGACTGTCAAGTGAAGTAGGATTGTATGGGTTCTCACCATTGTTGCTGCCATGATGAAGTTCAGATGGTCTGATGTTATGACAACCATAGAATGGAGCAATGTTCAGATGACTAAGTGGTACAGTCACTTTATCTTTGATATTTTCTAAACCATACTCATCTACAAGCGTATAGAGGAAATGTTTGATCTCAGATGTACCTTTGTACTCTAGTCCAACTTCTGCAAGCTTTTCGTTGACACGTGCTTTTAGCTTTGGATCTGTATCTAAAGCGTGTTTAGTCATTGCAGAGTTAAGCTGACAGGTATTACAGATAGTGATCATAGTAAGACCTAACTTCTCTGCATAACAGATATTTCTTGCATTGAGTACATGTGCTAAAAATTCATCAAAGTCTTGCAGATGACTGGCACCACAACAACTTGCTTCTTCTAAAATAGTGATCTCGATCCCCAACTTTTCAGCTACTGCAAGAGTAGATGAAAGTAACTCAGGTGTAGATTGTTTTGCTGTACATCCTGTAAATAGTGCGTATTTTAATTTGCTCATCTTTTCTCCTTATAGCTTATTTGTCATTGAGATATCGATTAATTTTTGAATCTCATCCAGATTTTTAGATTTTGGTACATTATCAATAAATGGAACACCATCTTGCCAATGGATCTTTCCAGCCTTCATCATTTTAACAGCTGTTTTCAAGTGTTTATACATTCCTAAGTAACCTTCAGAATAAACAACAATATCTGCTTCATCAAGGAAACCATGTTTTCTAATACTTCTTACAAAACCTTCAGCATGTCTAGTAGCAACATTACTTCTTGCAATGCCTTTTTCAAACTGTAGATTGTGAAGTTTTGTGATCTTCTCTATAGGATTGATCTCTTTTGGACATGCTTCTGCACACTCGAAACATTTCACACAATCCCAAACACCTTGACCTCCTTGGAAAGTAAGTTCAAGTCTCTCATCTCCGGCTGTATCTCTTGTATCAACAGTAAATCTATAGGCAGAAACAAAAGCAGCAGGTCCGAAGAACTGATCATTCACTTCAAGAGCAGGGCAAGAGTAGTGACAGGCACCACACTGAATACAAAGGTCAGAATCCAAGAAGTTGTTAAACTCTGCAATAGACTGCTTTGTTTCATGCTCAGGGTGTGCATCAACCTCTGCAACTACGTAAGGCTTCACAGCAGCATGTTTGTCCCAAAAGTCTTTTTTGTCGATGATCATATCTTTCATCGCACGTTTCTTACTTTGTGGTTCAAATACAAGTTCATTGTTAAAGAGGTCTAACAGCTCCATAGCATTTTGTTTACAGGCAAGAACAGCTTTACCATTTACTTTAATGGCACAAGCTCCACAAATACCATGACGGCAAGAACGTCTATAAGAGAAAGAACCATCATGTTCCCATTTGATCCTGTTTAGAAGGTCAAGTACTAACTCATCTTTCCCAACTTCCATCTCATAGTGTTTATAGTATGGAAGATAGTCTGTCTCAGCATTAAATCTGAACGCTTTAAGCGTTACTTTTCTTTTATCACTCATCATGACCTCCTTAATATGTTCTTTCTTTTGGCTCAAACTTGCCAAGCACTACTTCACCCCATTCTTGAGTGATGTTAAAATCTTTATCCATATATGCATAGGTATGTTTCAAGAAGTTCTTATCATCTCTGGTTGGGAAGTCTTCACGGAAGTGACCACCACGGCTCTCTTCTCTCTCAAGTGCACCAACTACAATGAACTTAGAGAACTCTAACATATGACCAAGCTCTATGGCTTCCTGGAGGTCCGTGTTGAATGTGTTTGATTTGTCATCAATACGTATATTGTTAAATCTCTTCAATAGTCTGTCTATCAGTTTGATCTGCTTCTCTAAAGACTCTTTAGTTCTAAATACACCTGCATTTGCAGTCATTCCATCCTGAAGTTCAGTTCTGATCGCAGGAACACGCTCTTTACCATTTGATGTTTTAAGTTTATTCATCTCTGCTAACATCGTGTCTGCATCTGAAACAGATGCTTGACGTAGCTTAACACCTTCGTTAAGTGCTTTAACCATGTTTTCACCTGCATGACGACCAAAGAGCAGGGCTTCAAGTACTGAGTTTGCACCAAGTCTGTTTGCTCCGTGCACAGATACACAAGAACATTCACCCGCTGCGTAGAAACCTTCTACCAGCTCTGTTGGAGATTTACGAACTTGACAGTTAATGTTCGTAGGAATCCCACCCATAGAGTAGTGTGCAGTTGCTGAAATATGTATAGGCTCTTTAATCATATCCTGTCCTTGGAACGCGATAGCCAGTTCACGAAGCTCAGGAAGTTTTGTAAGGATGATCTCAGGATCAAGATGAGTAAGGTCAATGTTTACTGATTGACCATCTTTACCCACACCTTTGCCTTGACGAACCTCTTCCATAATAGCTCTGGAAACAACATCACGAGAAGCAAGCTCCATAGCATTTGGTGCATACTTGGTCATAAATCTTTCACCTTCAGAGTTGAAAAGACGACCACCTTCACCACGTGCTGCTTCAGAGATGAGTACACCTGAACCTCCAAGACCGCTTGGGTGGAACTGTACAAACTCCATATCTTCAAGCGGAAGACCATGACGTGCCACAATAGAAAGTGAATCACCTGTATTTGCATGTGCATTTGAGTTAAATCTGTAAGCTCTGGCATGTCCACCTGTAGCGAACATCGTTACTTTTGCATTGAATATAGCCGGCTTTGAGTTACGAATGTCATACGCTGCAACACCAGATACTTTTCCATCTTCATAAATGAGGTCAGCGGCATACCACTCATCAAATACTTCGATGCCTGCACGGTCAGCTTGCTCATAGATAGTTTGAAGTAGTGTAAGGCCTGTTCTGTCTTTTGCGTAACATGCTCTAGGTTTAGACTGTCCACCAAAAGGTCTGATAGCGATGTCGCCTTCTTCATCTCTTGAAAAAACAGCTCCCATTCTCTCTGCCCAACGGATAGTCTCCGGTGCTTTAGAACACATAAGCTCAACACAGTCCTGATCTGCAAGGTAATCAGAACCCTTTACGGTATCAAACTCATGAAGTTCTGTAGAGTCATCTTTTCCAAGTGCGGCATTGATACCGCCTTGCGCAGCCCCTGAGTGGGATCTAAGTGGGTGAAGTTTTGTAATAACTGCCGTTTTCATTCCTGCTTCTGTCAGCTCTTTAGCTGCCGCCAAACCAGCCAAACCAGCACCAACGATTACAGCATCGTATTCGTAGATTTTAACATCTGGGTTCGTATTCATAGTAGCTACATCCTTAATATTGCAATTTACATTAATTATATCTATATGTGAATTAATTTTAGTTATGAAAGGAGATGAATTTTTAAGAGAAATGGGAGGTGTTACAGTTTTTCATACTCATAGTCTGTTGGCTATCTGTAATTCTCGGGCTTACGCCCAAGGAAAACGGATGGGATTAAAGTAACTTTTTGTCAAATAATTTAAATGCTATTTGCCGTCATTTCCCTCATATAGACAGTTTCTCTAGATTTATGATTGCCTGAACCTATAGAGACTTTTGAGTCCATGAAATCTGCAGAAGATATTAATTCCAAGTCTATATCTCTACCGATGGTTTTTTCTATATTTGCAAAATTATTTTTAAACATATCATATACTTCTTGTTCTTCTACTATAAGTACCTGGGCTCCAGAGTCAAGTGCATCCAGTAGGGTAGTTGCAGCTTTAGTATAGGCTAAGGTTTTGTTGTCCTCAAGGAGAGAAAGACCGGAAAGTTTGTTTGCTCTTGAGAATGATATCACTTTTGAATTTGCTTGAACGATCTTCTCATTTATGTTGTTTGTGTTTCCAGTGACTGCACCTGCATAATAGGCAATCTGTTTACCTTCTACAGTTACAACTGTTACTTCTTTCTCTTCTTTTTTAAGGAAAGCAGCTTTTTTCTCAGCAAAACGAGCGCTAAGAGTGTCCATAAAAGAAGGTGTATCTGTCGTAGAAGGTTTAACCATCATTTTAAGCTCTTCTATGGCTGCTGTGTGGTCTTGGGCATAGTAGAGGTTGTTCTCATATTCACAGTCAAGTAGACTGCTGTATGGATAAGTGATAGCTTCAAGTATCGCTTCTTTTTGTTCAGAATCCGCTGTAATAAGCTTATGTGCTAAAACAAGTATAGCATCACCGATGTAGGTACGGTCAAAGTTCTCTGTCTCAGAAGCATAGTGCAGGGCATAAAGTGTCTTATAATACTCCAAGTCCTCATCAGAAGCAAAAGGTGCTAAGATCTCGTAACTTTTCATGAAGTCACTGTCATCAATGATAAGTCCATTGCTTGAACGGTAAGAGTTTACAGGGTCTATCTGAAGTGAAGTACCCAATCTCTCTACTACTTCACTCATACGCTGATCTCCGTCAATCACTAAGCCGTTGATCTTAAAAATAAGATTTTCCTCAGGGTATGTAAAGTTCTCATTTTGCTCTTGAATGAAAGCTAAAATGTCTTTTGTTTGCATGTCTTCTGCCAATTCAATGCTGAAGTTTTTATAGTAAGGGAGGTAGTCTGTTTGAGCATTAAAAAAGAATGCTTTGATTTCTAATATAGGTTGCATAGTTATTCCTTGAACGTTATTGTGATGATTATAGCCAACGTTTGATATGGTTTGATAATCTCAGACTATACTAAAGATAAATAGATTTAACTATGTTACAATTTTGCCAATAAAATAATGATCTCGTTCAAAATTAAGCAGGAAAGTCCTAAATGCCAAGTGAAACAAAGATAGATAAAGAACACTACCTCATAAATAAACTAAGTTCAAAGTACATCGGAGATGATGCTGCTGTAATAGGTGATACCCTTTATAGTATGGATGCCTTTTTTGAAGATGTGCATTTTAAGCGTGAGTGGATGAGTATGGCACAGATAGGGCGTAAAGCCATGCTTATCAACCTTTCAGATGCCATCGCGATGAATGCACAACCGCAGTATGCCCTTGTTACGGTCTCTTTACCTAAAGATATCACCAATGCAGAGATAGACGAACTGACCCAAAGTTTAGAATCTACAGCTAAGGAATATGGATGTGAGATCATCGGTGGTGACACCGTAGGGGGAGATAAATTACATCTCTCTATTACTATCATTTCCAAGAGTGATGATCCCCTTTTACGCAGTGGACTAAAGCACGGGGATATACTTGCTTTTACCGGATTTTTAGGTGAGAGTAAAAGGAACTTGGATGCACTTTTTAGAGGAGAGGAACTTCGTGACAGTTCACGATTTTTCGAACCTGTTTTAAGAGCAGAATTTATAGCAAAAGCAAGACCCTTTTTGCGGGTTGGCATGGATATCTCAGACGGACTCTATTGTGATACCAATAAGTTACTGGATATCAATAAATATGGATTTAACATATTAAAAACTATCAACGACGACATAGGCTTTAGTGGAGAAGAGTATGAAATGCTTGTTGGATTTGATCCTAAAGAGTTAGAGCCTCTAAAAGAAATAGCGAAAGGGTTAAATTTACCTTTGACTGTGTTTGCAAAAGTCTCTAAAAACAACAAGCGATTTAAGTGTAAAAGTCACCACTTCAAATAATCTCGTAGCGTGGGCATTCCTGCCCACGAACAATTGCTTGCAATTGATATAGTGCGAGTTCACTATGTTCATTCTTGGGCAGTGCCAAAGGCATACATTTCAATAAAAACCCACGCTACAAAATCATTATTTAATGTTTGCTTGAGACATTTCTATTTCCCAACGAAATAGGATAATCTCTCTCTTTACAAAGAACTTCTGCATAACGTGTAATATCAGCTTCGGTTAAACCTGTTAGATATTCAACATCTCTTTTTCCCTGAACCGATCTATCAAGGAAGCCCAGTTCAATGAATTGTTCAATGACGGTATCTATCATGTCTATGACCGAAGAGACTTTAACTATCTCACATCTGGCATAACGCGCTGCAGGGAAAGAGACCTCTGCCACACGCAAGGTAGGGTCATCACCGGGAATTTGCTGTGCACCAAAGAGTGGTTTGGAGCCGACTTGGGCTTGGGAAAATGCAGGAATAAACTGCGATAGGTGCTTAATGGCACTTTTTGTACGTTGATCAGTCTCTTCTTGACTCCACGATTTTTCAATCTTCTCAATGAAATTTTGACCCAGTTGTGGTTGACAGCTTAGCGCTGTATTTGAAACCAAGCCATCTTCGTAGAGTGTGATCTCTTTCGTCATACCATGAAGCTGAAAATAGCCGCCTGGATAGGGTGTAAATTGTCCCATACCCCTTGGTGTTCCACGCTCACCATGAAAGATGATCTCCGGCCAAAGTGTATCAGAACAGCTTTTCCATTGACTTACATAAGCTGCTTTAAACTCCACCATTCGTTTGCAGGGAACGCCAAGAAGATCATCGATCTTACCGCTTCTAAAGCCTGCCGCATTAATAAGATAATCAAAACTCTCATAATATGTTTCATCATCTTTGATATAGGTGATTCTCCAACCATCAGCGTTACACTCTTCTTGAATATTACTAACAATAGTCTTAGTCCGCAGGGTAACATTGTCGATTTGCTCAAGAGCCAATGAGGCACCTGCAGCCAAACGAAAGAGGTTAAGTCCATACTCTTGTACCATAATGAGTGGAAACTGTACTTTGTCCAAATCAATGTTTTTAGCCACGGGTATCATCCATTCATCACAGGTTTGTGGCTTAGAAACGACAGGCTGTTGCTTAAGAACTTCTATCTGTTCTTTACTATAAAGTGTATAGTAGTCAGCACTTTCACCTAAAACTTCGTTGTTTTGGTTGGCTGTGATAAGTGCTTCGTATTCACCCTTTAGTAACTCCAAACGTGGCAGTAAAGCATCAGGTGTACCACTGTCGCTGGTAGGAAGGACGATCACCGTCGGACGATAATCAACAATAAACGGATAAAAACGTAAAAAATCAATAGATTGTTTCAGTAATTTGACACACTGCTCATCAGATATCTCTCGGTATAAGTTACCCCCGGCATGAAGATGGCAAAATGGTGGTCCACTCACCAGACTTGACTCTTTTTCAAACAATGTCACATTCAAACCAAGCTGACCTAGGTACAGAGCTATACTTGATCCTGCTACACCTCCACCAACAATCGCTATTTTTGTTTCTTTTTTTAACATAAATTTTTACCTAATCAACCAAAGTCATGAGTATATCAGCAAAATCATCAAACACAACATCAGGATCATATACACCAATATCTTCACCATAATTATAGCCATATGTAAGGCCTATGCTTTGTATATTGGCAGTATTAGCCGCCAATATATCGTTCTTAGAGTCACCAACCATTACGCATTGTTCCACTGTAACATTTAACTGCTCGCATACATGTAACAGTGGTGTAGGGTCTGGTTTCTTTTGAGGTAAACTGTCACCACCTAGATGAAGTTCAAAGAGTTCTGTTAATTTTAATCCCTCTAAAATAGGTGCAATAAAGTCAAATGGTTTATTAGTCACTATGGCCAAACGGTAACCTGCTTCTTTTAAAGTCTTAAGTGTAGAAGGTACATTTGGATAAGTAACAGTAGTTACAGCCAGGTTCTGTGCATAAAAGGTTAAGAATATCTCTAATGCTGTTTCAAACAGTACGGGGTCTAGATTATCATCTATATCACTTTGTCCCGATAAAGCACGTTTTACCAGTACTTGTGCACCATTCCCAACCCAAAAACGTATAATATCTTCACTAAAGGTTGCACGTTCTAAAGTGTAGAGCATATGGTTTACTGCCACTGCCAAATCGGGTGCACTATCGATAAGAGTACCATCTAAGTCAAATATTATGACCTTTTTATTACTGAATTTCAAATGTACACCTTTTCTTATTTATATTATTCTCAGCGATTATACATTTTTTATCTAACATCTCCTTTAATAACCTTTCAGCTAAAATATCAAAATATAAAACAGAAAGAAAAACATGAATCTAATCTACCCCCTAAACGTCAAAAACGAATTTGTCTTTAACTCCTCTCCAAGAGACTTTACTGTTGAAGAGATACCTCTATATGAATTTACAGGTGAAGGTGAGCATCTGGTGCTTAAAGTACGTAAAAAAGAGATGACTACCTGGGAAATGCTTGATGCGATCTCTAACCATGTGGGTATACGCCGTCGTGACATGGGTTATGCAGGACTTAAAGATAAACATGCGATGACCATACAGTACATCTCAGTGATGGCTATACATGAAGAGAAGCTCAAAGCTTTTACACACGATAAAATTAAAATACTCGATACAGTACGTCACAATAACAAGATACGGGTAGGGCATCTTAAAGGCAATCGCTTTAGCATTCGTCTTAAAAAGGTACTTGGTGTACAAAAGGACAAACTGGACTCGGTCTTGAAATGGATCAAAGCCAACGGTGTACCAAACTACTTTGGGAACCAACGTTTTGGTACAGATGGGAACAATTGGGTTGATGGAAAGAAGCTTATAGACGGCGAACTTAAAATACGTGACAGAAAGACCAAAGAGTTTTTGATGGGTTCCTACCAGAGTTATTTGTTTAACGGATGGCTCTCTAAACGTATGGAGCTAAACCATTTACTTGAAAAGTTCACTGAAGCTGAAACAGAACAGATAATAAAATTGCCTGAAGGCTCTCTAAAAGGTACCAAAGAGCAGCCAAACTTCTTTAAACTAGTAGAAGGTGATGTGATGATGCACTACCCGTATGGGCGTCTTTTCAATGTGGAAAACTTAAAAGAAGAAGCAAAACGTTTTGAGAGTAAAGACATTGCACCTGCCGGGCTGCTTCCCGGTAAGAAAGCAAAGAAGGCTGAAAGTGTTGCAGGGCTTATAGAAGCACCTTTCGCCGAAGAGATGAATCTTAACGGTACCAGACGTTATGCCTGGATACAAGTGACTGAAATAAAGAAAACCTATGTGGAAGAGAAAGCCCATTATGAACTGAGTTTTGCTCTGCCTAAAGGGTGTTATGCAACAAATGTGTTAGATGTGTTGAGAGGGGAAAGCATCTAGATCTTATCTAGACTCTCTCTTTCTAGTTATATCTGCACCCAATCCGGAGAGTTTCCCCTCTAAATCATCATATCCGCGATCTAAATGATAGATACGATGTACATTCGTTGTACCTTCTGCAACCAGAGCAGCAAGGACAAGTGCGGAAGAGGCTCTAAGGTCTGTAGCCATGATATCTGCACCATAAAGCTCATCAACACCTTTAACTGCAGCGATACTGCCTTTAAGCCATATATCTGCACCTAAACGGTTAAGTTCACTCACATGCATGAAACGGTTTTCAAAAAGACGCTCTTCTATAAGACTTTCACCCTTTGACATCACAGCTACAGCCATAAACTGTGCTTGCATATCTGTAGGGAATCCTGGGTACTCCATGGTAGTGAGATCAACAGGTTTAAGCTCTTTGGGAGGATATATGGTCATCGTATCTTCACCTATATCAAATGTACACCCCATAGATTCGAGTTTATCTGTAGAAGTTCTGATATGCTGAGGGTTTACTTTGTTCAGCGTGATGGAAGAGTGGGTAATAGCCCCTGCACAGAGGTATGTTCCTGCTTCAATACGGTCAGGGATAATGTCAACTGTTTTGAAGTTAAGGGGTTCTCTGTCTGTACCATGGATAGTCAATTCATTTGTACCGATACCTTCTATTTTAACGCCGGCATCAGCTATCATTTCACAAAGTTGTACAACTTCAGGCTCTTTGGCTGCGTTGATGATGGTTGTTGTACCTTTTGCAAGGGCTGCTGCCATCACAATGTTTTCAGTACCGCCTACGGTGATCTTATCGAAGATAATATTTGCACCGTGAAGTCCTTCTGGTGCCATGGCATGAACATAACCACCTTTTATCTCGATCTTTGCACCCATAGTTTCCAGTGCTTTAAGGTGAAGGTCAATAGGACGTTGACCGATCGCACAACCACCAGGCAAACTCACTTCACACTCACCAAATCTTGCAAGTAGTGGACCAAGCACTAAGATAGATGCCCTCATTTGGGAAACGATCTCATAGACAGCTTTGGTAGAAGTGATGGACCCATTGTTGATCTTTGCTACAGTTTTGTCATGGTCTACAGTTCCGCCAAGCATTGTAAGAAGTTTGAGTAGGGTACGGATATCTACAACATTAGGTAAATTGGTAAGTGTGATCTCTTTATCACTTAATATGGTTGCGGCAATAATTGGCAGTGCAGCATTCTTTGCACCACTTATTGTAACATTACCACTTAATTTTTTCCCACCTTTTATCTCTAAATAATCCATCTCTTCTTCCTCATATATATATTGAAACAGATTTTATCTAAAGAATGATTAAGGGCACGTGTCCCTTACTGTATAGTAAATAATATTAAAAATGTTATGCCTTTTTACATTAAAAAATAAAAAAATTAATATTATTCACTATAATTTAAAGAAACTGTTATTAAAAGTAGTGTACTATATTTTCTAATATATATTTATGGTGTGCTCTCAAGCCCCATGTAAAGGGATATGATGTCTAGTAGTTTAGATAAACTTAAAGCACTTACCAGTCGTTTGGAAGAGAAATTAGAGCAAAAAGAAGAGCACTCTGCACCTGATGATAAAGAAGTAAGTATAAGTGATAAAACACCCGTATCAACACCTGTAAAAAAAGCCTCTGACAAGAAAGTAAATACAGGTTCTGAACAGGTCCGTGAAGAAAATAAAGTACGTGTTAAAATACTGTATGAAAAGCTCAAAATTTTTGAAAAGTCTCCGGACTTTAGCAATATTTTTATCTATAAAGCAATGAACCTTTCAGGTATCGGTTTGAAAGAAGAAGATTTTGGTGAAGTACGTGAAGGTAAATATATACAGATCATTGCCATCACCTATGAACCGGATAAAAATGGTAAAAAGAAAGCAAAGAATATCTCTTTAGGATACTTTGGAAAAGCAGAGTCTTTAGATGTTACACTAAAAAATGAGATCATCGAATTTGTTTTACGCTGGCGTTATGAAAAAGCATTCCAAAACGTTGAACACTATAAAGATCTTATCGCAAGAGTTGATAAGCCTTCAGATACACTTTTCTAGTTTCCAATGATGGGGAACCCCATCATTAAATCCCTCTCTTTTCTAATCAAAAATTTGTTACAATCAACTTCTTATTTTACTACTTAGGATATACATGCATCTTGACTTAACACCTGAAGCACTTTTAGCACAACTTGGTTACCCAAAGAACGAACATGAACTCAATCAAATGAACAAGATCATCGCAAATACGAATGGTTTTGACCACTTTTCTCAACATATAATCTCTTTTAATGATGCTTTGGCAGTTGAAAAAGGATTTATTGCCATGTCAAACTCTGAAGATCATTTCAAAATAAAATGTCATGAAGATCCTTCTGCAGATAATCTTTCAGCGTTTAATGAACTTGTAAACCATTGGTCAGACAAATACAAAGTAGAACTTAAAAAAGTAGACAATAAAAATACCTATTACATCATCGGTCAAAAATAATTGCCACTTAGCGCACTCAATGACGATCAGCTAAGTGCTGCTACGGCACCTTTAGGACACAACCTTATTATCGCCTCTGCGGGTACTGGTAAAACTTCTACGATCGTAGGACGTATTGCACATTTGCTACATAAGGGGATAGACCCCTCTAAGATCTTACTTCTTACCTTTACCAATAAAGCTGCAGGAGAGATGATAGCCCGTCTTGAGCGCTACTTCCCAAAAAAAGTCGTCTCACAAATAGAGTCTGGTACCTTCCATGCGGTCAGTTACCGATGGCTTAAAGAGTTGCATCCAAATCTTGCACTGAAACAGCCCTCTGAACTTAAAACACTCTTCCGAAGTATCTATGAGAAACGAAATTTTGAGAGGATGAACCTACCTCTTGCCCCTTTTTCAGCAACCTACCTCTATGAGATGTACAGTCTATACCAAAATGCCTCTTTGGAGGGTTTTGATATATGGTTTTTGGAAAAATATCCGGAACATGAAGTACTTATGGATGCCTATATGGACATTGCCCAGGAGTTTGAACAAGAGAAAATAGACTATGGTTTCGCTTCGTTCAATGATCTTCTTTTACGTATGAAAAGTCATTTGGAAGAGCATACTATTCATTTTGAAGAGGTACTTGTAGATGAGTACCAAGACACCAATACCCTGCAAGGTGCACTTATAGACGAACTTAAACCCCGTTCACTCTTTTGTGTAGGGGATTATGACCAGAGTATCTATGCTTTTAATGGTGCGAACATAGAAAACATCGCTACATACTCCAAACGTTATACCAATGCCAATGTATTTACCCTCTCGATCAATTACCGTTCCACCGCTCCCATACTTTCTCTTGCCAATCGCGTGATAGAACGTAATGAACGCATCTACCCAAAAAAACTGGTAGTAGGGCGCATAGGTAAAACACATCCACCTAAACTGTTAATGTACAATGATCTTTTTGAACAGTATCAGTCCATCGCACAGGGTATCAAACATACCCATGTACCTAACGATCAAATAGCTATTATATTTAGGAATAATTCTTCTGCTGATGGGATAGAAGCCTGTTTGCGTGAGCTTGGCATCCCTTGTAAACGTAAAGGAGGAACAAGCTTTTTTGATGCAAAAGAGATCAAGTTCTTACTTGATCTACTTGCACTCTTGGTCAATCCTAAAGATATGATGGCGTTCATCCATGTCTTTGAATATGCTTCAGGGGTAGGTTCTGCTCTCTCTAAAGAATTTTTTCAGTGTTTTTTACACTTTGGAAACGGAAACTTTATGCAAGGGGTGCTTTACCCACAGGTCAATGATCTACCTAAACTCAACCCTAACAAAAATGTGCAGCTCGGGCTTTTTGATGATGACCATGAGATAGGTTCTGCCACAAGATTTAAACATCTTGATCTGCCACACGAAATATACAGCCACCCTTTACTCAAACACCCCAAAGTGATCCAGGATGGTGTGAAGTTCTTTAAAGAGTTCTATCTTCTTATGAATGCAGTAAAAGGTGTGCAAGACCCTGCCCAGATACTCCGTACAGCCATCTCCTCTAAACTCTATGAAGGTATCATGGAGATGCTCTCTACCCAAAGAGGAAGACTTAAGTCCGGAGAAGTGGACAGTGAGAAGAAAAAACAGGCTAGAGAGCGCATACAACGTAAGGCAAATCTTCTACTTGATCTTTCACGTCAATACAAAGAGTTAAGACGTTTTGTCAATGCTATGATCCTTGGAGGTGGAGAACTGAGTGAAGGCGAGGGCGTTAATCTACTTACTGTCCATGCCAGCAAAGGTTTGGAGTTCCCGGAAGTCTATGTGGTTGACCTTGTAGATGGCAGGTTCCCAAACAGAAAGATGATGAGCAGCATAGAAGAAGAACGTCGTCTATTTTATGTAGCTGTTACACGAGCCCAGGACAAGCTCTATCTCTCTTTGGCTAAATATGACAAAATGAAAAAAGTAGACTATAAACCATCACAGTTTTTGCATGAAGCAGGATTGATAAAAGGGGAGTTTGTGGAGCCTGAACCGAAAGGTAAAGCTAAAAAGGCAAGGGAAGATTAATTTCCCAGCCTTTTGTCTCTAATACTCATCTGCTTACTCTCTTCATCGAGATAAATATCAAAAAGGTCTATCTCATCTATAAGATTACTGAGTTTTTTGTACCCAAAGTTGATAGGTGAGAATGAAGTGGAGTTATTTATGTATTGACCTATAGCTGCGAGATTCGCCCAGCCATCTGCATCCATGGTTTGTTCTACAGCTGTTCGAAGTACATTAACCAGCCAAGTGTCTCCACGCATTTCTTTACCACTTTTTCGTACAGGTGCCTGTAGTACATCGGTAATTTCATTACTTTGGGTGTAGTTTGTCATAAGTTTTTCAGTAAAGATAAACTGTGAACATGCCGCCATGAAAGGCTTAGGTGTTTTCTTTTCACCAAAGCCATAGACTTTGATACCTTCTGCTTGTACACGCATGACTACAGGGGTGAAGTCACTGTCACTGGTTGCAAAGGCAAAGGCATCGATGTCTTTGGTATGAAGCAGGTCTATGGCATCGATGGTCATGAGTATGTCTGTGGCATTTTTGTTACGTGAATAGTCAAACTGTTGGATGGGTTTGATAGCAAACTCCAAGAGTTTGTCTTCCCAGTTTTTAAGATTGTCTTTTGTCCAGTTCCCATAGGCTTGACGTATGTTAACGATACCGTACTTACTGAGCTCGTTGATGATACCCTCTATAGCTTTATGTGAAATATTGTCACAGTCTATAAAAAGGGCTATGTGATCTTCTTTTTTTGCCATTTTATTACTCCTTTGCCTTTGGTTTATAATAAGTCATGGTACTGCGACCAAACTTTTTGCGTTTCGCAAACTCCAATGCACCGATATTTTCAGGCATATCAAGGTTTGTCATATGTTCTACAATGACCATCTCACACACTTCAGGCTCAATAGTTTCTATAAGTGCAATGGTTTTATCATATATCTCATCCATGCCATCACGGGTAGAGAAGGGTGGATCAAAATAAAAGTAAGTCTTTTGGGAAGATCTCTTAACCATTTCATAGACCAGTGAGAACTTCTCAAAACTGTCTCCCAGGAAAAGATGACAGTGGCTTGGGTCAAGCTTCTTGACATTGGACTCCAATATACGAAAGGCAGTTTTATTGTACTCCATAAAGTAACACTCACCGGCACCACGGCTTAATGCTTCAAGTCCTATAGACCCGCTTCCACTAAATGCTTCAACAAAGTTTTTATCCATAATATCAAACTGCAGTGTATTAAAAAGTGATTCTTTCAAGATGCCTTTAGAGCTTCTGGTAGTGTTGATAGCAGGTATCTCTATGGTTTTCCCCTTAAATCTTCCTGCACTGATAGTTGTTGTAAATATTTTAATTTTTTCTTTTATTCTCATACTTGTATTTTATCCTAACATGCGTAAAGAAGAGGTTGTAGTTATGCTTTAGGAAGTGGAGACTTTAGTCTCCACTTCCAAATTTCCAATAGATCAAAAGTTTACTATCGTTTTAAGCGTGTTGATGAGTTTACTTCCCTCGCGTATTTCCCTACGCTCTTTGCCCGGTTCCGTAGTGGTGATAATGGTACGACCGGTAATAAGCTTGGTACCATCATTTTTGCGAATACCCCAGTAGGTGTGCATGATGACGGGTTCTCCCTTGTATTCACCCAAGTAGAGTACAATGTGCCCGGGAACATGAAGGAGTGAACGGAATGGCTCTGCTTCTTTGATGATCTTCTTCTTTTTGGCTCTCTTTTTTAACCCTTTGATGTAGACAGATTTTCCATCTTTGGCCTGTTTACTGGAGTTACGACGCAGAAAGATACCAAAAGCCCCCAAGAAGTCCCTCGTCGTAGCCGAACAGTCACGACACTCATAACTTCCACCCCAGCCATACGGTTCCCCGTAGAACTCTTTTGCAAGCATTGCCACATTTTCAGCAGTAAAAGGCAAAGGTTTTTTAGCGATGAGTTTTGGACCTTCCACTTTCACTTTATGGATGCGAGCTTGACCTTTGAAGTTACGTTTCGCCATCAAGTAACTCTGCTCATCTTTACTTATAGGAAAGAGGGCTCCAAGTTTGACTATGGAAGTTGGTTTATTTTTATCATTATAAAGTCTTAGGTTATCTTTAATGGTCATCGCATAGTTACCGTTTTTAAACTTTTTGATAAAATCATTGTTTACCAGTGCCAGATCAGTTATTTTGATCCAACCAAAAGCGTATGATGCCCTTACAAATGCCCATCGTTTATCTTTAGAATAGTGTGAAATGTAAAGTGGTACGTTGATGTGCAGGGCAGAGTTTTGATTGTAGTCAAAAGGGAAGCCTTCTCCCACACGTCTAGGGTCCCTGTAAAATGCTGTAGACGTAGGGAGGGCCTTTACATTTGTACGTCTGATAGTGATAGCTTTATATTTTTTACTATCAACCTTATTCATCTGGGCATTTCTTATCCATTTGTTATATACATATGAAGGTATGACTTTCCCTTTAGCCTTATAAATAGGCTTTTTGGTTACAAATCGTATTTCCCAACCAAAATCTTTTTTAGGAATATCAAGTTTCGTCAAACTCCAGGGCTTAAAGTACTTTTTATTAAACTCTTTGTCCAGTTTTTTCTGTTTGGATTTAGAAAAAGGTTTGATCTGCTTTGCATAAAAAGCAGGATCCTGAGGGATCTTTTTCATATCTGCCACCTTGCCTTTAGGCATGCGGTCTATCTTGCTTTTGATACGTTTTCCTTCTTTAAGCGTGTAGTCTGCATGAAGGGAGGAGAAAGAGAAGAAGAGGAGGGTTGCTAGGGCTATTTTCTTATACATATTTAGGTTCTTTTATTTTTTGTTTTATTTTAATGTAGAATGGTTAATGGAGGGTGTATATTCTTGCATGAATTATTAAAGTTGTTTAGCATTTTTATAACGCTAAGGTTTTTAATGTGATGATTTTTATTAGATAACGGGCGCGCTGATCACCATTCAGTATGATATCAGAAAATCCCGTAGGGTTTTCTGAGATTAGACTTGATGTGTATATCCTGTCATTTGTTGGACGTAGCGGAGCGGAGACCAGCAGATGGCAGTGGTCACGTTCAGTGATCAGTGCGCCCGTTGCACGTATCCGCTCCGCGGGTGCGTGCAACGACTGAACTGAAGGACAAGTGACTCTAAAGAATCTTCAAATTACTTCTTAGTTACTTTTAAAATGATGGCAAAAAACCACTTTAAAGCCCGTGGGTCACTTGTTCTTCTTCCTATGATTTGTTATACATGCTTAATATTTAATTCACCTTTATAAGTAAAATATATATTATTAGAGTTAAAGTAAGATTTTGGGTTGCTATTTCCCGATATTTTCTAAATAATCCATAATCAATTTCTTCTTCATTTCAATGCTTATACCACGATGAATTTTAAGTAACATTTTCATTGGAGCAAAGAGTCCTCCATCTAAATGATTTGTTGTGTTTGGTATCTCTAATTCAGGATATTTTTTATAAGTAAAAAGATAAGGTAAGTTGGAGATTAAACTACGATATGCAGAACGAACTCTTCTATGTGTATAATGCCATTTATTTGTGTCCGGATTATAGGTTTTTACTTTGAGAAATGTTTCATGTCTTTTATGCCAACACACAAGCAGAATAGAAAAACGTTTTGCAGATACTTTACCCAGATGGGAACAGATCCTTTTTAAATCAATGGAGGCTTGAAGTTTTGGGTTTTTTGTTAAGTACCTGGTCAAGATAGCCTGTTGATGGAAATGACACATTTGTATAGGAATGTCTGCAAAGAGGCGGAATAAGCCTCTTTTACCGTCAATAGTGATTGCTTTGATATTAAAACCTTGTGCTTCAATGTCATAACGTAAACGTTTGTACTCCTTGATACTTTCTGTGGTGATGAAGTGATAGGATACTGGTTCAAGTGTTATAACATCTTTAGCTATGATCAGTCCAAACTTATCAATTCTCTTACCAAAGAAAGTAGCATCCAACACAAGAATAACTTCTCTTGGAACACGTTGTTTTGTATGAGGTTGATAGGTATGTATTTTCTCCTGGATCCATTGCCTTGAATAGTGATATTTAGCAGCCAGTTCATCCAAAGTATATCGATGATAAAAGTAGTCATTGAAGATGGCTTGCTGTAATCTTTGTGGTCGTCTATTTGATGAAAAACTTTGTTGACAATCAAGACAGAAATAACGTTGTATTCCAGAACGTTTTCCGTTCTTTTTTATATGTGCAGAATTGCAATTTGGACATCTTTTTTACAAGCCATCTGTAGATAATCCCTTTTTATCTCCGATAATACCGTGCTTTGCTTAGGTTTTCAGCAACCCGTTTTCTTACTTTAACTCTATTATTATAATATGTAGTTAAATTACTTACTCTTTCATTATTTATATAATTTGTTTGAATATTTATTTGCGTAATATCTCCGTCCAAAGAACTTAAATATAACTGTGATTTATAGATAAACAATGATGTAATAATTTTATTCATAATAATTTACCTTTAATTAAAGTAGCAATTTCATCTGATGTTAATTCATTGTTTTCTTCCCAACTAACAAGTAGATTTTTACAGATATCATATTTTTTATTTTTTTCCTTAAATGGAAATACTGGATAACCATGCCAGTCATCAGTAATATTTTGAGTTGCTGGGAAAAATCCGAATTGTTGTTTTTTTGTCCTTATTGATGATACTATATTATTAGTTTTAATAAATCCCCATAGGTGTTAATTACATTCCCAACTGCTTTGTATATTATTCATCGTTGTACCACAATCAGCTTTATTAAAAGTTTTTATTTCTAAGTCTTGTGATACCCATTTTGCAAAATCACCAGAACCATGTTTTTGATGTTTAGTCCTTGATAAATATGTTTTTAATCCTCTTTCAGTAGGAATATTCCTATCTGGCATAAATTTCCTTTTATGTATAACTAGTTATAATCGGAGACAATGTCCTTTTAACCCTTAATTATTAAGATATCTAGATATTGGAAATATCCTCATATATAAAAATTATAGCTGTTTTATACAGATTCTATCAATTAATAGGTCATCAATGTTTATTATTAATGTCCTTTTTTTTAGGCAGATATTTGACGTTATTTGGACAACATGTCCCACTATTGGCGATATACACAGGTTAAATGGACATAATGTCCTGCTATTTTTGTAGTTTAATGAATGATTATAAATTTAAAAGGTTTTAGCTACTCAGTAGCTAAAGTAATGTCTTTTGATAGCTATTTTTGATAGATTAGAATGTCTGGTGTGGCTATTTCAGGGCTTTTTAGTATTTTTTAGATTTTCCAGTATCCGGAGCTATCACTTTAGATTTGAATTCGGGATGGCTTTATGTTCATTCAATACACGTATAAATTCTAAAATGATCTTTTGCTATAATGATTAGAATTTCAAAGCGGAGAATAATATGGCAAAAGGATATTTTGTTCTAATCAAGTCTGAGGCAAAACAACCATTTCATTTTGTGCTAAAAGCAGCTAATCACGAAACGATATTTACAAGTGAAAATTACGCAAGTAAAGATGGGGCTTTAAATGGCATTGATTCAGTCAAAAAAAATGCCACCGATACAGAAAATTATGAAGTACGTACTGCAAAGAACGGGAAACCCTATTTCATTCTCAAAGCAAAAAACCATCAAATAATCGGTCAATCTCAGTTTTATGCTTCCGAGCAATCATGTAAAAATGGTATAGAATCAGTTATGAATAATGCGCCCGATGCTGATGTGAAGGATCAGACCGTTTAAGCAGTAGTAATATTGTTATTTTTGCTGTTGTCAGACGCGGAACATGAATTCGCACAGTCCTGATTGCAAAACCCCTAAAATAGGCAGGTTTACTTCATTTATCCGCTGATTTTAATACTGCACCGGACACCTGCTTCTCTTTCTGACTGACGGATTGGGCGTAAAGGTTCATGACGTTATTTGAGTCAATTACCCCACCCGCAATCGGTGCATCACGTCGACTGATAGGCAGCCATAAAAAATCAGGGTGATTTACTTTGCTTACGCCGATGTATTCACCACCGATAATTTCGCCATCCGCTGTTGCTTCAAGGATATAAGAGTAGTTATCGGTTCGAGTGAACTCGTCGATTACAGCACCAAGAAAACCATCTCGATCACCCGGCGTTGGGATAATGTAATCGACTGCGAGCTCCACATGGAAGAACTTTTGCGCATCAGCGTTAAAGATATAGGACGTTGATGTGCTTGGCTGTCCGTCGTTTAACAGGATTATGGCATCCTGTTCTGTGACTCGTTCCTGCTTATTGATTTGATAGCCTTTTATGGGGTGGTTACTTAGTTGGCCGTTTAATCGCCGGCCAATGACGAACGACCGTCTATTTAACCCAAGATAGTTAGTGAGCAGGATATGGTATGTTCCAGCGTTAGTATCCCGACAATCTATTCCAGTTGGGCGACCATAGTCATCAAGTTCGGGTTCAGCTTTGTCACAGCGAGTACCGACCAGTCTGTTGTTGGTATATACATACGCCAGAATAACCAGCGCCTTGATATCATTAACGCGAAAGGTCACTCCATTATGTTCGACTTCATGTTTGGGCTCCGGCAGCATAATAGAAACTGGCGCCCAGGCATGCGTAATACCAAACCATGTAGGAATACAGCGACCCAAAGTGCTGCCTACGCGTTTTGCGCAGACTTCTCCCTTTGTACTGTCGCACATTGAAGTTTCAATGCATGTCCTTGCTCCAGTTCGGCTGTCAATCCCGTGATATTGAGAGACGGCGTCTGTGATATTGGATGTGCCGAACGCAGCGGCATAGCGCTCCGAAGGCGATTGTGCCGCAGTACCATCCCATCGGTTATTTATACTGTCTAGATAAGTTGGCCAAAAATAACCAGCCCATGGGGTACGTGCGGCATGACCGCTATGTGGCAGCGCACTAACATCTGTCTCCAAGTTTGCATCAAATATTTGCGGAATATCAGTTGGACCCCAGTTTTCTGCAATGACAACTCCCTGTGCCATCAGAGATAGAACGAGTACCAATCGGTGGAATTCTCTTATCATGCTGGCATCCTTATCTGTAGGAAATAAATGACAACCATAGTAGCTATTGCTATCAATGCAATAATTATACCAATAAATTGCCATACCAGATCTCTGAATAGTTCCAACATTTATATTCCTCAATTATGCATAACGGGCGTGCTGATCACCATTCAGTATGATATCAGAAAATCCCGTAGGTTTTTCTGATATTAGACTTGATGTGTGTATCCTGTCATTTGTTGGACGTAGCGGAGCGGAGACCAGCAGATGGCAGTGGTCACGTTCAGTGATCAGCGCGCCCGTTGCACGTATCCGCTCCGCGGGTGCGTGCAACTATTTATTAGGGGAATAATATGTCCCACTATTACTTTATTTTTCATATTAAATAGTATACAGAAAATGTCCTGCTATTTTAAAAAGTATGACAATTTGACATATTTTTTTATAGTTTTGTGAGAAAAGTATACAATGATAAGAGTTACTTATGCCCTTTTACCCAGATATAGGTCAATATTTGGACAAAGTGTTTCTCTATTTGTTGATTTCTGGCAATAGAGGACATACTGTCTTGCTATTTTTAGGAATAAATTATGGAAATAAAGAAAAAATTATTAGATATTGTTCGTGATAAGATACGTTTTAAACATTACAGTATCAAGACTGAAAAATCTTACGTTGGCTGGATAAAACATTATATTTTTTATCATAATAAAAAACATCCCATAGAGATGGCGAAAGCAGAAATAGAACAGTTTTTAACTTATCTTGCTGTAGAAAGAAAAGTATCTCCAACTACACAAAATCAAGAATTTTCTGCACTTCTTTTTCTCTATAAAGAAGTATTGGGGATAGATATGAGTAGCTGGAACATTCAAGCTTTAAGAGCACAAGAGAGAAAACATATACCACAAGTGCTTACCAAAGATGAAGTAAAAAAAGTTATAGAAAATCTTACTGGAACATACCAACTTATTGTTTACCTTATGTATGGTTGTGGGCTAAGAATGAGTGAAGCACTAAATATACGCATAAAAGATATTGACTTTGGGTTTGACAAGGTTTATATCGGGGATAGTAAGAGCTTGAAAGATAGAATCGTACCACCACCACAAGCTATAAAACAAAGGCTGAGAGCACAAGTAGAGTATGTAGAAGGAATCCATGTAAAAGATGTGTCAGATGGATATGGTTCTGTTTATATGCCTTATGCATTAGAGAGAAAATACCCTAATGCAAAGTTTGAAACCAAGTGGCAGTTTTTATTTCCTATGCGAAATGTAGCTAAAGATCCTAGAAGTGAAGTGATACGCAGGCATCATGTACATGAAAAAACTTTAGGTAGAAACATAAAACAAGCAGCCATAAAAGCACAAATACACAAAAGAGTGACTTCACATATATTTAGACACTCCTATGCTACACATCTTTTACAGAGTGGTATAGATTTGAGGAGTATACAAGAACTACTTGGTCATAAAAGTGTTGAAACTACTATGGTTTATACGCATGTTGTAGCTGAGATGAATAAGGGTAGGGTTGTGAGTCCTTTGGATTTACTAGCTTAAGTTACCTTCCCCACCAAATACCCACTGGCAAACGACCACTGCAGGTTATACCCGCCACAGGGGCCATCAAGATTCATCACTTCACCACAAAAGTAAAGACCATCTATCTTTTTACTTTGCATGGTGTTGGGGTCTATCTCTTTGAGGCTGATGCCTCCTCTTGTGATCATCGCCATTTTAAAGCCGTCGTGTCCGTTGATGGTGAGGGGAGTCCATGCTAGAAGTTTTATAAGTTTGTCTCGTGATTGTCCAGAAAGCTTGTTAAATCCTAGAGCAGGGTCGGCTTCTGCCATTTTACAAAGTTCCAAAGAGACAGACTCAGGTAAAAGCGTTTGTATAAGTTGTGCAGTTGTACGGTGTGGGTCTTTGGCTATCTCTTTTTTGAAGTGTGTTCGTATCTGCTCTTCGTTCATTCCTTTGGTGAGATTCATGAGTAGGGGGACTTCATCAAATTTACTCAGAAGTGGGGTGATCTCACGAGAAAAATCTAAGACAACAGGACCACGTATACCCTCTTTAGTGAAGATAAGATCTCCAGTGGCATGAAATTTCTTATATTTTTTCATATCAACTCGTAGCTCGACCTTTGCGATGGTATCAGCTCTACAGTTTGCACCCCATTTTTCTTTAGTTTTCAGGGGCATCATAGCAGGATACAGGTCTGTAACTTTATGTCCTATGGACTCTGCCAAAGGATAGCCATCACCCTCTGCACCAAGCAGAGGATACCCCAAACCACCTGTGGCTATGACGATATTTTCACCCATAAATGTATCGGTTAGCGTATGGACACCTGTAACCCTGACTCCATCATGTTCCAATGTTTCTACCTTTTGAGAACATAACACTTCCACTCCAAGATTTTGCATCTCTTCTTGCAAAGCATCGATAATCGTTGAAGAACTATGTGTGATAGGAAACACCCTAAAACCATCAGGTGCATGACTCTCTACACCTATCTCTTTAAAAAATGTCATCAGATCTTTATGGTCAAATGCCTCCAAAGCAGGGGTCATAAAGCGTCCCTCTCGACCAAAATGTGCCATGAACTCTTCGTTTGAGAGTGTGTTTGTCAAGTTACATCGTCCACCACCAGTGGCCTTGAGCTTTGCACCTATCTTGGAAAGCTTCTCTAACAGTAGTACCGATTTTCCCGCACGCGCAGCTGTTATGGCAGCCATCATACCTGCTGCACCCGAACCTACTACGATGAGATCATGACTTGACACTATGAGATTCCTTTATAAATCTTTTAATGAAATCATATCGAAAAGTTAAATAGTTTACATTGAGTTCATATTGGGTAGTTATAATATTGATAATCCTTCCTAATGGATGTGTTTATCTCCCGAAACTATAAACATTCTTTATCTCCCTTTTAGCATTGGGAAGGATTATTATAACTACAAAATAGATTACTAACCTATCAATACAATATATCCTTAACAAGAATAGTCATATAATACGGAACTTATCCCATAATAGTGAAAGAAGTCAATTCTTAAGATGAAAATACAAAATGAGTTTTCCCAGAATGCCAAAGCATATAATAACTTCAATGTTATCCAGACAAAAGTAGCAGAAGAACTTATTTGTACCATCACTGATAAACCTGCATCTATTTTTGACATTGGCTGTGGAAGAGGGGGGATGTATAAATCTATCTCCTGGCCATTAAAGAAGTTTGTCGGTATCGATTTTGCAAAGGGGATGATAGAGCTGCATCCTCAAGAGAAAAATATTGAATTATATGTAAAAGATTTTAATGATGCAGCATGTTTTCAAAACTTGAAAACCTATACATTTGAGAGAATAGTATCGGCTTCAGCTTTACAATGGGCGGATGATCTTGATAAAACATTTCAGCATATTGCAACTTTAAACACCCCCGTTACATTTGCTATCTTTACCTCCGGTACTTTCAAGACTCTGCATGAAACGGCGTCTATTCCTCCATTACTGCGTTCAACAGAAGAAGTAATAAGACTCTCAAAAAAATATTTTAATGCAGAGTATAAAGTTCTGAAATATACTTTAGAATTTGCATCTGTACGTGATATGTTCCGATATATGAAAAAAAGTGGTGTTGGGGGTGCACGAAATATTTTGAGCTATAAACAGATGAAGAGCCTTATGAAGAACTACCCCTTCAACTATTTGGAATATGAAATTCTTATAATCCATGAAGATGCTAAAGGCTCATAATGATATTTACACATCAAACTATGCAAGAGATACTTCCCCTACTGCAAAACAGACTTAAAACAGATTCCTCTGTCTCTTTTGAAGTACTCAACCCGGATTTAGGTGAGGGGTATGCGGGTAATCTAATCACTATAGAAGACAAGTCTTACATTTACAGAGGCTACAAAGCATGGACAGACTTAGCAGAATTACTTATGTGCAAGATGTTCACACCAAAAGAGAGTCGCTATCCACTTGTAACACTTTGTTTTCAAAAATTAGAAACCCAGAGCTCTTTTCATCTTAACACTCAAGGTTCTAAAGAAGAGAAGTACGGAACAGAGTCTCACTTCTTTCAAATAAATAAGATGGAAGAGCCGGCCTTTCTCTACTACTATAATCAAGCACTTACAAATGTAAATATAGAAGAGAGAACTCGTATTTTAAACCTTGGTATCAACCGGGGAGATGAATTTGAAGTCATTAAAAATAGATTAGATACTAATGAATATCAAAATATGGAATTTGTAGGTATAGACCATAGTAAAACAGCTATAGCGTATGCTGAGACGTTGTTTCAAGAAAACAATGTTCGATTCTACACAAAAGATATTAATCATTTAGATACTTTAAACCTTGGAAAATTTGATCTACTTATCAGCATAGGCACACTCCAAAGTCCAAGCATCAACTTCAAACCATTTTTTATGTCACTGGTACAAAACTACCTGGAAAAAAATGGAGCCATTATCTTAGGATTTCCAAACTCAAGATGGGTAGGGGAAGAGATGATCTATGGTGCAAAAGCACCCAACTATGCTATGAGTGAAATGTCTTTGCTCTATAATGATGTCATGTTTTGTAAAAAATACCTGCAACAACATAAGTATAGAGTAACACTTACGGGAAAACAGTATGTATTTCTCACTGCTACCAAGATACTTTAAGATAGTTTAGTCATAATCCTAACAAATAAAAATTATTATTAAGGATAATCATGAAAAAAAATCTACTTGCAATTGCGATTGCATTACCATTGAGTCTCTTTGCTGCAGATATGGATGCAAATGGAATCGTCACAAAACAAAGCAGCACTGATGTTAAAACTACCATCGATAGAATCGAGATGATGGTAAAGAAAAAAGGTTTAACACTTTTTAACAGGATCAATCATAAAGAAAATGCTAAAAATGCAAACGGTCCAGATCTTAATGATGCAGAACTCATTATCTTTGGAAACCCAAAAGCCGGTTTAAAACTCATGACTAAAGATCCAAAAGCAGGACTGGACTTGCCTTTAAAGATGTTAGCCTATAAAGCAAAAGATGGCAATGTGTATCTCTCATACAGAGATGTAAAGTTTTATGAAAAGATATATAACCTAGAAGGCTGCAAAGTACAAAATAAAATGAGCAAAATGCTGGATATATTTAGTGAAAGAGCAACATTGTCTCCAGAAGCATTTGAAGTATTGTCGCAAAAAAATAAAGAAGCAGCTAAAGCAGTAGAAGCTGCACACTAATATTTAGCAGTACTTTTAAAAAAACCTTTTAAGTTGTCTGTCATGCAGACGGCTTAAAAGGACGATAGCAACAACAGCACCGATGAGTGCATACATCATATCTGACTGTGTATCCCACATATAACCTTGTGTACCAAGGAATGCTTCCGCATCTTCTCCCGTAGCAAGCGCAACCCACCACTCTATGAGTTCATAAAAAGCAGAAAATGCTAAAACAATACTCAAAATGATATAGTTTAACCATATTTTCGAACCCTCTACAATATTTTTACGTATCAAAAGCTCTCTCGCGAGTATTGCAGGTGTGAAACCTTGTGCAAAATGGCCTACTTTATCGTAATTGTTTCTACTCTGATCTAAAACTTCCTTGATCCAGTCAAAGAGAGGTACTTCAGCATACGTATAGTGTCCACCTACCATCAAAATGACCATATGAATCAAAATAAGAGCATAGAGAAGGGGTGTCAATGGGAATTTTTTGTACGTTACTGCCAAAATGACCAAACCGATCAGTGCCGGTATCACTTCCAAAAACCATGTAAACTGGTCTTTAGGTGAGACGGCAGACCATATGAATACAGGAAAATAGATGGCTAACCAGATATATTTCATAAAGAACCTCCTAATGCTATGAATGTATGGGGGGGGTCACTCAGGCGGTTCTATTTTACTGCTGTCATTAAAAAGACTGTAAAATCCGCATGCGGTTTATTGATAGTGCTGGCCAAAGAGAAGGTAACATCCTTAAATCCTGCCTCTTGAGCATACTCTGCAAGCAAATGACGATCAAAACCATAGTGAAATACACCTGTATTGTCACTGTGAAAGCTTCCATCTTCACTGTCCAGGTCAGCAATAGCCACAAACCCACCATCATTTAACATACCATAGAGCTTAGAAAGCAGGGCAGCTGTATCTTCCAAATGGTGGATGGTCATAGAGGAGATGATGCCATCAAAATTTCTATCAAGTGTCTCTGTGCTTAGATCTTTTTCTATAACTTCAGTCTCGCAAGAAAACTCATCACATTTATTTTCAAATTCAACAAGCATAGAAGGGGAGTTATCTACCGCTACTATCTTTTTTACAAAAGGTGCTACAAAGTAACTTAGAAGCCCTGTACCTGCACCAAAGTCCATAAGTTCCATTGATTTATCTAGCTTTATATTCTTTACTATTAATCCTGCAATACCTTTAGCATTTTGAACACGCCTAGAGCTCATATCCCAAGATTTTGACTTATGTGCGAAGTGATCTACTTTATTTTCCATTAATATTCCTTAATATAATAATTCTATAATTTATAATATTTTTTAGCATCATACCTAAAACAGGCTATCTTGCTTCTCTATTTTAATATTGTCCCAGAAGTGATCCACATGCTTTTCAAACAAGGAAACCACCGAAGAGGTCGATTTTTTATCTAATTTTAGCAAAGAAACCTGCATTTGATAGAAAAAGAGAGGTGAAAAGAACTCATTTGCCAGTAAAAGAGGGTCTGAAGACTTGATCATCTCATCTTGCATCATCGCAAAGAAGAATCCAGAAAGCTTTTTAACGTTCTCCTGGTAAAAATACTCGTTATATATCTCTCTAATACGCTCATTTCTGTATATCTCCTGCATCAGTAGCTTAAAAAGTGCCTCATTTTGCCCGTCAAAGCTTATAAGCTTAAAAGTAGTGGCAATGGACATAAGTAAAGACTTTCCCTGTTTATGGAGCTCCTGGGACTCTTTATCGTCAAATATTGTGACTATGGCTGAAGAGGTTAGGTTACTGATAAGGGTTTCAAGTATCTCATCTTTGTTTTTAAAGTGGTTGTAGAGGGCACTTTGTTTGATACCTATAGCTCCTGCAATATCTCTTACTGTGGTTGCCTTGTATCCTTTACTTGAAAAGAGTTTAAGGGCATGTTTGAGTATTTTATCTTTGGTTTTACTTCCTTTGGATAGGGGAGAAGTGATGCTCTGCTCGTTCATAAGGGCTCCTTTGATAACATTATAGTGAACAACTGTTCATTTGTCAAGTCTATCATTTCCTACAATATGAACAACTGTTCTTTAATTATGATCTGCTTTATCCTAAAAAAGAACAAATGTTCATTTTTATTAGTTATGAAAATACTGTAGATGAACATCTGTTCATGCAATACCATTTGGGACCCCTATTTTAGGGCTCTAGCATAAACTACGTTTTTCGTAAGTTTAGCAACAGTATATGAGGGAGAGGGAACCAAAAATGATACTAATAAATATTAGAATATACTTATTTTATTCTATATATCTATTTTAAATAAAGTGTGTAAGTACATATAAAATGACATATCTGGATTTTATTGTATTTTAAATCACAAATATTTTTATATCGTTGTGTAGAATAAGTCGGCAATTTAAATTATTGGTCACCATACTTTTAATGCCGATCTATATAAATAAGATTTTATAGTTTTGAGAAGTATTGAGCAAAAATAAAGCATAAATAGTGAAATATTGTTTTTTCTATTTTACATGCTTTTTTAATATGTTTACAGATATATGTTTTTTATTAATTCTTATTTTTAAAAACATCAAACCCAGATACAAATACACAGAGAAGAGAAGATATACTTTTTTAATAGAATTTATATTATGTTAACCAAAAGATATTTATAACCCACTTATGCCAATAGTTGGGGAATTTACCCAACTATTAAAGAGTTCTTTTTTGCAATAGCACTTAATTGTTTCAAAGTCTTTTCATCTAAAGATTTTTGTTTGATCTTGGAAACCATATTAACCAATTGTGCATATGAATCAAAATGAACATTTTGTCTATAAAGCGCTGCCGTACTTAAATACTCTAAAATTTCTTCTTTACTGAGACTACTACACTCATTTACTAAATTATTTATCATGAGAGCGAAAAATTCATCTTCTTCATCTACAAGGTTATTTGAGATCTCTTGAGCTGCATCTTCATCAAGTCCTCTTTTATGTAAAATAGAAGCAATACTTGAAGAAACTGTATTAAGTTTTATTTGACTGATTACATTTGTATTAAGTTGCTGTGCAACCAGTGGATTGAAAGCTAATGCCGATACTAAGAGTGTCACACTTATAAAGTTTCGTTTATCCATTTTAAAATCCTTTTATGAATGATAGACTAATAAGGTTAACCAATATTAATCATATCGACCATAAAATTTAATTGTTTAGGTGTTAATTTTAATTTAGTGTAAGTATAATAAAAATATAGAGAAGGAAATATAATATGAATGAAAACAATACTTTTCAAGGACTTATCAATGTAGGTCACAGTTTGCTCAAAAACGATCAGTTCGAAGATGGGCTTTCTCTTATTTCTGATCATCTCATAGATGTTACTGGTGCAGAGCGTTGCTCTATATTTATCTATGAGAAAAAGAGTGCTGAGTTGTGGACCATACTCGCAACTGGTATTGGGAAGATACATGTCCCCTCAGATAAGGGCATTGTAGGGTATGTTTTTAGAACAAAGGACTCTGTCATAGAAAACAATGTGACCAAGAACAGCTATTTTCTAAGTGACATAGACAAGTACAGTGGATACAAAACACTCAACATAATTGCTTGTCCTATTTACAACTCTGAAAAAGAACTTATTGGTGTACTGGAACTACTCAATAAATCAAATGGATTTGATGAAGATGACCTGAACTTTTTAAATATTTATGCCAACTATATTGGCAGCATTATAGAGTTGGCACCTTTCTATTTACGAGAAACTAATTAAACAAGCGTTTTGTATGTTCTCGTATCTATTCAAACACTTCCCAAAATTCACCAAACTCTTCGGCAAACATATTTAGCCTCATTTCCAAACTCTCTTTGATCACTTGGCTTTTACACAAAAAGAAAAAAACTCTTGGTGAGTAAGGTTTATGTTTGATGGCTATGACGTGATGATACTCTTTTTTAAGGTCATACATGAGAGAATCTATCTGCTCATTATGGGAGAAACATCTACCAAGATGTTGGTATACAATACAAACTTCTAAGTATGGTAAACGGTAGAAGTATGAAACTTCATCTGCAAAGATGTATTTGTGTGGATACACTTTTTGACTGTAGTGTTGAGAGAGTGTTAACATCTCGAAACGTTTCTCTGCCCTATTGCATTTGAGTGCCATTCCATTGTCTGGTGCGACAGCAACTATCTGTGATTTGTTCGAAAATGTAAGTGCTTGGTTGAGCCAGAGGTAGCGGTCTTCTAAGGCACTAGGTACTTGCGTATAGTAAAATTTTGCATTTTTAAGAAGTTTGAGTTCTTCAAGTTCGGTTACTTCACGCTTATCTCGCATGATCAAGTCCATAAGTGAGTGTTCCAAATACTCATCAGACCCATTCATACGTTCAAAATAATCTATATGCCTTCCATCGTTATTCTCTTCGCCCTCACCTTCATGCATGAACCATATCTGGGCCAAGGCTTTTCCGTCAAGTGGACTCTCTTTATGGTTGAACAGATAACGAAAAAGTTGGAACTTCCCAAAGTCCCCAACATCAGCTACATAACGGTCTTGCATTCATAGGGTCCTTTTTTACAGAATTATAACAAAATAGTATTATGTCATTAGGTACTAAATCTTATTATTTTGGATATAAATATTTTTTATTTAAATATTTAGTTATAATATTTTATAATTAAAGGATAGTAGATATGAAAGAAGATACATCCCAGAAGTATTCCAGAATTGCAAAACTCTATGACCTCTTTGAATGGCCTATAGAAAAATTGCTTTTTAAAAAACTCCGAAAAGAAGCAGTGTCATATGCTTACGATCATGTACTGGAAGTGGGTATAGGCACTGGCAAGAACTTACCTTATTACAATAAAAATATTAATTTAACTGCCATAGATTTTAGTCCAGGCATGCTAGAAATTGCAAAAAACAAGAAAACAGAAGTAAATCTAAAAGCATTTAAACTATATGAAATGGATGTACAAGATCTGAAGTTTGAAGATGATACTTTTGATACAGTTATCAGTACTTTCGTGTTTTGTACTGTTCCCGACCCAATAGCAGGCTTAAGAGAAGTGTACCGTGTCTCAAAACCAAAGGGAAAAGTAATTTTTCTTGAACATATGAAAAGTAAATATTTTGTCTTAAACATTTTTTTATACCTCATGAATATAGTCTCAACAAAACTTCTTGGTACCTCTATGATAAGAGAAACACAGAAAAATATAGAACAAGCTGATTTTACTATCGTATCAGTTGAACATAAACTGTTTGATATAGTCAGATTAATTATCGCAACGAAATCATAGTATTAAGCCTTATAGAATTTAGATATGATATAAAAATAATCTTGTGAGGAGATCATCATGCAACACAGATACATAGGAAAAACAGGTCTTCGGGTCTCACCCATCTGTATGGGGACGATGACCTTTGGTACACAGTGTGATAAAAAAGAAGCTTTTAAGATCATGGATAAAGCCTATGATCATGGCGTAAACTTCTATGACACGGCAGAACTCTACCCTGTTCCACCAGATACAAAGCTGGCAGGCATTACTGAAGAGTGGGTCGGTGAATGGATGCAAACAAAAGAGCGTGACTCTATCATTATTGCAACTAAAGTTGCGGGTGCTGCAAGTGGTTGGTTTGTTCCCCCTATTCGTCATGGCATGACAGCTATAGACAGATTTCACATCGAACGTGCAATTGAGGGAAGTTTGAAACGTCTTAAAACAGACTACATAGACCTCTATCAGATGCATTGGCCAGATACTGTAGTTCCGATAGAAGAGTCACTTGAAGCATTTGACAGACTTGTGAAATCAGGTAAAGTACGTTATATGGGTACTTCCAATGATACAGCTTACGGTACAAGTAAAGCTCTTGTGACTTCTCAATACAAAGGATATGCACGATTTGAATCCATACAAAACAACTTCTCTCTGCTTAATCGTAGATTTTTAGATGAACTCTCCATACTTTGTAAAAATGAACAGGTCTCTCTGCTACCCTACTCACCACTAGCAGGAGGCGTACTCTCAGGAAAGTACAACCAAGCACTGAGCCCACAAGAAGACAAAGGAAGGTTTGCTGACTATCTGAAGTCATCCAGCAACAGACAACGGCTTATGGCGCAACGCTTTATGAATGACAAAACACTGGCATCCACACAAAAATATCTGAAGATCGCTGCAGAGGCAAACATGCACCCAGTCACCCTGGCAACTGCTTGGTCAAAACAGTTTAATTTTGTGGCTTCTACGATCATCGGTGCAACCAGTACTGAGCAGCTTGATGCATCACTCGCAGCGATGAACCTGACACTCAGTGATGAAGTTTTAAGAGCTTGTGATAAAGTACATGAGGAGATACTTTATCCGATGGGATAGCCTTGCTATAGTGTGCTTCTGCCCTATTCCAATCTATATTAAAACCCCTACTAAACATACACTATAGGCTATAAAACCTCTTAAATACTTGACACCATTTAATACTATTTGATATACTACACTATGTATGAATTTTAGGAAATAGTCACCACGACTACCTAAATAAAGTCACCATGAAAGGTATTGAATGTTATTTAAAGACTACAAACATATTGAGTTATTGGAAGAGATAACTATCCCTGAGAAGAGAGTATCTGACAGCAAAATAGTCAATGTCAAAAATTGGAAACCTACCAACCCCTACAGATTGAGAGTGAAAGCTACAGTTGTTAAGAATGGCAAGAGAACCATCAAAAAGCGTACCTATGTGTACGAAGGTATGTATATGGTAGAGGCACTCAAAGAGGCAGGCAAAGAATTGGATGCCCTGCTCACATCTATCAGAGACGATATAAAAACCACTACTATTGTACCTGCAGGTGACAAAGATGAGATGTTCACATTTGAGAGTTAAAGTAAGATTTTGGGTTGCTATTTCCCGATATTTTCTAAATAATCCATAATCAATTTCTTCTTCATTTCAATGCTTATACCACGATGAATTTTAAGTAACATTTTCATTGGAGCAAAGAGTCCTCCATCTAAATGATTTGTTGTGTTTGGTATCTCTAATTCAGGATATTTTTTATAAGTAAAAAGATAAGGTAAGTTGGAGATTAAACTACGATATGCAGAACGAACTCTTCTATGTGTATAATGCCATTTATTTGTGTCCGGATTATAGGTTTTTACTTTGAGAAATGTTTCATGTCTTTTATGCCAACACACAAGCAGAATAGAAAAACGTTTTGCAGATACTTTACCCAGATGGGAACAGATCCTTTTTAAATCAATGGAGGCTTGAAGTTTTGGGTTTTTTGTTAAGTACCTGGTCAAGATAGCCTGTTGATGGAAATGACACATTTGTATAGGAATGTCTGCAAAGAGGCGGAATAAGCCTCTTTTACCGTCAATAGTGATTGCTTTGATATTAAAACCTTGTGCTTCAATGTCATAACGTAAACGTTTGTACTCCTTGATACTTTCTGTGGTGATGAAGTGATAGGATACTGGTTCAAGTGTTATAACATCTTTAGCTATGATCAGTCCAAACTTATCAATTCTCTTACCAAAGAAAGTAGCATCCAACACAAGAATAACTTCTCTTGGAACACGTTGTTTTGTATGAGGTTGATAGGTATGTATTTTCTCCTGGATCCATTGCCTTGAATAGTGATATTTAGCAGCCAGTTCATCCAAAGTATATCGATGATAAAAGTAGTCATTGAAGATGGCTTGCTGTAATCTTTGTGGTCGTCTATTTGATGAAAAACTTTGTTGACAATCAAGACAGAAATAACGTTGTATTCCAGAACGTTTTCCGTTCTTTTTTATATGTGCAGAATTGCAATTTGGACATCTTTTTTACAAGCCATCTGTAGATAATCCCTTTTTATCTCCGATAATACCGTGCTTTGCTTAGGTTTTCAGCAACCCGTTTTCTTACTTTAACTCACATTTGAGAAAGCCTTTTACCGTTCCGTTGAGTCAAGAAAGACTGCTGCTGAGGCTGATGGTGAGGAGTTTAGGAGCTATAAAAGTATAAAGAGGTTCTATCTCAACCACCTGACCGAACTTGCAGAACTGCCGCTTGATCAAATAAGCAAGGACACCCTCAATACTATCAGAGCAAATATGAAGCACCCGGACGGCACACCTTTTGCCAAGAAAACAAAACTGTCGGTGCTGCAACACGTGAACCCCGTCTATGCATGGTTCAATGAATACTCAAACCTGTCTGCAAAGAGTCCTGCAAAGATACCAAAAGGTGCTATAAAAAAACTTGGTAATGAAAGAGATGTAGAAGTGAAAGACATCGCCCCACTCTTTAACGCTATGGCAAACTATACATATACTGTCTGGGGTGTTGAGAAGTCAGAGCCTTTCAGAAGCATCTTCATCTGGTTAATGCACGGGAGAAGAGTCAACGAGGTTCTGAGCCTTGATTGGGAGAATGTAAACCTTGAGGATGGCACTTATACCATCACTGCTGCGAACAATAAAACCAAGATAGACATGACCTACAAACTGACACCCTGCCAGGTGAATGCCCTGCCGACACAAAAGAAAAAAGGGTTGGTGTTTCCACCCAAAAAAGGTAGAAAAGACGATGATGGCAATCCACGTCAAATAGGTGCAGATGTTCTATGGAATCATTGGAAAAGAGTCAGAAAAGCTGTAGGAGTATGGACACTCAATAAAAAAGAAGCTACGCCAGATGATCTGCATATACATGATATTCGACACCTTATCGCTACGGAAATGCTGAACAAACATAAGATAGTCGATGAAATAAGTGGTGCAGTACTTGGACACACAAGACCAGGTATTACTGCCAGGTATGCAAAGATGCTCACTGAGAGTATTGATGAAGCGATCATGCAAGTGTTGGATGGAGTGTTGAAATGAAAGAGCAAACCTTTGGACAACTGTTAATAGAACAGGCGTATGAACGAATCACGATAGGAGACTATAGTGGTATGTTGGACTTCTTTCATGATATACTTGACACCTTTGAAAAAGATAGTGGCTTCCTTGATGCGATACCAAGAGAGGATTGGCTTGAAGTAATAGACAAGCTTATATCACCGATATATGACTATACAAGCAAACCTGCGGAGGTTAAGATGAATAAAAAGTCTCCACCTGCCAAGAGACCGAAAGATAAAATAGAGCAAGAGATAAAAGTCATTGAGAAGTTTCAAGAACTTTTAGGTGTTATATGTACCGCCCACACCTACTGCTACTTTCCCCACGCTAAAGAAATAGAAGAAGCACTAAACACTGCACAGATACTCAAGGATGACCTCAAGAACCAGACCTTTGATATATTCTCAAAGGTGGATTATTACAGCCGAGAAGTACCGTCAAAAACTGAAATATCAAACATTCTGGACGATATTATCAAAAAGTACAATTTGAAAGGATGTAGTTTAGACAA
Source organism: Sulfurovum iocasae (assembly GCF_047716765.1). Taxonomy (GTDB): domain Bacteria; phylum Campylobacterota; class Campylobacteria; order Campylobacterales; family Sulfurovaceae; genus Sulfurovum. Next base: position 1,659,976 of record NZ_CP180410.1, read on the forward strand.
AGACCAACTAATTGCAAATCTCCCCTCTTAACCCACCTCCTCACCTTTAAATGCCTACTGCGTTTTTATACGCACTGGGTGATTAGACATCCAATCATCCCTTATTGTATTGTACGGTATCAAAACATACAAAAGGATACCAAATGGAGAAACTTTACACAGTTAAAGAAGCATCACAAAACTTCGGGATGAGTGTCTCACTCTACAGAAAAGCTATCAGACTTAGACAGATTGAATTTGTAAAGGTAGGTAAAGCAGTACGCCTTACAGAATCAGCTATCAAAGAATACTTTGACAATCACACATCTACTATATCAGTAGCAAAATAGAGTCCATGATGATAGGAGAAAAATATCATATAGGATTCTATGTCCCCTATATTCTTAACTTATATGCCCTACTTTGTGGGCTTTGCTGCAAGGGACTATTTTATGGTGACTCTGCTGTGGTGACTATTCGTAAAAATCAAGGACAACTATGGCAACAATAGATGAAAAAGAGATCCATCAAGGGAATTGATATGAAAAATTGTAACAGAAAAAAGACAAAAAAACAATTGGCTATATCAAAGGTGTACACATGAGTAGCTTTACCGATCAAGAGCTTAACTGGCTTAATGGTATAGGTGCTACAAGACACGGCTTTATATTCCCTTTTTCACTTAATGCTCTTCTTGATGCTATGAGTGAAAAAGAGGAGGGAATCACTTTAGCTGCAATACGAAAGTTTGTTAGAACGGGTGAAGTTGCAGAACTGTTCCAATACGCCTTAGCACCCATAGCACTTAATCAATTTATAGAGGTTTACATGAAAGATGCCAGAGCCTTTGTAGAAAAAGTCAGAATAAACAAGATCAATGGTGCAAAAGGTGGTAGTGCGCCACGAAACCCTATACCACCCCCTAAATAACGATACTTGAAGCGAATGGTAAGCGAATGATAAGCAGTTAGTAAGTTAGTTAGTTAGTCAGTTAGTTTTTTAAAGAACAGCTTATATGAAAAAAAGCCTAAGTAGCTTAGTAAATAACACACGCGTAAAGCAAACAACTAACCAGCCTATTAGCTTATATAAGGTGAAGAAGTTTGAAAACAACAAAACACGTAAATACCTTTTCCAAGGAGAATAAAATGGCAAAACGAAAACTAACCTATGAAATATTACAAGATATTGAAAATTGGGCAGAAGACCAATATACGCTAGAGGATATGTTTGATGAGTTAAATATCTCCAAGAAGCTGATGAAAGATGAACGAGTGTTACAAGCATTTGAGAAAGGGCTGATAAAGCTTTATATCTCAATGGCTTCAAGTGGCATGAGCGATGTTGATATTGTAGATGATTTTGAAATTAATATTAACCAATGTGCTTTATGGCATGAAAAGTACAGTGATGAAATTAAACAGGCAAAACAAAAGATAGCAGACGATAAGAAACTTGCTACAAGACAGTTTAGTGATCCTCTTATAAGTGGGTTGGTAAATATTATGACACAAAATGGAACAAGTGCAGAAGCAATCTCACAAAAAGTTTTACATGATGATATTGAAAAAATAATAGAAAAAACAAAAGCAGGAGATACTGAAACACTTATTACAATACTTACTACAAATATTATGCAGCTACAGTTATTTAATGGCAGAGTAGCAGGTAACTTGATGGGTGAAGCAGGTAAGCAGCTCAATAACTTTGAAAAGCTATCAAACATGCAATTAAAGGTTATGCAGGAAACACGAAAAAGTATCATGGCTATCAATGAGATCACCAATCCAAAGCGTGCTACTTTTATTAAAAAAGCTGAACAGCATAATCATCTTCATCAAAATTCAGAAAAAAAAGAAGAAAATGAAAACGAACTACAAAAACTCGAAGAGGCAGAAAAGTTTGATAGTATATCAGATGCAGAGATTCTCCCTTTGAAGGATAAGACAAAATGAAAAAGAATTCCACTGAGTTTAGACAGATGCAACGTAATCGAATATTGGGAATAAAGCCCTGGAGTAAATCCACTGGACCACAAACTCCTGAAGGGAAAAGAATCTCCAGTATGAATTCTCGTAGTATTAATTATCAATTCAATCAGTTGGTGAGTCAGTATCGTGAAATCATGAAGAGGCAAAAAGAATTGCAAAACACTATACAGATATAAAAGTATATTTCTTGGCAAATTTTCCATAAAAATAGCTTCTTTTTTATCAAGTCGATAGATTGCTTACGTCTGAACAGTGGAATGACCCCAAAAAACTAGACAAAAACTAATTCAGTAATTCGATAATAAAAGTGAGTAGAATCATTTCATAGAATTATAGGATTAAAAATGGCAAGACGAACATATACAGAAGATTTTAGAATAGCAGCAGTCAAACAAGTCACAGAGAATGGGTATGAGATAGCAGATACAGCCCATCGATTAGGTGTGCATCCAGATTCATTAAGAAGCTGGATCAAAAGATTAGAGTCCCCAGAAGCCATAGAGAAAAACAAAGCTGTAGAGTCGTCAAGCGCAGAGATAAAGAAATTACAAAAAGAACTCAAACGGGTAAAAGAAGAACGTGATATATTAAAAAAGGCCGCGGTGTACTTTGCAAGCCACACAAACTAAAATACTCTTTTATTAAAGAGTATAGTCATACTTATACAGTAGATAAAATGTGTAAAGTAATGAAAGTGCACCGAAGCGGATACTACCAGTGGCTAAATCAACCCATTTCCAATAGAGAGTTTGAAAATCAGAAGTTACTAACCCATATAAAAGAGGCATACAAAGAGTCCAATGGTGTATATGGTTCAAGAAATATACATAAGGATTTAAGAGAGCTTGGTATTCATGTCAATAAAAAACGTGTGGCAAGATTGATGAGTAAAGCTAAACTCTATGGTGTAGGCACCTATAAACGTAAACCCTATAGCAAAGCTGGATCAGTTCATAAAGCACATCCTAATTATCTGAAACAATGTTTCATCGTAGAAAAACCAAACGATACATGGGTAAGTGACATCACATACATTAGAACTAAAGAAGGATGGGTTTATCTAGCTACTGTGTTAGATCTCTATAGTCGAAAAATAGTAGGTTGGGCTACAGGTCATAGGCAAACCACGCCTTTAATCATAAAAGCTCTTAAAATGGCTACAACAAGACTTAACAATACAGACAGCGTGATACTGCATTCGGACCAAGGAAGTCAATATAGCTCGTATGAGTATACAAAACTTGCAAAAGAGCATAACATTATCTTGAGTATGAGCAGACGTGGAAATTGTTATGATAATGCAGTGGCAGAGAGCTTTTTTAAAACACTCAAAAAAGAGTTAGTTAGAAAGCAGAACTTTGAGACAAGAGAAATTGCAGCATCCAAAATATTTGAGTATATAGAGATGTTCTACAATGCCAAAAGACGTCATAGTTATTTAGGCTATATCTCACCAAATGAATTTGAAAAAAGGTATAATATTGAGACTTCATAAAATTAGGTTTTTACTGAATTGGTAAGTGTCTAGGTTATAGGGGTCATTCCACAGTCAAAAGGATATGTATTTCTCTCTTTTTGTCTACTGTCTGAGATTTATTATCCTTTAAGTTTCCTAAGCCTACAATAGTAATAGGTAGCAGTACGTTACTTTACATGAGAAGCATCAACAATATCACAAGAAAAGGAGAGATCATGAAAATAAGTAGTATTGCAGCACTGCTGCTAATAGGCACAACGATTATGATGGCAGAAACCGCTTTGGAGAGTGAGGAGATGTTCAACGAACTAGAACTTCCCATGCACCATGAAGAAGCATTGCCCCACGAGACCAATGGAGTCGTGGCCGACGGCATGGAAGGCACTTCAAATACTTACTATGGCCTGGAGGCCGGCAATGCGGGAGGAGGGGATTTCAACTCCTTTTTCGGAAGAAGTGCCGGAAAATTAAATACTGGCGATAGCAACACCTTCAGCGGTTATCGCAGTGGCCTTAACAACACGACCGGAACTCACAATGCTTTCAGTGGTTCTGGCAGCGGTTACAGAAATACGACCGGTGATAAAAACACCTTCAGTGGCTCTGGCAGCGGCAGCAACAACACGACCGGCACTGAAAATACCTTCATCGGCTACCTAAGCGGCTTCAATAACACAACTGGCATAGAGAACACTTTCAGCGGCAACGAGAGTGGCTATAGTAACACGACCGGAAATCTTAATACCTTCATCGGCTATACCAGCGGCTACAGCCACACGACTGGCATCAACAACACTTTTATTGGTTATGGCAGTGGCTACTTCAATCAAACTGGCAGCCACAACGTCTTCTTGGGAGGTTCAGCTGGCTTCTCCGAATCCGGCAGCTACAAACTCTATATTGATATCAGCACCTCCTCCTCCCCCCTCATCTACGGCGAATTCGACAATGACCTCGTCAGAGTCAACGGTACCTTCGAAACAGTTTGGAGCGGTGAAAACAATGAGGGTGACGGGTTGAGCAAACTTGTCAGCCTCTCAGCCAACAACACTGCTTCGGGTGTCTCCTCTGATGTGGGCTTTTCTCTCCATAATGCCCAATCTGACTTTATCTGGAACTTCAGGACTTCCGAAGGTGGTGAAGGCTTTATGGCGACTAAAGAGGGTACCGGTGGCGCAGAACTTCTAATCAATAACAGTTCCAGCAGTCACAAAAATGTTTCCCTGGTACTGGGAAATGGTGCTACGTGTACCTCTACAGGCCAATGGGTCAACGCCTCCAGTAAAGCCTACAAAGAGAATATCAAAACCCTTGATACCCAATCAGCCATGGAAGCCTTCAAGCAACTTAATCCCGTCACCTTCAATTTTAAACGTGATGAGGGCAAAGAGTTGATGACCGGCTTCATTGCCGAAGAGGTTCCCCAGCTGGTGGCTACCAAAGATCGAAAAGGGATCAATGCCTTGGAGATCGTTGCATTGCTGACCAAGGTGGTTAAGGAGCAGGAGAAAATCAATAAAGTGCAAGAAAAAGAGTTGAAAGCAACAAGAACTGAACTCCAAGCCAAAGATGAGAGAATGGTTGCAATGGAGGCAAGACAAAAAGCACAAGATGAAAAAATTGCTAATCTAGAATCCATCCTGACAAACCTTGCATTGGATACTTCCAATACAAAGAAAGAGAAAGTCTCTGTAAATCTCAAATAAGCGCTACACTATAGAGCCTGAATTTTCAGGCTCTATAATTCTCAGCTTCTCAACAATCTACAATGATATTTATAATCCTTTAAGTTTCCTGAGCCTACAATAATAATAGATACTAGTAAGTTGTTTCAAATGAGAAACATTGTCAAGATCAAATAAAAGGAGAGATTATGAGAATCAGTAATATCGCAGCACTGCTGCTAATAGGTACAACAGCTATAATGGCCGAAACCACTCCAGAGGCGGAGGAGATGTTCAGCGAGTCCGAACTTCCCGTCTATCATGAAGAAGCATTGCCCCACGAGACAGATGGAATTGTGGCCGACGGCACCGAAGGCAGTAATAATACCTACTACGGCCTGGACGCTGGCTATACGAACGAAGGGGGTAGCAACTCCTTTTTCGGAAGGAGTGCCGGATGGTCAAATACAGGGGTATGCAACACCTTCAGTGGACATGCCAGCGGAGTCAGCAATACAACCGGAAGCTACAACACCTTCAGCGGCATGCATAGTGGTTTTAAGAACACAACCGGAAGCTACAACACCTTTAGCGGCGAGCGTAGCGGCTACAGCAACACGACCGGCAACAGCAACACCTTTAGCGGCGAGCGTAGCGGCTACAGCAACACGACCGGCAACAGCAACACCTTTAGCGGCTATTTTAGCGGTTTCAGCAACACTGACGGCCATGCCAACACCTTCAACGGCCATCAAAGCGGGCGCTTCACGACCGGGTCTTTCAATACCTTCCTTGGCTATGACAGCGGCTACTTGAACATGACCGGCTATAGCAACACCTTCAACGGCCATCAAAGCGGCCGCAACAACAGGACCGGGTATCTCAACACCTTTACCGGCGGTGAGAGCGGCTACAGCAACACGACCGGCAATTACAACACCTTTAGCGGCTATGGTAGCGGCTACTTCAACACGACCGGCAATAACAATACCTTTAGTGGTTGTAGCAGCGGCTACTTCAATCATACCGGCCACCACAACGTCTTCCTGGGTTTCCGGGCTGGCTTCTATGAGACCGGCAGCGAAAGACTCTACATTGAAAACTCCCTCACCGCCACCCCCCTCATCTACGGAGAGTTCGACAATGACCTCGTACGGGTCAACGGCACCTTCGAGACTGTATGGGCAGGTTCCAACACCGAAGGCGACGGCCTGACAAACCTCATGGTCTTATCAGCAGACAACAGTGAGGCAGATTTGGTGTCAGATGCCGGGTTTGCCCTTCTCAATGCCAGAGAGGGAAAACAATGGAACTTTAGAACAGCCGATGGCGGAGATGCATTCTCTGCCACCATTCAGGGGACAAGTGGAACAGAATTCAAAGTAACAAATACAACTGATCATTTCAGTGGAGTGCAACTACATCTGGGTAACGGAGCAAAAAATGTAGGTGGAGTATGGATCGATGCATCCAGTCGTGCTCTGAAAGAAAACATCAAAGACCTCAGCAGTCAGGATGCTCTGGCAGCCTTTCATAAACTTCAGCCTGTGACTTATAACTATAAAACTGATAAACAAGAACAAGTTGTTGGTTTCATCGCAGAAGATGTTCCTGAACTCGTAGCGATTCAAAGCCGTGACGGTTTGAGTGCTATGGATATGGTTGCTGTGCTTACCAAGGTGGTACAGGAGCAGGAGAAGAAGATGACTTATCAGGATCAAAAGATGATTACGCAGGAGAAGGTGTTGGCTAAGACTAGAGTTGAAGCGAAAGCAAAGAGTCAGAAAATAGCCACGATGGAAGCAAGGCAAAGAGCGCAAGAGGAGAAGATTGCTAAACTAGAATCCATCCTGACAAACCTTGCATTGGATACTTCCAATGCCAAGAAAGAGAAAGTCTCTGTTAACCTCAAATAAGAGTTATACTATAGAGCCTAAACTTTCTGGCTCTATTGTTCTCACAATACTTAATCTCTCACTATAAAATTCTCAACTTCACAGCAATCTACAATGACATTTATTACCCTTTAAGTCTCATGAGCCTATACTAATAATAGATAGCAATAAGTTATTTCAGATAAGAAACATCGTCAAGATCACAAAAAAGGAGAGATCATGAAAATAAGTAGTATCGCAGCATTGCTGCTAATAGGCACAACGATTATGATGGCCGAAAACACTCCAGAGACAGATTGGGTCGTGCCCGACGGCGCGGAAGATGCTTTTAATACCTACTACGGGCAGAGTGCCGGCAATGCAGGAGGTGGAAGATATAATGCCTTTTTTGGAGGGGGTGCCGGATATACCAATACAGGTAACTTCAACACTTTCATCGGCCATCTCAGCGGCTACTACAACACGACCGGTTCTAGCAACACCTTCAGCGGTGATCAGAGCGGCCACTACAACACGACCGGTTCTAGCAACACCTTCAGCGGTGATCACAGCGGCATTTACAACACAACTGGCCATTCCAATACCTTCAGCGGTGTTGATAGCGGTAGGAACAACACGGAAGGCTACAATAACACCTTCATCGGTGATCAGAGTGGCGTACTCAACACGACCGGCCATGATAACACCTTCAGCGGCCAAGAGAGTGGCCGCAGTAACACAACCGGCAATTACAACACCTTTAGCGGCCGTTGGAGCGGCTACAGCAACACAACTGGCTATCGCAACACCTTCATCGGCTATGGCAGCGGTTTCAATAATCTAACTGGTACGCATAATGTCTTCTTGGGTTTCCATGCTGGTTTCAGCGAGACCAGTAGCCACAGGCTCTATATCGAAACAGCCGATATTTTCAACTCGGATATTTCAAACCCCCTCATCTACGGAGAATTCGACAATGATCTCGTCCGGGTCAACGGCACCTTCGAGACTGTATGGGCAGGTTCCAATACTGAAGGAGATGGTCTGACAAACCTGCTGCTTTTATCAGCAGATAACAGTGAGGAAGATTTAGCGTCAGATGCGGGGTTTGCCCTTCTCAATGCCAGAGAGGGCAAACAATGGAACTTTAGAACAGCCGATGGAGGAGATGCATTATCTGCCACCATTCAAGGAACAGGTGGAACAGAATTCAAAGTAACCAACACAACTAACCATTTCAGTGGAGTACAACTACATCTGGGAAACGGAGCAAAAAATGTAGGCGGTGTATGGATTAATGCATCAAGCCGTGCACTCAAAGAAAATATCAAAGAGCTCAGCAGTCAAGATGCTCTGGCAGCCTTTCATAAACTTCAGCCTGTGACTTATAACTATAAAACTGATAAACAAGAACAAGTTGTTGGATTCATCGCAGAGGATGTTCCTGAACTCGTAGCGATTCAAAGCCGTGACGGTTTGAGTGCAATGGATATGGTGGCTGTGCTGACGAAGGTGGTGCAGGAGCAGGAGAAGGAGATGGCTGTTCAGGAGGAGATATTAGCCGAAACTAGAGCTGAACTCCAAGCTAAAGATGCTGAGATGGAAGCAAGGCAAAGAGCACAAGAGGAGAAGATTGCTAAACTAGAATCCATCCTGACAAACCTTGCTTTGGATACTTCCAATACCAAGAAAGAGAAAGTCTCAATTCATCTCAAATAAGAGTTATATTATAGAGCCTAAATTTTTTGGCTCTATGGTTCTCAGAATACTTAATCTCTCACTATAAAATTCTCAACTTCACAGCAATCTACAATGACATTTATTACCCCTTAAGTCTTCTGAGCCTATACTAGTAATATGTAGTAAGTTATTTCAAATAAAGAATATTATGGAGATCATAAAAAAAGGAGAAATCATGAAAATCAATAGTATTGCAGCACTGCTGCTAATAGGCACAACGGTAATGATGGCCGAAACCACTTCGGGGACAGATGGAATCGTGGCCGAAGGGACGGAAGACGGTACCAACACCTACTACGGCCTGGAGGCCGGCAATGCGGGAGGAGGGGGTTTCAACTCCTTTTTCGGAAGAAGTGCCGGAAAATTAAATACTGGCGATAGCAACACCTTCAGTGGCTCTTCTAGCGGCTACAGAAACACGACTGGCAGCTGGAACACTTTCAACGGCTATTTTAGCGGTTTCAGCAACACGACTGGACAACACAACACTTTCAGCGGCACTTGGAGCGGCAACAGTAACACAACCGGCAACAGCAACACTTACATAGGTTCTAGCAGCGGCCACTGGAACACAACCGGCCACAACAACACTTTCATTGGCTCTTCTAGCGGCGTCGGAAACCATGGCAGCTACAACATCTTCTTGGGTAGGTCTGCCGGCCAAAGCGAGACCGGTAGCCACAGGCTCTACATTGAAAACTCCGGCAGCAGCACCCCCCTCATCTACGGAGAGTTCGACAATGACCTCGTCCGGGTCAACGGCACCTTCGAGACTGTATGGGCAGGTTCCAACACCGAAGGCGACGGTCTGACAAACCTCATAGTCTTATCAGCAGACAACAGTGAGGTAGATTTAGGCTCAGATGCCGGATTTGCTCTAATAAATACCAGAGAGGGAAAACAATGGAACTTTAGAACAGCCGATGGCGGAGATGCATTCTCTGCCACCATTCAGGGTACAGGTGGAACAGAATTCAAAGTAACGAATACAACGGGTCATTTCAGTGGAGTACAACTATATCTGGGTAACGGAGCTAAAAATGTAGGTGGTGTATGGATCAATGCTTCTAGTCGTGTACTAAAAGAAAATATAAAAGAGCTCAGCAGTCAAGATGCCTTGGCAGCCTTTCATAAGCTGCAGCCTGTGACTTATAACTATAAAACAGACAAACAAGAACAAGTCGTTGGTTTCATAGCAGAAGATGTTCCGGAACTTGTAGCGATTCAAAGCCGTGATGGACTGAGTTCGATGGATATGGTTGCTGTGCTTACTAAGGTGGTGCAGGAGACCAGAGCTGAAGCAGAAGCTAAAGATCAGAAAATAGCAACAATGGAAGCTGAAATTGCTGAACTCAAAGTGATGCAAAAGAAAGTGAGACAGCTGGAGTCAATCCTGACAAACCTCGCACTGGATACAAGCAGTGCAAGCAAAGAGAAAGTTTCCATGAAATAACCGTTTCCCGCTACGGCGGGAACTTCCTTAAACTCCAATCTCGTTAAAATCTAATGTAGCTCAAATACTACTGGACACCAATAATGTCGATTATGGTATTGCTCTGTCTAAGATAAAAAAGAAGCTGCAGCATGGGATGATGAGTCAAGGCAACGGCAACGAGAAGCAATCATGAAACACAAATCTTGGCCAAAATCCACAGGTGCAAGAACAGTTGAAGGCAAGGCAAGGTCAAAGATGAACGCTTTAAAGATAAGTCCTGAACTTCATACACTCATAAAAGAGATGAACCACTTAATGAAACAGCAGAAAGAAATATTTAACACCATAAGTAAAAGTGCCTATGTATGTGCGAAAGGTTAAGTACTTAGAATACCCACAACTAAGGCTAAACTTTATATTTCAAAATAGTTGAAGTTTTGGTTGGATAGTTATTTTAATGATAAGTGTTTAATAATAATTTAAGCTACTTCATTCCATAATATAATTATATAGATTATAATAAATTGTTGATTATGAAAAAGAAAAGCCAAACTATTTGTGAAAATAGGACGGAATACCTACGGGTCTCTTTAGAGAAAGCCAGGTTACCTAATAGGGGTAATCTGGCTTTTTTAGTTTAAATGCTAAATAATTCTCAAAGGGGTTCAAAATGAAAAACATAAGCAAACTTGTCACCAAAGGCGTAATCTTATCCATGATCTTATCTAGTGGGGTAGCTATGGCTGCATCTGGGGATAATGTGACTTATAAAAATGTGACTCTTGAAGAGCGTCTCTATCAATATGACGGATATGGAGCAAAGTGGGGATTGGATGTCGGGAACGATGGTTTATGGTTTGTTCCTAAGCAACCGATAGGAGATACTTACAATGCACCCTTCAAGGTGCGAAACAATACTTTGGACAATACCCTCGTAGTAGGCTCCAATGTATCAGGAATGGAAGGCAATGTTGGTATCGGCACTGATACTCCTTCAGTAAAATTGGATGTGCAATGGAGCGGTTCCAACACCGTAGGTGACGGTTTAACAAACCTGCTTGTTTTATCAGCAGACAACAGTGAGGCAGACAAGGCATCAGATGCTGGATTTAGATTGGTCAATGGTAGCACATCAAAAGGCTGGAATTTTAGAACCAGCAGTGGTGGTGATGCGTTCCAGGCAACACTACAAGGGACAGGAGGGGCAGAATTTACAGTCAAAAATGCTACTTCCAATATCAGTGGCACAGAGCTGCATCTGGGTAATGGAGCCAAGAATATAGGTGGATTATGGATCAATGCTTCTAGTCGTGCACGGAAAGAGAACATCAAAGAACTCAGTACTCAGGATGCTTTGGCAGCCTTTCATAAACTACAGCCTGTGACTTATAACTATAAATCTGATAAAAAAGAGCAAGTCGTCGGATTCATCGCTGAAGATGTCCCTGAACTCGTAGCAATTCAAAGCCGTGATGGTTTGAGTGCTATGGATATGGTTGCTGTGTTGACGAAGGTTGTGCAGGAGCAGGATAAGGTAATGGTTGAGACCAGAGCTGAACTCCAAGCTAAAGATGCTGAGATGGAAACAATGAAAGCAGAAATCGCTAAACTCAAAGTGATGCAGAAAAAAGTGGCACAGCTCGAATCCATCCTGACCAATCTGGCTTTGGATACTTCCAAAAGCAAAAAAGAGAAAATCTCTGTTAATCTTAAATAGGCTTATAGCAAAAAGAGCCCAGAATATAAGCTCAATTGATCTTGATACTATACATTCAGCATCATAAAGAGTGAAAAGGAGAGTTTATGATAAGAGTTACCCTAAACAATATCATGAAACCAGTATGGCTATTTGCCATCTGGTTTGCCCTAACAACCAATGCGCATGGAGTAACCTGCGGTCCAAATGAAGCACCTGATCAGGGAACCGGTATCTGCAAGCCGGCCACTGCAGTTCCAAATCCAGGTACCTATCTGCCAACGTGTACCGAGGGATATCGTTTGACCCAGGGAAGCAATATCTGCAGTCCTGGCACTGAAGTAGGTGCCCCTGGCATCTGGCTGCCAGGTTGTCCAACTGGATTTCGCCTGATACAGGGAACGGAACAATGTACTGATATGCCAAATATTTCACCAGTGGCCAATGCCGGAAGCGATAAGACTGTCATAGAGGGCAATACCGTGACCCTGGATGGATCAAAGAGTACCGATCCTGACGGAACAATCATAGCTTACGAGTGGAAAGAAGGCAGCAGTGTATTGAGCAGAGCCGTAAAGTTCAACAAGTCCAACTTCAGCGTTGGTACCCATACGATCACTCTGACGGTGACAGATAATGACGATGCGACTGACACAGACAATGTGATCGTGACGGTTACGGTTACGGATGCACCAAATACTCCACCAGTAGCCAATGCAGGACCCAATCAGACTGTCCTTCCCCAAGAGACGGTCACACTTGATGGATCTAAAAGTTCGGATGCGGATGATGATATGTTGAGCTATCAATGGAACTTTGTAAGCAAGCCTGCAGGAAGCAATGCCTCTCTCTCAAGTGAAACAGATATGCGTCCGACATTTGTTGCCGATATTGTTGGTAGTTATCAGCTGCGGCTTATTGTCAATGACGGCAGTGTCAGCAGTGCGGCAGACTGGGTAGTGGTCACAGCCGTAAACCACGGTACGCTTGACCCCACGTTTGGCGAAGATGGTATTGTAGTGCATAACAGTGCAGCAGGTGGAGATGGTGATGATGAGGGAAATGATATAGCGGTAGACAGTTCAGGAAATACCTATGTGACAGGCAGTAGTGTTAATGCTGCTGGTACGACTAATATGGTTATCTGGAAATACAAAAGTGATGGCACGCTTGATACCACATTCGGTGGCGATGGCATCGTTGTGCATCTTTATACAGATTTTGGTAGTAGCGGAAACGCAATAGCATTGGACAGTGCGGGGAATATCTATGTGACTGGTTCTTTTGTACGTCCTGAGGGTGACACTACCAATACAGATATGATGATCTGGAAATACAAAAGTAACGGTATACTCGATACCTCATTCAGTGGGAACGGCATTGTGATAGATAACGGTGCGGCAGGTGGAGATGGTACTGATGTTGGGAAAGATATAGCAGTAGACAGTACCGGAAATGTCTATGTGACAGGTTATAGTCATAATGCTGATAGCGCCACAGAGATGATCATTTGGAAATACAAAAGCGATGGCACGCTCAATGCTTCGTTTGGGAATAATGGTATTGTGGCATATTATAACCCAGATGCCGAAACTGATTATCCTTTTCCTTTTTATTATGGAGATGCAATAGCATTGGACGATGCAGGTAATATCTATGTGACTGGTGACGGTACGGCATCGGAGGTGTCTGCTGTTTGGGCTATGATGATCTGGAAATACAAAAACGATGGCACACCTGATACCACATTTAGTGATGACGGGATAGCAGAATTTATAGGTGTTCCGGGGATGGGTAATTTTTATAGTGGAAATGACATAGCATTAGACAGTACTGGAAATATCTATATAGCAGGCTGGCAAAGACCTTACTTTTCTACATATATGGCACTCTGGAAATGCAAAAGCGATGGTGTTCTTGATAGTACATTTGGTGATGATGGTGTAGTACTCAGTTCTATGTATTCTTTATATCCAGGCTTGGAACCAGAATACTATTCAGTTGGAAATGACATAGCATTGGACAGTGCAGGTAATGTCTATGTGACTGGTGACGGTTACGCTGGACTGGAAGGTCAAGGTCATCCTATGTTGATATGGAAATACAGAAGAAGTAATGGCACACTTGTTGACACATTTGATATAGATGGGATTGCAGTAAGTGACGGAGCACTAGCTTGCGAATATTTAAATGGAGAAACTGGAAGGGCAATAGTGTTAGACAATACGGGGAATATCTATGTATCAGGCAGTGCCTATTGTTATAATCCTTGGGACAGTTCTTCTTCCGACAAAGATATGGTAATCTGGAAATATAAATAAACTTATATTGCAAAAAGGCAGGACCGTCTTGATGGTCCTGCTTTGTGAATGATTGCCGGTTTATTTTTTAGGCAATATGCAAAAAATGAGACAGTTGTTACCCACAGGTCTAAAATAATAATGTGATTTTTAAAATAGCAATGTGGAAGATTTGGCAGAAAAATAATTTAGTTAAAAGTAAAATTTCATTACTATCAATGAAATTTATGAGAGATGGGGATGTGAAGAATATTTGAAAACTATAGTAAAACAACTGTCTTATGTGATAGTTATATTTGTCTTTATATTAATCGTCCTCTTCTTTGTCGCAGGAAAATACCTCGATATAACACGCAAGCCCATTAAATCAGATTTGATCGTCTGCCTTGGGGGTGGAGGTTCTAAGAGGATTCTAAAGTCAATAAATCTTTATAATGAAGGATATTCAGAACAGAAGTTGTTATTGTTGACAGGAAAGACAGATGCCCACAAAAAATATGTCATGAAATATTACCCTGAAACCAAATATATCGTTAGTCCTCATTATAATAGTACAGGGCAAGAGATTCAATTTATCAAGAAGTATATGGCAGAGCATCACTACAAAAGTGTAATGATTGTATCAGCCCCTTATCATACAAGACGGATCAAAATACTGACCAGCCTTATCTCGGTTGAAAATGATGAAAAGTTTACCTATGTATTTGTCAGCAGCGGTGTGTCGTGGTGGCATCGAGATAAATATTATCAGAATCCACGAGCACTTAAGTCTGCTTTGGGGGAAATCCTGAAAATACCGTATACTTATCTCTACTATGGTTTGATGGTAAAACTGGGTATCACATGGAATGAATCTGAATATCTGGCACTAAAAAAGAGATATAATGTATTTATGTGGCATGTGTTGAAGTTTCTTAAAGGTAGTGATTAGTAGCAGGAGTTTTTTGCCTATTGGTCTACCAAGGAAAGTACTTAATTACAGAACACTGTATGAGGTATTTTTCAAAGAATTTGCTAGAAAGTTAGCTGCTTGATTGAGGTGGAATTGCGTTTGTGGTTTGAATTGGCGTTTTAAATTCATTCATATTGAATGATAGTGAGATAATTGGTTGAACTTGAAAAAGATAAAGCAGGAAACAGTGTTCAAATAGAAGAAAAAGAGTTAGAGAAAGACTCTATTGAACTTAAAATCACTAAACCTTTAAGCATCTCTCACACTACTCAAGACCCTTGGATACTAAATCCAAATGCTGCAAGAGATTTTATCTTTACTAAATAATAGATAATGCAGAAAAACTAGCAGGCACATTCCTGTAACAGAAGCAATAACTATTAAGATAGAATTAAATGACTATCCTAGGATAACACCTGAAAACAATCTTAAAGAAATAGACAAGCCTCCATCATTTTTCTTCTATAGTCCCTAAAAGCTTTTTCATAGTGTCTATAGTCTTCTGGTGCTTCACCTGACCATCACAAGCCTCTATTACGCCATTGATCTGTTCTTTTGTTAATGGGTTGCCCTGACCAATGCTAAAATTGAACATCTCAATTATCATTTCACATTCCATAAGTGAAGGTGTCTTATTTAGCTCTGTAGCAGTTTCTGCAAATAGTGGTACTGCTAGTAAAAGTGTAATTAGTAGTGTTTTCATACAGGAAGTTTAGCATAACAACCTAATGGCAGCACTTTGGCAAAAGTCACCACGTATAGTCACCATAGATACATTTATAATGGATACAATCCCATAAATAGCTAATGTGTAGCGATTTGTAGCACTAAGATACTTTATCCTATGGGATAAAAGATAAACTAAGCCCTACTTTACCTTTCTCTTCATCTATGGATATAACCTTTATTTGAGGTAGATATTGATTAAGGGAAAGCACTTCAAGAGGATGAGCTATACGTTTATCACTCATCTTTGAAATGTGGATCATTCCATCATTTTTCAAACCTATATCTACAAATGCACCAAAGTCAGCAATGTTTCGCACTACACCTGAGACAATACTTCCTTCACGCAGCATTTTGATATCTGTTACACCCTCTTTAAAAGGAATAGCCGGTAACTCTTCTCTGGGGTCAAAACCTGGTTTTAAAAGTTCTTTGATGATATCTCTTAGGGTATCTTCTCCTACTTTTAACTCTTCTGCTATCATCCTGACATCTATTTTTTCTAACTCTAGCCCCTCTAAACGTTTGGCTACAGCGTAACTTTCAGGGTGTATACCACTGTTGTCAAACACAGATCTTCCCTCTTTTATGCGTACAAAACCTGCAGCCTGTTCGTATGCTTTAGCTCCTAAACCTTTGACTTTTAAGAGTTGGGACTTAGATGTAAAGTAGCCGTTCTCTTCTCTATATGTAACAATATTTTGGGCTACTTTTGCTCCTACACCAGCCACATAAGAGAGTAGTGAAGCAGAGGCGGAATTAAGGTCAACCCCTACTCTGTTTACAAGGTCTTGGGTTACATCAGAAAGTTTTTTTTCTAAAAGTTTTTGGTCTACATCATGTTGATACTGTCCTATGCCTAAAGACTTAGGGTCTATCTTGACCAAGGCTGCCATAGGATCTCGTAGTCTTTGTGCGATGGAGATGGCACCACGTATGGTCACATCAAGTTTCGGATACTCTTGCGCTGCGATGACAGAAGCAGAATACACTGATGCCCCCGCTTCAGAGACCACAGTGTAGTTCAGTTTTGCATCCTCATCTGTGTTTAAACGGGCAAAAAACTCTTGCGTTTCTCTTGAAGCAGTTCCATTTCCTATGGCAACGGCTTGAATGTTATATTTTTTAGAAAGTTTAAGGACCTTATCTCTTGACTTTTCATACTCATTTCGAGGGTCTGTTGGGTAGATGACAGCATGTTCCAGGTAATTTCCATTCTCATCTATGACAGCCAGTTTACAGCCCGATCTAAAAGCAGGATCAACACCCAAAATAACTCTTTTTATCACAGGAGGAGTCATAAGAAGTTGATTTAGATTTTTACCAAAAACACCAATGGCAGTAATGTCTGCTTTCTCTTTTAACTCTGCCTGTACTTCTCTTTCTATGGATGGGAATAAGAGACGTTTAAGTCCATCTTTATACGCTGAGAACAGCAGTTCCTTTGATGATAATGCATCATGAGGTGTTTTATATTTTTTAATATTCTCCTCTATTCTTGCTATGTCAAGTGTGACTTTAACCAAGAGTTCTTTCTCTTTAACTCCACGCATTATGGCTAAGTAACGATGAGAAGGAATGTAGGCTACTTTCTCAGAATGTTTGATGAAATTGGCATACAACCCCCTCTCATTAAACCCTTTGGCTTTCTTGGTTTCGATACTACCAAAACGTAACATAGAATTACGGATGGCTTCACGCTCACGTGGCTGATCTGCATAGCGTTCTGCCAAGATATCCTGTGCACCTTTGATGGCATCCTCAACAGAAGTGACCTTACCTTTTACAAACGTTTTTGCCTGGGCTTTAAATTCATTAAGACTAAGTTTAGCACTATGTAGTGTATAGGCAAGAGGTTTTAAACCATTTGCTATGGCAGTTGCTGAGCGTGAACTTTTTTTCTCTTTATACGGACGATATATATCTTCCAGTACTCTTAGAGTATCTGCACTGGCGATGCTCTTCTTGATAGCATCGGTCAACACACTTCTCTCCTTAATAAGCCTCTCTATCTCAGCTTTACGTTCCAGCAGTTTTTTAGCACTTAGATACACAGCTTCAAACTCGCGTAACACTTCATCACTTGCCCCACCAGTCATCTCTTTACGATACCGTGCAATGAAAGGGATGGTTGCACCTTCATCCATAAGTTTAAGGATGTTGGTGATGTGAGTTTGTTTGAGTTTTGTTTTTTGTACCAATAGATTGATAAGGGAATTCATGTTGCGTTCTCTCTAGTTTTTAATAAAACTATTATAACTATTTTGTCATATATTACCACACTATGTAAATTAAGGAATGGATACATGTTGCTGTAATCTACACATTTTTAAAAATATGGTTGTATTCATCCTAATTAAAGAGTACAATAAAGATAAAACTATGATGTAAGGGGTGTATATGTCTTTATCTGAGCAGGATATTCTAAAGCGATTGGATGTTTGGTTAAATATGTTAATTGAAGTAGAAGGAGCTGATCTACATATTAAAAGTGATAGTACTATACGTGCACGTGTTAAAAGTGATATTGTTCTTTTATCCAAAGAAGTGATAAATGCAGAAACGATTGAAACATTGGTTAAAGCATTAACTGGTGATGCATATGAAAGTTTTATTAAAGAGACTAAAGAGTTTGATGGTGCTTATTCACTGAGTGATAAATACCGTTTTAGAGTCAATATCTATATGCATATTGGAGGTTTTGCAATAGCCTTTCGTTTGATTCCTTCACACATTAAGACTATCAAAGAGTTGAATCTTCCGACAGCTTTACATAAACTTGTCCATCTTCGACGTGGTCTTGTTCTTATCACCGGTACTACAGGGAGTGGTAAATCTACGACGCTTGCAAGTATTGTTGAAGATATTAATAAGACTTATCATCATCACATCATTACCATTGAAGATCCTATAGAGTATGTGCATAATGATGCAAAATCTATCGTTGAACAACGTGAATTAGGATTACACACCAACAGCTTTTCTAGAGCATTACGTGCAGCAATGCGTGAAGATCCGGATATTATTGTGGTTGGTGAGATACGTGATCTTGCCACAGCTGAGAGTATTATGCAAGCTGTAAACACAGGTCATCTTGTTTTCTCAACAGTGCATACATTAGATGCTCGAGAAACGGTTGACCGACTCATTGCTATTTTCCCTACAAATGAGCAGAGTCGTGTACGTGAAACACTGGCTGCTACCCTTGAAGCAGTTGTTTCTCAGCGTTTGATCCAAGGCATATCTGGAGATATGGTACCTGCAGTTGAAATAATGTTTAAAAGCCCTCTTATTAAAGAGCTTATTCGAACTAAACGGGATAATGAAATCCTGGATGCAATTAAAAAAGAGGGGATCAGTTTTGACTCTATCACCTTTAATCAGGCACTGTTTGACCTCACATTAACAGACAAGATCACAGAAGAGCAAGCCTATCAGTATGCAACCAGTCCTTCTGATCTTAAATTGCTGTTTACCTTAAGTCAAGAATATGAGAAAAAGGTTAAAAGTAATACAAAAGAAAATGATCTTGTTTTAAAAGATAACTAACTTTTAAAACCATCTAAAAAGGATAGAAGATTATGCTTCTATCCTTTTTATTTCCTTGATAAACTATTTGGTATCTATAGCTCTATGATGCTACAACATCCCATACACGACTTGTATCACGTTTCGCCCCGTGCCATGTTGCACATCCTGATATAAATAATCCTATCATAATGATAGAGACCAATACATAAAACTTTTTCATCCTATTCTACTCCTCTTCGTTTATTTCTTCTTGAACAGCTTCAACTGCTTCTTTGACTGGTTTATCGACTGTTTTTGCCAATATCTCAACATAACACTCTGTTGCACCAGTGGCTTTCACTGCGTCAAGTGCTTTGATGAGTGCTTCGTATTCTACGATTTCTGCCTTATCTGAAGTAGCACCTATTTTACAGTCAAAATCCCAATACATTGTAGCTGCATCAGGAAGCTTTTTCTTGCGTTCGCGTTTTACATACTTACGAATGTCATTTTTTACTGCTTCAAGTACGCGATCTTCATGTTTTTTTTCGTCTGTTAATTTAAATATTTTTTTCATATTTATTATCCTTCTGCTTTATTTCTATTACGATTTCGGTTTCTATTCCTACTGTTACTTCTGGCACCATCACGACTGCCACCGTTGTTCGCATGCGAAGAGTTGCTGCGAAGTTTATTACATGAGTTGCTGTTACGTGAACCATTACCTTGTCGTTTTCCGCCACCTCTACCATTTTGTATAGGCTCAGCCTTGATATTAGGATCTGGTGTAAATGCTTCAATATGTACTTTTTTGATATCTGACTTAATAAACTTTTCTATATCAAAAAGCAATTTATGCTCGTCAATACAGACCAAAGAAACTGCCTCACCACTCTGCCCTGCACGCCCTGTTCTACCGATACGGTGCACGTAGTCTTCCGGTACATTTGGAAGCTCATAGTTAACTACATGAGGAAGCTGATCTATGTCTATCCCCCTTGCTGCAATGTCCGTAGCTACAAGTACACGGATTTCATTTGCTTTAAAACTGGCCAATGCTTTGGTTCTGGCTCCCTGGCTTTTGTTCCCGTGTATCGCAGCTGCTGAGATGCCATACTCTTCAAGTTGTTTTGTAAGTTTGTTTGCACCGTGTTTAGTACGTGTAAAGACTAAAACCTGTCTCCAGTCTTTCGTCTTGATAAGCTGAGAAAGCAACTCTCTTTTACGACCTTTATCCACATAGTGTACCACTTGGCTTATTTGATCAGCAGTAGTATTTTCTCTTGCCACTTCAACAAGCACAGGGTTTTTAAGAAGTCCTGATGCTAATTTTTTGATATCATTGGAAAAAGTTGCAGAGAATAGTAAAGTTTGCTTTTCTTTCGGCATAAGTTTCATAAGCTTTTTAATGTCATGGATGAACCCCATATCAAGCATACGGTCAGCCTCATCAAGAACCAAACATTCAAGCACTGAAAAGTCTATACCTTTTTGCCCTGCAATATCCAAAAGTCTACCTGGTGTTGCAATAACAATATCTACACCCTTACGGATAGTAGCAAGTTGTGGGTTTATTCCAACGCCACCAAAAATGACAGTAGAAGTGTATGGTACATATTTACCATATGTCTTAATACTCTCCGCCACTTGAGCTGCGAGTTCACGTGTAGGTGTAAGTACCAAAACGCGTATCTGTTTTTTACCCATCTTTGGGTGCGTTTGTGAGAGTCTCTCAAGCAGGGGCAAAGTAAATCCTGCTGTTTTACCTGTACCTGTTTGTGCTGCTGCCAACACATCTTTACCTTCTATAACAGTAGGAATAGCTTGTAGTTGAATGGGTGTAGGTGTATCATACCCTTGATCTTTGATCGCTTTTAATAGAGGTTCAGATAACCCCAAGTTTGTAAATGACATTTTGTTTTATACCTTATTGAACGAGCCTACCATCTGTAGTATGAGGTCGGTCTTAGGCTGAGTATTTTATTATTTTTATTTGAAAGAAGATGAGTCGCAGACCGATGTACGCTTAAAATCGATGAAATTATAGCGTAATTATTCGTAAAACAGAAATTTATTATAATTAATATTTTTTGACATATTTTGACAATTATATGTTACTATGACAGATAAAATAATCAAGAAGATTCCCCGATACTTGCATCGGTTGGAGTCTAAGGCTATTATTAAAAGAAAGAAAAAGTTGCAGTTTGGTAGAATTTAAACCAATATCCGTCACTTGGGGCGGGGATGGCTAGAATATATGCATGGGATAGTAGTTAACTTTATTTCTTAAAACACCTAATAATAAATTTTTATTATTAGGTGGTATAATTAATTTTTTCTAGGAGTCCTTTTTAATGCAATCTTATTCTTTTGATATTGATTTACTTCCCATCAATGTAGCTATCTATGAAAAAAATGGTAATGATTTTATTATTGTTGGATTCAATAAATCAGCTGAAGTTACAGAAAATATCCATCGTAACAATCTACTTGGACAAAAACTCACAAAACGTTTTCCTGCAGTTAAAGAACTTGGTCTTTTTGATATGTTTTTACGTGTTGAGGCAAGCGGAGAAAGAGAAGAACTTGATACAAATTTTTATGAAGATGACCGTATCAGCGGATGGAGACATAACACAGTCACTAAATTGAGTGCTGGTACAGTAGCACTATTTTATGAAGACCGTTCTTCAGAAAAAATTAGTTTAAAACTTCAAAAAGAACTGCTGACACAGGAAAATTTTTTAAAAACCATTATCAATGTTATCCCGGATCTTCTTTGGATCAAAGATACAGAAGGTAAGTATCTGGCATGTAATACAAAGTTTGAACGACTTTTTGGGGCTAAAGAGTCTGAGATCATCGGAAAAGATGATTTTAATTTTGTTAATGAGGAAGCTGCAAGTTTTTTCCGCAACAAAGACCGTAAAGCGCTGGAAGAAAAAGAGTCACATATCTATGAAGAGGTTTTAACCTTTACTGATAGTGGTTATGAAGGATTATTTGAAACGATCAAGACTCCGATGAAAGATGGTGAAGGCAATGTTATTGGAGTTCTTGGTATCGCTCGTGATATCAGTGAACGCAAGGCAAGAGAAGAACAACTGCGTATCTATGCCAATTATGATATGTTGACCGGATTGGCAAACCGGACACTGTTTATGGATCGTCTGACACACTTAATGACTCTGCGAAAATCAAATAAACAATATAGTGCGGTACTCTTTATCGACCTGGATCATTTTAAAGAGGTCAATGATACTTTTGGTCATTCCACTGGCGATAAAATACTAAAACTTGTTTCAAAACGTCTGCAAAGTGTGATCAGGAAAGAAGATACACTCTCTAGACATGGTGGAGATGAATTCACCATTTTACTTGAAGATATTAGCACACCTCTGGATGCTGCCAACATAGCACAACATATACTTGATACATTAAAGACTCCATTTACCATTGAGGATCATCAATTTTATATTACAACAAGTATTGGTATTACTATTGCTCCTAATGACAGCAGTGATCCTGAAACACTGGTACGCTTTGCAGATATAGCAATGTATAAGGCTAAAGACAATGGCAGGAATAGCTATACATTCTATACCCAGGATCTTTCAACACAGGCACAGGAAAGAATCCTGCTTGAGTATGACTTGCGTAATGCTATTAAAAACCATGATTTTGTACTCTATTATCAACCTCAGATCAATGTGTTAGATAAAAAAGTCATTGGTGCAGAGGCTCTTTTACGCTGGAATCATCCAGAAAAAGGTATGATCATGCCGCTTCAATTCATCCCTATAGCAGAATCATCCGGACAGATCATAGATATTGGTAAGTGGGTCATAAAACAGGCAATGAAAGATATATGTAAATGGAAAGAAGATAAGCTTGATATAGAAATGATATCTATAAATCTCTCTGTCAAACAGCTTAATGACAAAGCACTTATTACAATAATAAAAGATTCTATTAAAGCTACCGGATGTCATCCTGATTGGGTAGAGTTTGAAGTAACTGAGGGGTATGCAATGAGTGATCAGCAAGCTGCCACTTCATTACTTGAAGAGATCCATGCTCTAGGTTGCAATATATCGATCAATAATTTTGGTACAGGGTACTCTTCTTTGGCATATCTTAAACGTTTACCAATTCAAAAGATCAAAATAGATCAGTCTTTTGTCCAGGATGCTCCAACCAATCATAGTGATGAAGTGGTTGTTTCTGCTTCTATACTCATCGCTAAAAGTATGAATCTTGATATTGTTGCAGAGGGGGTAGAAACTACTCCACAGCAAGAGTTTTTAGTGAAACACGGATGTATATTTGCGCAAGGGTTCCTTTATACGGAACCCATTCCTAAAAAAGAGTTTGAAACGTATCTGGAGCTTACCTTTATCTAAGTGTTCTAAAACTGCTTTTCTAAAACTGCTTTTCTAAAAAAGGAATGATCTGCTTTTTACGGCTCATCACACCTTTTAACCATACTTCTGCATCACTATCAAGTTGTACATCAAATGCATTTTCGATCTTTCCATTTTCATCACTGACTGCAAGCAGTTGTGAACCTTCCTGCATAATATCTGTAAGTAAAAGAAGCACAGAGTGTCTGCCACCCTCTTCTTTCAGCTTTTTCATCTCTTCTTTTAGCTCAGCTTTCATAGTATCAAACACAGAAAGATCAACAACCTCCAACTGTCCTACACCAATGATATTTTCACCCATATTGAAGTCTTTGAAATCTCTTAGTACTAATTCTCTAGGACTTGCAGAGAGAACATCAGATTTGATGATGAACATTTCCATACCTACTGCTTTATAGTCCTCTATTCCTACGATCTGTGCAAGCTCTTTACATGCTTTGGTATCCTCTTTGGTACAGGTCGGTGACTTAAAGATCACTGTATCACTTAAGATAGCACACATCATCATTCCTGCAATATCTTTCGGGATCTCGATATCATAGTAGTCGAACATCTGTTTTACGATCGTATTTGAACACCCTACCGGACGTACCCACATTTCAAGTGGAGCATCTGTTTTGAGATCACCTAGTTTATGGTGATCAACTATTCCTAAAATGGTCGCTTCGTCAATGTCTTTAGGACTCTGAGAGCTCTCCATAAAATCAATGAGATAGACATTTTCTCCTGCATAGCTATTTTTAAGTTGAGGAGCTTCATAACCGAATTTTTCAAGTATCCATGCCGTCTCAGGATTAATATTCCCTTGTCTTGTCGGGATAGTATCTTCACCCAGTTGGTTTTTAAGGTAAGAGAGTGACAATGCACCTACAATAGAGTCTGAATCTGGTGTTGTATGTCCAAATATATATGTTGCCATGCTATTATTTCCTGTATCTTTTTTGGTATTATAGCTTATTAGGTTTATACTTTATTATTATGGTTATTTTTTGCTATAATCCACCCACAAAAACTCCACTTACAGATTTTTTTATGTCCTCATCGCTTAACTGGATAAAGCAGGGCCCTCCTAAGGCCTAGCTCGAGGTTCGAGTCTCTCTATCAATTAAACCAATAAACACAGTGTCAGCGAAGCATAATTCACATCTCAGAGTTATTTGTTTCTCAAGATAATCATAGGTTCTTACTACTTTATGTGAACCAGAATGTGAACCAGATCGTAGAGCAATTTTAACAGATGTATCATAAAGTGACCATCAATTTTACTAATGAAGTATTTCTACATGAAATTAGGTTCAAACTCATTGTAGTCCATCCTTAAATATCTCACTATCTTTTCATAGTCAATATAGTATTCCTAATACCTTGGGTATCTCCCATACCAAAACTGGTCTAACCCTATAAAAGGATAGATAGTAGTAAGACCAATTTTAATAGGATGAGTAATCATCATAAAACATCCTATATAGCACATTTTATAAGGTTTACTATCCAAGGGTACAGATTTATGGCCCACAAACGTCGCTACAGCGAATAACCTTATAAAATATGTTAGATTATAAGGTTTTCATGACTTGGTTGAATATCTTTATGTTAGTCATGCGTATTGATAGAATCATGAATTATGTTAATTTATAGATTCATGTAACGTTTGAGTTGAAAAACAAGGTGATGTTTTCACTTGGCTTCTTAAAACTTTATCTGAGTAACTTTATACGATATGAGCTTAAATGACTGCAGTTTAACCTTGTTTTTCTTTCCAACGATTTGTTAGACTTTGTCTTTCATATAATCTTCAACTGATGATATAAGTTCAAACGCAATTTGTCTTACACTAAATAATTCAATTTTTAATACTGGTGTACTCTCACTACCATTTGAGTGAAACCATCCAATACTATTATTTCTACTTAGGTTATCATATGCTTTATCTAATTCAGGGTCTACATGAGCACCACCATCTTGATTTGCTAAAGCTAAGATTAATTTTTTTCTTGTAAATTGCTTTTTATGTTTATCTGAAATTATAATTTTTTCCCACCATGAATCAAATGTTTTAAATGTACAATCTTTTTTCTCTAATTGTGCATAATATGAAGTACCTTCATTTGATATTTTTAATCCAACTAATCCATGATGACTCATAAGATTTTTAGGATTATATTCATTGGCAGAATCACGATAATACATTTTATGCTTAATATTTAATTGTTTTAATAATGATTTAGAACTATTTGTATCATGTAACAAAATACGGATATTTGTTGCTAATCGTTTTGCTTCAGAATAATTTTCATTATCAAATTCTTTTGCAGATGTTTTCATAAAGTCTAGCTGTTCTTTTAGTTGTTCTAGTAATTCATCATTTGTTTGTTGTCTTTTTGCCATACTTATAATATTCCTTATTCTAACTATTTATTCAAGGAACAAAGTGTCCTTCCATTACGATATTTCAGTATTAAGAGTATATCAAAAATATCCTGTTCTCAAAACCTTATAAAAAATATATAACTTTATAAGGTTTTCATCACTCATTTGGAATACATGAATAACGCTACAGCGATAAACGTTATAAAATATGTTAGATTATAAGGTTTTCAGGATTTAGAATGTGAAGTTTGTTTTATTTTGTTTAGCCATCACCATAATATATGGCTACTGCAACTAATGACAATCTTACATATTGCATAAAGTCCTCAGTGTTGTTTGAAGTTAAAATAAAAACACCATCATTAAGTGTTATACCTGGGATTTTTACAGATGAAACCTTTAGTAAAGATTTTTTATCAGTATTTTTTTTCAAATCGTTGTTATTATGAATAAACGCATTTCTGATACAGACTAATGCATCAATGCCACTTTCACTAATAGCTAGCCTGGTAAAGTTACGTTGTTGTTTTTCTGATAAACTTAATAAGAATGTATCAAAATCATCTGTACTATTATTATTATTTTTCCATGAACTTTGTCCGTACTTATTATCGAGATATGCCAAACAGGCTGACAAATACATACCACATGCATAATGTTCAAAGACAGGTCGTTCTTCAATAAGTACTTCTTCACCTCGTCCATCATCACTTTCAATATTATTACGCAATAAATTATGAAATCGTCTAGCATGCACTAAAAGAGGAATTCTATCAGCCATTAATTATCCTTTATTATGTTATTTTAGTATTAAGAGTATATCAAAAATGTCTTCTTCTTAAAACCCTATAAAATATATAACTTTATAAGGTTGTATGCTCTATGCTCTGCTTATAGTCACCAAAAACAAAATGTATATGCTATAATGTAATCATATATGATCTATAAAGATATGAGGATTGATACAAAATAAAATCTATTTTTATGTGAAATATGAGGAGAAAACATGATACTCAAAAAAGATCAATATGTTGTTAATGAAAAAATGCCAGACTGGGGCGTAGGGAAGGTCATTGATATTATCAATCAAGATCGTGCCGAGGTCTTTTTTGAGCATGGTGGGTACCGCACGTTTGTACGTAAAAAGAATTCACTGACTCAAGTAGATCCTTCCGAAGTTAATACTGATATCTTTGATCATATAAATATTAATACCCTAGATGAAGAAAGAAAAAGCTCTTATAGAGATATCCCTTCTTCGCAAAAGTATTTTCTTCAAGAGTTTCCTGGTGGATTTAATGGTGACAAATATCATGCACAGGAACGTGATTATAAAGACGTAGGTCATGCATTTGCTATCGAACTACTTAACCAGGAGAGCTTTGAACAGCTTCTTCAAGCGAACAACTATGAAGAGATCAGCACACGGGCTTTAAAAGTAGTCAACAAACTAAATCTTATGTTCCCCAATGAAAAGATGGCATTGAGAGATGGCTTAAAGAAAGAAACTGCTCAAGAGCAATTTGCACATAGTCTGTTTAATCTACTTTATGGTACTGATGATTTGGAAGGTAGATTTCAAGGCTGGATCAGAACTTTGGTGTCCATTGGTGCTGACAAATGGCCTACTGCTTCATATTTCTTGTTTATAGTACATCCAGATAAGTATATGTTTGTTAAGCCAACTATTACACAGGCAGTAGCTGATATGAGTTCTTACCCTATTGCTTACACCCCTAGTTTGAATTGGAATACCTACAGTAAGATCCTTAAGTTCTCAGAATATCTCAAGCAAAGGCTTCATAAGCTTGAGCCAAAAGATATGATCGATGTGCAATCGTTCATGTGGTGCATTATTCGATCCGCCAAGGAGAAATAGTGTTCATACGTATATGTATTATGTTGTCATATTTCCCGAGTAGAATAGTTATATAGTTAAGAAAGACACCTAGTATTCAATAGTAAAATAAAAAAGGATTATAGTGGAAAAATTATCAATTGTATTCAAAAATATTGCTTTAGTGAAGGAGATCGAATCTCCTGAAAACCCAGGTGGATTAGAAAAAAGAGTTGCATTAACCCCTAAAGATGTTGGACAACTAACAGATGCAGGTGTTAACGTATTTGTTGAATATGGTGCAGGTCTGGGTGTAGATTTTGAAGATGAAGAGTATCTTGAAAATGGTGCTGTGATGCAAAAAGCAGATGAGATATACAAAGATAAAGATATGATCATTAAATTTAAAGGTCCCTCTTTGGAGTCTATATCTGAAATGAAAAAAGGTTGTACACTGTTTTGTATGGCACATTTTCACTCTTTTCCTGATAGAGCAAAAATGCTTGAAGAGAGTCAAATAAATGTTATTGCTATGGAGGAGATATCAGAATCCCCAAAAGTACAAACAGATGAACAAATATTAGCACGGGCTGCGATGACAGAAGCATTAAAACGTTTTATTGAAAATGAAACAATCGGAAATCTAAAAATATTTGTTATCGGTCGAAATGAAAGATTGGCAGGTGCGGTAAGAAGAGCAGGAAACCGTAACCCTAAATCACTTAATATGCTTCATACGGATGTAAAATTTGAAGAGTTAAAAGAGACAGGCAGTGAAACTCTCTATTTTTATGACAGTGAAGATTTTAACGATACCAATGGACTTATCGAAAAATTAAAAGAAACCAATTCACATATTTTTGACTTTCATGAATTTGAGCTGGAAAGTGGAGATGCAGCGATTGCCAACTATAGAGAGACGCATCCCCCTTTTGAATTTGGTTTACGAAGAATTCAGTGTCTTCATGAGACAGGACAGGCAGGTGCAAGATATGGGATCAAACTGCTTAAAGAGAATAAACCTGACCTCGATATTCGTGAAGCAAAAGTTGTAGTACTAGGTTACGGTAATGTAGCACGAGGTGCAATGCATGAGATCTATAACCAAGGTTTCAAAAATATCAATATTTTAGGTCGTACACAAACCACGAAAGATAACATTGATCATTGGCTGGAAGATGTTGATCTGGTGGTCAATGGAGCAGAAATACCACGAGAAATTAGAGGTATAACATATCTTGTAAGTAATGACCACCTTAAGCGTGTCATCCCTAAAGGTTCTATAGTCATTGACCTTGTAGGTGGAAGTGAGACCAATAGAAGTGCTGTTGAGTCTGTACTAAGTTGTACCTTTTTAACGGAACCTCATTTTGTTCAAGATGAAGTAACCGTTTCAGCATTATGGGGCTGGCCAATGCTGGGAATGATGAGAGAGAGTGCCATAAAATATTCAAGTCAGATTGTAGATGTTTTAATTAAAAGAGAAAAAGTAATCGAAGGACTAGACAGTTTAACAACTGGAGTAAAACGAGCATTGGTTTGTGGGCCCTTCAAATAAGTAAGAGTTTACAAACTTACTTTTATTTTTAAACAAGGTGTATTTTGCTATAAATACATCAATAAAAGAGAAAAGTAGATAAACTTTAAGGTTTGTCCACTTTTGCATGTATTGGAGAGAGATGAGAATACTAGCTGTAGGTTTCAGTAATGAATACGCTAAAAGACTTGATGAAGAATTAGGTGAATATTTTATTTGTATTGTAGATCACGCGATAGATTTGTATGATGCAACTAATTTTACAGACTTTAGACATTATGAACTTGTGATCATAATGGATGAAGGTGTCAATCTTTCAATAGAGCGATATGTAAACGAAGTAAAAAAGAAAAAAAGTGACACGAAGATTATCATACTTACAGATGAGTATAAACAACAATCTTATTTTTATGCTTTGGGTGCAGATGATGTTGTTTGTAATCATTGTGAACACCCTGATCTTGTAGCTGCAAGAGTTTTGGCAAATATGAGACATCTTTTTGGTACTCATATCACTATTGATAAGATTATTATAGACATTGCAAATAAACAGATAGCCTACGGAGAAGATATTGTCTCACTTAATGGCAAAACATTTGATATTTTAGCATACCTTGCACTTCGTAAAAAAAGGGTTTTTTCCAAAGATGAAATTATCAATGCACTTTGGCCTGAACCAGAGTATGTGAGTGACAACACAGTAGAAGTTGCAATTAACCAGATTAGAAAAAAACTTAAGAGTGCTCTTGGATTCCAGGTTATTCACACAGTAAGAAGACGTGGATATAAATTCGCATACAATCAATAGTTAAATTTCTATCAAAATAGTTTATTTCTAAAACCTTATAAAATATATAAGATTATAAGGTTTTCTCTCGGTACAAATTTAGCTAAAACTTTTAGAAGTTATTGTATTTTTCCTAAAATATCCTTAGCACTTTAGCCAATAAATCATTGTAGTTCTAATAAATTTAATCTACTACTACAACTATGGGATCCATCGCTATCCTCTTGTTTAAAGTTAGTTTCATTTTAGGTTGGCAGATTGTAGTTTTTGAAATGAAGTTGTATTTTGATACACTATTGATATCTACATTATATGGACTTTATACATGAACACTATGGCTATTTTATTTATGGGAAGAGAACCGATAGCTTTTGATGATTTTCTATTCAATTTTAAGATGAAGTACAGTCAGTGGACTGATTTTAAAGTAATTAGGACGAAAACGCTAGCAGGTCCACGCTCCAGTAAACTTGAAACAACATGGAAGATGAACTGTAAAACTTTAAATTTTGCTATAGGAGACAATGCAAGAGGTAGAGTAATGAAATATGTCATTGCTGCACCAACAGGTTCAGCTAAAACTGAGAATTTAATCACCTACTGTTCCATGCTTCCGAAAGATATTACTGCCCTTATCAGTACAAACCTCACAGATGAAGCAGATAAGATAGCTGAAAAGATAAATGATGAAGCTAGAGACAGTAGAGCCGTCTCCTATCACAGTAAAAAATCTAAAGAAGAGATCTTGGAGATTGAAGAAGTTGCTAAATATCAGGTAATAGTCACCACACATGCCTTTTACAAAAATCACTATACTGGTGGTGAAAAGTGGCAAAAGCTTGGTGAGGATAGAGACTTACTTGTTATTGATGAGGCATTAGAAACAATGAGGGAGTTATCTGTTCGAGATGATTCTATTAGACGAGCAATAACAATCTTTGAATATATGCAAAAAAGCAACCTGCTTAAAGGGGATCTTAAATTTGCTAAAGAGATACAGCTTCTCAGAGATGAACTACAAGTTCTAGCTAACTATAGTGGTGGGACGAATCTTATTACTGATGAGAATACAAATGTTTTGAGATGTAAGTTTACGCCATTAAAATCAATGGAGAAGTATCCATTATTCTTAAAGTTTTTTGTTAAAGCACAAGCTAAAACTATAAAAATTGACCCTAAATTTAAAAAGTATTTTAATACTCTTAATTTTAATCACATCATATCTGGAATAAAAGACTCATCAGCTAACGATATTTTAAAGAAAGAGCTTATAGAGACAATAGTGAATCTAAACATAATGAGCAAACTTGGACAAGTTTATATCACATCAAATCAAGGGCATAACAGTTTTCATAGAGTAACAGATATGATGTTCACAAAATCATTAGTCTGTTTTGATGCAACTGCTACAGCCAATAAAGTTTATGAACTGAGATCTAAATACTACAACGATATTCATATGGTTGCACCAACAGAGGGTGTAAGAAATTATTCAAATGTTACCATACATACAACAGCAGGAAGAACAGGTAAAAAGAGTATAGATAAGGATCTCGTAGCAAATATTTTACAAAGTGTCACACTCGGAAATAAAACGCTCATCATAACACATAATCAACATAAGAGTTTATTCGTACAAGAAGCGACACAAAACTACTCTGATAAAACTGTAGAGGTTGCTCATTGGAATGCTATCACAGGACTGAATGACTGGCAAAACTTTGACACTTGTATCATTGTAGGACTTAATCATAAGCCTAAGTCTTATGCACAAAATAGAACAATAATCAATACAGATAGTGAAGAGACTGCCTTTGGGGAAGAGCAGGACATACTCAATAACTCTATAGAGAACTCAGCTATTCTCGCTGAAATCATACAGGCTATGAATCGTATTAGAATTAGAAAGATAATAAACCTTGATGGTAATTGCGAGCCAGCAGATATCTATATTATTTTGCCCAATGATCAAAAGACAGTATACGAGAAACAAATAGCTGGACATATGCCTAATATCCAGTTCAAAGACTGGGTACTGAAGTCAGCCAAGCATACAGGACTTGCAACAGCTAACTTTGATATTCTTATACAGTATCTCGAAAGCAATCTTAAAAGAGGAGATACAATAGAGAAGAAGAATATTGTTAAAGTTGTAGGTATTAAACCTGAGTCGTTTAGAACGATGATGGGGAAGAATAGTTTCCAACAACAAAAATTTAGAGAGAACCTCCATAAATGTGGATTTGAGATTAAAGAGATTATCGGAAAAGGTAGAAAAACAGCAACACAATACTTCTATAAAATATAGTCAGAATAAAAAGTGGTCTAGTAAAACCTTTGTCCTTTTATAGGGGTCGACCGTTTTTAGATAGGTGCATCTCTGATACAATAGCTTTTAGTGCTATGCCCGAGGAGCAGACTCCAACACATGAACAACATAATAATTAATCACAGAACCAAACAGAGTCTCAATAGCCCTCTTAAGAGCCCTTGTCTCAGCTCTAGCGTTCATAAAGTGAAGTCCTCCGTTGCCTTTAAGTTCTGAATACTCACAAATACCCATACTGTCAGCTTCTCTGACTATGGAACCAGTCTCTACTTTCAGCACACCCAATACTTGGGCGTACTTCTCTGTGATCTGCTTATCTTGGATCTTCCAGCTATATGAGATAGGTAGAGAAGAGAGGATCTTGATAAGCGCATCCCTCTTTGCTTCCCATACGCCATTTATGTTTACAAAGTCGTTTCGAGATAAGAGCCTGAATGCTTTGATCTTGGTTCTTTGTATATGATCATAGTCATCTTTCCTTGCAGACATAATGACTTCACCTGTATTGGTATTGATCTCCAGTATCTCATCACTTGTCTTGAGTGTTTTGGTTTCCATTACGCTACCTCCTCTGTAATAGTGTGTGTAGGGTTGTTAACTCCTCTACGTTTGTTGATTTTTATCTTGGCAGGTTTAGGAGTACTTGTTACATCTAATCGGGTATAAGACTGGATGATATCTTTGTATTGAGAAGTATGGTAGAGATCACGCAGCATCTCTTCATCCAGTACCTTTTTATAGAAGCCTGCTTCAATGAGTGCTTCTCTATCTTCAATGATAAGTTTGGTTTTGTCTGAGGTAGTTGCACCAGTGAAAGTAATGCTGCTGATACCTGCTCCATCCAGCTTGTCAATGCCGTACTCAGTGAAGACTTCTGCCCCTGTAGTAAGCACTAATTCTTTGGCTGTTTTAAGGCTCTTCTTTAGCTCCTGAAGCTCTTTTATTTCTTCCTCTATACTCTCTATCCTTTTATCGATTGAGAGGACTGAGAAGCCTATGTAGTCGGCTTTTCTGGTATAGTCTTTATCTGATTCGAGTATGGCTCTGAGCTCTTCCTTGAGCCACTCTTTTGTTTTGGCTGTGGCACTCTGTACGGTCTCTTCAAATCTGTATCTTGTTGTTTTCATTTTATGCTCCTTTGCATGGGTTGTAGTTAATGTTATTTGCTGAGTTTAAAGTGTTTGCTGGTACAATTGAAGTCCGTGTAGTTGAGGACTTTAATGAGTCTTCTTCTACTTCATTTGTACTATCACTTTCACTCACCGCTGCCTTTTGATCACATACCCATTCCATAAAGCTGACATACTGTTCATACTCTATCTCTTGGGTGCGTTCCATTTCATCTTTGATCTTTGACATGATTTCTCCTTGGTCAATATATGGTTACAGTAATCCTTCATCTGAGAAGCTGTAGTATCCTTCTTTACTCAGGATGACATGGTCTTGTAGCTCTATACCTACAAGTTTAGAGACCTCTTTGAGTCTCTGGGTTATCTGTATATCTGCTCTACTGGCTTCAAGTGTGCCTGATGGATGGTTGTGTGCTATGACGATCCCTGCTGCATTGTCTTGTATAGCAGGTCGAAATACCTCTCTTGGATGGACGATTGATTGGTTTAGCGTTCCAATGTGTATCACTCGATGCTCTATGATCTTTGATGAACCATCTAGGGTCACAATTAGGAAATGCTCTTTATCTTTCTTGGCGTACTCATGCAGAAGGCTGTAAACATCTGATGCTGAAGTAATCCTATTTACTTTGTACTCCTGCGCTTTTTCCTGTACCATCTGTAGCAATTGATCCATGGTGTAATTTGTATTACCCATTGATTTCTCCTCTAATGCTTTCCAGTGTGTCAATATGATCTTGGATCACATCAAACTCTTCATCGGTTAAATGCTCACCGTATGTGACGGCTTCATCCAGTTTGTCTATCGCATTGACTAGAGTGCTGTCCAACTCTTCCAATATCTGTTTCAGTGAAGATTCCATTACAGCAACCTTTCACGACAATTTAAGCCGTTAAAAATAAGTGCATGTAGCTCTTGCTTCCAGTGCATTAAATGCTTTATGGAAAGTGATTCCAGTACAGGTGTATTCATATCCCGATACGTTTGAATATCCTGTTGGGTACTGCTGTAGTATGTTGCAACTTGTTCGATCAGTTTGAAGTTTGCTACGGTTTCGTAGTCTTGACTGGTCATAGTCATTGTGTCTCCTTTGAATGGGGTTTAGTTTAGACTCTTCTCGGAGTGAGGGATTTGGTGCTATCTTTTGGGTAGAAGTTGAAAAAACTATATTAAGTGTATGAGCATGCGGGGGGGGAGTCAAAATAAAAGGATCGTTTCTTCTTCTATACTATGGGAAATCGACAGAGAAAAAAATTTAGAAAAAAAATAAAAAATAAAAAAATGATGAAGTTTGGGAAAATTGAGAATTTGTGAGAGGTGGGAGGGATGGATAAGAGGGGATTAGATATGAGGAGGAGAAGGAGAGATTTACATAGAGTATATGGTCAGTATATTGCCAGTCTTACGGCATGTTATATGCTTGCATATAAAGGTGTCTGGTAGCTCAGAGAGAGTCTTTTTAGGACAAGTTCGTCTCTTTGTACGCTTTGTAGTTCAGAAGGGATATAAGAGCCTTCTGATGGGCTCTATGAGGGTGTTCAATGTATGTCTAGATAGCATCCAGCTTGTTGATAGATTCACTTAATAATTTAGTTGGGTATCCTTTTACATATCTTTCTAATGTCATGCCATTATGAGCATGTCCTAATAACTCTGATATTATAGTTGTCTCAATGCCCTCAGATGCTAACTGGGTAGCAAAACTATGTCTCAGGCTGTATAAGCTTTTTCCCTTGGTTTTAAAGAACTCAGATGTCTTACGTGTAGCATAACCGTCTCTTACTGCCCTAGCCTGTTCCAGAAGTAACTCTGCATCGTCAAGACTATCATGCACTGGTATCAGTCTATAGCTGCTCTTTGTTTTTAGCTCACTGGTTCCATCAGTGAGATCAAAACATTTAATACCATCAACTACAGTTAGCTTGCATTTGTAGACTTCAGACAATCTCATTCCACTGTAATAGAGTATTTTATAAAGCGGTATAAGTTTTTGATTACCTGAGTCATGCATTAACTTTTTAATTTCTTCAATGTTCAGTGCTTGCCGTTCATCTCTCGAGCTACCTGACCTCTTAGCCAAGGTAACAGTGAATTGTCTGCTTACTGCTTCACGCTCATAGGCAAACTTCAACAGAGCATTCAATAACTTGATGTACCCATTAACAGTTTCAGCAGACTGCTTATCTTCAGTTGGTATATGCAGTTTCAGCAACTCAGTAATAGACTTAACTCTGTACTTCTGAATATTCATCTTTGGTAGTCTGGTAAGCTTACCTCTAATGCTGTCAAGAAGGCTCATATTGAGCTTTGAAAGGTCATTAGGAAGCAAGACCTTCAATACACTCAAATATCGTTTTATTTTAGCCATACGATTAGCACTGACATCCTTGTGCTTCTGTAAGCCTCCCCAAAAACCGTACCACCTAAAACAGAATAATTCTGATAAAATAAATCAGGAGAGTTCATGCGAAAGAGTAAGTTCACAGAGAGACAGATTGTTGGTATCCTAAAAGATATAGAAGACGGGGCACCCGTAGTTGAAACACTAAGAGAAAAAGGTGTAAGTAAAGACACTTATTACAAATGGAAGCGTAAATATAGTGGTCTAGAGAGTGGTGATGTCAAAAAGCTCCGTGATCTGGAAAAAGAGAATGCCAAGCTCAAAAAGATGTATGCAGAGATGGCACTGATGAATGAAGCTCTCAAGGATGTGATTGAAAAAAAGCTCTAAAGCCTGATGAGAAGCGAGATACAGTAAAGCATATCGTAATGCATTTTTCATTAAGTATCAATCAGGCTTGTACGATGTTGGAAATTAGCAAGTCAACTTATTATTATGTGAAGAAGCCTAAAGATGATAGCAAAGTAATTGAAGCTCTCAACAGCTTGGTAGATAAATACCCTAGAAACGGCTTCTGGCTACTTTTTAATAGACTTCGTAAGCAAGGCTATGTATGGAATCATAAACGTGTATATCGTGTTTATAAGGCTATGGGACTTAATATCCAGCGTCGTACAAAGAAACGATTACCTAAGCGTATTAAAAATCCTTTACAGGATCTCTATCATCCAAATGAACAATGGAGTATGGATTTTATGTCAGATACGCTCTTTGGAGGCAGAAGATACCGTATCCTCAATATCATGGATGAATTTAACCGTGAACTCATAGAGTTTGAAGTTGACACTTCATTGCCTTCAGCAAAGGTGATTGAAGCACTACGAAGAGCTGTAGAT
Organism: Sulfurovum iocasae; assembly: GCF_047716765.1. Classification (GTDB taxonomy): domain Bacteria; phylum Campylobacterota; class Campylobacteria; order Campylobacterales; family Sulfurovaceae; genus Sulfurovum. The sequence goes on from NZ_CP180410.1 coordinate 1,696,975, forward strand.
TTTAGAGGTAAGCCAAAGTCCATACGTGTAGACAATGGTCCAGAATTTATCTCTCACAAACTAGAGATATGGTGCTATATCCATTCTATAGAGTTAAAGTTTATACAGCCAGGCTGTCCTACGCAAAATTCAAGAGTTGAACGTTTTAACGGTTCTATGAGACGAGAGTTTTTTCATGCTTATCTATTTGATACATTGGATGAAGTAAGAGTAGCAGCCAAAGAGTGGATTGATGATTATAACTACAATAGACCACACAAGTTTTTAGGAAAGTTAAGTCCTGTTGAATATTTAGAAAAGTACAATTTAGAACAGAGTTATTCTGCTTAGACTGGTTTGATTTAAGGGGAGGCTTACACTTCATGTATTGTTCGTAGATATCTATCTTCTCGCCAGACCTAAAGTTAAGCTCTGCAACAAGACTTGAGACATCATGTCCTAGCTTGAGTCCAATATCTATCATGTTGAATATGTTGTTATACCTGATGGCTAATTGCTTGGCTAAGACTCTATCTGAAGACAAAGGTCTATGAATGTATTTCGAATCACACAAGCTTACTATAGCCAGTGGGATTCGTCTCCTATAGTAGTAGGTGTTATTTCTTGTTGTAATGTACATCTTGGTAAAATTCCATGTGAACCAAAATGTGAACCTAGATTCACAACACACTATGTCCTCATCGCTTAACTGGATAAAGCAGGGCCCTCCTAAGGCCTAGCTAGAGGTTCGAGTCCTCTTGGGGATACCACATTAAAGATTTTTTAATTAAATTATTGATTTTTGTTTCTGTAACTGTTATCTTTACTACAGCTTTATACTTGAGTGCAGAAAATGAAAATCACGTACAAAAGCAGATAGAAAACTCACTTACTACTCATTAAGCCCACAACCTTTGGTACTTCACTATTTTAACTTTTATATACATTTTGCTAGACTACTCTGTCATTATATATTTTAAGGAACAAGAATGAAATCTGTAAATAAATTGAAAATTAAACTTTTAGAACAAGAGATAAAACACTATAAAAAAGAAGTAAAGCGAAGAAAAAAGCAGATGAAAGTCCTGGAAAATATGCTATTCAAGTCTGAAGAGCTTAGAGAGCGGATGGCTAACAAACTCATATACACCGTCAAAAAAGATTTTAGCTCTTAGCAATTTCCGGTGTCCCCCCTGGATCCCTATGGGTACCTGTCTCTCTGAGGATGCCACGTATTTACTTTCCTATGATCTTATTAATATCCTGAGAGAGTATCACACCTTCTCTATGATAAAGGATATGGGTTCTGGTTTTATAAATGACCATGGTAGGCAGTTGATACACTTCATACTGCTCTGCCAAATCTGGTGATTCATCTGTGTCTATCATAAGGACGGAGACATCTTCAAACTCATCATCTACATCTTCAAGTTCACACTCCAACGCATGACAAGGGTCACAAAACTCCGAACCAAACTTTAAAATAACGATCTGATTTTTGTCGAACTCTTTAGTTAATACCTGTTCAAAATTATCTTCATCTACTTCTATAAATGCCATTAAATTTCCTTACTTATTTTATAATGGATTATTGTATCAAATAAACTCTAAGAGACCTCTACACGATAACAATATGCTATACTTATAAAAAATATGAAAATAGTAGAAAATGGCAAAGAAAAAGAAAAAATATCTTATAAAAATGAATAATAAAATACGTAACTACTTCAATGGTCTTCCCTTTGATGAAGGCGTAGCTACACTTGATGATGAAAAGCTCATAGAACTTATCATGCTCCTTGAGATCACACTTCCTTCTCATACACGCGAAGAGATGATCAGAGCCATTAGACGTACGTGGAGTGAAGAAGGTGCCGGTACGAGAGAGATGATAGTCTCTTACCTGACACAGAGCTATAAAGCCGTACATAAAGCCCGAAGAGACAATCGCCCTCCTTTAGACAAAGTAGAAAAGATCCTACAACTCTTAGAAGATGTTGATCATAGTAAACATGAAGAGAACTTGCTTCTTGATGCCTTTATAGACGTGAAAAATGCTAAGATCACAGAAGATAAAGTCCTCGCTAAACTTGGCTATCTACGTATGAGAGATCGACTTCATACGCTTGAAAAGTCCTTAGAGGTTACATTCAACAGTATGAATGAAATGGAGTTCTATCACAGCTTCACTTTTTCTCTCAAAAACTTCGACTTTAACAAGCTACTTTTATGTACCACAACTACTCTTGATATGGATGAACTTTGGAAGCTTAACGATGAAGAGATCATCACAAAACTTCAAGCTATAAAAGAAGAGACCATAGCTATAAAGACGGCAGAACTGGAAGCTTTTCTTACACAGATTCAGGAGTCTGACCACCCCTATCTTACGGAAGAAGAAGCAAATACGGCACTTAGGAATATGCCACCTGAGTCCCTGCTCTCTCATGCACCTTTAGAGCTAAAGACCATTGAAGACATATTAACTAATATTAGTGATAAATATGAAGTGTTTGAAAGCACTGACCACATCATGATAGAGAAAGAAAAAAACCACGATCTGTTTGGTACAACTCTTTTTTATGACACTTCTGTTTCTTACGAAAAACCTTTCTTTTATAACCTCGTTTGGAGAGGGCAAGAGCTACCTGTTAAAGAAGATATTAACAGAGTAAATGATGACTTGCTTGCCCACTTTAGAGTTGCGATCGATGATGTACTCGAAGAGATGCAGGAGATGAGTGATAAACTGGAGTTAACAGAAGATAAACTTCATGAGTTCATCGTCCGTTTTGTGGAACCCCAGGTACGTTCATCTACAACTCTGAAGTTTAAAGAGAAGAGCAAACGACGCATACTTTTTCACTTTGGAGAGTACATTAAACCCCTGCTGGCTAAACAAAAACGTGAAGAGTTACTGGCTAAGACCATCCGTGACTTTAAAAATCTCTTCCCTCTTGCACGTGAACTAAAACGCAAGATAATCTTTCATGTAGGACCAACCAACTCCGGGAAAACCTACGCTGCACTTAAAGAACTGGAAGCCGCAACAACCGGCTATTACCTTGCACCTCTGCGTCTGCTTGCACTTGAAGGTTATGAGAACTTAAAAAGAGAAAGCGTGCATGTCTCTCTCATCACCGGAGAAGAGGAGATCATAGACGAAGAGTCCACACACATAAGCTCCACCATAGAGATGATGAACGGTGCAGTGGATGTCGATGTATGTGTTATAGATGAGATCCAGATGATAGCCGACCGTGATCGAGGCTGGGCTTGGGCAAATGCCCTCATAGGAGCACCAGCCAAGAAAGTCATACTCACTGGATCAAGTAATGCCCTGCATGCCGTAGAAGAGTTATGTGAGTATTTGGGTGAGGAGCTGGAGGTTATCCATTTTGAACGTAAAAATGAACTGGTGATGATGAACAGACCTACTTCCATGAAGAAGATAGAAGCACAAACTGCTGTTGTGGCATTTTCCAGACGAGATGTCCTCTCCCTCAAACAGCAACTCAGCGAAAAGTACTCTGTTTCTGTAGTGTACGGTAACCTCTCCCCGGAAGTCAGACGTGAAGAGGCCAGACGTTTCAGAGAAGGAGAAAGCCAAATACTCGTCTCCACCGATGCCATAGCCATGGGACTCAATCTCCCCATAAAGACCCTGCTCTTTTCAAAAGACAACAAATTTGACGGTTTACGTCGTCGTGAACTTCTGCCTAGCGAAGTGTCACAGATATCCGGGCGTGCAGGTCGTTACGGCTTTGAAGAGAAAGGGTATGTCGGTGCCTTAGATGATAATACCCTGGACACCATCACCTCTGCCTTTCACAGCCCTCTTCCAGATCTTGAACTCCCTATCTCAGTCATGGCAAGTTTAGAACATGTCATGCTCATAGGTGAGATACTCGAGACTGATAACATCTTGGATATCTTGGCTTTCTTTGCAGATAACATGGAGTTTGAAGGCCCATTTGTAGCCGCCAACATAGACTCCATGCTTGAAGTAGCCGCCATAGTAAGTGAATATGAACTTGACTTAAAAACAAGGTTCTTCCTCTCATGTGCCCCGGCAAGCATCTCGTCACCATACATAGAGTCAGTGTTTCACCGTTACATTAAGCAAATAGAAGCAGGAGGAACCGTCCTCTACATCCCTCCTCGTGACCTCCCTGCTTTCGCACAGACCAACGACATGCTGCTCAACGCAGAAGACAGAGTCAGAGAGATATCTCTCTACCTCTGGCTCTCTTTTAAGTTTCCAGACCTCTTCCAGGATACTGAGAAAGTTATACAAGCCAGAGTAAGACTCAACAACTTCATAGAAAACTCATTGCGTCAAGGTCACTTTACGAAGAAGTGTAGAAGATGTGGAAAGGTGCTTGATTTCTCTTATAGGTTTTCTATTTGTGATGAGTGTCATGGGCAGAATAAGCGTGGGACTGGGTCTACTGGTGGTCGTGGTGGGTATAGAGGGCGTAGGAGGAGGTAAACCACCCTTCTTACCAAAAAATTCTTACTTAAAAATAAAATATAAGGAATCAGTAATAACATGAAAGTAATACTAAATATTTTAATTTTTATAGCTATTGTAGTTTTTCTACTATTTCTATTATTTTCAGATACACAAAAAAATACCTACAAAAATAAAAAAGAAGTAATAAAAGATAATGCTATTCAAAGAGGTTGGATTCCAGAAATACTTCCTGATTCAGCATTTCAAATTATTGAAACACATAACTTAGATACAAATTCAATAAATGGAAGTTTCCAATATTCTGAAAAAGATGAAGATATTTTCATTAATAAACTTCAGAATATAAATGGGATATTAATTTGGAAAGACTTTCAGTTTATAATTGATAAAACTAATAATAGAATTGAATTCAAAAATAAGTAATACACCGATAAATGACACCTTCCACTTTCACCTAACGGTGTATTAAACTAAGATATAATACAAACTACCTATGCATTCCCACGCAAAGCATGGGAACGAGTCTCACAACTACAAGGCAACACTATATGGCACAACAATACAAAGTAAAACAAAGAGGCAAACTTTTAGAGTTCCTTTTTACTAACCTAGAGGGCTGGTCTAAAAAGAAAGTAAAGCAGCGTTTACAAGGTTCCAGTGTTGCTGTGAATGGTGAAGTTACTACCAAACATGATTTTATACTCAATGTGGATGATATAGTGGAGGTGGGTATGGTTCATAGAGCCGGAACTTCTGCACAAACAACTAACAGACTGGAAATCATCTATCAAGACAAAGACCTGATAGCCATAAATAAGCCTGCTGGGCTTTTGTCTGTAGGTACAATTCAAGAAAACAAGCAACATGCACTTGCCATACTTAGAACACAACTCTCACGTGGAAAGAACTCGGTAAAACTCTGGCCTGTGCATAGACTGGACAGAGATACATCAGGCATTTTACTCTTTGCAACCTCTAAAGAAATGAGAGAAGCTGTAATGGCTAACTGGGGTAAGTCTGAAAAAGTATACCTTGCCATAGTGGAAGGTACTCCCAAGGAAAACAAAGGAACTATCAATCAGCCTTTAAGACTCGATGAGAAAGAGTACCGTATGCATGTGGGGAAGCATCCCGATGCGAAACCTGCCATTACCCACTACACAGTAAAAGAAAGTAAAGAGAAAAGATCTTTACTTGAAGTAAGCATAGAAACAGGAAGACAACATCAAATACGGGCACACTTAGCTTGGTTGGGACATAGTATCATCGGAGATGAACGTTATGGAACTAAAGGTGGGAGAATGGGGCTTCACTCTATGAGATTAAGCATCATTCATCCTAAAACTAAAAAGATTTTACGCTTTGAAGTGGATGCACCTAAAGACTTTTACGCTCTTTTGAACTAATACGCTATAATACGCATAATATAATCATAAATATGACTAGTCATATGAGCCTACTGCTGAAGTAGTCACAGTGACAACGTAGTTTTTTGGGCTTTGCTCAAAAAATGTCCTATCAATAGTCACCAAGGAACTACCATCAAAGCATTTGAAAAATTAAACTTACACCCAGACATTTTAAAGGCCATTGCTCATGAGAAGTATGAAAATGCTACTGCCATACAAAACAAAGTCATACCTGTTGCCATGAAAGGTGTGGATGTCTTAGGTGCATCAAAATCCGGTACAGGAAAAACTGCTGCATATGTACTGCCTTTGTTAAATAAACTTCAAAAAGTAGTGAAGAAAGATCAAAAAGTAATCAGAGCATTAATTATTGTACCTACAATTGAACTTGTAGATCAAGTTTCACGTTCCATTAATGACTTTGGAAAATATCTTGAGATCAACAATGTTAAAGTTCAAGGGGGAATCCCTAAAAGTTCTCAACTTGAACGTATTAAAAAAGGTACTGATATCATTGTGGCAACTCCTGGACGTTTACAGAGCTTCATCGCTGACAAGAAAATCAACCTTGAGTATGTCAATACAGTGATCTTGGATGAAGCAGATACCATGCTTGACCTTGGTTTCATTGATGAGATCAAAGCCATTTTAAACTACTGTGGCAGACCAAGACAAACACTGATGTTCTCAGCAACCATTTCACAAAACATTAAAAAACTGGCTAAAGAGTTCCTAAATGATCCTGCCATTGTAGAAGTGAGTCAGAGAAGAGATATTGTAGACTTCATTGTTCACAGAGCCTATAAAGTAGACAAAGCCAGAAAAGCTGAATTGGTAGCCAAACTCATAGAAGACAAAAGTTTGGAACAAATACTGCTCTTTGCCTCTTCTAAAGAGTCCGCCAATAAGATCTATGAGTACCTCAAAAGCAAGAAGATCAGAACATCCATCATACATGGTGATCTTAACAGAGGAAACAGAGCAAAATCTTTAGCCCTTTTAAAAAGTGGTAAAACACAGGTACTGGTAGCAACAGATATTGCAGCAAGAGGAATAGACATTCCTGAACTTGAAATGGTCATTAACTATGATCTGCCAGAAACCACTGATGATTTTACACATAGAGTCGGTAGAACAGGTAGAGCCGGTCATAAAGGACAGGTCATATCATTTTTAACAACGATAGATTATAATGCTTTCTCAAAAATAGAGAGACATCTGCGTCTAAACATTAAAAGAGACATTTATCCTGGTTTTGAACTAACAGACAAACAGCCAAGACAAAAACAGCCAAAGAAAAAATCACTCATAGAACGTAAAGGTGGTTATGATTTTCATAAAAAAAGAATGGAAAAAAGATCACGAAGTAAGAACCCTCAAAAAAAGAAAAGACCAGAGGGGCGTAAAAAATAGTAGTACTTAAGTTATTATAACAGCAGAAACCATTATCAACGATCTTCTCATTACAGAGCAAGACGCAGATAATTCAAATTTTTACCAAACTGGGAAGTATTCCCGTTTTTTTTATTTTATCTAAAAGCACCAGCTTTTTTATATTCAGCTGGCAGATCAAATATATTACTTGGTGCTTTTCCTTCTTTGAATTCTATCAGCTCAATAGAAGATTTCATAGGTTGCCCCATCATTGTTATGGTTTGCTCTGAATAAACATGAACACCTTTTATTTTTTTGAGTTCCTGCGTGACAGCACTCATATTTTGACCCATACCTGGTATCTGTGCCAGTATCCCAACAGAATATTTTGCATATAGGTCTCCATCAACTTTGATATCCTCTGTTGCCCAAATTTCAGAATTTGTTGTTCCCATTGCCATATTTATAGTTTGAAGATATTTCTGACAATTCCATTTACCGATCTTTTTTCTTTCATTTGTCTCTTCCACCTTCACATCCATTTGCATCATTGCGCCCATAAGTTGTTGGAACCCGGCCTTTTCTTCCTCTGACATATCCCCTTTTTTATCCATACTTTTAGAAAAGTCCATTGGCATATCTACAATTGATTTTGCTTCATGATCGATCATAGTGATGATCTTCTTATTCATATCTATGATAACCTTTTGCTTTTCGCTCATGGTTACTACTTTATCTGATGTGATCCAGGACTCACTGATCACATCTTTGGCAGGTTGCGTCTGACCCATCATTGTCACAGCATCCGTATGCTGTTTTTGCTTCATATAGATATCACCATACGCATTTTGAAACATAAGGGTGAAAAATATTAGTACCATACCCCACTTTAGAAATGTCTTTTCTTTCATAATCACTCTCCTCCTCTTTTAAAATGATCTTTAAAAGAACAAAATATTCATTTTAATGTTCTTTCTATAAACAAGTATATCAAAAATTATCCTATTTTAGAGATGCTGCGAAAAAGAAACGTTTGGATATAAATCCCATTAAGATATAATACTTTCATGACAAATAATTTTGAAACAAAAAACTTTACTTTAGTACTCTCCGGTGGTGGTGCTTTTGGTATTGCTCATTTGGGTGTACTGCATGACCTTGAAGAACAAAACATAGTACCTAATGAAATAGTGGGTACAAGCATGGGTGGGATCATCGGGGCATGTATGTCCATTGGGATGAAGGAAGAAGAGATACATGAACGCATTAAAAGTTTTGCAGGTGTCTTTAACTGGATAAAATTCTCCTTTTCGGGTAATGCCATAGTCGATAATGACAAAATAGCACAAATCTTTGATGAGATCTTTCAAGATAGAAAAATGAAAGATACACAAATCCCTCTAAAACTCATAGTAACCAATCTACGAGATGGAAATAAGCGAGTATTTACAGCTGAGGATGATGTATCTATTAAAGATGCTATACTTTGTACCATGGCGATACCCGGGATATTTGAAGAGCACATCATAGATGGTAATATCTATGGTGATGGATTTTTGTGTGAAAATCTAGGTATCAATGAAGCCTCTTTTGACGATGTCATAGCCGTAGATGTACTGGGTAAAAATGCCTTTCAAAAAATGATGCCCGATAACTTTTTTAAAACCTCTAATGTCTTGGAGATGTTTGAGAAATCGATGAGACTACTCATCTACAACCAATCACAAACACACATTAGAAACTCAAGTAAAAATATCTACCTTTTAGAACCTCATACTAAAGAATATAAAACATTTGATTTTCATAAAAGTGAAGAGATAAGAGCCTTAGGACTGGGATTATTAAAATGATCGAAAACGGATTTACCTACTTAGCTCTACTCATGATGATAGGCTCTGCTATCGTCTACAGTGAGAAAAAGAGCCAACACAAGCTCTTTGAGTATCTCCCCTCTATCGTCATCATCTACTTTGTGGTGATGCTCTTTTCTACCTTTGGCCTGTGGCAGAAAAGTGAGTCTGTGACAGCTACCTATAAAACTGTCAAATCCAACCTTCTTCCTGCCATGATATTTCTTATGCTTCTCTCTGCTGACATGAGAGAGATCTTTAAACTGGGTAAGAAAATGTTACTGACTTTCTTCTTAGCCTCTGTGAGCATTGCTATAGGATTCATAGGTACTTTTACCCTCTTCCATACCTACTTTGAGCCTAACTCATGGAAGGCTTTTGCAGCACTTTCCGGCTCATGGATGGGAGGAACGGCAAATATGGTAGCCATACAGGGTGCATTGGACTTACCAGACTCTGCTATGGGGTACACCCTGCTCATCGACTCCATAGACTACGCTATCTGGGTGATGATACTCTTGGCCCTCGTACCCTTTGCTAAAAAATTCAACCTTTGGAGCAAAGCCGATACCTCGGTGATAGATGAAGTGGGAGAAAGACTGGCCCTCAAAGAAGACGAGAAAAAACCGATAGACTTTGCCTCCCTTTTCTTCCTTCTGGGTTCTGCACTCTTCGTCTCTGCACTGGCACAGTATGGAGCTTCTTTTCTGCCTACCACACCATTTCTCACCACCACTACATGGATAGTCATCATCGCTACACTTGCAGGTACACTCTTTGCCATGACACCTCTAGCCAAGATATCCGGAGGTTCAGAGTTAGCAAATATTATGCTCTACCTCATAGTGGCTCTCATCGCCTCACGGGCCAACTTTGCAGAGCTGACTGAAGCACCTCTTTACATACTGGCCGGATTTGTCATCATCACTATACATGTAAGTATCATGATACTCTTTGCCAAACTCTTCAAACTTGACCTCTTTTCTCTAGGTGTGGCATCGTTGGCTAACATCGGTGGTGTTGCCTCTGCCCCTATCTTAGCTTCTGCATACTCCAAAGCCCTCATCCCCATAGGAGTGCTTATGGCGATGACGGGGTACATTGTTGGGACCTTTGGTGGACTTATGGTAGGGAAAGTACTTGAAATAATAGGGCAATAGCTTTCATTCATAGATTTTTTATTTCTATAACACAATCACTTCACTTTTCTAGTATACTATATAAAATAAAATATAAAAGGAATTCAGGATGATAAGAAAAAAACTTAAACATTTAACTGTGATCGGTGCACTTAGTTCAACACTCTTATTTACAGCCTGTACACCACAAGAACAAGCCTTTGCTACTGGACTTGGTGTTGGTGTTGTGGCTGCATCAGTCTATAGTTACCCTTATTATTACAATCAACCATATTACTTCTATGGTGGAAGATATTATTATGGTGGGTATTATCGTGGTGGATACTATCACTATCATGGACGTAGATATAGAAGTGGACACTACTATAACAGTGGATACAGATACTATAATGGACGTCGTTATCGCGCACAAGTAGGTCATCATGGTTATTATAAAAATAAAAACCAATATAAGAACCGTAGTCAATATAAGAGACAAGGTAATACACGTAAGCAAAATATAAATAGGTCAACAAGAGATAGAAGTAATACCAAAAATAGAGCTAACACAAGAGACAGAAGTACAACACGTAACAGAAGTAATTACGGCAATACGTCAAGAACGAGAAATACGAATTATGGTAGATCACATAATGTGAGCAGACCATCCAGACATCGATAGTAATTTTTTGCAATAAGGATTTTAAATGACAACATTAACAGATGAACAAAAAACAGAAGTAGAAAAGAAACCTGAATACATAGAACTGAAAGCTGAACTGCTTAAAGAATACAAGAGCTACGAACGAAACCTGGAATATGCGGATGATGAGTTTGAAGAAGACCTGATCATGCAAGAAAGAGAAAAACTTGCAACACGGATCAAAGGGTTGGGAGCTAAGATACGAGATATTGAAAGTTTAGAAGGTAAGGCTTAATATGAAATGGATTATTGGTTTACTTATCATATGTAGTAGTTTATTTTCTAATGTTATTGTAGTAGCAAGTACGGGAGAGACTTTCGAAGCAGAGATCGCTTTAGAAGCTTCACGATGTGACTATTATATCTTCTTTGATAATGAAGGTAAAGTATTGGAAACCATGAAAAACCCACATAAAGATGTACAGGGAGGAGCCAGCTCAAAGTTAGTAGCTATGCTAAAGGAGAAAAAGGTATCAGAAATGATCGCTTCAAATTTTGGAGACAAACTTATTAAACAGTTAAAATCTAACCATATTAAATATACTATACATAAAGGTGATATCAACTCTGCCATTCAAAGCTTGAAAAAATAACATATGAAAATAAGCAACATACGAACCAGCACTCTCAAAGCCCCACTTAAAAACCCTTTTATCACTTCTTTACGTCGTGTAGATGCACTTGAAGACCTTGTGGTCATCATTGAGTGTGATGATGGTTCAATAGGCTATGGTGAAGGTGCCCCCACACCTGTCATCACTGGTGAGACGATGGGTTCTATGATCGCTGCTATCGAGTACATTAAACCTCATATCATAGGCTTGGAGATCGAAGATCTTGATACGATCTTAGACTTAGTACACAATTTAATATTAAAAAATACTACAGCTAAATCTGCTCTGGAGATAGCATTCTACGATCTAAAAGCCAAAGCATCTAAACAACCCCTCTACCAAATGCTTGGGGGAACACAAACCCATTTTAAAACGGATATCACCATAAGCATGGGTGAGATAGACAAGATGATAGAAGATTCTCTTGATGCTGTTAATTTGGGCTATGATACACTCAAAATAAAGATAGGTGATAATCCGCAAAAAGATATAGAGAGGGTAAAAGCTATACATAGTGCTTTAGATAAGAATATCAAGTTAAGACTCGATGCAAATCAAGGGTGGACAGCCAAAGAGTCCGTCAGCCTACTTCATGCCATTGAGAAAGAAAACATCATTGCAGAGTTCATAGAGCAACCGGTAAGAGCAGACGATATAGAAGGTCTCCACTACATCAAAGAGCGAGTCCAAACTCCCCTACTTGCAGATGAGTCCATCTTCAGCGTTAAAGATGCAAAAAAGCTGCTTGAAATGCAAGCCATAGACTACGTCAACATCAAACTTGCCAAAACCGCAGGTATCTCACAAGCTCTTGAACTTGCTGATCTCTCCAAAGCGTTTGGTGTAAAATGTATGATAGGCTGCATGCTTGAAGGGCCCATCTCAGTAGCTGCAGGAGTACATGTGGCTTCAGCAAAAGCAGATGTGATTACGATGCTTGACTTGGATGCAGTGAGTCTCTTGGCTTCTCATCCTGTGGAGACGAGTATTGTCTTTAATGAAAGTGAGATCATTTTAAGTGACAGAGTAGGATTGGGTGTTTCACTTGTTACTTCTTTCTAAGGCACAATGTCTTTTGTAATTTCCCTACGCCTTCTATATACTATAACTCCTATATATAGAAAAATTTATTTGCAATAAGATAATATTTCTGCTATACTCAGTATAATTAAAAATAAACATTATAATAAGGTGAAATTATGAAAAAACTATTTCTATTGATTTTTTTGGTAGGTTCTTTAAGTATAGCGCTGAATGCTGAAAACAATGATAGCACAAAAGTAAAATCGAATACTGAGAATAATGCTAGTACAAAAGCAAAAGAGAATGCTGAGAATAATGAAAGTGTAAAAGCAAAAAGAGCTGAAAAGCAGATTCAAGAGCAGATGAAAAGAGAAGAAAAGTATGCCAAAGAGCAAACATTTTATCAAGGAAAAGACTTCGATCTATCGGAACTTGAAGTTGATCCAAATACCCTAGAGTCTATCCCAGATATAGAGCCAGATTACAGTTTCAATATGGATGATGTCTACGATTAATCATAATTCTCATTCGCTTTCTCTCTCGTTACACCTTTTCAAGGTGTAATGCATACTTTAATTAAAACTAAAATAACTCAAAGTCCATCACTAGATAGTCAAGCAATTGATATTAACCTTACTGTATAATAAACACCATATGCATTACACCTTGAAAAGGTGTAACGAGGAAGCTACATGCGATTTAGAAACCTAAACTTATCAACCCCCATACAAAAAGCTCTACAAGAAAATAATTATACTAAACCAACTCCTGTCCAAGAAAAAGTAATCCCCTTAGTTCTAGAAAAAAATGATGTCATGGCGAAAGCTCAGACTGGATCGGGGAAAAGTGCAAGCTTTGTTCTACCTATTCTAGAGCTTTGGTCACGAAACATACCAGAGGGAAAGGCAAAGATAAAGGTTTTAGTGTTGACCCCTACTCGTGAGCTTACACTACAAGTAGCGGAGTACTTTTCTACTTTTGGGAACTATTTAGCTCGTAATCCAAAGGTAGTTTCTATCATTGGTGGAGAAAGCATCGGTGATCAGCTTTATACCATACAGCAAGGGTGTGATATTGTTGTGGCTACTTCCGGTCGTCTTTTGGATGTACTTTCTAAGAAGCAGATGAATCTTTCTAAATTAGAATATTTTGTACTTGATGAAGCAGACAAGATGCTTAACCTTGGATTTTCAGAAGAGTTGGACCTTATATTGGAAGCCATACCTTCTCAACGTCAAAACCTTCTCTTTTCTGCAACCTACCCTCAAAAAATGCTTGACATAGCTTCAAAGATCACACAAACCCCAGTAGAAGTGAGCTTTGAAAACGAAGCACCTGTAGTTGAGAAAATACTCCAACGGGTCATAGAAGTAAATCCTGAGAACAGGGGACCACTACTTAGACACTTGATGAAGAAAGAAAAGTGGAAAAGTATACTGGTATTTATGGCGAACAAAAGAGCCACAGATAACATAGCAGAAAAGTTTAAGAAACGTGGTTATTTGGCAGAGTCTTTTCATGGTGACTTAACGCAAGAAGACCGTAACTATACGTTAGAACAGTTTAAAGCCAAGAAAATACAGATCTTATTTGCAACAGATCTGGTTTCACGCGGCTTAGACATAGATGATATCTCTTGTGTCGTCAACTATGACTTGCCACGCTCCCCGGCTGACTACATCCACCGTATAGGACGAACAGGAAGAGCTGGCAAGTCTGGTTTAGCTGTGACATTCATAGGACATGAAGAGCAAGATCATTTTAAACTTATTGAAAAGCGTAGTAATATCAAGCTGGAAAGAGAACAGATAAAAGGATTTGAGCTTAAAGGTGATGCTCCTATTAAAGAGAAAGGCAAAGCACCTGTCAAAGGTAAAAGAAAAAGTAAAAAAGATAAGTTAAGAGAACAAGCACTTAAAAAGATTAAGTAGAAATATCTTTATCAAGGGTAGGTCAAACCCCACCCTTCGACTTAATAGCTTGGATTACTATCAATAGCCACGCGCTTTGTCTTTTTTCTCTTCACTATGACCAATAGCACCACCTGCAAGAGCACCTACTGCACCACCAATGACAGCTCCACGTGTTCCACCTGCAGCAGCACCAATAAGTGCACCCGTACCACCACCGATAGCCGCACCAGTTTGTGTTTTAGTTGCACATCCTGTCATAAGAACCATACTTGCACCTGCGACTAAAGCGATCGTTAAATGTAATTTTTTCATAACGTGACCTCCATTTCTTTTAGTTTATGTTTTATTGTAACATAAAATTAGAAGTAAGTATAAATTTTTCAGTAATTTATCAAAATAGGAGTTTAATGATAGAAGTTTGATAGATTCTTTAGATATAATTTACTATAAATATTAATTATACTTAAGGAATGAATGATGGTAAGTCTTAAAGAGAGAGAAGAGAAAGTAAGTCTTGCGATAGAGATCGCTATTAAAGTGGGTCTTGTAGCGATAGTAGTTTATTTGTCGTATTTGATCGCCAAACCTTTTATGGCGATAGTAGTTTGGGGTGTTATCATTGCTGTAGCACTTTCCCCCCTGATCGATAGTTTGGAAAAACGTTTTGGTAATCGTAAAAAGATCATTATTGCAATCACGATTGCTGTAGTTGCAGCATTGTTAATGCCAACTTATTCACTTTCAGGAAAGATGATTGAATCTTCACAAACGATCGTACAGGCAATGCAGGAGGGAAATATCACGATTCCTCCTCCGACTGAAAAAGTAAAAGAGTGGCCGCTTATTGGTGAGAAATCGTATGCATTCTGGGATGCCGCATCAAAAAACTTAAAAGCAACTTTGGCACCTTTCAGTGACAAAATTAAAGAGATAGCTGGCTCAATATTCTCAGCAGTGGGAAGCGGACTTGGAACTATTTTTATGTTTGTAGGTTCGATGATCATCGCAGCAGTTTTTCTTATAGGTAGTGAAGGAGCTGTGAAGTTTTATAAAAATATTTCACGTCGTTTGATGGGAGATAAAGGGGATGAGTGGGCAAATTTATCTGCACTGACTGTACGTTCTGTGGTGAATGGTGTACTGGGTGTTGCAGTGATACAGTCAACACTTGCTCTGATCGGTATGGGACTGATGGGTGTTCCTCTTGCAATGGTTTGGGCTGTTGCTATTATGTTTTTAACTATTATTCAAATTCCTGCTCTGTTGATCATCGGTCCGGTTATCGCTTATGTATTCTCTCAAGGGTCTGGGACAGCTGAAGTTATTTTTGCTATCTATATGCTTATCGTGGGAGCGAGTGACGGTGTGTTGAAACCTATGCTCATGGGTAGAGGTGTCGATGTTCCAATGTTGGTTATTTTGATCGGTGCGATCGGTGGTATGATGTTAATGGGTATGATAGGACTCTTTGTAGGTGCTGTTATCTTCGCTTTGGCATACACACTCTTTAAATTCTGGATAGCAGAAGTGGAAGAAGAATCTGAAGCTAAAGAAGCTTAGGTTAAACTATTACATAAAGAAAAGCCTATAGAGCTTTTCTTTACCCAAGTCAATTAATTATAATCATGGAAAACATATGAAACAACTCACCGAAAAAAATAATTTTGTCTATCTCTTCTTTTCACTGATCTTTTTTCTCTTTTCTGCGGCGGTTGTGGTAGAGTTTCCCGGTAGTATAGGTGAAGATATTTTTTCTATTGTAACAATGCTAATGCTTGTTATAAGTATCAAAAGTTTAAAAATAGAGAGAACCTGGAAATGGGCAGTCTACGCTTTGATTGTTTTTTATGTTCTACTGACAGCACTTGGGAAATTCTTTGGTCATCAAGCCTATATTTATCTTATTTTGATGATTTTATTGATCTTTTTTATCGGTTCTTTTGCATCGGCAGCTAAACAGGTACTTTTTGTTGGAGATATTGATGGAAATAAGATCATTGGGTCATTGAGCCTTTATCTTTTACTGGGATTGATGTGGACAGTGATATATTTGTTACTTTTAGCCATGGACCCCTCTGCATTTTCTGGTGTTGAAGCAGCAAATTGGCAGCAAGGTTTTTCTCGCATAGCCTACTATAGTTTTGTCACCTTAACGACACTGGGGTATGGTGACATACTTCCTACCAACCATGTAGCAGAGTTCTTTGTCTATATGGAAGCGATCATCGGTGTTTTCTATATGGCAATTATTGTCTCAAGTCTGATCTCTTTGCGTCTTGCAGCCATACAAGATGAAAAGCAAGGAAAATAGTTGCAAAGTGCTACTAAAGAAGATAAACGCTCCTTAATGCAGATCATTGATTCTTTGCTCTCATTCACTCTTTCTGATAAGCTTAAATTTGCGATCAAAGCATCATTGAGTATGGCACTTGCCTATCTCATTCCTCTGTCTCAAGGTTGGTCTCAGCCTGGGACTGCGGCTACCACTGTTATGTTGATTGCAGCGATGGGTTCTGTGGGTGATTCAGTGATGAAAGGTGCAATGCGTGTTATTGGAACTATTATTGGTGCGGCTGTGGGGATGACACTTATTGGTTTATTTCCTCAAGACAGAGATATTTACCTTTTAACTGTCTCCATAGTTGCAACACTGTTTCTCTATTTGGCTAGAGCTTATAAAGGTGATATGACAGTTTTTATGCTCAGTGCTGTTACCCTAATGATGATGTTTCAAAATGGTGAAGTAGATAATGTATTTATCTTTGGTATAGATAAGACATATATGACAATCGTGGGGATCATTATCTATACGCTCGTAGGTATTTTTCTCTGGCCAGTCAATCTTAAAGATACCAGTGCAGAGAACGCAGCAGCACTCTCTATCTTGCAGTCTAAACTTTACATCCAAAGAGATGGAGAAAAAAAAGAGCGTAAAGCACTGCATCAGAAAATGATTTCCAAGGAACAACTTCTAGGAACATCTATTATTGCCTCTGACAGTTCATCTATGGAGATGAATTTTTCTAAAACACAATGGTATGATATTGTCCATAGCTATAAAAAAATCGATGAACTTCTAACATTGCTCTCATATCATGATAAAGCATCTTATGTAGATGAATTTCCAAGTTATGTTACAAACTATCAAACTATAGATACCGAGATCTTAGGACTTTTAGAAGCACTTCCTTTAGCTTGGAAGGAACAAAAAGAGATTGAGATACCTGAAGCATTAAATTATGAATATAACATATCAAAGGTCAAAGAACTTTCTCAGCTTGATCGTGCAGATATGAGTACAACGATAAGTGATATGGTAAAACTACATACACAATTGTGCAAACTGGCCCAAAAGCTTAACAGCCTTATTAGCCCAATGCCAACATTATTTACACTCGAAGACATTCCAAAACCTGCCACTTTTCTTTGGTTTGACATGGAAGATCTTAAGGGGTCGTTGATTACCTTTATCGTCTTTTGGACTGCAACACTACTTTGGATATATGTCAATCCTCCGGGAGGATTTATGATCGTGTTGTTGGCAACGGCACTTAGCGTCCTAACAACTTTCTCTCCCCTGAAACCATCTTTATTGATCATTATCTTTTCTCTGTCATTTGTGTTTGCTACTGTGATGTATATTTTTGTTCTACCAAACCTTCATTATGCATGGGAACTGGGACTTTTTATCTTTGTGTATTCTTTTATCGGTTTTTATTTTATCAATCCGATGTTAGCTGTATTCTTTTTACTTGGTACTGCTACGCTGGGTATTAATAATACAATGAGTTATAATTTTGATATTTTTCTGATCATACTCTTTATGTTTTATGCTTTTTTGTTTTTACTCTTACTTTTTTATTATATCCCCTTCTCTACCAAACCAGAACATCTTTTTTTAGTGATGAAAAAGAGGTTTTTTAAACTTTCACAAATACTACTTCAACGAAGTAGCAACTTAACGAATGATAATGGTTCATTTCTAGGTAAAATGAGAGCAAAATACAGTAAAATTCATCTTATGGGGACAGTAAAGAAGATGCAACTTTGGGCAAGTAAAGTCGATGATAAATATTTTGATACGATTGATAAAGACCTACTTTTAGGTTTTACTAAAGAGTGTGAAACCTTTGTATACCTTTTAGAAATGATGCATCATAGAGATATACAGATGCTTGATAATCCTCTGATTAAAGTATTTAGAGAAAAGCATGATGGAGCAACTTTGGCAGATCTTTTAGGCGAATATGCTGAAGGTAAAGAAGTTAAAGATATTGATCCATTCTGGAAAGATAAAAAACAGATCGTTACGAAGATAGAAGATAGCTTGAAAGTCTTTCTTTCTAATGTAGAGCCGGGTCAATACAGCGAGAAAGAGATCATTGAGTTTTATGAAAATATCTCTCTACGCAGAAATGTATGGCTTTCACTCTTTAGCTGTCAAAAAATGATGGAAGAGTTAGATTTTAAAGTATTGGAGAGAAGTAGATTTTAAAATGAAAAGAGTAAATATGATTAATAAACTGCCAAAACTGGGACTTTCTGCCCTGACCGTGTTGATGTTAAGCGGATGTGCAAAGCTGGGTCCGGACTTTATGGGTGTGGGTAATCCACCTATTCCTGAAAAGTGGAAACATGAAGGTAAACGAAATGACCGTGCAATTGCACAATGGTGGAAAACATTCCATGACCCTACCCTCAATACTTTGGTTCAAAAAACCTATGCACAAAACCTTGACATAAAAAGTGCCGGTCTCCGCATTGCACAAGCACGTTCTGTTCTTGGCATAAGTGAAGGTCTTGCTTTCCCACAGGCACAGTCAATTTCCGGTTCTGCCTCTTCTTCGAGAACAGGTGTATCAGATATTGCTACGGCCGGTCTGAACTTTGATATCGGTTGGGAGATGGATATTTGGGGTAAATATGCCAGAGGTATTGAGTCTTCAGAAGCAAATCTCTATGCAAGTGTCGCTTCTTATAATAACATTATGGTATCAGTGATCGCAGAAGTAGCACGTAACTATATTAACTATCGAACTTCTGAAGAGCGTCTGGCATATGCAAAGCGAAACGTTCTCATACAGGAACGTGTAACCAAAATGACAGAGATACAGTTCAACTCAGGTAATGTATCTGAACTCGATATGCAGCAGTCACGTACACAGCTTTATAATACCCGTTCAGCTATTCCGGCTATAGAACTTACAAAAGCAAAAGCACGAAATGCAATGGCTCTTTTATTGGGTACTGATTCAAGGGAAGTAACAAAGATCCTTGTATCAGGCAGTAAAAAATATAGTGATTCTACTACCAAATATATTGGTCAGGAAAAGAAAGGTGTAATACAGATCAAAGAAAGTAGCTCTGATCTTCTCAATGTTGCAATGATCCCTCAGGCCCGCTTAAATCCTTACAATAAGATCGATGCCGGATTGCTTATGAGAAGACCAGATATCAAAGTTGCCGAATATCGTGTCCGTTCAAACAATGCTCTCATAGGAGCCTCTATAGCTGAACTCTATCCCTCTTTCTCTCTCTTTGGAAATATCGGATACAACACAAACAATGCCAGTGGTTCATGGGTTTCAGGGAGTAATGCCCTTGGTGTGACTGTAGGTCCATCTTTCTCATGGAATATTTTCCAATACGGCCGTATCAAAAACCAGATACGTTTACAAGATGCAGTATTTGAAGAGAGTTTGGTCAACTATAACAAAACTGTACTCTCTGCCGTTTCTGAAGTCTCTGACGCACTTGAAGGCTACATCTGGACAAAAAAACAGCAGGTAGAGAACCGAAAAGCAGTAGATGCTACAGTCCGTGCCTTCAATATCTCTGTTATTCAATATAATGATGGTTTAGTAAATTATCAGCGTCTACTTACTACAGTAGAGAAGTTGACAAGTACTCAAGATCGATATGCTACGATCAAAGGAAACCTTTCTATCAATGCTATTTTACTCTATAAAGCACTGGGTGGAGGATGGCAGATTAGTAAAGGTAAATCTTATCTTTCTGCTGAAACTGCAGAAAGAATGAAGAATACGGTAGACTGGGGTAAATATCTTGATCCTGAAATGACACGACTGCCTGAAGGAATGCAATAATGACCAATCCTTTCCCACATGAACTCTCAATAGGTGATGTCTATTACTCACCACTGCTACTGGTAGCTTTCCTCTCTTTTTTAGCGGCACTTATAACTGTCATGGCTCTCAATAAACTGAAACTTACACGTTATCTCTATGCTCCATCTTACGTATTTATTGCAATTATGGCGTTATACATAGTACTGATAGACACATTTTGGATTAAATTTTAAAGGTTAATAATGAAGAAAATAATAAAAATTTTACTTACTCTTGTAATACTCGGAGCTGCTGCATTTTTTGCTTATAATAAATATAGAGCATATATTGACAATCCTTGGACAAGAGATGGACAGGTTCGTACACAGGTAATTCAGGTGACGCCACGGGTGAACGGTATGGTAACCAAAATACTTGTAGCAGATAACCAAAAAGTTAAAACAGGTGACCTACTCTTTGAAATAGACCCTTCTCAGTATCAAGTCAAGCTAAATCAAGCAGAGGCAAGACTGCAACGCACAAAAGAAGCAGCAAAAGGTACAAAGATCGAGTTTGAACGTGTTAAAAATATCTATGCAAAAGACAAAGGTGCCGTTTCTCAAAAAGATCTTGTAAGAAACGAAACCAACTACTATAAATCATTGGCAGACATTGACTCTTCTGAAGAAGCAGTCAATACAGCAAAACTCAACCTCTCATACACAAAGGTTTACGCAGAGGTAGATGGTTATGTCTCCAACATAAACTTCCAGATAGGTTCACAGGCAACAGCCAACAAGGCTATCCTTGCATTGGTAGATAAAAATGCATACTGGGTCTTTGGTTTTTTCCGTGAAGATGCTATTCCTGAAGTAAAAGTAGGAGACAAAGCGATGGTTACGCTTCTTGCATATCCTGATACACCTCTAAGTGGAAAAGTAGAGTCCATTGCATGGGGAATCGCCCACTCTGACGGTAATCCTGGTAATAATCTGCTACCGAGTGTTAAGCCGGTATTTCAATGGATCCGCTTAGCACAAAGAATTCCTGTACGTATTAAGTTAGACAAACTACCTGAGAATGTCAAGCTTCGCTTTGGATTGACTGCTTCTGTGATGATTCTTAAGAGTAAAGGAAGCAAAACTAAGTAAAACTAGACCATAATCTCACTTCTATAAAATAGTTTTTTCATCAAATTTTAGGAAAATTACATTTCAGATTTAAATTTTGGAGTACTATATTACAATCAAGTTGTATCATAGTACATTTAAAGTAAAATTCGCCATTGTTATTCCTACAAAAACACTCTTTTATTAAAACCTTTAAAATGCTTTTTTTGAATTTTTAGAGGAGATTTTTGTGGGATCAGCCATATCATCCAAGGAGCTATACATGTTGTTGATGTCAAAAAAAGAGGAGTGGTTCGGTAATATCCGTGGAGATATTCTCGCTGGTATTGTCGTTGCTCTTGCCCTTATCCCTGAAGCGATCGCGTTTTCGATTATCGCTGGAGTTGATCCCAAAGTGGGACTTTATGCTTCATTTTGTATTGCAGTCGTTATCGCATTTATCGGAGGTCGTGCCGGTATGATCTCTGCAGCCACAGGAGCAATGGCTTTACTTATGGTGACACTTGTAAAAGATCATGGGTTGCAGTATTTGCTTGCAGCAACGATTTTGACAGGGGTATTGCAGATTATTGCGGGGTATTTAAAGTTGGGAAGCCTGATGAGCTTTGTCTCTCGTACGGTAATCATAGGATTTGTAAATGCGCTTGCGATATTGATCTTTATGGCACAGCTGCCTGAACTTACCAACGTTACATGGCATGTTTATGCCCTAACAACAGCTGGTTTAGCGATCATTTATCTCTTTCCTTATGTTCCTAAGATCGGAACACTTATCCCCTCACCTCTAGTGACTATCCTTGTTCTGACTGCTGTCGTTTTAGTTATGGGAATAGATGTACGAACAGTTGGTGATATGGGTCAATTACCTGATACATTACCGATATTTTTATGGCCGGAAGTACCTCTTAATTTTGAGACCTTGGCGATTATTTTTCCTTACTCTGCGGCATTAGCAGCCGTGGGACTACTCGAATCGCTTATGACAGCAACCATCGTAGATGATATGACCGATACAGATAGTGACAAAAATCGTGAGGCTAAAGGGCAAGGTGTTGCCAATATCGCTTCAGGATGTATAGGGGGAATGGCAGGTTGTGCTATGATCGGACAATCGGTGATCAACATCAAGTCAGGCGGTCGGGGTCGTCTCTCTACTCTTGCAGCAGGTCTCATACTTCTTTTTATGGTCGTCTTTATGAGTGATTGGATCAAGATCATACCTATGGCAGCACTGGTTGCAGTGATGATCATGGTTTCCATCGGGACATTCAATTGGGAATCTATAGGTGGTTTAAAAACATTGCCTCTTTCTACCAATATTGTGATGCTCTCTACGGTTATCGTTGTCGTATGGACTCACAACCTTGCTTTGGGTGTATTTACCGGAGTACTCCTAGCATCACTTTTCTTTGCGAACAAAATCAGTCACTTTATGTACTGGGATTCATCATACGATGAAGAGAATGATACCCGTTCTTACAAGTTCACAGGACAGATATTTTTTAACTCAGCAGACCGCTTGGCTGATGCATTTGACTATAAGGAAGAAGTTAAAAATGTGATTATAGATGTAAGTCATGCACATTTCTGGGATATTACAGCTGTTTATGCCCTTGACAAATCAGTGATCAAGCTTCGAAAAATGGGTAAAAAAGTTGAAGTGATAGGGAAAAATGAGGCTTCTAAAACCATTATCGACCGTTTTGGAATGCATGATAAACCTGAAGAGATTGAAAAAGTAATGGGTGGGCACTAGCTTTTTCCTCTTTTATAGTAGCAACAAACGTATAATAATATTTTTGGGGACACAGCTTTCATTTTCTATAAAAATGAAAGCTGTGTCCCCTAGTCTAGCATATAACTTTCATTCTTTCTATATTAATTTTTTTACTCAAACACCATTCTCTTTCTCTTGTCTATATTTGTGTTCCGTTCTACACTATAATAAAAAACTATGATGCAGCCTTACAGATTTTTTATTAAATCAATTAAGTCGATGTTATTACTATTTGGCTAGAATAATAATTCTTTGAAAAAAGCTGTACAGAATATTAAATAATAAAGGAACTAAATGAAAGTATTTTTTCTATTTCTCTCATTTATTTTGCTAAATACTTCTGTATATGCACATGGCATTTCAGCAGAAGATATGCAGGCAATGACAGATGGTGGAAACCTTCATTATATCTGGTTGGGTGCAACCCATATGTTGACGGGTTATGATCATTTATTGTTCTTACTTGGAGTTGTATTTTTTCTTACTACGACTAAAGATATTGTAAAGTTTGTCACTGTCTTTACAATAGGACACAGTATCACTCTAATATTTGCTACGTTTATGAGTATCAATGCAAATTATTATTTGATCGATGCAGTTATTGCACTTAGTGTTATCTATAAAGCATTTGACAACAACAAAGGGTTTCAAAACTATTTAGGTGTTAAATCTCCAAATTTACTGCTTATGGTTCTTATATTTGGACTTATACATGGCTTTGGGCTCTCTACAAGATTGCAACAGTTACCACTTGGTGAGCAAAATTTTGATATGCTTTTAAAGATAATTTCATTCAACATAGGTGTAGAAATTGGGCAAATACTTGCTCTGATCGTTATGCTTGGTGTATTAATACAGTGGAGAAAAACAGCATCTTTTCTACAACTCTCAAAAGTAGCCAATGATGTACTGATGTTTGCAGGTTTTATGCTGTTCTTGATGCAGTTACACGGTTATTTACATACCGTAAATGAAGAAGAGTTTGGGTTTAATAGAGATGAGCATTACCATATCCATATGGATATGGAAAAAGCTAAACAAAAAAGACGTACATACGATAGTTTATAAAGGAAAACAATGACAAAATTAATAAAAGCAACAGTAGTAACAATAGCACTAAGTTTCACAACAATATATGCAGGTAGTGGTCACTCTCATGATGAAGATAGCCATAAAGGTCATGATCACTCGCAAAAAGAAGACAAGCATAAAAGTCATGGTCACTCACATCGTTATGATGATCTTAAAAATGAAGTGAGTAGAGAAACTATTGAGAAAGCAGCAAAGCAAAAAGTTCAAAGTTTAGTAGCAGAAAAAAAGATCCATAAAAGTTGGAAATCTGTGCCAATTTCAAAGATAGGAAAAACGCACTATGGAGATACTAATGACTGGGTAGTAGGTTTTGATAATATGAAAATAAAAAATAAAAAAAGACGAACTCTTTATATATTTGTAAGTGTGCATGGCGAGATAAGAGGTGCCAATTATACAGGTAACTAATGCGTAAAAATGATTTTACTGAATATATTTACTCGTCTTTAGACAAGTAAATATACTACTAATTATTCCGTAAGTTCTTCAAGAATAGTTTTAATCTTACCGTGAGTTTCACGAACTGCTTTAACTGTCGCTTCATCTGTAATATCAAGGTCACTGATCCAGTTATCAATAGAAGGGAAAGCTATATGTGCTGCATCTTCACCTTTTTTCTTGTAAATAACAAGTGAAAAAGGTGCATATGCACCGGCATCTGGATGATTTTTCGATACTGGGTAGATTGCATTAAATCTAATAATCGAGTATGTATCGAAGAAATCATAATCATCATGTTGCAGCTTATAAGACTTTGGTATTAAAAAACCAACCGGTCCTAACTCACTTTCAAACTCCTCTTCAAAGCTATCTTTAGCATCTACATAGGTGTCACTATCTTCAAGTTCAAACTCTATTGTAAACTCAGTAGTTAATGGTTTTGAAGATTTAGTATTATGATTTACAGACAAATACTTGCCATTTGGTAAAGCTTTATGAAGTGCTGTGTCTACTGCTTTAGCATACTCAATTAAATCCGGATCTGTTGCAGGAATTTTAGTAATTCTAGCCATACCGGCCAGTGATAAAGTAGAAATATTAATAGTGTTTTTTGCACCATCTTCATAAATTGACATTGAGAGTGGCGTTATCAAACCAATACTTGGATATTTTTTCATAAGTTTTGAAACCATCTTAGCATTAGTAAAGATCGCTAAGTTGTAGTTTTTATGATGAACTTTACCATATCTTTTTGAAAAAATTGAATTCATATCATTATTGACATCAACAACTACACCACTGTCATTAAAAGCTTTTTCAATACTCTTGGCATTGATCGCACCCTTTGAGTTATCAACACTAAATATTTGAATATTTTGAGTTTCTGCTGCACAAACACTTGCCCCTAGTACTAAAAATGCACCTATAAAGACCTTTAAAATCTTTTTCATTATTATCCTTTAAATTAATATGATTGTATTTTACTATATATATTATTATATTACTATATTATTATAGAGCCACTTGCAAATTCAACTCAACCAATGAATACACTGTAGCTTTTCAGATAGTTTTGGTACAATAATTTTTATAGTTGGGTCTCTTTATCTGTTAAATTTTTAGGCTAAAAAATTTAATTATTTGCTTTTTTGCTAAATTGCAAGTGGCTCTTTATTTCTAAGATTAAAAAGGAAAAATAAATGATAAAAAAAACACTACTCTCTTTGGCGATCATAACACTTCTCTCCCCCTCGGTAATTACTGCGGAAGAGATAGAGCCCATAGATATGTATGAGTATATGAGGACAGCACTTGGTGGAGATTGGAAATTATCACCGGCTGAAAAACAGATAGGTACTACAGCATATAAACATGAATATGTTTTGCCTTTGGTTGGTACAGAAAGTACAGCAGTAGCCTACAAGCTTATCGGTTATGGTTCTACTATACAGGAAGATCTTCTACCAAATAACAAAAAACAGATGGTAACAATGTACCATTGTGATGACTATATTGACTGTACACAAATATTGGCTACACACTACTGTTCAAAAATGAATCAACCACAATTTATAATGGATCTTAAAAATTCTACAAAAGAGAAACTCATCTTCAATTGTAATATGGAGACTCAACTATGTAAATCATCTGAAGACCATGTACATAAGATCATTTTAGAGTTTTCAGATAACGGCAAACATCTTAAATCATCTTACCTTGGATGGACAGATCAAAAACCAAATAAAAAGAATTCAATTTACCATTTTGATAAAAAGTAATTAAAATGAAAACAAATTACATAAGACTTATGTTAACATATAATTAGTATTAATGTATATAAGCAGGATGCTAAAGTAAGCGACGGAAATATATTTAGGTGCAACTTAGCATTAGCGATCAATAATAAGGTGCTTTAACCTGGATTATGCTCGTTTGTTTTTGAGTCAATATTTTTTAGGTAACCTCTATATACATTCCAATATATAAAAGGATATTTATGTTTAAAAAATATATAACAATGGTTTTAATACTATCTTTATTCTCTTTTGCAGGTAGTATAGGTATTGAACACAGTGGGGTTATGTTAACTGCTAGCACAGCAGATAAGCAGCAAAAAAATTATCTAGTCAAACGTAATATCCCTGATGAGTGTAAAAATGTTCCCATAACAAATGAGATGCTCTGGACAGAAAATTTTGCACATAAAAGTGTACCTGAAGCATGTAAATCCACTTATGTACATACTAAAGGGAAGCTTCTATCTATGCACTTAGATGAAGATCTGGAAACCTATGGTGAGCTGGAAGTTTTGTATTTTCTTAAAGAGATGCAGCATAATGATCAGATGCTTCTAGTAGACAGTCGTACAGAAAAGTGGTTTAATTACCGTACTATTCCAGGTGCGATCAATATGCCGTTTAATTACTTTGAGAAAAAAGATGATTATAGTTTTCATTTTGCGTATGCTTTAAAATATTTGGGTGTTTTTATTCAAAAGGATGGAGAGTATGATTTCTCTAATGCCAAGACATTGGTACTATTTTGTAATGGTCCTTGGTGTAACCAATCTCCACGTATGATTTTTGCACTTTTGAAGATAGGTTATCCGGCAGAAAAGCTAAAGTGGTACCGTGGAGGTATGCAAGACTGGCTTGGAGCCGGCATGACATCCACGAGAAAGTGATTATTTTACAATTATCCTTGCATTTGTTGCCTGAATAGGTCTATATTTTTCATTTTTTACTAAAAAAATAATATATATAACTTAATAAATAGCGTATAAAAAAATATATTTTATACGCTATTTATTGCACATGTATTACATATATCCATGCTATAAATAAAAGAAAGGAGTATATGATGCATAAAATTATTTTTTTGATAATCATTTTTATCTCTTTTTCTTTCTCTGCAGAGAATAATATAGGATTACAGTTTAGCGGTGTAGAGACAAACTATACCAACAGTAATGGCGAAAAGAAACAGATCACTATTGAGCGTGAGATAGATCCTGAATGTATGAATATACATATTAGCAATGATGTGTTTTGGAAAGCTAATTATGCAAGTAATAAGGTACCGAAAGCTTGTAAAGCAACCTTTATTACAAGTGCGGGTAAAGTAGTCTTTCCTATGCAGATACATAAAGGAATAGAGACTTATGGAGAAATAGAAGTGATGGCATTTATTAAAAAAATGCAGCATGACAGTACAATGCTTTTTATAGACACCAGAGATGAAGAGTGGTATGAATATCGTACGATACCCGGTGCGATGAATATTCATTATGTCTATATTTTGAAGCCTAAAGTATTTAAAGAGGAATATAAAGCATCTTTAGCGAAACTTGGTATTGTTGGTGTGAAAAAGCCTTTTGACTTTTCTAAAGCCAAAACTATTTTACTCTTTTGTAACGGTGCATGGTGCAGCCAATCTCCAAATATGGCAAAAGCCCTGCTCGCTTTAGGTTATCCGCCAGAAAAGATAAAATGGTATAGAGGTGGGATGGATGATTGGCTTGGATTGAGTATGACGACTACAAGGAAATAGCCACTAAGTAGTTTAAATTTTTTTCGGAGTCTTACATAGACTCCCATCTTCGGTAAAAAAATTTAAAATATCTTCATCAAAAATCAACCTGCAAAACTCTTTTTCAATGCCCATTTCTTCAAGTCTTATGGTAAGTTCTACAATTTCCTGTTTAATCCTGACATCTTCAGGAACATATCCGCATGCACCCATAACTTTTACCCGATCTGTGGATGACCTGGAGGCATAGCAGAGATCCCTTTACCTCTTTCTATAGATTGCAGTGCCAAATACCTGTCACCAAATTTCTCTAAGTTATCTACTTCATTATCAAACTGGTCGTAATGTCTCTCTTCATCTGCAACCAGACCTTCAAAGATCTTCTTTGTTACACTGTCTGCATTGGCAGCGGACTGATTTGCAAAATCGTTATACATAACGATGGCTTTGTTCTCTTCAGAGGCAGAAAAGTCCAACATCTCTTTTACCGTATTGATCTTTTGTACTTTAGATGTTGCTTCCATCTCGATCTCACCTTTTAAGAACAGGATTCTGTCTGCTAAGTGTTCAATGTGGATCATCTCTTCTATGGCAGTCTTTTTAAAGATCCCTGCTAGCATGTCATACCCTTGGTCATCACAGTGGAAATGAAAATACATATACTGCTGTACCGCACTTAACTCTTCACCTATAGCTTGATTTAACAACTCAATACTTTTTTCTCTTTTTGGCATTTTTTATCCCTTTGTTATTTAAAATTCTTATCTAAGTATATCATAAACGCTAACTCATCATTTCTCCACTGCCTGAATCTCAATAATAAGATTTTCAGATCCCATGATAAATATTTGACGTATGTTAGAGTTAGGTACAACATTAACAGAATGTCTAAATCCAGTTATGCTAATATTTTCCATGGTTTCTTCATAATCATCACTTGCAAAACAGATATGATCCACTATATGTCTATCATCATGCGATTCACCAGACATAGTTAAATCACGAAATCTAGCACTTCCTCCAAATATATGAATAACAGGTTTTTCCTCTGAATAGAGCCAATATCCTTCAAAAGGAAAATTGGGTCTTTTACCTTCTTTAAATCCTAATTTTGTTAAAAATGTTTTTACTGCTTCTGGGTCTTTAGCTCGCAATGCTATATGGTCAAACTTGATATGCATTATAACTCCTTATATTATCTTCCAAAAATCCCCTCAACTAGAGGCTTAAACCTAAAGATATAAAACGGTTTTTTTGTTTTATCTACGCCATCATTAAACACAGAAGCATTAGAAAGCTGTGCTGCAGCGACGTACATATAGCCGTCCTTATTATAACTTACGCCATCAGGCCAACTCATCATTGCATCTGAGACATAATGATATGATTTTTTATCTTTTGCAGATATCACTCCTATGCTGTGTGACTCTATGTAAGTTAAATACAAATTATTTTCTTTATCCATAGAGAAACCACCATTATTACTTTTTGCGGCATACGTTTCTATTTGTCTGTCTAATTGTTCTTCACTTGATGCCTTATTGAGTAGATCTTCTATTTTCACTCTATACACCTTTGAACCATTTAACGGTGCGTAGTACAGCCATATATTGTCTTTATCTGCAGTGATGCCATCTACTCCAACCTTTATGTGTTTTTGTGTATTTGGGATATTTAAACTTTTACCATTTACGACGATACTCACATCTTCAGGTTTAGTAGTACGATGCCCCTCTAAGATACGTCTGCATTCACCTGTTTTCATATCTATAATAACAAGGGCTGCCTTACTGCCATCTCCACCATATCCTATGTCTTCATCTGCAATAATAAAAACACCATGTCTATAATCGATGATGAAATCATTGAGTTGAGAAGTCTTAATACTCGCAGGCTCAGGGATATAATAAATCTTTTCAAGTGTGTTGGTATGGGTATTCCATCCTACTAACTTAGGTGTCAATCCTTCTCTTTGTCCCATATCTAATATCCATACAATGCCTTTAGCGTCACTGCGTATGCCTAAAACCGAGTCAAACCACATATCATCACTCTCTCTAGGTGTATTCCACTCTAAATTTGGATATGGTGTAGATTCTTTGGTCTTTGCATTGTAATGTATTACACGTATGTCAGGACTGTAAAAAGGGTGATTACTATAGACTAACTCACCTTTATACGTATAAGCTATATTGCCAACTGCTTGATTGACCTCTGCATATATTTCTATTTTGCCAGATGCTGCATTAAGCACTTGAATTCCCATCAATAGTATGAGGATAAGTTGCTTTGTTATATTATGAATAAACATTTTTTCTCCTTAGTCTGCAAACCATTTTTGTACTGCTTCATCTTCACTCAACCCCTCACGATTGGTCATATAGTCCAACTTGGAGATAGCTTGATTTGAAAGTATAATCTCATCAAGAAGTCTAATCTGTTCAGGAGTGAAAATCTTATTCAATTTCTTTTTATTTACTAGCAAAACAGCCCTATCTACAACACCCAATAAACCTTTAGGCTCTTTCAAGTCTCGTATCTTGTAGGTATTGTGTAAAAATTGAGGTTGCCACAACGGCACAATGACCCACTTTTTTTTCTTTACAGCGTCTTCATAGGCTGCTACACATTCATCTTGAGTACCTGTTTTAAATTCATATCCTACTTTTTTCAAGCCATACTCATCCATCATTTTAATAGAAAATCGCGTGATTCCTGCACCGATACCAATACCTTGAATTATTTTTCTCATCTTTTTAACTACTTGGGGTTTTAATAAGTCTGATATTTGTGAAATTTCATTTTCAGGTATATAGTCAGGTACTCCCCAAAGTGCATAAGGTTTATAGTGAAGTCCTAACTCCACGAGATCTATAGATTTTTCTACATCACTTTTATACCCACCATGACTTGAGGGTAACCATGCTGAAGCAAGCATATCAATCTCTGTATCTTTTAATCTTCTAAAATTCTCTTCATGCAGAGCAAATTTTTGTTCTACTTCAAAGCCCATAGTTTCAAGTATATGCGCTACTACAGCACCCGTTACTCTATGAAAAGAGAGATCTGTAATACCTAAAACAATCTTATTTGATTTACCCTTAACTGCCGCAACTCTCTTTAAAAAAGATTTTTTATTTGCGAGTAGTGGTTCTGGTTTTTCCATTGTATGTCCTTCGATTGATATATTTGATTCATTTGGTTGTGTAAAAATTCGCTTAGGATTGACAGGTACATTATCTTGTTTCAGTATCCAACGTGCGATGTCATCTTTGCGCATGAATACCACATTTTTATGTTTTTTTGCATAAGCAATGAAGTTATCTAGTGCCTTCACCCGTGCTGGTGTTGCCAGTCTGTCATGAACACTGATAGACATCATACGCCTCTGGGTTTTACCCTCTTCATATAGCAGATCAAACTCATCTTTTAGGTTTTGTAAATATACTGCACCTGTTAATGCTGTACTTCCACTGTAGCGTACGATGTCATTATTCCTAAATGAATACGGCACAACAACAAAGGATTTTTCATTAACTGGCGTAAAGGAAGGCTCATCACGCGAGAGATCATCTATATGATAGATGAACCCTAATTCTTGCAATATCTTGAGTGTATTAGGTGAATGACGCATCCAAAATGCATTAAATCCCACAGGTCTTACGCCTGTCACTTTTTCAATAATATTTGCACTTTCTATGTAGGAATCCCGTTCTTCTGTCTCCCCCATCGAGTATTGAGGTGTCCAAGTTTGTCCATGTCCTGAAGCCTCATGTCCTCTCTTTACAACTTCTTTGGCTAGATCAGGATTAAGCTCAACCGCTTTTCCTACCATATGAGAGGTGACTTTTATATTATGTTTATCCCAAAGTCTAAGCAAACGTGGAATACCTTCATTCATCCCATATTGATACCATGTTGGTGCAATAGTATCTACATACTTTTCCAATACTGGGAATGGGCCTGGATCAGATGCATCCTGTGCTGTTGCTTCAAACTGCATGGAAATGGAAATAACCAATTGCGCATCATTTGGCCAAAATGGTTTTTTACTATTCTTCTCTAGCGCATATATTGGTACTACTACCAAAAATACTGATAAAATTGATAACTTTTTTACTACGTTTAAAATTTTTATTTTTTTCATAATACTCTCCTACTAATAAATTTAATAATTTAAATAAAACTTACTATTAACTATTTTCTAGGTCCTGCTGTGGCACTTAATGTTGTTCTATCAATCGTATGATTTTCTATAAAAAATCTAGTCACTGCACCAGAAGCATTTTTAGGTACTTCTAATTTTTCTACATCCATTGCATGAACCGTAAACATATATGTATGGATGCGTCCTGGTGGTGGGCATGGAGCAAAGAACCCTTCTGTATCCATATCTGTCTTTCCTTCTTTTGTGCCAGTTGGCAATGATATAGCATCTAGTTTCTGTGTTCCTACAGGAATATCATACGCCACCCAATGCCAAAAACCACTGCCTGTGGGAGCGTCTTTATCATAAAAAGTAATGGCTAAGGATTTTGCATCTTTAGGTACACCCTCCCATCTTAACTCTGGACGTGCATTATCGCCCGAACATCCAAACTGATTCCAATAATTTTTAGGGTCTATTTGCCCTCCATTTATGATATCTGTACTGCTTAGAGTAAAGTCTTTACTGACTTGTAACTTATTAAGTTGATTCATAAGTGCTTTGTTATCTTCTAAATGCCAGTTATATTTTATTTTTCCATTTTCTATGGTATACATATCCACTGCATTGAAGCTAATAGCTTGACCTTTACCTTGTATATTGTAAAACTTACCAGTAAAGTGTCCATCAAATTTAAGATGTAAGACCACCTTATTGTCTTTTGCAACCACCTCTTCAATGCTTGCACTCAAGTCAGGTATAACTTTTCTAATCCATTTTGAGGCTGCAAGTACACCTTCTATACCTTGTTTTCGTCCTTCTGGAAGATTCGTATCAATAAAGTCTTTAGCAAGTGCTTTACGTGCAAACTCTTCTCTACCTGTGTTCCAAAAAGCTGCATAAGTTTTAGCTACCTCAATCACATTATCCATTTTTTGTGGCACCTCTGCCCATACATTACTTGATGTTACTAATGCTACTAAGGCGATATTTGCTAAGAATATTCTTTTCATTATTTATCCTTTTATAAGTAATTTTTCTTGAATTTTTTGACCTATTATGATATTTAACCAAGCAAAAAAGTAACCTGCAATCAATGTAAGGCTCAGCACAATAATAGTCTTAAGATTTGGCTCTGTTTGTGAACCAAACCAGACAATCATCCCTAAAAAATAAGCTGGAATATTGTTTATATATTTTAATTTTGAGATGTAAAAAATAGCCGTCATCACAACAAATACCATAAGAGGAAAACCCAGTTCCCCCAAAGGGTGTGAAAGTCTTGTACCTCCATATTGGATAACAATGGCTATAAATATACCTAATATTTGTTGTACTAAAACAATTGAGGCTGATTTTAAATTAGCTTCAAATAGATAGTAACTTGTCCAAGCGATAAACAAAACCCAAGTAGGCAAAGCAAGAGAAGATGAGATAAAAACTGAGATAGCAGCGACTACACCTAGCGTAGTAGCAAGTGCGAATGTTATCATGATAAATTCTTAGTTGTAAAGTGTTTATCCAAATGCTTCATATACGCCTCTTCTATCCAAGAAGTATCTCCAGCTATAACATCCCCCGCATGAAAAGTTGCTACTTGGTTTCTTACACTTAAATAGTTGTTTGTCATGATAATTGGCTGAAGCAAATCATCAATATGTGGTGCATCTTTTAGAACAAAGCCTTTCCCCAAGTCCGAGCTTTTCATGTTTGAAGTAGCCACTATCATAAAATTATCTGCAGGCACTTGCCCGCCCTCTCCATACTCCTTTGTAATCACAAAAGTTTTTTCATAAAGCAACACTTTATCTAACCACTCCACCATAGGTGCTGGCATGTTAAACCACATAATAGGTGTGATATAGATAATAGTATCTGCCCAAAGAAGTTTATCAACCTCTCTATCAACATCATAAGTATCTTTTGTAGTATCTGAAAACTTAACTTTATGCCCTTTGTCACTTAGATTTTTATCTGTTAAATGTGCTAAAAACCCATTGAGTTGTCCCTTTGCATCAAAGATGGAATACCCACCTGTAACCACTAATATATTCATCTTCTATCCTTTAATTGTACCACTGTGTGATATCTTCTAATTTTTGGCGTGTTTTTGGAGGTTGTTCATCGATTCTATAACCAAATGACACCATCACAGCTACCCCAAACTCTTCTGTATTTATGTCAAACTCTTCTTCTAAAAGTTTTTCTACTGAGTCAATTTTAAAGCCTTCTATAGGACAAGAGTCAATACCAAGCATCGCAGCAGTTGTCATCATATTCCCCAATGCAATATAGGTTTGTTTTGTTGCCCAGTCAAACATGGCTCTGTCGCTCCCAAGTAGATCAAAATCACTCTCCTGAAATGTCTTGTAAAAGTTTCTGCGTCCATTGGCTGAGTCTTCAGGCAACTTATGCACGCCGAACATCATATGATCAATGTACTTACTATCGTATCTCATACCCTTTGCCTTGCGTGCCAAAACGACCACAAAATGACTTGCGGTAGGTAACGTACCCTGTGCACCCCATATAATGGGCTTGAGTTTTTCTCTTAGCTTCATATCTTGCACGATGAGAAATCGCCAGGGTTCAAAACCAAACGAACTTGGACTTAAACGAGCTGTTTCCAATATGGTATTAAAATCCGTTTCACTTATCTTTTTATCCGCATCAAATATTTTACATGCATGTCTGAATTGATATGCACCTAGTATTTCTTGGTTTTCAATCATATATCATCCTTTATACTCTGTATAATCGTCTCATAATGTACCGCAACGGTCTCTTGAGATTGAGTAACCGATGCTACTTCAATCGCTTCAATGATAGGTAAATGTATTTTCACAATATTTTCCAGTGATGCCTCAAAGTTTTTAATCACATTTTGTACCGATGACTTTGTGTACTGCTGTCTCCAAAGCTCTAAAAGAAGTTTATTGCCCGACATAAGCAGTAGTGTTTCATGAAAATGTTGGTCATGCACTATGAACTGCTTTGTATCTTTTGCTTTGGCAGCTTCGAGCATCTCTTGATAATGCGACTTTAAAACCTCTACTTTATTAAAGTCCTTTATGTGTGAGATAGCATACTGCTCCAAGGCATCTCTTGCTTGATAAATCTCGATGGTCTCACTTTTATCAAAAGCTCTCACCCTTGCACCTACATTGACTTTATGCTCTAAGATACCTAAAGAGACCAAAGCGATGATCGCCTCTCGTACAGGTGCCTGTGAAACACCAAACTCTTTGGCAAGGTGTGCTTCTCTAAGCTTTTCACCCACATCAATTTCACCATTTATAATGCGTTGCATCAAAATTGAAGCAATTTTATCTTTAAGTGACTCTTTTTGTATGTTTAATGTCACATCTATTCCTTTCATTCTAGAACTTTAAGAAGTAAATATATTATCGATTATCGATAATATATTATTACCTATTTATACTTAAATAATTATAAAGAGAAAAGTAAAAGTTTTCTAATTAGTATGAAGGTAATTGTTATAGATGGGGTATTGGGATGTATGGCTTTATAAAGAGATAAAATTTAAGGAATATTACTCTTTGTTATTTAGATAAAAAACATCCCTGCCAACAGAAGTACAAACGGTAACATTGCAAGTGCATATATGGTCTTTTGTGTTTTAACTGCTTTATAGACACCCCAAAAGAAAAGCCCTACTATAATGATAAAACCAGATAATGCAACATAGGGTGGTATAGTCATTTTTTCACCTGCAAAAGCTAAGATAGAGGTCAATAAAAAGAGTGAGAAGATCTTTATCATTTTTCTAGATCCTCTTTAGCTAATCTATCAACCATTTTAATGCTATCAAGTGCATTAACCAGTATCTGTTTGGTTGATGTAAGTGGTTTCATATGTAGGTTGGTTTGTCCTTTATCCAGGCTTTCATCCATCAGCACAGAAATTACTTCCTGTTCCAACTCTTTAAATATCTCATTTAGTTTTTGCTCAATAAATTCTACATTCATATTATTTTGCTTTAGGTCTAAAGATTTTTATGACTTCTTCATCTGCTTCCATGAAGCTGCCGCCTATAAGGTCTATACAATAGGGAACTGCAGGGAAAACAGCATCTAAACATTCACGAATGGACTTTGGTTTTCCAGGAAGGTTGATAATAAGTGAACCGTTGCAGATACCTGCAGTTTGTCGCGAAAGAATGGCTGTAGGGACATACTGTAGACTTACTGCCCTCATCTGCTCTCCAAACCCGGGAAGAAGCTTCTGACAGACATTTTCAGTTGCTTCTGTCGTTACATCTCTCATCGCCGGACCTGTGCCACCTGTAGTAACTATGAGGTCACAGTTCTCATCACGTGAAAGATTTATAAGTGTTGTTTCAATGAGACTTTGCTCATCAGGGATGCATCTATACTCATATTCGCACTCATTGAGAAGATACTCTTTCATCGTATCCATGATAGCTACCCCGGAGATATCTTCATATATACCTTGTGATGCTCTGTCGCTTGTTGTTATTACACCTATTTTGATTTTATCCATTAACTATTTATCCTAAAAAAATATTTGAGATACTATATCTTAGAAGTGCTTACAGATATCCCAAAAATAGCATTAATGAACAATCTCCAAACGTCCATCTTTGGCTTTAGGACTGAGAACCTTCTGTGTATCAATGACCTCGGCTATAATCGAATAGAAAGTGGTATAGGTATTTTTTAAGTCTGTACCATATTTTTTAAACCAAAAATATCCATCTCCCTCATGATTGACGATGAAAGAGTTACTTAGGATGCTATACTCTTTTTTAGGATCCAGATCAACCCATTTCCCTTCTTGAAGCACTTTGATATTATCAACACGCTTCCCAGGCTTTATCACTTTCCGATCTTTCATCTGTTGTACCTGTTTAGGTAGTATGATACGGTATTTAAGTCCCGAGACCTGCATAAGTCCACCCTCTCCATAACTGGCTGCACTTCTTTCGAGTATCTCTTTAAAATACTTTCCTTTGAGTTTGAGCATGTAAGCATAGTTCCCGAACTCATCGATCTCTTTAAGCATAGTATCTGTAACATTTCCTTCAGCATAGACCTTGCTACCTCGGAATGCACCGGCATTATTCAGTACGACATCCACTTTGAATTTTTCTCTCATGAGGTCATTGATCATATCAGCAACAGTAGATTCATTTTTACGCATTTCATCTGAACTTAGATTCCAAGGTGTTTTTGTCTGACCCAAAACAATAGCAGCAGGGAAACCTGCCTGATACTTCGCAACTCTCTCTTCTATCTTTTGATCTGCTTTGAGAGCATCTGTAACCGGGATTTTAGTCATTTTTATCTCTTTGTTTAAAACTTTGAGATCTTTATCTAACGGAATGTCCACTTTAATGATCTGTATTCCCTGTTCTCCACCGTTTACGATAGCTGTTTTGTTAATGCGACCTATCTTCTTCACATACTCATGAGAGTGACCACCAAAGATCAGATCGATCCCTTTTACCTGTTTTGCAAGTACTCTATCCTGTTTGTAACCAATATGTGAAAGGGCTACTATAAGATGTGCCCCTTGTTCCCTTAAAAGCTTGACCATTATCTTGGCAGTCGTTACATTGTCAGAAATGATCTTAACAGCTTTTTCACTTGTAACCAAAGGAAGGTCTTCTGTCATGAGCGAAAAGAATCCTACTTTAACACCATCTATCTCTTTTATGATGTAGGGTTTGCATTTACCTTTAAGTGCGGAGTTAGATACATCCAAGTCACTACAAATAGATGTGAATGCAGTATCGTCCAGTGCTTCAGAGAGTATTTTACTTCCTTTGTCAAACTCATGATTTCCAAATGCATAAAGCTCATAACCGGCATCAGACATGAGTGAAAGGATCGCTTTGCCTTTATAGGTATGAAAATATTTATTCATCAGATCGTCTCCTGTTGAGACGATAACAGTGTTTGGATTCTCTTTTTTGAGTTGTTTATAGACTGTCGCAAGATAAGCCATACCACCCATCATGATCTTCTCTTTTTTCCCATCACCATCAAGATCAAACTTTTGAGAAGAAGCTTCCATCATTCCCTGAAGATCAGCAGTACCTGCGATAGTAATCACTTTGTTAGATGCCATGGCACTAGTAGAAAGTAGTAGAAGAGAGAAGAAGAGCGTATTTTTTAGAGATTTTTTGAACATAAAAATTCCTAGTATGTAATGTTTTAGAAGGTTCTATATTTTATTGTACATTATGATTACCCTATTTTCAATAAAATTTTATCTAGCAGTGATGTACTTACTACTCTTTTGATATAACCCAGCAGATAGGTAGCTTTAGTGATATAGTATCTTGGTTTTGGTCTCTCTTTCAGAATGATGGTATGTACTATCTGAGCTACCGAGATCGCCTCTTCTTTAAAAGGTACTTTTTTGGCAATTCCCTCCATACTTTCCAGGTATTGTTCTTTAAACAAAGAATGCTCTATATCTACATTCTCTTTTAGCTTCTGTACAGCATTTTTTCGAAAATCACTTGTGACAGGTCCTGTATTGAGAAGTACAGGGTAGATATCTGTACCTTCAAGTTCCAGTCTTAGTGTATCAGTAAGTCCCTCTACGGCATATTTGCTAGCATTATAAGCACCTTTGCCAAAGAGTGATACAATACCCAGTACAGAGCTGTGCTGGATGATCTTTCCATGTCCCTGTTCTCTCATTACTGGGATTATCTGTCTGGTACATTCATGAAGACCAAAGACATTGGTTTCAAATTGCTCTTTGAGTACCTCTGTTGAGATGTCTTCCATAGCTCCAGTCTGTCCAAAACCTGCATTATTGAACCAAATATCTATCTTGCTATCGATCTCAAGGACTTTGTTGATGACTGTTGAGATCTCATTGGGCTTTCTCACATCAAGTTGCATGGCATGCTCAAAACCCAGCTCTTTTAACATCTCTACATCTTTAGGGTCTCTGGCAGTAGGATAGACTTTAATAGATTTAGATTTAAGATATTTTGCTGTTTCCAGTCCTATTCCTGTACTGCATCCTGTGATAACAATATTGGTCATTTTCTATTATCCTACTATTTGATTGATAAGTGGTTTGATATCCACATTTTTACCGCGAATATATGCTTTGGCATATTCTACAATCTTCCCATGAAAACGTGCGTAAACAGTGTGTAGTGTGACAGGTGTGTCATATATTTGTGTTATTTTATCAAAGTTTGCTTCGATCCCCTCTTGCATCCACTCCTGTATCTGCATATAATTCTCGAACTCATGCCCAAAGGCTTGAAGAAGTCTGTTAGTGTAGCTGTCAACTACAAAAACTTCACGCCTGCACCCATAACAAAGTATGGAGTCTGCACTCTCCATTCCTATACCTTTTTGTTCAAGTAACCATTCTCTAGTAACTTCATCTTGAAACGCTTCAAATGTACCAAAATCATTGAGGATATGGGTGCAGAGTATTTTAAGTCTTTGGGCTTTGGTATTGTAAAAACCACTAGGTTTAATGAGTGTAGCGATCTGATGAACATCAGCCTTGCTTAGTGCCGCTAAAGAGAGAAGTCTATGTTCTTTTAGATTTGCCAAGGACTCCTCTACTCTCTCCCATTTTGTCTGCTGAGTCAAGATCGCACCGATGATAACTTCAAAAGTACTGCTTTGCGGCCACCAGAGTGGATCTCTAGTAGTTTCAAGATAACCCATCTGTTTGAGTGCATAGAGTATATCGTAACTGCTTTGCAAAAGAAGACTCCTTTTAGCTTTTACGTGAGTGTAGATAGTCTTGCACTATCTTAGTATGGTCAAAGACTAGTTTTTCCATCGGAATTACATCAAGACTATAAAGTTTTGCTTCTTTGGCATCATCTCCACCCTTGGGCATACCTTTAGCTTTAACTACATAAACTACACTTGCTGTATGAAAACGAGGGTCACGTGCAGGGTCAGAGTAGATACCAAGCACTCTACTTATGCTTACATCAAGATTTGTCTCTTCTTTCATCTCACGCACCAAAGCATCTTCCACTCTCTCACCCACATCCACAAAACCACCTGG
This sequence comes from Sulfurovum iocasae, assembly GCF_047716765.1. Lineage (GTDB taxonomy): Bacteria > Campylobacterota > Campylobacteria > Campylobacterales > Sulfurovaceae > Sulfurovum. The sequence goes on from NZ_CP180410.1 coordinate 1,737,664, forward strand.
CAGTGCCAAACCTCTTGGCTCATTCTTCCGCTCTATAAGTACGATACCTTTAAACTCTTCATCCTTATAGATCTCTATAATGCCATCGGTAGTAAGGTAAGGTGTCTTAGGTGTAAACGCCATAATGTGCTCTCCGTTTTGTATTGTATTTTTACTAAGTATATCAGATGTCTGTATAGGTTTTCAATGATAGGGTTAAATAGAAGTTTATTTGCAGTGTATAGTGAGAGATAGATTCCCAAACTTAGTTTGGGAACCAGTTAAAAGTTATTTAGATGTAGCAAAAAAGAGTTTCCAAACTACACCGGCAAGGATAGCTCCTACGATAGGTGCAACCCAAAATACCCATAGTTGACCCATTACAGCAGTATCTGCAAAAATTGCTGCAGCAGTACTTCTAGCAGGGTTTACAGAAGTATTTGACACAGGGATAGAAATAAGGTGGATCAATGTCAAGCCTAAACCGATAGCAATCGGTGCAAACCCGGCAGGTGCTTTTTCATCATTTGCTCCCAAAATGATAAATAAGAACATAAATGTCATAACTACTTCAGTAATGATCACAGAGCTTAGATTGTATTTACCTGGAGAAAGCTCTCCAAATCCGTTACTTGCAAATCCAGCTGCTTCAAAGCCTGCTTGACCAGATGCGATCATGTAGAGTACAAAGGCACCCAGCGTACCACCCACTACTTGAGCCACGATATAAGGGAGTAACTCTTTAGTCTCAAATTTTCCGGCAGACCAAAGTCCAAAAGAAACCGCAGGATTAAAGTGACCACCCGAAATGTGCCCTACTGCGTATGCCATCGTAAGTACAGTTAAACCAAATGCAAATGCAACACCCACAAAACCTATACCCAGTTCTGGAAAACCTGCAGCAAGTACCGCAGAACCACAACCACCTAAAACCAACCAAAACGTACCGAAAAATTCAGCACCGATTTTTTTCCTAATGACATTCTTTTCCCTTTAGTTTAAATATTGTACACGATTAAGTATAACTAAAAACTATGTATACAATCTTTATTACAGCACCTAAATTAAAATTTATACTATAATTCTAATATGAATAAAGAGATAAACTTAACTATAAAACCAAGATATATAAAAGCGTATCACGATGGATATCCACTGATCACTAAAGAGTCTATTGTTGACTGGAACAGAGTCTCAGATGAGGGTACGATAGTCAATCTACTGGATGATAGAAAAAAGTTCATAGTCAAAGGGTACTATGGAAAACAAAATAAAGGTTATGGCTGGGTACTGACATCTAAAAAAGATGAAAACATAGATGTAAGCTATTTTATCAGAAAAATAAAATCTGCTATCAAGTATAGAGAAGATTTTTATAGTAATAAAAATACTACAGTTTTTAGAGTTTTTAATGGTGAAGGTGACGGTATAGGTGGATTGACCATAGATTACTTTAATGGGTTCTATTTGGTCACATGGTATAGCATTGGTATATATGCATTTAAAGAAGATATTTTAGAGGCACTTAGACGCAGCGTTGAGTATAAAGGGATATATCAAAAAAAGAGATTTGATACAAAAGGTCAATATCTTGATGATGCAGATGATTTTGTGTGTGGAAATCGTGCTGAGTCTCCCCTCATAGTAAAAGAAAATAGGGCAAATTTTGCCATATATCTGGATGATGGAGCCATGGTAGGGGTATTTTTAGATCAAAGAGAAGTACGAAAAACCATTAGAGACAAGTATGCAAAAGGTAAAACCGTACTAAATACCTTCTCTTACACAGGTGCATTTTCAGTTTTTGCAGCTCTTGGTGCTGCGACAAAGACAACTTCTGTTGATCTGGCAAACAGAAGCCGTAGTAAAACACAAGAACAATTCAGTATAAATAATATTGATGTAGAATCCCAAGACATCATCGTAGAAGATGTTTTTAACTACTTCAAATATGCCGTGAGAAAAAAATTATCTTTTGACCTGGTAGTACTTGATCCACCCAGTTTTGCAAGGTCAAAAAAACATACTTTTTCTGCAGCCAAAGACTATGTTAAACTTCTCAAAGAAGCTATTCAGATCACAAATAAGGGTGGTGTGATAGTTGCCTCAACCAATGCTTCAAACTTTGATATGCAAAAATTTAGAGATTTTATTTCTAAAGCATTTAAAGAGTTAAACGGGGAATATAGTATCGAAGAGACTTTCTCTTTACCAAAAGATTTTAGAGTTATGGATAAGTTTAGAGAGGGTGATTATCTTAAGGTTGTGTTTATTAGGAAAGTTGGGTAATTTCTTATTTCTTGCCCCATACTTCTTTATTCCTAGTCTATACAACCATTGTAGCGAGGAAATTTTCCATTAACTCTATTTTAATATAATGGATTTGTAATTAAAATAATTAAGAAAGGAAATGTTTATTATGTCTAATATTACTCTTATACTCATATCATTATTTATTTTACTTTGGTTTTATTGTTTAGCTTCTGCAATATTCAATAAATTTAAAAATGAAAAAGAAAAAATATTTTGGATCATAGGTTTAGTCTTTGTACCGCCTTTATCTTTTTTTTATATCTACTTAAAAAAAGATTTATTGGAGAGTTGAAACTATTATGGTTTAGACACACCCCTCCCAGTTACACTTTATAGCAGTAAGTGTATCGGTATCTAGTACTTGATGCCATATGGAGATACACAAAGGAAGAGTATTGGAGTATAGAGGGTCCTAGCCTCTCAACACATGCCCTACACTCTTCGTAAAATAAGTAGCAGTCAAAGGTGCAAAGAAATCAAAAGCTGCTTGTGCATCTACGATCTTATCATCCTTCCCTAAGAAGACTTCAATCGTAGTACCTCTATCAAGCACTTCTTGTAACTTTTTCTCATCCCAAAGGTAAGTTAAAAGTGCTTCAAGTTCTTCTTTTGTTCCTATTTTTAAATATGCTGACAAGTCTGTCTTTGAGGGAAAAGTAACATTGGATAGGAACTGTTTTACATAAGCTTCCTGTCCTGCTTCAAAATAGCGTAACTGTGTACGTATAAAACTGGGCTTTTGTGTCTGAAAAAAAGCAGGAGAGAGAAGAATGAGCCTGTCTATACGCTCTTTGCTTTCATACACATACTCAAAAGCTCTTTGTGCACCATAACTGAAACCTGCTACACATAATTCACTTTCTATAAGATATTCAGAAAAGAGTTCTTCTTCTTTTTGAAGAGAAAAACCGTTAAAGTATGTAGACATTAAAATAGACCATCACTAAAAGATCTCCCGCAGTATCTCTTTACATTCATCATGTGTAATATTTTCATAGGACAAGAGATAGTTGGAGACTTCTGAAAGTGCTTTTTCCAATGTTTTTAAAAGCGCATTTACCTCAGAAACAGACTCTCTTAAAAGATCCTCCTCCTGAAGCGGTGTTACGATAAAGTTTTCACTCATGGCATACTCATAAATGACTTTTCTTACAAGCTCTTTAGCAAGCATAATGTCTGCACTTGCATTGCTGAACTGTTCGTTATAGTGTATCTTTGTCGCAAGGCTTCCTGCCAAATAGACTTTGATCTTGTTAAGCAGTTTAGAGCGTGAGAGTATTTCATGCTCTTGTGCTATGAGTTGTGTATTAACGATGCCTATCTTCTCAAACTCAACATCTAACCATGTTGCAATAACAGCTTTTGCACCTTGATAGATTGCCTGTATCTCTCGCTCTTGCTCTGTGAAACTCAGTATTTTGCGTTTTCCGGAGAGTACTTTCTCTTTTACTGCATCAAAGTCGGAAGTCTCAACAATTGTGCGCCCCTCTCTCATGGCAAAAATAGCTGCTTCATTCGTAAGCGTATCGAGTGCTGCTGAGTTGAAGCCCACGGTCATACGTGCCACTTGTGCTATGTCAACCTGATTGGGTTTATGTGCCAAATAGAGTTCTAAGGTCTTAGCTCTGTCTTCCAGGTCTGGAAGTGAAATATGTATCCGTCTGTCAAAACGCCCTGCTCTAAGCAGTGCTTCATCGAGCATATCTATTTTGTTCGTTGCACCTATGACGATAACACCTGAACTGTCTTCAAAACCATCCATCTCAGTAAGGAGCTGATTCAGTGTCGCTTCTCTCTCATCATTTCTAAACTCACCACGGCTTTTACCTACAGCATCGATCTCATCAATGAAGATGATACTTGGAGCCATCTGCTTGGCTTTCTTAAAGAGTTCATTGACCCTTTTTGCTCCCATACCTACATAAATATGTACAAAAGAAGCACCACTTTGATAAAAGAAAGGTACATCTGCTTCTCCTGCTACCGCTTTGGATATAAGTGTTTTACCTACTCCCGGAGGTCCTACAAGCAGAACACCTTTAGGTAAACGTATATCCAGGTCACGGTATTTCTGCGGTTCTCTAAGAAAATCGATGATCTCTTCAAGTTCCTCTTTGACATCCTTGATACCTGCAACATCAGCAAAGGTTACATTTGAAGAGAGTGCCTGTACAGGGTCACTGCTATCTGCATTATCAGCTCTGTTTACAGATCTTATTTGTCTGAGTTGTTGTAGTTTACTCTGTTTTATAAATCTATAAAGCAGTCCAAAAGCACCAAGTATGATGAGTAAAGATAAAATATCATAAAGATAGCTGCTGTCCTCAGTTACTTCTACAGGGTATTTGGTAAAAAAAGCAGTTTTATTGATAGCATCTTTATAGATCTTATAATTGTTATCTGCTGTTCTGAGACGGATATACTCTCCATCTACGATCACTTTTTGTATTTTATCTTGACTGTAGAGGCTATTTGCCTGCTTATGTGTGATAAGATCATCAGTATCTCGAAGTATTCCGAAAGCAAGTAGTCCTACAAAAACTACAAGCAGGGATATAATAATTTTAATATTTTTGCCATTAAGTGCTTTAGGCTTAAAGTTTAGCTTTGTTTCCATCACTGGTGACCTCCACGTTATTGAGTAGAACCCAGTTAGAACTGAGATCTTCTTCACTTTGAATTTCTACTTTGTTAAAATACTGATCAAATCCATGATAGACACCATTTTTACCATTTTCGAGCAGAACTTCAAGTCCTTGGGTATGATCACGTCTAAAGGCAAAGTTTTTTGCCTTGATAAGTTCTGTAAGTTCACGATGACGCTCTTTGGCAATGTTCCCTCTTACTTCCGGTTTCATGGTTGCAGAGACAGTGTTGTCACGTTTTGAGTAAGAGAAGGCATGCACATGTGTAAGTGGTAATTCTTTCACTCTATCCATCGCTTCAGCCCACTCTTTTTCATCTTCACCCGGATGTCCTACGATGTAGTCTGTACCTAAGGCATAACCCTTGTCTGCAATCTTGTGAAAAAGTTCCAAGTCTGTTTTATAACTATTGCGTCTGTTCATGAGTTCCAGCATTTTGTCACTGGTATGCTGCAGGGCAATATGCAAATGTTTTGCCATCCAAGGTTCATTCAATAATTCCATAAACTCATCATCTATCTGTATAGGCTCGAGACTTCCAATACGTATACGTCTTACACCACGAATGTAGCTCATTTTCTTAAGAAGTTTCGCCATTGAAGTATTATGGTCTTGTCCGTAACTTCCTACATTGGTTCCGGTAAGGATGAATTCTCCAAAACCATTGGCAGCAAGTTTACTGATCTGTTCCAGGATAGTCTCTTCTCTATGAGATCTGGCATCACCACGAACAGCAGGGATGATACAATACGAACATCTAAAGTCACAACCCTCTTGTATCTTGATGAATGCCCTGCTTTTACCTACGAACTCCTCTACAATAGTAGAGTCGATATGTTTCAGGTCACCTATCTGATAAAAAGGCTCATCGATCTTAAGTATCTCATTGATCTTCTCTTTTTCAGAGTGCCCCATCACACCAAAAACTTTTTTATCTTCAAAAAGCCCCTCACCTTTAGAGTGTGAACCACAACCTGCCAAAACTACCTTGGCATCAGGATTTTTACGTTTCATAGAGGAGATATAATTACGTACAGAAGAGTCTGCACCATTGGTAACAGTACATGAATTTACAACAATGATATCACTGCTACTTTCATCTTCAGAGAGTTCAAATTCACGTAATTTGGACATCATTACCTGGGTATCAAACTGGTTTGTTCGACATCCAAAGGTTTTAAAATAAACTTTCTTACGATTCGGCATTTAGTGCCTCACTGTATTGAATTTCAATTCTTATCATCATATTTCATCATCAAAAAGTGTAGGATCTTCAACTTTTGGTTTGCGAACATCCTTATCGACATAGATAGATTGTGTAGGGAAAGCGAGTAAGATACTTTCTTCTTCCTGCATACGTGAAATGATCTCTGCTGAAATGGTACTTCTGAGTGTAAGTGTTGCATAAGAGTTGGTCAAATACCATATACTTATCTTCATTCCATAAGGTTCGATAAGTGTAAAGACACGAGGTTCAACATTGGTGTTTTTCATACTGTATTGACTTCTCAGTTTGTTTATCTGCTTTCTTGTGATATCTGTATACCCTTTGGAATACTTCTTTGCTACCTCTTTAGCAATAGAAGATGCTTTGTGTATATCAGAATCAAAGGTGACTACCACGTCTATACCATCCCATACGGTTTTAAGTCCGGCATGTGAGTAATTGGCTATCATATCTGTAAAGATGAAGTTATTTGGTATGAAGATGATACGTCCTGCTCTACGGTTTACCATAGAGGTAGTCAGTGTTACATCTTCATGCATTGTCATACGAAGCAGTGAGATATCTACGATATCACCCACATACTCAACACCATCCCTGACAAACTTTACCCTGTCCCCTACATGTATCGCACCACCGAACATAATAGTCAGCCAGCCCATAATAGACATAAACCAGTCTTTCATTGCAATAGCAATACCGGCAGAGGCAAAACCAAGGATAGTTACAAGGTAACTTACGTTTTCAATATATGCAAAGAGTAAAATAAAGACTAAAGCAGTAAAGAATGTGGCATTAAGTGCTTTATTGATCGTATAAAAACGGTCATTATCAGACATATAACGACGAACAAGATATTTGACAAACAAGAGGAATAAGATAAAGAAGAGGATGATAGCTCCAAGGTTCATCGTCTTCTCAAGTTCTCTTTTAATATCAGATTGAAGGTTAAGCTTGATCTCGTCTATCTTTTTGGTGTGAACATTTTGTGTTGTTTTGAAAATATCAAGCACAGGTGCAAAGGTTTTGATCTTATCTTTGATATCTAAAAGTTCTTTACCGTACTTTGTCTTATTTGCATCGAGTAGAAAAATCTCTTCAACTACTTTCTCTTTTTCTTTCATTTTTTCCATAACAGTTTGCAGTGATTCATATCTTTGGTGATACTCTTCTTGATCAGATTTAAGTTTTTCTTGATATGAGATGGCAGAGATAACAGCAATAGGATTCCCTACAGTGGGTACTTCTTCTATGACAGGTGGTGTAAGAAACTTTTTAAAAGGGTCAGTTCCATACTCTTCTAGAAGTTGAAGTTTTCCAATAAGTACAGATTTTTTATTTTTTAGTATTTCTAAAGCTTCATTCTCTTTCACTGTACGTTTATATTTATCATCCAATATGTTGATCTGATTATCAAGTACCGCTTTATCCTTTTTGAATTCTATATAGATATGGTAATTACTATAAATTTTGGACCAGATATTATTATCAAGGATCTCTTTATCCAGATTGGCTTTTCTGGCTAATAACTCTTCTTTTTTCTGTGCTTTATCTAAGCTATCTACCTGATCGGATGAACTGTTTTGTTCTTCTAAGATATCTGTTTGAGCAGTTAAATTATTTTGTTCTTCTGTGATAGAAGTAGTACTATTTTGCTCTGTTTGTGGCATAGAAAATGCCAAAGTGGTAAAAAAAAGTGATGTGAATAATAAAATTCGTATCATCCTTCTTCTCCAAAAGTATGTAGCACTTTTTTAACAATAGCTTGATCTATGTCTGAGACTACTTTATAGTGTCCCATTCCGTTAGGTAAGATAAACTTGATACTGTTATTCGCAGCTTTTTTATCGAGGAAGAAGTGTTCATAGAAGTCATCAACATCTTTTATCACATATTGCGTTGGCAGTGAAGACTTTTCTAAAAGTATTTTAACGCTCTGCGCTTCTTCTTGGGTAAACAGTCCAAGTTCTACTGCCAATGCATTTGCCATGACCATCCCTATGGCTACAGCTTCACCATGTAGATAGGTGGTGTAATCTGTCTCATTTTCAACCACATGCCCAAAAGTATGCCCGTAGTTCAATACTGCACGGATACCGGCTTCTTTTTCATCTTGATTGACCACCCATGCTTTAAGCTCTACACTTTTACGTATCGCCTCTTTAAGTACCTCTTCATCTGAGAAGTCAGCCTCTTGGAGGAATGTAAAGTACTCTTTGTCAAACATTACAGCCATTTTGACTATCTCTGCGATACCTGCGGCAAATTCACGTGCAGGTAATGTTTTTAAGAACTCAGGGTTTATGTAAACCGCTTTAGGTTGGTAAAATGCACCGATGAGATTTTTTCCATACTTGTTATTTACACCTGTTTTACCTCCAACACTGGCATCTACCTGAGAAAGAAGTGTAGTTGGGATCTGTATGAAGTCTATCCCTCTTTGGTAAAGACTTGCGGTAAACCCTGTCATGTCACCTATAACCCCACCACCAAAAGCGATGAGAAGGGATTTCCTGTCAAGTTTATGCTCAAAGAGTTCATTAAGTATATTTTCTATGGTTTCAAGATTTTTATACTCTTCACCATCAGGAATGGTTACTATATCAAGTTGGGGTGCTTTGATATGTGCCAAAAGTGTATCAAGGTGGTATCCTGCTACAGTTGGGTTAGTGATGATGGCTACTTTTGTATCGAAAGTGAGTTGTGGCAGTGCATCTATGGTAATGTCATAAGTGATATTTGGCGTATGCGCTAATTCTATAGGGACGATCATCTGGGGAAACCTTGTACAATATTAATTGCTTTATTTTATCTCAAATGCCCTTAATCCCCTATTACCCTTCAGCCAAGGCAAAAGGAACCAGTAGTTTTGGATGTCTTTTTGTGGTAAGAAGAAAATCCTGTACTTTTGTTGAGATGAGCTTCATCAAATTATCTGTATTGAGTTGTTTTTCAAAAGGTGCTATTTGCAATATATCTTTCATATTGGCGATCTCTCTGATAGGATTTACCACCTTTTGTTCGATGTTTATCTCCATATTAAAGATATGTGTCAGAGTTTCATAGTGCTCAATGATCATCTTTTTACTCTCAAAGTCTCCTTCCGGATCAAAATCACCAAGGGTAAGTTTGAGACTGAGTGATTCAGAGATATCGAATGCTGTAGTGGAGATGGATTCCATCTTCTCATTTTCACTCATGAGTATCACACACTCTTTAATGTTGTAGAGAAGGTTATCCCCAAAAAGATAAACCAGTTTTTTGAGATCATAGAGTGTTTCTTTCAGCTCATCAGCTTCAAATGTTTGGATACTGTTGAGTACAAGTCCTATATCATACTGATGGATATCATACTCTATCAGTGTCTTAATAGCATTATCATCATAACAAATGGAGAGTGTTACATGTTCTGATTCCAGTGCTTTGATCTCCTCTATGAGGGCAAAATTATTTGGATAAAGTACTCGAACATAAAGTGATTTCTCTTCAAGTTTCTCTAAAAGATAGATGCTCTCTTTAAGGTAAAGCAGTGCATTTTCCTGATCATACCTGAAATCCAGTAGCAGATAAAGGTCTTTACCAAATGGCTCAGGGAATAATCCTATTCTTTTATTAATGGTTTTATAGACACCATCAAGTACAATAGGTTTACCTAAAACAAGCAGTGTGTCGTTGGGACGTATCATCGTTGCATTGGTTGGGATGATCTGTTTTTCATCACGATAGAGAGCTGCTATCTTCCATTTACGCTGAAGGATGGAACCCACATGTCTGTAGGCATAAGCACTTCCAAAGGGTATATGGATCTCCATGATCTCACCACGTCCAAGTCCTACGTTCTGTGCTACAACCGGTACGTTGGGAAGGTTGTCATAGAGGTGTGCAGCCAACAGTTCATCACTATTCAGTATGGTAACATTTTCTTCATCTCGGCCTATCTCCTCATCGTCCCATTGATTTACAAGCACTACTCTTACTTTATCGTCAATAAGGCGTATATTTTTAAGTGAATACTTTACATCTTCAATATCTTCCATAATGATAAAAACATTTGAATATTTGACATCATCCATAATATTTTTCAGTTTAGAAAAGCTGGTAGGATCTGCATGGATCAAAGAGATGTTTTTAGGCATGTTTTCCGGTGCTACATCCTCTTTATAGCATGTGACATAGTATTTGTTTTCAGCCACTCTTTTTTTGCCGACCCATTCTATGAAATGTTTAGCGATGCTGCCATCTGCGAGGATAAGTATGTTTTTGATGAAAATCCTTTTTCATATATTAGCTACGCTTCTGTGCTAAAGCACGACTTAGAAAAAAACTAAATTTTTTTCTGGACGCTTAGTCCTACGATGAAGACATTTAGTGCTTCACATGCACTGCGTTTTAATGCTTGTCCTCAGCGGAGAGCTCACGCGACTAGTCGATTTTGTCTTATTTTGTAAAAATAGATATACTTTCGTAATTATTTTTTGGGAGATATTATAACACAATGCAATTTCAGATAGATAAAACCGATGGCAAAGCAAGAGCTTGTACCATCCAAACAGCCCATTCTACCATCCAAACACCTGTTTTTATGCCAGTTGGCACAGTGGGTGCGGTCAAAGCCCTTGATGCTACAGACCTTGCGACTTTTATCAAGCCGGAGATCATCCTGGGGAACACCTATCACCTTTACATCCGTCCGGGTGATGAGACCATCAAGACGATGGGAAAACTACACGGTTTTACCAAGTATCCCAAGAGTTTTCTTACAGACAGTGGAGGTTTCCAAGCCTTTTCACTCTCTGACAATGTCAAGATAGATGAAGGGGGCATCACTTTTAGAAGTCACCTTGATGGAAGTAAACACTACTTCACACCTAAAAAAGTGATAGATATCCAACACAACCTGGGTTCAGATATCATGATGATACTTGACGACCTCGTAGCTCTGCCCGCTACACAAGATCGTATCAAGGCAAGCATAGAACGTACTACACGCTGGGCACAGGAGTCCATAGACTACTTTAGAGCCAAGCAAGAAGAAGGCATAGGTGTAGATCAAAACATCTTTGCCATTATCCAGGGTGGAACAGACAATGTCTTTCGTGAGAAATCTGCCAAAGAGCTCTGTGCTATGGACTATGATGGTTTTGCCATCGGAGGGCTTAGCGTAGGAGAAGCCAATCAGGACATGTATGATACTGTAGAGTGGACCACACAGTTCATGCCCGAAAACAAACCACGTTACCTTATGGGTGTTGGTACACCTGAAGACTTGGTAGAAAATGTCTCACGAGGTATTGACATGTTCGACTGTGTAATGCCTACACGAAATGCACGTAACGGTACCCTCTTCACAAGTTTTGGAAAAGTAAACATTAAAAAAGCGGAATATACTACCGATGAAGGACCTATAGACCCGGAATGTGGCTGCATGGTATGCCAAACCTACTCACGCTCCTATCTGCGCCATCTTTTCCGTGCCAGAGAGATCACGTATTTTAGACTTGGAACGATCCACAATCTCTATTATTATCTTGATCTTATGAAACAGATGAGAGAGGCGATCACTGAAGGTAGATTTGAGGCATTTAAAAGTGAGTTTTACAAGAAGAGAGCAGTAAAGTAAGCCAGTTATTTTGAATAATATTACCGCACCAACTAAATACCCAAATTTTTGATGCCGTGATTTCGTTCATAATCAAGGCAGATTTTTGAAGGACTCGCCTTAGCGAATTCGAAAAAATCTAACGCGGAGTATGTGCGAAAGCACAGCACCCTTCGGGAAGAACGAGAGAAGGCAGTCTGCAAGCAAAAAAATCTTTGAATTAACCAGTTAGTCCTACATATTTTTTCACTCACATCTTACCTCCTCTCGTTCTTTCAAAAGTTTGGGTATTTAGTTGGTACGGTAATAAAGAGTAATGTTGATATAATGAATTAAGTTTAGACTCTCCATAGTGAGGAGTGAAAATTATGGATACGCATAGTTTTATATTGGTACTGTTACTGGTTTTTGTAGGTGCAAGGGTTTTTGGAGAACTTTTTGCCTATTTTGGTATGGTAGCGGTACTAGGCGAAATCTTTGCAGGGCTTGTTTTAGGTCCCAGCGGTTTATCTCTGATCTTACTCTCCCAAAGCGGTCCCTTATTAAAAGTACTGGCTGAAATCGGAATTATGTTACTCCTTTTTGAAATTGGTTTTGAAACCGATATCAATAAACTTAAAGATGTTGGTATCCAATCCTCAATTTTAGCCATTGGTGGGGCTATCATCCCTTTTACCTTAGGCTTTGTTATCTCTTACCTCTTTTTAAATCTCTCTTTAAATGCATCTCTTTTCATTGGCGGGACACTTACTGCTACAAGTATTGGTATCACTATGCGTGTCCTAAAAGATATAGGTATTGCTACAGGGAAACGTGCACAGATCGTTTTAGGTGCCGCAGTTATGGATGACCTGATAGGTATACTCTTTTTGGTTTTTGTTTATGATTATATCTCTACTGGTGAAATCTCTCTGGTACATACGGGTAGAATTTTTGCTTTTATTGTGATCTTTTTTGTGCTTACTCCTGTAGTTGCCAAAGGTGTCGCAAAACTCATGCGTCACCTAGCATTTAAACGGCGTGTTCATGGGTTTATCCCCAGCTTTATAATCTCACTGATCCTACTCTTCTCTTACGTTGCATCATTTTTAGGGATCCCTGAAATTTTAGGTTCATTTGCTGCGGGTATTGCATTTTCAAGACGCTTTATTATCCCATTTGCTTCTTATCTGCATCCCAATGAAGATGATCATGATTTTCTTGAACATTTGAGAGATAGAATGCATCCTATCATCTACCTATTTAGCCCTATATTCTTTGTTTATGTTGGGTTATCGATAGACTTAAGTGTGATTGATTTTGGCGATATGCATTTTTGGATGATCTCTTCACTACTCATATTGATGGCATTTGTCGGCAAATATTCAGCAGCACTTCTGGTGCCGGGTATGGGTTTAAAAGATAAAACTTTTTTAGGTCTATCTATGATCCCAAGAGGAGAAGTAGGTTTGATCTTTGCTGAGCTTGGCAGAACTACGGAGGCACTTAATAACGAGACCTATTCCATCTTGATCTTGGTAGTTGTTGTAACAACACTATTGCCCCCTGTTATGATGAAGTATTTTTTTAGAACTAATTACCGCACCATGTAAATACCCAAAATTATGCAAACTTCTTTTTCCAATATCTCATCCATGTACGTTTGAGATTTGCTCTGTGGGTTGATCTTAGTTTGTTGGGAAGATTATGTCTAAGATTTCTTTCTAAAGTTTTTGTGAGTTTTTTATTCTTTACAATGGCATTAAAACCACCTGCTCCCTGTTGATGTGTTCCATAAATGGAGAATGCACTTACTTTTATGCCATTCCTCTTCAAGCTTCGTATGTTATCTCTCAATATAGCTTTAAAAATTTTATCTTGGTTGTGCGGTATTTTCCATTTACTTTTAGGTATCTTTAGTTTTTTTGCATAAGAGTGAGCCGTTTTAGGCATGATCTGATAACGCCCATAAGCACCACTTTTACGATTTTTAGTATGATAATTACCAGTAGTTGATTCATACTTTACCACTTTTTTCACTATCTCTTTCATAGTTTTATGGCTTAGACCTGCATCTTTAGCCAACTTAGCGTAAGAAGCTTCAGCAGCTGTAGCAGTTAAAAACAGAACAAAAAGAACGGTGTATATTCTTCTCATAAGTATTTGTATTATTGGTTTGGTTGATACCATTAATGGTATGATCAAAAATTTTGCAGTAAGGTAAATAATACCTATATAAAATAATATTTCTATAGTGTTACTCCTGATTTGATTGTAGATTTGAATTAAAAAAAAGCCAAGGGGAATCTGAAGTTGATCTTCAAATTATTCATGTAATAGTATATAAAACAAGTAAATCAACGATTAATCAACAATTAATCAAAAAATATGCCAGGTTATCTGCTAAGAGTTTATTCTTAAGTTTTAGTCTTCTAATATCCACATCTTAGCATCTCCGATTTTATCATAGTCAAAGCTCTTGATTACAGCTGCAACAAAATGAGATGATATTAATTCTCCAAAACCTCCAGCCATAGAATCAGTAACGAAGGCAAGTTTTTTAATCTCTTTATGATGGTTTTTTATAAATGTTAAATGTCTATTAAATGCAGCATAATCTTCCCAACCCGGAAATGATCTGGTATAGATAATAATTCCGTTCAATTTTCCATATTCTTCAATAAAAGGGTCTATGACTTTAACAGCTTTATCAAAATCTTCTTTTCTCAATGCACCATGAGGTTGTAGTATTACGATCCCATTGTCTTTATTCAATATAGTATGTAGCATCTAGATCCCTTTTTAAGTTTTTATTATTTTAACATATTATAAATAAGAATAGTTAATAGAAGAAAAATATAACAATTTGACATATAATTTATTAACTTTAGCAAAATAGACTATAATTGATAAAATGAACTATTAAAGGCAATATAATGGATGGAACGATGAAAGTTAGCTATAAAATGCTCTGTGACGGTGATGTATATAATGAGGTTAGCCTTATTCAAATACTTCAAAATGAGAAAGTGGCCAAAGCGATCAAAAGTGAATTTGCAAAAGGATTACGTAATATTGCACTCTCTACTTCTGAAGATGTCATAATAGAGATCAGTACGGAAAAAGAGATCTTTGAGTTTGAAGCAGATAAAAAAGATTTTGCTGATCTCATTGAACTGGCAGAAGAAGATGCACGAGAACACAAAAGGATAAAAAAGGGGTGTAGTGGCGTTGAGCTTGTAGATTTTATGACACTTTAGAACTATACTTATGTTAAGGCTGATATAATTAGCTTTATTCTGATAAATGGAGCTAAGCATGTCCTATACCATTCTTGATGCATCAAACCTTGAAGCCTATCTCTTTTCATTGCCAAAGATCAAAGCTTTTTTTGATGCTGACTCACTTATCATTGATGAGATAGGTGATGGAAATCTTAACTTTGTCTTTTTGGTCACTTCAAGCTCTAATGGATCCCGACAACTCATCATTAAACAAGCTGTACCCTACTTGCGTTGTGTGGGGGAAAGTTATCCTCTGTCTAAAGAGCGAATGACGTATGAGATCCGTTCCCTTGAACGATTTGCCCAGCTTAGTCCTCATATACCAAAGATCTACCATAGTGATGAAGAGATGAGTCTGCTCATTATGGAGTATTTAAATTCTCATATCATCATGCGTAAAGGGATGATAGAAGGCATAGAGTATCCAAAGTTTGCAGAAGATATCAGCTCCTTTTTGGCTAACACGCTCTTTAAGACTTCTTCCCTTTATCTCTCAAGTTCTGATAAACGTACTCTTGTCTCACAATTCATAGGTAACAGTGAACTTTGTAAACTCACAGAAGACTTTGTCTTTACTGCACCTTTCATGGAAGATGAAACCAATGCTGAACTTCCAGAACTCTCTGATGTGGCAGAGCGTATCGCAAATGATCTTGAACTCAAAACAAAGATCTTACACCTTAAATACAAGTTTATGAACCAAAGTGATGCCCTGCTTCATGGTGATCTACATACCGGTTCTATTATGATCAACCAGGATGAGACTTATGTCATCGACTCCGAGTTTGCTTTTGTCGGACCGATGGGATTTGATGTGGGTGCACTTATTGCGAACCTCGTGATGTCCTGGGTTTCTCATACTGTGCAGGATAATGATAGCAGATATTCAGATTTAATATTAGAAACTATCAATAGTGTATGGCAGCGTTTTGATGAAAAATTCCGCACTTTATGGAATGAAACTGAAGAGAGTGCTTTGCTGACTAAAGGCTTTGCCAATGATGAAATACTTAAATCATATCAAAAGCAGTACATGCAAACTCTTTTACAAGAGAGCATCGGTTTTGCAGGGTGCAAGATCATAAGAAGGCAGTTTGGTATCGCAGGGGTAGAAGATATTCGAGGGATCGAAGATGATGCCGTTCGTGAAGAAGCAAATCGTCTTGCTATCAGCATCGGGGAACGATTTATAAAGCAATACCATACTGTGAAAACCACAGATGATATAATGAAATTGATTAAGGCTTAAAATGCAAGGAAAATACAGACCAATATGGTTAAATGACAACGGGGATTTAGAGGTACTTGACCAGCGTTACCTTCCCCATGAAACAAAGATACGCAAACTCACTACAGGTGCTGAAGCAACTGAAGCTATTTCAAATATGACAGTACGTGGTGCCGGGGTCATAGGAAATGTAGCTGCGATGGGAGTGTATCTACTTGCACGTGAGTTTGGAGATGACAAAGCACGCATTAAAGATGAAGCCCTGAAGATACGATCCTCTCGCCCCACAGCAGTAAACTTGATGTGGGCAGTAGATAGAATGTTAGATATTATAGAAAAGAGTGATAACGTGCTTTCAGACGCAAAAGCAGAAGCCATAGCCATTTGTGATGAAGATGTAAAACGTAGTGAAACCATCGGGAAGGTAGGCTGTGATATCATCGAGAAGATCATGCAGGAAAAGAACCTGAAAAAGATCAATATCTTAACCCATTGCAATGCAGGTTGGCTTGCCATCATAGACAGTGGGACAGCATTAGCTCCCATTTATGAAGCAAAACGAAGAGGTATCGATGTACATGTATGGGTAGATGAAACACGTCCGCGTAACCAGGGAGCAAATCTAACTTCATGGGAACTCTTAGATGCAGGCATTGATCATACCATCATAGCAGACAACACCGGCGGACACCTGATGCAGCATAACATGGTTGATATGGCCATTACAGGGGCAGATAGAGTAACTCGCTGTGGAGATGTAGCAAACAAGATAGGTACTTACCTCAAAGCATTGGCTGCAAATGATAACAGTGTACCTTTTTATGTTGCCTTGCCTTTAAGTACTTTTGATTTTGAAAGTTGCAACGGTATGAAAGAGATAGATATCGAGATGCGTAGTGAAGATGAGATCCATATCATGAGAGGGATTGACAGTGAGGGGAAACCCGGGGAGCTTCGCATTACACCAGAGGGTGCAAAAGGGGCAAATTATGGTTTTGATGTTACCCCTGCCCGACTCATTACGGGACTAATCACCGAAGCAGGACTCATCGAAGCAGATGAAAAAGCCATAAAAGAGCTCATATGCTAGATGGTATTATCAAATACAGTATAGAGCATCAAAAACAAGACATTCCCCTGTTTTCAGGTTATGAGCAACTTGAAGCACTGCGTACACGCCTTTTTACCCTAGGCTTGATAGGTGAGAAAGACGGGATAGGTTATGGCAATCTTTCGATACGAGACGATAATTCTAAATCTTTTTTTATCACAGCTACGCAAACAGGAAGAAAGCAGACGCTCTCTCGTGAGTATTACACCTATATCAGTGATTATGATTTCAGCACTTTTAAAGTCATCTCACAAGGAACACATAAACCAAGCAGTGAAGCACTCAGTCATGCTATGATCTATGAGATAGATGACCGTATCACAACGGTGATCCATATTCACTCTTTAGCACTTTGGAAGTTTATGAAAGCCAAAAATGACCTTGCTACTACAGCCGAGTACGGAACAGCCGAGATGGTAGAAGAGATCGCAGGACTTTACACTAACCTTGATCCTATGATGAACAATGCATTTGTAATGAAAGGGCATGAAGAGGGTATCATCACCTTTGGTAGAAGTGTGGAAGAGGCAGAGTTGGTGCTTTACACTATTATGCAAGCGTATTTACAAGAGGGTTTTTAACAGTACCACTACCCTATAGATAATTTTACGATCATTTGATCATCTTTATTATTTTCTTCCATTACTTTTGCATCCAGGGAAGGTTTTCCTGCGATAAGTGCGCCACGGATAGAGTTTAAAACATGAAAAAAACTTTTATTAAAAGGTGTTGTGATTTCTTGTATTTGTTTATTTTTTATCACCTGTATAATATTTTGTATACAATGGATATAGCATCTTTTATTGATAGCTCTTTGTATCCTATATACTTTCATAAGTTCAATATTTTTTATCCAAACTTCTTTGTCAATATCTGTTAAATGCGGTAAGTTTCGTATATATTCTATCTCCTGTAGCATTTTTTGTTCATATTGATGCCCTTCTTCTTTAACTTTTTCCTCAACACTACTTTCATGACATTTCAAGATACTGTGTAATACTTCTTCTAGTGCTTTATTTTCAAAATCATGGCTATATAATTTTTTCCGTTCAGCATCATTGTCTATATTTTTAAGGATCTCCAAGGCTACCATGAGATAAACATATTTATCCTCTTTAGACTTTCTATAAGCAACTCCATGATTTGATATCTCTACTCTTGGTCCTACATATTGTACTTTTAGCATAAACTTCACCTTTCCTAGATAATAGATTTTTTCTAAAATTGAATTTTAAAAAAATAACTATTAAATATATGAATTATAATTCATTATAACTAATTATATTAAAATATAACCATATAAAGTATTTGTCTCTTTCCAGCTCTCCTGAGGTGAATGCATATATGGTATTATTGTGTTTAGTGGGGGGGAGTTTATTTACTGTTTGAATTGATATATGAGTTCCATCTCGGGAGAGATGGAACGAGGAATTCTCTACGAATCCCAATCAAGTAAACGCTGTTGACCTTCGAGTTCTCTTATGTGCGTTACATCCTGACTCATCTCTATGACCCCACGATAGGTTCTATCTTCGTCACGTACTGCAAAGTACTGGATATGGATGAACTTCCCTTTAAACTGGATCCAAAACTCAGCAAGGTCTTGAGTACCGGCTTTGAACTCTTCAAGGATCCTAAGGACTTGATCTACACTTTTTGGCGGGTGGCAAAACTTCACTTCACGACCGATGATACCTGCACTTCTAGGGAAAACCCTGTCCTCACCTCTATTATAAAAGACAACTTGGTCATTTTCATTGACATAGGTGATGTCTACAGGCAGGATTCTAAAGATAGAATTAACTTGTGCAGGAGTTAGATATCCTTCATCATAGTGTGTTTTGTCTTCTGTGCCAAATGGAAGCTTTTTACGTTTAGTATCTTCCCCTGGGTGGATGTATTCTACTTCTGGGTAAGGTGTTGGAGCTGTGTCAAACATCCAGCCTATCTCTTTGTCTCCATCACGAAACTCTTTCCACTCCTCTTCACTAAGCAGATTCATTGCATTAGGAAGAAGTCGTCCTTCTTCTACTTGCATGATGTGCTCTAAAGAACGAAAAACCTGTTGAGCATTCATGATAATAGCTTCAATATCTTCTGCTTCTATAGCTTTTCTTGTCTCTTTGATCTCATCTCTTATCTGATCATGAAATGCCCACATACCTTGTGAAGGAGATGTCCATCCATGCTTTTCAAGGTAAGGGAAGAGTTGATTCTCTTTACGTGCAAAGTGAAGTTCAACTTTTCCCAGTTTGTTAAAAAGCTCTTTGAAAAACTCAAAGTTTTCTTGAATATTGACAGATTGTAATTCATTGATGATACTTCGGATAAGAAGATTCTCTTCAAGATAAGTACGTACGGGATGCCCGTCTGGATATTGTCCTTCAAAAGGAGAGGTATTGTTGTTTAAAAATTCACTCATATTATAATAGCCTTAGATATTACCACGCCAGGTAATAGTTTCGCGAAGTATATTGGAATGAAAGAGAAAATCTATTGAGCTACATCAAGGAGTAGCACAAAGAAAAAGAATAGATATTTAATATTAATTAGTATCTAACGTTTATACGGTACCTTAGCAGAGGGTGTCTCTTTTGAAGTAGGCTCCAAGTGAGTGTCCTGGTCATCGAAAAAGATGTCTGCACCAAAAGCTTTTATGACTTCATATTTCTGTACACCGCCTTGGAAAAAGGCTTCATCTACACGTACACCCCAACCTTCTAAAGTTCCAAGTACTCTTTCATGTGTTGAAAAGTTTCTAGCCGTTACAAGCGCTGTGCGTATGGGAGAACTTTCCATAGGGAACTTGTCTTGTATCTCTGAGATAGTTTTGAGGAACTTGAAGAAAGGCCCTTTACTGAGTGGGTTTTTGGCATTATTCCTTTCATGCTCTATGAACGCTTCCAAGCCTTTTTCCTGATACACTTTTTCACTCTCATCACCAAAGATAACGGCATCTCCATCGAAGGCTATCTTCACCATATCACTCTCTTGGGATGTAATGGGTGTATGTGGAAGTATGGTTGCTGCTGCTACTCCTGAGTTAACTGCTTCTTCAACATCAGGGGAGTGGACAGAAAGAAACAAGTCCACTTTAAAGGCTTCAAGGTAGCGAGCTACGGGAGTACCTGCCGTCCACCCTGTGCGTTCTATGTCTAAATTGTAGTGTTCTATGGAACGTCCTATGCGTAGTCCTGTTGCAGCATTGTTACGTGAGAGGATGATAACTTCTATGAGTTTGTTGTCAAATTTTTTATTGATAGCTAACAGATTTTGTACAAATCTAAATGCAGATCCTTTAGCTAAGGGGTCATCAAGACGGGAGAGCTGATAATCATAATACGCTTCAAGCCCCTCTTTATCGAAAATCGCATTTTCCTCTTCAAGGCTAAAGAGTGCACGTGAGGAGATAGCAATAACAAGTTTATCTTGGAGGTCATAAGCCATAAATATTCTTTTTTTATTGAAATTAACGCTATTTGAGCAAAGCCCAAATAACTACGTTGTCACTATGACTTGCTGAAGCTATACACTACGATAACTTCAGCAGTAGGCTCATATGACTAGTCATATTTTAGAAAATTACTTTAATTTTTAAGTAAGTATAACACAAACGCTAAATCATATGTTATTTTTGACACACATTTGTCATATATCTTTGTTATAATATTACCGAAATCACATTAAAAGGATGAAGAATGAGTTTTGGAAATATAGTATTGTTGATCATAGTTGCAGTTGTTGGTTATTTAATAGTAATTTATAACAAGTTTGTGTCACTGAGAGCAGGTATAGATGCTTCATGGTCAGATATAGATGTACAGCTTAAACGTCGTTATGACCTTATCCCTGCACTGGTAGATACAGTAAAAGGATATAAGGATTATGAAGCTGATACACTTGAGAAAGTCATCCAGGCACGTCAACAAGGTCTGAATGCAGATAGTGTAGAAGAAAAAGCAGCTGCTGCTAATATGCTCTCTGGAGCATTGGGAAAACTCTTTGCATTAGCAGAAGCGTATCCTGATCTCAAAGCAAATGAGAACTTTTTACACCTCCAGGGAGAGTTAAGTGGTCTTGAAGATGCTATCCAAAATGCCAGACGTTACTACAATGCGATCGTCAGAGATTATAATGCAAAACTAGAATCTTTCCCTGATCTTTTTGTGGCACAGAAATTTAACTTTACATCACGTGACTACTTTGAGCTTGATGAGAGTGAAGCTGAAGCTGTGAAGAAGATGCCTAAGATAGATTTCTAAGCGAAGTAAGTATGAAAATTTTTCTTCTTGCCCTACTCTTCTTAGTAGAGGCTAGTCCTCTCTGGGCTGAAAAGATCTCAGCATATGAGATCAACGTAACCGTAGAACAAAGTGGTGAACTCTCCATTGTTGAGTCTATAGAGTATAACTTTGAAGGTGCTTCAAAACATGGTATCTTTCGTGATATTCCCTTTACAGTGAAGGTCAATACTGTCACAAAAGATATAGGTTTATACAACTTTTCTGTACAACTTGATGGTGGTATGGTTGAGTGGCAACAGTCCACTATGGGCTCTAGGCATGCAGGTAATATTATCCGATTGAAGATAGGTTCTGCTTCTACCTATATTACAGGTAAACATATGTATCGTATCGCGTATCGTGTGAAAAAAGGTGTGCTCCCTGCTGCACAAAATGAACAAAATGATGCGGTACGTTGGAACATCATCGGAACAGGTTGGCAAATCCCTATTGCCAATGTAAAAGCTAACTTTTTTCTACCACCCTCACTCAGTCAACATAATATAGCACTTTCAAGTTATACAGGTCGTTACGGTATGAAGAGTTCTGGAGCAACAAGTAACTGGGTAAATGCGCAGCACTTACAAGTAAAGGTAGCAAGTCTTAAGCCTTACGAGGGTGCGACAGTCGAGATGGCTTACCCTGCCAATACCTTAGATCAAAATGGACTTGAAAATGTCAAAGCCTCATTTCTCGATTGGTTCTTGGGGATCTGGCACTGGGGAGCTTTGGCAGGTTTTTTACTTTACTTCCGTACTATGTACAAAAAGCATACAGGTTTTGTAGATGAAAGATCTGTAGCAGTGCAGTATGAAGCACCAAAAGGTTTAAGTCTGCTGGAGTCAGGACTTGTGCTAGATAAATTTGCAGATAATGAAGATTTTTCCGCAGCAGTACTGGAACTTGCACAGTTGGGTTATTTGGAGATAGACCATAAAGATAAAAAGTTGGATCCCTTACTCAAACGTACACACAAGAGTACAGAAGATTTAAACATGGATCAGAAGTATCTACTGAATCAAATACTCTTTAAAGGCAAGAGTAGTTTTAGTATGTCATCTGGCTCAGAATCAAAAGCTTCAGCGTTACAAAAAGGGTTTGGGCATATCAATGATAATCTCTATACTTGGTCTGTAGGTGATGGGTATATGGTTGAAAACCCACAAAGAGTACGTAAAAACTTTCTTTGGAAAAGTATTTTATACTTGTTGCCTGTTTTAGCTTTAGCTGTTTATGTTTTTTTTGATAAATACGGTATAGAGGTTATCTCTCTTCTTATATTTTCATCTATATTTGCCGGTGTAGGTTTAAGTATGTTCTTTAGCAGTAAAGCTTGGTTCAATAAGATCTTTGGAGTTGTCTTTGCTATTATAGGAAGTAGTCCTGCTTATGGATTATTAAGTCAAAAGATTGCATTAAAAGAGATACTTATTGGACCCTTTCCAGTTATAGCTGTTTTGATCATAGCCTTAGTATTTACCTACAAAAGAATAGGTAAATATACACAAAAAGGTGCTTATGCCCGCACACACCTTTTAGGCTTAAAAGAGTTTGTAAAGCGCGTAAAAGAAGATGAGATCAAAAGACGCCTGGAGATGGATCCACTCTATCTTGAAAAGATGTTGCCTTATGCTGTACTCTTTAAAGAGACAGAACACTGGCTCTCTTTCTTTGCAATCTTGGGTGTTAGTACCCCTTACTGGTATCATGGCAATATTAACAATATGAAAGACTTCTCCTCCTCAGTAGACAGTGCTGCAACTCCTCCTTCAAAAAGCAGTGGAGGAAGTGGCTTTTCCGGTGGAGGTGGTTTCTCTGGTGGTGGAGGCGGTGGTGGAGGTGGAGGTAGTTGGTAATTACCTTCTTCGTCATAATTAAATTTTTTTAGGCTTCTTGTTTTGTACTTTACATTATAAAATCTCCTATATAGCACATTTTATAAGGTTTTATATACTTGGTTACATATTTATGCTCTCTAAACGTCGCTACAGCGATAAACGTTATAAAATATGTTAGATTATAAGGTTTTGGTTTTTAGGTAATAAAAAGTTTGTAACGTTTTAGGAGAGCAATATGAACTCGTATGCGAGTTCATATTGGCTCCTGCGTTTTGTTAGCAGTTTATAGTACTTTATTTCCACCTCTAGCTGTTACCTTATCCTACATTTTTAAGATATTCAAGATAGATATTGATCGGTTTTTTATAATCTAAACTTGAGTGAAATCTCTTAAATGAGTTAATGAAAAAAGGCTAGTGCTCAACTAGCCTTTTGGGTTAGTTTATTATTTTAATTTCTCAGCCACAAGTTCATTTACCACTTTTGGGTTTGCTTTGCCCCCTGTGGTTTTTAGTACTTGCCCTACAAAGAAGCCTAATAGTTTGGTGTTGCCTGCTTTAAACTTAGCGACGTTGTCTGGATTTTTTGCAATTATTTCATCAATAATAGGCAAAATTTTAGAGGGATCACTTATCTGTACAAGTCCTTTAGTTTCAACTATTTGTGTTGGATTTTCTCCAGATTTCGCCATCTCTTCAAATACTTGTTTAGCAATTTTACTTGAAATAGTCTCATCATCAACCATCTTAACAAGCTCTGATATTTGCTTTGCATTAAATTTAAGCTCACTTGCTTGCATCTGCTTTAGCTCTCTAGCTACCTCATTGGCCACAATGTTAGCTAGACCTACAGGACTATTAAGCACAGATAGAGCCTCTTCATAGAAGCTAGATAAATTCTCATCACGTGCTAGAGTATTAGCTACTTCGCTATTTAGTCCAAACTCACCAGTGTACTTATCAAATAGTGTTTGTTCAGCTTCACTCATAGGTGCTACCTCGCCATCTACTTGTACTTTTTTAGTTTGAGGTTTAGATGCAGGTTCGCCTGTTTTTTTCTTTTCATTTAATTTTGCTTTTTTTGCCCAAGAGTCTTTAAGACCGACAATTTTATTAAACACAGGGTGCTCATCTCTGTAGTCAATAGGATCAGCGTAAAAATACCCTTGTCTTTCAAACTGGAATCTCTCATCAGGTTTCTCAGTTATCACAGCAGGTTCAATAAGGGCATTTTTGATAACTTGCAAAGAGTCTGGGTTTATATCTTCTACTCCCTCAGGGGCTTCATCTTTGAATAATCTGTCATAAAGCCTTACTTCTACTGTTTTAGCCTCTTTAGCACTCACCCATTGGATAGCACTTTTGACTTTGATACCGCTAGTATCTGAGCCACTTTTAGATTCAGGATGATACTGCGCTTTTATTTCTGTGATATTTCCACTAGCGTCTTTTATAACTTCCTTGCAAGTGATAATATAGCCATGTCTAAGTCTCACTGGTTGTTCAGGTGTAAGGCGGTAGTAACCCTTTGGAGGGTTCTCCATAAAGTCATCACGCTCAATATAAATGTCCCTAGAGAAAGGTATCTTTCTTGAACCCTCTTTTGGTACATCATGTGGGTAGTATGAAGCATCAATCTCTTCACTAACTTCATAATTTTCAATTGTTACTTTTAGTGGGTCAAGCACACACATAATACGCGGCACCTTTTTATTTAAATCATCTCTTATACAAAATTCAAGCTGTGTAACATCAACCATTGAGTTTGCTTTTGCTATACCTATTTGATCACAGAAGTTCAAAATAGATTCTGGCGTATAACCTCTTCTTTTATATCCAGCAATCGTAGGCATACGAGGATCATCCCAGCCACTAACTTGTCCACCTTCAACCAATTCTAAAAGCTTTCTTTTACTCATAACCGTATAGTTAATACCTAGTCGTGCAAACTCATGCTGGTAAGGTCGTGATAACTTTAACCCAAGAGTATCAAGTACCCAATTATAAATATCACGGTTGTTTTCAAACTCTAATGTACAAATAGAGTGAGAAACACCTTCAATATAATCAGATAAACAATGAGCAAAGTCATACATTGGGTAAATAGACCACTCATCTCCTGCTCTAAAGTGATGTGCATGTCTGATACGATATAAAAGTGGATCTCTCATTTTCATATTAGCAGCAGACATATCAATCTTGGCTCTTAATACGTGTTCACCATCTTTAAATTCACCCTTTTTCATTCTTTCAAAAAGGTCTAGATTTTCTTCAACACTACGCTTGGCATATTTGCTACGTCTTCCTGGCTCTGTAACAGTCCCACGATATTCACGTATCTCCTCTTCACTTAGACTATCAACGTATGCCTTATTCATTTTAATAAGCTCAACAGCGTAATCGTATAACTTAGGGAAATAATCAGACGTAAAATATACATTATCACCCCAGTCAAATCCAAGCCACTCTACAGCATCTTTAAGAGCCTCAACATATTTTGTGTCTTCTTTAGTTGGATTGGTATCATCCATTCTAAGGTTGCAGTGACCATGATAGTCACTTGCAATACCAAAATTTATACAGATAGATTTAGCGTGTCCAATGTGTGGGAACCCATTAGGTTCTGGAGGAAATCTTGTAGTAACCTCTTTATACTTGCCTGATTTTAAGTCCTCTTCAACTATTGTACGTAAAAAATCTTTGCTCTCGCTCATTATAATTAACCCTTTTGATTTTGAAACTTTTATAAGAGTTGTATTTTATCAAATTAGAGCTTATACTATCTCAGATAAAGAGTTTACTTTTAGATGCTCTCTAGGTGATGTAAAATATGGACATAATGGTTTTTGGGAATATGTGAGTTAATTAAATTTATTAGTTGTTAAAAGTGTTTAAAAGTCAATATTTGTAAGGGTTTGTGATTAGTTACGGAAGTTGGAGAGTCTCTATATAAGTCCATATATTTGAATCTAGTCGGGAATAATTCCCCGACCCTGTGGGTTGATTTATTATCGACATTGAGTGATAATTTATCGTGAGTTACGTCTCACCAATAAATTTAAATCCGATTCATACCCCGTACCCTTGGGTCGGGGTTGTTGAATTCAAGTACTTTTAACTCTAATAACAAATTTGAATCAAATGTAGCCCTCGCGACTTGGCTCTGGAACTGATCTTTTCTTCTTTGTGATTCACTAGTGCTTCACTAATATCACTCAGGCTAAGCTGGTTTCTACCGAGCGCAAATAAAGCACCAGCAATATACCGAACCATGTGCCTTAAAAAGCCCTTGCCCACGATCTTAAGATAGTAAATTTTATTGCCGAAGGTTGAAGGTTGAGCTTGCAATATTTCACAGCTAAAAATAGTACGGAAGGTTGAACTCATATTGGTATCTCGTTTCGCGAAGCTATAAAAATCATGTTCGCCAATGAAGAGTTTACAGGCTTGTTGCATGAGTTCTATATCAAGTGACCCTGTAGTTGAGGCTTTGCTATTAGAGGGGATATGCGCAACGGTATCATTGAGAACTGGGTTGTAGATTGTGTCCGTACAAAAGTAATAATGATACTCTTTGCTCTTGCTGTCCTTATTCGGGTTAAACTCTGCGGCACAGGGTTTGCATTGCAGGATACGTATATCATCGGGCAATAGTGAATTCATGCCAAGCAGAAGTTTTCCTGATTCGATTGCTAAGGCAATAGTGATTTTTATAACTTGCCCCTGCGCGTGGACACCAGCATCGGTTCGACTTGCAGCGGAAATAGTACAGCTCTGATAGTTGCAGATTTTTTTTAGTATCTGGTGGATGCTTGCCTGGACGGTAGGCTTTTGTTCGCCTGTACCTAAGTCTTGCCAGCCAAAGTAGCTTGTGCCCTTGTATGAAATTACGAGACGATGATGGTACATGCATATTTCCAAGCTAGAAAAAGGATGAGCCAAAGTATGGTGTTACCCACGAATAGTAGACATTTCTTTTTGCGATAACTATTTATTAGGGGAACACTTTGTCCCTCTATTGCTTTATTTTTCATATTATTAGTATATCAAAAATGTCTGCCTATTTCTAAAAAGTATGACAATATGACATATTTTCACTACTTTTCTCAGAAAAACTATACAATCATAAAAATTGCTTATGTCCATTTAGTCAGAGATGAGCCAATATTTGGACAAAGTGTTCCTCTATTTGTTTATTTATGGCAATAACGGACAAAATGTCCTGTTTATAAAACCTTATAAAATATATAACTTTATAAGGTTTCATCACCCTTTTATCCGCCTTTAACCAAAAGATACATTTACTATTTTTTCGTCTTTTTGATAAGCTGATAAGCTTGGTTTATTTCCTGTGTTTTAGCAGTTGCTTCTTCCATATAAGATTCGTCTTTATCTTGTGATTTTATGATATCGGGATGGTATTCTCGAACAAGATTTCTATAGGTCTTCTTAATAGTATTCATATCATCACCTTCATTGACACCTAAAATCTTACAAGCTTCTTCAAGACTCATTGTTTGCTGTTTATTTTGCATCATGTTTTCAAACTTATTCAGCATATCATCATATTCATTAGGAGCGATATTTAACTCGTCCACAATTTCACGTAAAACCTTATCTTCATCAGAACAGATTCCACTGTCTACAAATGCAAGTTGGATTAAAAACTCTACAAATTGTTTACGTTTTAGCCTGCTACGACCCAGTAGTTTATTTAAAGATTGTGCTACCTCTTTTGTATCATCATCTCTCTCTTTTTCTTCATTAAAAATCTCTTTTAGAATATTCCTTGTTTTATCTCTCTCTATAAATATTCCAGAGATATCATCAAACATAATAGCGATAAGTTGTGCTTCTAATTCACTTACTCTTCCATCTGCTTTTGCAACTTTTGCAACAAGTGCAATAAAAAGTCCCAACTCACTTGCTCTAAATAACTCCTTAGAACTTGATAACTTATTTAATTTCTTTTTAGCATAAACTTTATATAGTTTAAATACTATATAGAGAGAAGCTATAATTGAAAGTGTTACCAATATATTTACAATAAAGATGTAATACAATAGCACTAAGGTTATTGCTAAATATATCAATTTTTTAAATTTAATCATTCTTTGTCCATTTGTAATAAATTTTATCAATTTTGCACATTTTACTGTATATTTATTAAATCAATATTTACTGGAATTTATTCCATTAATCTTCCTCAATCTCTTATTTACAAGTTAGTCGAGAGTTACACTAAAAGAGCAATATATAACCATTCATT
Organism: Sulfurovum iocasae; assembly: GCF_047716765.1. Lineage (GTDB taxonomy): Bacteria > Campylobacterota > Campylobacteria > Campylobacterales > Sulfurovaceae > Sulfurovum. The sequence goes on from NZ_CP180410.1 coordinate 1,766,416, forward strand.
ATATGAAGCTGAGGAATTAGGAATAATAGTGGAATGACTCCAATTCTGTAGAGACTTTTTTACTTATACCTTTTTTGAAAACCTTATAAAATATATAACTTAATAAGGTTTTCATTTTTTAGAGAATAAGGAACTAACGTTTAAGTTCACCTGCATTTGGGAGCATAGCGGAAAAATGTCAGGTGCAACGATTTGTTATAAATTTTTTATTCTGTTTATAAAAAGAATGTGGGAAAAGCTGGAGGAAGGTAAAAGATAGTCCTTCGTGTTAATCAAAATTTTTAATTAGCATTCTCTCTTCTTCCAATGTAAGGTAACGCCACTTACCGCTTTCGATGTTGAGTTTAAAACTGCCAATGCTGATTCGTTTCAATTCTAACACTTTTAAGGGCGTCCCAAATTTTGGGTCTTTCAACGCTCCAAAAAGTCGGCGGATATGCCGATTCTTTCCCTCGTCAATTACTATCTTGAGTTTTGTTTTTGCGCCACCGATGCCTATTTTTTCGACTACAAGAGCTTTCAGTAGACCATGCTTACTTTCCACTCCTTTAATAGCCGCTGCAATATGTTCGTCTGTTACGTGGCCCCTGACCCAGATCTCGTATACCTTAATGCAATTCCCAGGTTTGGTCAACGCGTTGCCGATTTTGCCGTTGGTTGTGAATAATAGAAGCCCCTTAGATTCTAGATCAAGGCGTCCGACGGGCATCCATCCGTCATGAAAAACCCAATCGGGCAAAAGATTATAAACTGTTTTTCGCCCAAGTTCGTCAGATCGGGTGACCACATAACCCTTAGGCTTATTGAGTGCTAACAGTTTTTTCGAATCGTTCGTTGTTCTATTCATTAGGTGTATTCCTTAGGTGTTTTTGATGAGCCCTTAAATTAAGATTGTTTCCAGCAAACTATAATTGTGAGATCCTCTTATTTTAAAAATGTTTGCAAAAGCGTAAATTTCAGAAAGAATTACTATAGTGAAAACCTGGTGATTTATAACTATTTATTAACGGAACACAATGTCCTGCTATTACGATATTTCAGTATTAAGAGTATATCAAAAATCTCTTGTGCTCAAAACCTTATAAAATATATAACTTTATAAGGTTTTCATTGTTTAATAATCAGCATTACACTACCAACTATTTCGCACTTAAAATTTGTATGACCATGATATAATAAACACAAGTATATTACACTATAAAAATTGTACAGGAGAAGAGTATGGCAGGTAAATTCCCTACTCATAAGTGGATAGATCAGAAAGCTTGCAGTGACTTTCTTGTGCCATCACAAGCCGATTTAAGACAGTATTTTGGCAAGGATAGCCAATCGTATTCACAAGAAAGAATTTGCAGTGTATTATTAGAGTTGATGACTCTTTATCAGGTTATCCTGGTAGTTTGGAAGCAAAGAAGAAGTTGTTGGCACTTGAGCAAAATGCATTTACGATATAATCATTCTCGATATAAAGAATTTTATAAAGTAGTAAATAATGGAAAAGAAAAACTTTTTTGAATCAATGTATAAAAATGCAAATTATGATGAATTTGCACTTTTTGAGAAAGAAAATGAAATCAAACCCGTAGCACCTTATCAATATTGTGTATTGTATAGAAAGTAAGATAAACAATGTCCATCCAAAAAATCATTATTATTATTTTAGTTGCAATACTGGGTATTACAACTGGTAGTTCAAAAAAAGTATATGATATAGTTATGGTGTATGAGCGATATAGTGCGGGATTGGTAAAAAAGTCTATTACTTTAGATTTTGGAGAGATCGTTTACCTTGAAAATGATGTCAAGAGTGATTCTACACTTGTATTTGTTCATGGCTTTGGTGGCAATAAGGATACTTGGGACAGACTCGTCAAAGAGTTAGATGATAAATATCATGTGATTGTGATCGATCTACCCGGACACGGGGAGAGTGTTTCAAAAAAGACATTAGGCTATACGATTACCGATCAGGCAGAATGGTTACATGAATTTTTAAAAACTAAAAAGGTGAAAGATTTTTATCTGCTTGGTCATTCTATGGGTGGAGCTATCGCTTTACGTTATGCAGGAAATCATATAAACAATGTTAAGACACTCATTCTTATAGATGCTATGGGAATGGAGCAAACAAAAAGTGATGGAGTCAAACTCGTAGAACAGTCTGATAAAAATCCGCTCTACGATGTCTGTACAAAAGAGAGACTCGAAACACTGTTAAGCTATTCTATGCATAAATCTCCATATGTCCCAGAGTTAATCAAGGATGTGCTTCTTCAAGAGAAGTGTGCAAGACGTGATTTGGAAAAAATACTCTATGAGGATATATATAAAGACGTTTGTTGTTTAAACGATATTGCAAAAAATATTCATATCCCCACACTTATATTATGGGGAGAGAAAGATCGCATGACACATATTGACAATGCCACACTGTTTCATGATACCATTCAAGGAAGTCATCTGGTGATATTGAAAGAGATAGGACATGTACCTATGCTTGAAGATCCTGAACGAACGGCTGATGAGGTAGATAAGTTTATTAGACAAATAAATGGTAAAAGTAAAGCATTGAGAAACAATATAAAGCACTCACTATGAAAGATATAGATTTTATTAAACAGCAAAAGCTTTTTTATATAGCAAGTTGCAGTGAAAAAGAGGTGAATCTTTCTCCCAAAGGCTATGATTCTATACGTATGCTTGATAAACTTGATTGTACTTTTTATCAAGTACACAAGAAGGGAAATCCAATATATCTTTAGATAGTTGAGCATAGTTTTAATTATGCTCTTTTCTTAATGCTTTAAGAGGGGTAATATTGCCTCTATATCCATTTTTTCGCCCTAATGAAAAAACGGGTGCCTGAAAACCCTTTCAAATTACGGTATATTGGAGTAAACAAAGGTTTATTTACAAATAGCTGTAAAAAGTACTAAATATTGTCCAGTATGTAATTCAAATGAATTTCTATACAAAAACAAACATACATGACTAGAAATTATAGGAAATTAAAAGGCATCTGCAAAAACCTTATAAAATATATAATTTTATAAGGTTTTCAATATCTTCAAAAATGGAGGATATTTTAGAGGGAAATCACTTAAAAATTTAGATTCCATTTTTTAGATACTAAAATATTGAAATATGATTGAACTTCTTTGGTTGTTCAGAGGGTTCAATAGTTATTAACTTTTGATATAATATTAAGAACAAGGTTCATAGTATGAAAAAATCTTTGTTGTTTTTAATGTTTACCTTACTTATTGAAATGAGTATAAATTGACGTGCAACTTGGCATGGAATTAAAAAAGATACAAAGCTGTACATGAGAATATTATGACCCCATAATAAAGCAGTGCACGACGTAACTTCATAGTACATCGTGCTTCAAGATAGACTATAGCAGGATACTGCGAAAGTGATGACTAATGGCTAAAACAAACTACTCTTATGAAAAACGGGGTCGAGAACTCGAAAAGCAGAAAAAACAAGAAGAAAAACGTCAGAAAAAGCTAAACAAGAAAAATGATGCTGGACAAGAGACAGAAGTTGAGTCCCCATCATCTACAGATAATCCTTTAGTGAAAGAGTAGCCCTTAAAATTTTCTATTTTACAATAAGATAGTATTTTTTAATGTTAGAGTGGAGTTTCATAAAAAGACCTATTAGTCTCTTTATAGAAGTGTTTAAAATATGGACAGGTTTCTCTGCCCATTGATGGTCTTAGAGACCAGTAACGTTTTCAGCTTGTAAGCCTTTTTCGCCTTTACCGATTTCAAAAGTTACCTTTTGACCTTCATTAAGGGAAACACGGTCGTAACCATTACTATTAATTTGACGATAATGTACAAATACATCATCTCCGCCTTGTTCTTGTTCGATAAAACCGAAACCTTTTTCACTGTTGAACCATTTTACTGTTCCGTTTACTAATGTTGCCATTGCAATTCCTTTGGTTGTTTATACATTTCATTGCTGAAATGCTCAAAATATAATGTGGAGTGTTCTTTCGGAAGGATGATACTGTAAACTAAAGGTTAGCAATAAAAGTCAAGCCAAAGATGAAACTCTAAATCATCTTTCAATATATAATTATATCTGAATAGTTTAATAATAGCAAATAATAAATATTTTTGATGTCTCTTTTAAAAGTCTTGGGAAATTTGATTTTCTTATTTTCAAAACCTTATAATATATATAACTTTATAAGGTTTTCATCACTCATTTAGAATACTTGAATGCAGCTATAGCGATAAATGTTATAAAATATGTTAGATTATAAGGTTTTCATTTTTAGGTAATGAAAAGTATGTGCAACGCCCAAAGTGAGGGACCCGATACCCTTCATAGAAGTTTGCTATTTCTTATTACATCAATAAAAATTATAAGTTATAACTATTTAAAAACTCGCGTGGGTATCTTGTTCCTCTCCTCTGTTTTGTTGTGCTTCTCATTATATGATAGTCTATGTTTAATTTATAGAATTATTTCTTTTCTTTAGGTGCTAAAACCCATAATTCAACTTTTTCATTATCTCTAGAATCTCTACGTTTTGTTCTTCTTGATGAAGCTCTTACATCTCTTTTTAGGTGCAATTCTTTTCTAAAACGCTTATTCTTTTGCAGTTCTTCTATTATTGGATGAGTGCTTTCTTCATCAACTACTTGAGCTAGATTTGAAAATATTAGAACTATTTTTCCATCAGGAGAAAGGTGCTTTTGTGCTTGTTCAAAAAATCTTGGAAATAGTTCCTCTTCATAATACATGGCTTTATCAATTCCCTCTTCCAATTTATGTTTTGCAAGTAACCAAGGAGGATTAAAAACAATAACATCAGCTTTAACATCACAATTTTCAAATAAATCACCATGATTTAGTGTTATCTTATCTTCAAATCCTAATCGTTTACTTTCCTGCGAAACACCGATAATTGCATTTTTATTTATGTCAGTTGCGAAGATGTTTTTAAAACCATTTTGGATTAATTGAAATGATAAAACACCACTTCCTACACCAATTTCTATTGCGTTATTCTTTGCTCCTTCGTATTTCTTTAACCATTTATCAAATAATTTTAAATGATCAAACCTTGTTGGAAAATATGTTCCATAAAAAGGGTGAAGCGTTAAATTTAAAGTTTTAATTTCAATTCCCTTTTTATACCACTGCCATGAGCTATTCATTCCTTGAACTTCGGGAAAAGATATATAAAATTCTGATGCATCTGGGTATAACAATTTTAACCAACCAATATCAGGAGATTTTTTAACAATTAGTTTATTATCTTTTACTTTCAGTAATAATCTATGTGAGGCTTCTCTAAATGCAGAACGATAATCGCGTTGTCCTTGAAAACTTTTGTCCTTATGTTTAAGTAAAAGGTTTCTTTTTAGTTCATTTAAAACTTGTAAACCATTGCTATAAAATTCTTCAACAAGAACATACTTTCCTGCAATCATTTCGACAACAGTCGCCTTTGTATCCATTTTACGATAGAAGCTTATAGCTTCAATCTCTGTAGTTATAATATTTGGTCTATCTGGTTGGATAGATTGTAAATCTTTATTCATGTAATTATGCCTTTTATCTTATGTTGCAGTTTAATGTATACAGGCTTTGTTCTGGTTTGATTTCTACAATATTGATGATTTATACCAGAGAATATTATTTTTTATAAAATATATCACTAGCATCATTTGCAAGTTCTTCAAATGCAGTATAATTTAATTTATCTCTTGCCTGACTATAAGCACTATTACTAACCGTTTGCAAATCCTTATCAACCACATCGGGGAGGCTCGTGGTAGATGGGGCTATCCTTTACTTATTTAGTTTATCTATATCCACTTTTTCCATTTCACTTTTTATATCATCTACCTTATAGAAAAATCCGCTTATCGCTTTCCCGGCTTCATAAGCAACCTCTTTCTTTACTTTACCATTCTCATAATATGTTTTATCAATACCTTCTTCCCTACCATTCATATAAGGAGTTTCAAATGCCAATGTACCACTTTCATAATAATGTTTTTCAAGCCCTTCTTTTTTTCCATTTATATAAGGTACTTCATCTGATACTTTTCCATTCTCATAGTATGCTTTTGTAATCCCATTTTCATTACCATTTTTATAGAATGTTTCATACCATAAAGTACCATTTTCATAATATGCCTTAAGTATGCCATTTCTTTTATCATTCTTATAAAATCCTTCGGATCTTAGATTGCCGCCCCTGTCATAATATTTGTATATCCCCTCTTTTTTGCCGTTTTGATAAGCTATCTCTTCTTTCAGCTTCTCATTTTCATAATATAATCTAGCCATACCGTCTTCCATGTTATTCGTAAAAGGTACTTCACCCTTTACTTTTCCATTCTCATAATAATGTTTTTCTATTCCTTCTTTTTCACCATTTACAAAAGGTATTTCATACATAATCTTACCATGCCAGTAATGTTTTTCTATCCCATCTTTTATATCATTTTTATAGGAAGTTTCATGTTTTAATTTACCATTTTTGTGATAATATTTTTCAACTCCTTCCAATTTGCCATCTCTATAGGTAACTTCATTCATTAATTGACCATTCTCAAAATAATATTTTTCTATCCCTTCTTTCTTACCATTTTTAGATGGTAGCTCTGATTTTAAAACGCCATTTGGATAATAAGTCTTTTTTACTTCACCATATAAAAAACTACCAGCGATCAATACCAATAAAAAATATCTCATAAAAACTCCTCTACTTAGTTGCTTATTTTCTTCATTTTTTCAACAAACTTCTCGTTTCTCCCACCGAGGCTGCTCACTATTCAGCCATTTCCATGATCCAAATAATAGTGGGCAGTCACTTCTTTATCTGTTCACAATTGTTGAGAAGAGGAAAGAAACTCATTTTCACCGACCTCATGTATATTTCCACTACCAATAATAGTAATACTACTAATAATTTGAAATATATGTAAACATTGTTGATAATACTCTACTCTCTTTTACTATTTCTGCTGCATTTTGCTTCATCTGCTTTGATATCATCATAACATCATATATTTTTTGATCCTTTATTACTTGTAGTAACCTTTTATTATCAAAATAGTATCTAGTTGATATTTTATACTCATCTACACTAAGCGCAAAAAGCAACTCACCTTTTTTATCAAAAAGATACTCTTCATAATATGTTTTAGCAGCATGGATATGTGACTTGGTAACAAATCTTAAGATATAGGGCTCTCCCCCTGTCCATTCAAAACTGAAGTTAGTAACGGCACTATAGTTCCCTACACCCGGTGCCGGTAGATCATTTGCATTTTCAACTATTTTAGTTTGATAGAGATTGGAGTCATGTACATATTTATATTCAGATTTTATTTTATTGATAGCCTTTTTTTTTACTTCTGTTTCAATCTTTTTATAATTGATATCCAGTTTTTTACTTACTTTTTCATCGATGACAAACGCATTGTCTTTAATGATATTGTATTGGCTTTTTACAACTTCATAATATTTTGATTGCGTATTGAGCTTGAGGAAGTTTTCATATGATTTTCTAATATCAGTACTTGATATGGGGATATGTGAGAAATTTAGCGTGCTATAGAGTCCAGAGAGGTAGAAAGATAAATAATTTGAAAGTGTTTCATGTACGTTGTTTCCTTCCGGGAAATCAGGATAATCATTGAGAAAACTTTCCCAAAAAACAACTCTCTTTCTCAACTCTTCAAATGAAATCAGCATGACCCCATCTTCGGAAAAGTAGTTTATGGTTTCATAATTCCACTGTTTGAAATATTTTGTCCATGCATCAGTTAATCCAGCACCAAACTCCTTTAAAAACCATGCACTATCAGCTTCAACATAATACATACCTTCACTTTGATCAAGACGCAAACCTACTTTTTCAAGCTCTGTTTTGTACCTTTTCTCTTCTTTTGGAGAAAGAGGATATTTTTCATTTAACTTTTCTTCAACAGATGTAATATGCGCTTGTGTCATTTGATCATAATAATGCCTAAAACTACCAAAAAGCATTGATCTGCATTGAGGAGATTGTTTGGAAATAGTTTTTTTATAATTATCTTTCAGTCTATTAACAGATTCAATTTTGCTTTTATCAAGTTTATCTACATACTGCCTGAACTCTTGCAATGGACACTTATTTGCAAAAGAAACACTGGACAATAAAATCCAAAAGAGAAAAAAAGATGCTAACTTTTTAAAGTCTGTTTTTATCCTTGTCTCATACCCATCTCTCATAACAACTCCTCTTTTAATATAAAATACTATAACCTATTTTGCCTTTGGCTACATATCTAAAGCCCTATATATGTATTACTATAGAGGTGAACTACCCATATGGATTATTGGAACAAAATGGTGAAACCAATCTGAAACTTTCAAGAGTAGTAGAGTTAGTGGTCCCTGTAGCTTTTCCGGAGGTAGAGAGGGAGGTCATTGTAGCCTTTTTTCAAGTAAATACTTCTCAATGCAAGGTCGCATTCCTGCCATCCTACTTGCTTAATTTATTTAAAATATGACAATTTGACATATTTTTATCATTTCTTACTCTTTTGGTTTATACTTTCTAAAAAAGAAAATTTCATGTATCAAAAGAAAAAAGAGCGTCTCTATATCTGTGACCTATTAGAGAATCCAGCAGTACCTTATCCTTCTTATTATGTACTCAGTACTTCTATGCATAAAAATGAAATGCTCCAAGGTACTATCATAGCATTGCATAGTTTCGATTTCAGCTATTATGAAACAGCAAAAAGTCATGAAGATCTCTTTGCGATGTTCCACTCTGGTACATTTCCCATCTACAAAGAGAAATATATTGTAGGGTATTTTGGTAATAAAATGATGTACCTAGAATCAAACGGATGGAAGGGTATGCCTTCCACAGAGGATATATTTAAGATGGAAAACTGGTTAGTTTGCTAGGCTTAAAATAGAATAACTTTTATTAATTATGGCTATTATTTTCTAATTAAGACTAATTTTATCTTATTTAGCTATACTTCTATTAGATCTTAGGTATCGACACATAGCTTTTTATTCTTCCTCCTTTTGTAAAAAGTCATTTTGTGTTGACTACCCTTATACACATGACCCCCTTTTAAGCGTCGGTACCTAAGATTAATATCAACTCTCTTGAGTATTTCTCCTTTTTCCCTTTTTAATCTATAAATTTCAGTATGGGCAATGTAGTAACAATTATACATATAATATATATAAAACTGTATTTATTACATTAAAAGAGGAGATGAATATGAAAATGAGTATGGAATGACCCCTATAACCTAGACACTTACCAATTCAGTAAAAACCTAATTTTATGAAGTCTCAATATTATACCTTTTTTCAAATTCATTTGGTGAGATATAGCCTAAATAACTATGACGTCTTTTGGCATTGTAGAACATCTCTATATACTCAAATATTTTGGATGCTGCAATTTCTCTTGTCTCAAAGTTCTGCTTTCTAACTAACTCTTTTTTGAGTGTTTTAAAAAAGCTCTCTGCCACTGCATTATCATAACAATTTCCACGTCTGCTCATACTCAAGATAATGTTATGCTCTTTTGCAAGTTTTGTATACTCATACGAGCTATATTGACTTCCTTGGTCCGAATGCAGTATCACGCTGTCTGTATTGTTAAGTCTTGTTGTAGCCATTTTAAGAGCTTTTATGATTAAAGGCGTGGTTTGCCTATGACCTGTAGCCCAACCTACTATTTTTCGACTATAGAGATCTAACACAGTAGCTAGATAAACCCATCCTTCTTTAGTTCTAATGTATGTGATGTCACTTACCCATGTATCGTTTGGTTTTTCTACGATGAAACATTGTTTCAGATAATTAGGATGTGCTTTATGAACTGATCCAGCTTTGCTATAGGGTTTACGTTTATAGGTGCCTACACCATAGAGTTTAGCTTTACTCATCAATCTTGCCACACGTTTTTTATTGACATGAATACCAAGCTCTCTTAAATCCTTATGTATATTTCTTGAACCATATACACCATTGGACTCTTTGTATGCCTCTTTTATATGGGTTAGTAACTTCTGATTTTCAAACTCTCTATTGGAAATGGGTTGATTTAGCCACTGGTAGTATCCGCTTCGGTGCACTTTCATTACTTTACACATTTTATCTACTGTATAAGTATGACTATACTCTTTAATAAAAGAGTATTTTAGTTTGTGTGGCTTGCAAAGTACACCGCGGCCTTTTTTAATATATCACGTTCTTCTTTTACCCGTTTGAGTTCTTTTTGTAATTTCTTTATCTCTGCGCTTGACGACTCTACAGCTTTGTTTTTCTCTATGGCTTCTGGGGACTCTAATCTTTTGATCCAGCTTCTTAATGAATCTGGATGCACACCTAATCGATGGGCTGTATCTGCTATCTCATACCCATTCTCTGTGACTTGTTTGACTGCTGCTATTCTAAAATCTTCTGTATATGTTCGTCTTGCCATTTTTAATCCTATAATTCTATGAAATGATTCTACTCACTTTTATTATCGAATTACTGAATTAGTTTTTGTCTAGTTTTTTGGGGTCATTCCAGACCTCATTTCTATTTATTACAGTTGGCTATAATAGTGCTTAGCAAATTATTTAAGGACAAAGTATGAACATAAAAATAGTTGGTGCGATAGTGGCTATAGCTGTTCTACTCTTTTCAGTGAGTAGATGTAGTAGTAGTGATAAGCAAGGGTCAACTCTCTCTTTTGTGCAAGCTTCTCAGTTGGATTCATCCATGGATGCTAAGCGTAAAGAAGTATTTTCAAAATGGTTATCTGCTTTAGAACATAAAAAAAGAATTAAAAACAAATATTATAAAAAAACCTATCCTGCTTATGTGGAGATGGATGTTCTTGGGAACAGAAGAGTACTTGAAATAGATCTTAAGCCAGACTTTCATTGGCATGTGAGTGCGGGTCATTTATTGGATGAATTCCCCCAAATGCATATTAAGCAGACTATGAATAATGGAAAGAGTTTACTAAGTCTCTATATCATTGAGAGAGATGGATTTAAAGTATTTACAGCTGTATGGGTAAGCAATAGTGTATTTAGTCGTGAAGCGAAGAAGCTACAAGCTTATGGAGTATACCCTCCAGACTTTGAGTAATTTTAACTAATTCCCAAGCTCCAGCTTGGGAATGCATACTTTGGTTATTGTAACTAATGCTGTTTAGATCATCAAGAGACTTTAACCTCTATCTCCCCATCAACAACATCAAATGCTACAGAGGACCCTTCAACAACCTTATCTTCAAGTATCAACTCTGCCAACCTGTCTTCAACAACCTCATACAAGGCTCTTTTGAGTGGACGAGCACCATAAACTGGGTCAAACCCGGCTTCAGCAATGTATGCCTTAGCATTAGGGCTTAACGTAATGGTGATATCACGCTCTGCAAGTTTTGCTTGGATATCTTTAAACAAGATATCCACGATGCTTGTGATAGCATCTAAATCCAATGGGTTAAAGATAACCATATCATCCAAACGGTTAAGGAACTCTGGTTTGAAGTTACGTTTGAGTTCTTCGTTTACGGCTGTTCTTCTCTCTTCCGCATCAGTTATGGTCATGATCTTGTCTGACGCGATGTTTGATGTCATGATGATAATGGTATTTTTAAAATCCACCGTGACACCTTTGTTATCTGTCAAACGACCATCATCAAGCACTTGCAGGAGTGTATTAAATACATCAGGATGCGCTTTTTCTATCTCATCAAAGAGTACAACAGAGTAAGGTTTTCTTCTTACTGCTTCAGTGAGCTGTCCACCCTCTTCATACCCTACATAACCCGGAGGTGCACCAACTAAACGACTGGCTGCATGTTTCTCCATGTATTCACTCATATCTATACGAATAAGTGCTTTCTCAGAATCAAAAAGGAACTTTGCCAAAGTTTTTGCTACTTGTGTTTTACCTACACCCGTTGGACCAAGGAACATAAAACTACCAATTGGTCTGTTCAAGTCACTAAGCCCTGCTTTATTACGCTTGATGGCACGTGCCACGGCTTTGAGGGCTTCTTCCTGCCCTACTACCTCTTCTTTTAAGATACTTTCGATGGCAAGTATCTTCTCCTTTTCACCTTGCAGCATCTTACTCACAGAGATACCTGTCCAGCGACTCACAATGCTGGCTATCATCTCTTCATCTACAGAGTTTTTAAGCAGTGTCCCCTCAGACATCATTTGAGTCCACTTATCTTCTAAGTTTTGAAGCTTAGTCTCCTCAGCAGGAATTTGCCCGTACTCTATCTCAGCTGCTTTGTTGAAGTCACCTTCACGCTTAACGTGTTCTGCTTGTGTTTTGAGTGATCCTATAGTAGTTTTAACTTCTGCTATCTGATTAAATACTTCTTTTTCATTGTCAAATTGGCTTTGCAGTGACATACGTTTCTCTTCAAGATCAGCCAACTCTTTTTCTATCTCGGAAAGACGTGAAGAGTTTTTGTCATTCTCTTCCATCTTTAAAGCTTCTTTTTCAACTTGAAGCGTAGAGATCTCACGTTTTGCTTTTGAAAGATCCGTAGGCTCACTCTCTATCTGCATTTTAAGCTCTGCTGCTGCTTCATCTATAAGGTCGATAGCCTTATCCGGTAAAAACCTGTCGGTAATATATCTGTCCGATAACTTCGCAGCAGCCACCAATGCTGCATCGGTAATGATAACATTATGGTGTGTTTCAAGTCTACTCTTGATACCTCTGAGTATCTGCAAGGCTTCATTGATGCTTGGTTCTTCAACTTTAACCGGCTGAAAACGTCTCTGCAGGGCAGTATCTTTTTCGAAGAACTTTCTATACTCTTTAAGGGTTGTAGCTCCTATGGTATGAAGTTCACCACGTGCAAGAGCAGGCTTGAGTATATTCGCAGCATCCATGCTACCCTCGCTGGCACCCGCACCTACTATAGTGTGAATTTCATCAATGAAAAGAATGACATTGGCAGACTCTTTTACCTCATCGATAACCGCTTTGAGTCTGTCTTCAAACTCACCTCTGTACTTCGCACCTGCTATGAGCCGACTCATATCTAATGAGATAACACGCATGTTTTGAAGACTTAGTGGTACTTCTTTATTTACGATACGTTGTGCAAGCCCCTCTACGATGGCCGTTTTACCTGTTCCAGGCTCCCCTATGAGGATAGGATTGTTCTTTGTTTTACGGATGAGTATCTGCATCATACGTTGTACTTCTTCATCTCTACCAATGACAGGATCCAATTCTCCATCTAAAGCTTTTTGGTTCAAGTCTATCCCATATTTGTCAAGTGCTTCCAGTGTTTCATCTCCACTTTGGGAGTCTATCTGTTTGCCTCCACGGATGCTCTCTAAAGTCTTTTTATATTCATTCATATCAACGTATTTACCGAGTGTCTCTCGTATGAAGCTTTCACTTGCATTTGCCATAAGCCATGCATCCACAGCAAGATACTGGTCACCATTGGCAGTCATCACGCCTTCTGCATTTTGCAGTGAACGCACTAGGTTTTGTGAGAGCTTGATATTCTCTTTTGTGACAGATGAAACAGCAGGAAGCTTGTTTGCGATACTTTTTGCTTCCAACTCAATGGCAGCTTTATCTGCATTCATCTTATTAAGTGCCTGATGTAAAATGGAACCACTATTGGTCAACAATGCCCAAATAAGATGTATAGGATCAACTTCCTGATTTTTATTATGTAAAGCAAGAGATACACCAGACTCTATAGTACCTTGCATTTGATTGGTTAATTTTTCTAATATACTCATAAAATTACTCCTTAAAATTGTTTAAATATCAGTCATTATACAACTTTAGTCACTTTGTGTCAAGTTTCCTTCATGATTTTATTAAGTTTTATGGTTTGATCTGCTTCATTAAAGTATCGATCACTCCTTCAGTCCCCTGCACCAACAAAGGCTTACTGTCAACATCTAACCACTTGATGATCTCCTTCATCTCTCCCTCAGTCATCACAGTACATCCGGCCGTAGGCACTTTCTTAATGTGTATAAATATACATGACCCAGCACCCTTCACAGCTCCCTTTTCATCTATATGATTATGATTTACCACAATGCCATACTTGTAATAGTTTTTTGGAAACTTCATATGCTCTTTGCTTTTGTAGTCAATTTTTACTTTTGTACTATCTACTATTTTATTGTAAAGTTTTGAATTTACATCGTCTACACAGTGGTCTGTAGCTTTGTATACTTCGTAAGGATACTCTACAACAAAAGGTTGGTATCCAAAAGCCTGTTTGAGGGTGAAGATCCCTGCTGGTGCTTTACCATCTCCCTCTTTCTTGATGTACTTGGCATCTTTAGGTGTAGTATGTAGTCCTATTCCCCATCCTAGCCCGTTTCTTCCTAGTTTAATGTTGATGGCTTTACCTACTTTCTGCCAACTCTTCCCTTCTCTCTCAAATCGTTGCAACGAACCATTAGGTGTAGACCAATTTTTTGTCGTTGCAACTAAAAGTTGTTTCGTATCTGCTGTTTGTGCTTCTACTGTAACAAAGAGTAAGCTAGAGAAAAATAAAATACGACTAGTCGTATGAGCTAACTGCTGACAAGCAACTAAATTGCAGTGCAAGCGAGGCACTAAATGCTGAGTCGTAAGTTGTCCCAGTAACAACGTAGTTTTTTGGGCTTTACCAAAAAAGCGTCCTAATATATATAAAATCTTCTTCATTTTGGTATAATCCTCTTTATGGAATATGGAATATTATCAATAGCAATCCCGTTGCTGACAATCATTTTAGCTATTATAACCAAAGATGTGATTGTTTCACTCATGGGTGGAATCTTTGCAGGCTTTCTTGTACTTAACAACTACAACCCTATAGACGCATTCATTGCTCTGTTTGATGGGATTATCGCTCTGTTTTCTGAAGGATGGATAGCAAAAACCCTCTTTTTCATACTCATGGTAGGTTCCATTATCAGACTGCTTACACTCTCTGGTGCAGTCGACAGCTTCGTTGCATACCTAAGCCAAAAAGCTAAAAAGATAGACTCACCTACGGGTGCTATGATGCTTGCTTACGTTGTGGGTGTGGTGATATTTATAGAGTCGTCTATCACTGCACTTGTAGCAGGAACGGTAGCGAAACCTCTCTGTGATAAAAACGGTGTAAGCAGAGAAAAACTCGCTTACATTTGTGACAGTACCTCAGCACCTATCTGTTCACTCATCCCACTCAATGCCTGGGGTGCTTTACTCTTAGGTCTTATCGTTACTGCCATTGACTCTCAAGTCATCTCCGGTGATGGTGTATCTCTACTCATAGCATCTATCCCTTATAACTTCTATTCACTCAGTACTTTAGCCATAGTCTTAGGTGTTATATTTTTAAATATCAATATCGGTCCTATGAAGCATAGTACCCCTGTACCCTACGTAGCACCGCATAATGAAGCCAATATAAAGGCTACACCCTACAAGATGCTTTTACCTATCTTAGTCATGGTATTTATGGTACCTGTGGGGCTTTATCTGACAGGTGAAGGTGACATATTTAAAGGGTCTGGTTCTACTTCTGTGTACTATGCTGTCATTGTTACCCTACTCTTTATGTACCTCTATTTTGTACCCAGTAAGGCACTCTCCCACAAGAACTATTTTAAAGGACTTTATGAAGGCATAGGTGACATGATACCTGTAGGCATCATCATGGTTTTTGCCCTACTCATAGGTAAAGTCATCGGTGACCTTGGCACTGCTAAATATTTAGCTCACCTACTCTCTGGAAATATCTCCCCTGTACTCATCCCTCTACTTATCTTCTTGGTGGCGAGTATCACTGCATTTTCTACAGGAACAAGCTGGGGAACATTCTCCATCATGATGCCCATAGGTTTAGCATTGGGGGCTACGATGGGACTGGATATCCCACTTGTAATTGCAGCAGTTATAAGTGGTGGTATCTTCGGAGACCACGCCTCCCCTATCTCAGATACTACCATCATCTCCTCCATGGCAGCAGATTGTGACCACATAAGCCATGTTAGGACGCAGTTGCCTTATGCAGTTATAGGTGGGTTGTTAGCTTCTATATCATTTTTGATTGCTGGTTGGATAACAGTATGAAACTCCTAGTCTCAGCTCTCGAACCATCATCAAACCTACACTTAAAAGAGATCCTTAAACATAGTCAAGACCTAGAACTCATAGGTATCTTCGATAAAACCATAGAAGAAGGTACACCACTTTATGACATAAGTGAAATGGCTATTATGGGTGTGGTGGATGCTCTCAAAAAGCTACGCTGGTTCTTTCAAGTGGCAGATGAGATGGTAGTACTTGCCAAAGATGCAGATAAAATCCTACTTATGGACTCATCAGGATTTAACCTACCTTTAGCAAAAAAACTCAAAACAGCTTACCCTGACAAAGAGATCATCTACTACATTTTGCCGCAAATATGGGCATCACGCCCCAAAAGAGCAAAGAAGTTAGAGCAGTATTGTGACAAACTCTTAGGGATACTGCCTTTTGAAGTAGACTTTTACCAGAGTAAAGCTCAGTACATCGGTCATCCTCTTTTAGATGAGATCAAAGTAAGCCATAGCTCTGAGACAGATACCATTGCTTTTATGCCCGGAAGCAGAAAAAGTGAGATAAACAGACTTTTACCTATCTTTAAAGAGGTACGTAAAAAGCTATCTGACAAAAAGGCTATCCTTATCATACCAAGCAGCTTTTCAGAAGAGAAGATAACAAATCTCTATGGTGATATTAGCATGTTTGAGATAAGCAAAGATACGCACACAACCTTAGCACAGTCAGAATTTGCTTTCATCTGTTCAGGCACAGCCACTCTGGAAGCTGCACTCATCGGTACCCCTTTTACACTGAGTTACATCGCTAAAAAAGTAGATTTTTTCATAGGTACAAAACTTCTAGGTATTAAACAAGTAGGACTGGCAAACATCATCCTAACCAACTACAATAACACCACCCTGCATAATGAAATTCTGCAAGAAGATGTTACGGTTGACAATCTTTTGAAAGAGTACTACAATACCGACCGAAAAATATTTGCAGACAAAGCAAAAGAGTTACGAGAGTATCTTGGTCATGGAAGTTCTGAGAATATTGCGAAAATCATTATGGATACATCATGCTAGTACACATCTGCTGCTCAGTTGACAGCCATTACTTTCTACAAAAACTTCAAGAAGAATACCCGGAAGAGAAACTCACAGGATTTTTCTATGATCCGAACATTCACCCTTACAGTGAGTACTACCTCAGACTACTAGATGTGAAGCGTAGTTGTAAGATGCTTGGTATTGACCTTATAGAAGGTGAATATGATGTAGAGAATTGGCTTGAAGCAGTACGAGGATTAGAGCATGAACCCGAAAAAGGCTCTCGTTGCTCTGTATGTTTTGACAGACGTTTTGAGATCTCTGCAAAAAAAGCGAGTGAACTGGGAGAGAGTACTTTCACCTCTACCCTGCTGACTTCACCTAAAAAATCACTTAAACAGTTACAAACTGCCGGAGATGCATTGGCAAAGCAGGAAGGTATCTCTTTTGTTGCCCCTGACTACAGAAAAGATTCAGGGACACAAGAACAGAACATCCTTGCCAAAGAAGATGCACTCTATCGTCAAGACTACTGTGGGTGCATGTTTGGACTCAACATCCAACGTGACCAGCAAGAAAAACTTGCAGATGAACTTTTTGTACCTATTTCAGGACAGATACAGCCTGAATCTATAGAAGCACGTATAGTGATGTATGAAAAACGATGGGAGCTTGAGGATCAAGAAACCCCTCTTAAGATCATTAAACAACGCTTCTTGAACTGGCGTTTGATGATGGGGCTTTTACGTGTACGAAAAGAGGTTGTACCAGCACACTTTTTACCCTACTCCACACTCAAAGGTGAATACACAAGAGGTAAAATAGAATATAACATCGGTGAAGTACACCACATGAACCGTGATGAGGTACGTTTTATTACGCGAAAACATTACAATAAACTAGCCGGTACAGACTATGGTACTATAACTGATCTCATATACAACCCTCCAACTTTTGACAAAGAGCTTGAACTACGTGCAAAACTGGGTGTAACCCCTTACGATATTTCCATCATACTTGTTGTAGAAGAGATACCTACAAATAAGATAGAGATACTTTGTCAAAGTAAAACCTATAGTGATGTAAAAGAAGTACTTATAGAACTTTAGTCTCTAATCCACTTTTTACCAACTTTTCGATAAAATAAGAGAATTTTTATAAAAAGGTTTTCCCGTGCTTTATAACGTTGTTGAAATTCAAGAAATATTACCTCACAGATACCCATTCTTACTTGTAGACAGAATTACTGATCTCAAGCCAAGTGAGTATATAGAGGGGTATAAAAATGTCTCTATCTCTGAGCCTGTCTTCCAGGGACATTTCCCTGATCATCCTATTTATCCTGGTGTTATGATCATCGAAGGTATGGCTCAGGCCGGTGGTGTACTCGCATTTAAAAGTATGGATGGCGTTACCCAGGAAGAGATCCAAAGTAAAGTGGTTTACTTTATGAGTATCGATAAAGCGAAGTTTCGTGCACCTGTGACACCAGGGGACAAACTTGTGTACAAAATCAACGTCATTAAAAACAAAGGTGCTGTATGGCAGCTCGATGCAAAAGCCTATGTAGATGACAAAGTGGTTGCACAAGCTGAACTTAAAGCTATGATCGTAGATAAATAAAAAATAATAGGTTTTTAATTATGTCCTTAATTCATTCAAGTGCAGTTATTGAAGAGGGTGCTGTTTTAGGTACCAATGTTTCTGTCGGTCCTTTTGCCTATATCGGTCCCAAAGTAAAAATAGGTGACAACACTACTATAGCTTCACATGCTGTGATCGAAGGTGATACGACTATCGGTAAGAACAACCGTATCTTCTCGCACTCTGCTATAGGAACCATCCCTCAGGATCTGAAATTTGATGGTGAAGATGTACAGCTTATCATCGGTAACAACAATACCATCAGAGAGTTTACCCTGCTCAACCCCGGCACCAAAGGTGGTGGTTCAGTGACCAAAATAGGTAACGGAAACCTTCTCATGGGTTATGTACACCTGGGTCATGATGTCATTATCGGAGACAACTGTATCTTGGCAAATGGTGCAACACTTGCAGGTCATGTTGAGCTTGGTAACCATGTGGTTATCGGTGGACTTACACCTGTACATCAGTTTGTACACATCGGTGACTATGCTATGATAGGAGGAGCCAGTGCTTTGGCACAAGACATCCCTCCTTTCTGTTTAGCTGAAGGTAATCGTGCCGGCTTGCGTGGGCTGAACCTTGCAGGGTTAAGAAGAAAAATGGATCGAGAAGATATCAATGCACTTAAAATTGCTTACAGAGAACTCTTTGAACAAGGGAACCCTCTGCAAGAGGTAGCGCAAACACTCTTTGAAACAACAACTTCAGAAAAAGTGAAATCACTTTGTGAATTTATAAAGACCTCAAAAAGAGGCATCCCTTTTACAAGGACAAAATAATATGAGGCAAAATAATATAAGGATAGTAAATGTCAACTAAAGAATGTAGCTTTTGTTCTGCCACTGAAAGTGAAGAGAATCCTCTCATTGCCGGAGAAAGTGCGTACATCTGTTCAAACTGTGTGGTTTCTGCATACAAGATCCTCTTTGGAGAAGAAGAGCAGGAAGAAACACCATTAAATTTAGAAACACAAGTACTCTATACACCCAAAGAGATAAATGGACTGCTTAACGAATATGTTATCGGTCAGGAAAATGCGAAAAAAACACTTTCTGTTGCTGTGTATAATCACTACAAACGTATTTTTAGAGACAATGTTGAAGATGATACACAGATCTCCAAGTCAAATGTACTTCTCATAGGTCCAACCGGATCAGGTAAAACACTCTTGGCACAAACCATTGCCAGATTTTTGAATGTACCTATTGCTATAGCAGATGCGACCAACCTTACTGAAGCCGGATATGTAGGTGAAGATGTAGAGAATATCCTTACGAAACTACTGATGGCAGCAGATGGTGACCCTCAGCGTGCAGAGCAAGGTATCGTCTTTATCGATGAAGTAGATAAGATCGCCAGAATGGGTGAAAACCGTTCTATCACCCGTGACGTATCGGGAGAAGGTGTACAACAGGCCCTTCTTAAGCTCATCGAAGGTTCTGTAGTGAATATCCCGCCAAAAGGTGGGCGTAAACACCCTAACCAGGACTTTATCCAAATAGACACATCTAACATCCTTTTCATATGTGGTGGTGCATTTGATGGTCTTAATGATATACTTAAAAAAAGACTTGGAAGCAACACTATGGGCTTTGGACAAGAAAAACGCAGTAAAAAAGAGGAAGAGAATCTTCTTCACCTTGTAGAGTCAGATGATCTTGTCTCTTTTGGGCTTATTCCAGAACTTATAGGTCGTCTTCATGTACTTGCAACACTTGGTGAGATCAGCAAAGAAGATATGGTACGTATATTGGTAGAACCTAAGAATGCTTTAGTCAAACAGTATCAAAAACTTTTTGAGATAGATGAAGTTAAACTTACTTTTGAAGAAGATGCACTTTCACACATTGCACAAAAAGCCATCGATAGAAAAACAGGTGCCAGAGGACTGCGCTCTATACTTGAAGAGATACTGCTTGATATTATGTATGAACTACCGGAACTTTCAGGATATGAAGTGATCATTACTGAAGATGTTGTTGAGTCAGGGGCGAAACCTCTTTACATAAAAGATAAAAAAACAGCGTAATACTATAACGCTATCAGAAAAAAGGATAAATAGATGTTTAAAAAATTATTAGGCATGTTTTCTAACGATTTAGCTATCGACTTGGGAACGGCAAACACACTTGTACTTGTAAAAGGCCAAGGTATCAGCATCAATGAACCTTCTGTTGTTGCTATCCAATATGACAAACATGGTCAACAGCGTATCTTAGCTGTAGGACAAGAAGCGAAAGATATGGTAGGTAAAACACCTGGTAACATCAGAGCGATCCGTCCGATGAAAGATGGTGTTATTGCAGACTTTGAAGTGACTGAAATGATGATCCGTTATTTCATTGAAAAAGCACACAAAAGAAAAGGGTTTTTTAGCCCTCGTATTATTATCTGTGTGCCTTATGGCTTGACACAGGTAGAGAGACGTGCAGTAAAAGACTCTGCTGAGAATGCAGGTGCAAGGTATGTCTATCTGATAGAAGAGCCTATGGCAGCTGCCATAGGTGCAGGTATCCCGGTAAAAGAGCCTAATGGTAACCTGGTTGTAGATATCGGTGGAGGTACGACTGAGATAGGTGTCATTTCACTCGGTGGACTTGTCCTTAGTAAATCTATTCGTGTTGCCGGAGACAGCATGGATCAAGCTATCGTAGATTATGTGAAAAAGAATTTCAACCTTCTTATCGGTGAACGTATCGCAGAAGAACTCAAAATACAAATTGGTACCGCAATACAACTTGATGAAGAACTTTCAACCACTGTACGAGGTAGAGATCAAGTTGAGGGAAGCCTTACTTCTGTCGAGATCACTTCTGAACATATTAGAGGGGCTATGAAAGATTCACTTGAAGAGATCGCAGAAGCACTTAAAGATGTTCTAGAACAAACCCCTCCGGAACTTGCAGGAGATATCGTGGAAAATGGTATCGTTCTTACAGGTGGTGGAGCACTTATAAGAGGCTTGGATAAATATCTTTCCGATATTGTAAAACTACCCGTCTATATAGCAGAAGACCCCCTACTTGCAGTAGCAAAAGGTACAGGTATTGCACTAGATGAACTGGATATGCTCCAGCAAATGGCATATGAAGACTAGACTAGTTATTATTGTTATACTGTTATTGGTTTTAACAGTACTATTGACAAGAAATGATGAGCGTATCACTGATACGCTTCTAGGTATCATCAACCCTATTAAACAAAACTATAAAAATATTACTCAGAACTTAGAAGACAAAAGCCATAGTTATATCTTTCAAAAAGAGTCTATTGAAAAACTAAGTAGAGAAAACCGTATCTTACGTAAACGCCTTCTCGAACAGACGCACTATATCAAACAAGTCAAAAATATCTATGATGTACTTCCTAAGCTCAGTAGACTTCCTATACACAATATCTCTATCACAGAGACGATCTCTTATGTTAAACTCAACAGTTTTTCACAGATCATCCTTACCAAACCTAAAGGACTGCTAGAAGAGAAACTTTATGGACTTATACAGGGTACAGTAGTGGCAGGTACTGCACAAGTACGTAATAATCAACTCTATGGCTACCTTACTTCTGATGAGAAGTGTCGTTTCTCCGTTTTTGCAGGAGAAGAGAAGGCTCCCGGTATTGCTATAGGTGTAGGTAAAAATGAAATGATCATCAAATTTATTCCAAAGTGGCATAAAGTAGAAGTAGAAGATAAAGTTGTCACTTCTGGATTAGATGATATTTTCTTTGCTGATGTTCCTGTAGGTGTCGTTACAAAAGTAGAACTGCAAAGCTCTTATAAAGTGGCACACATCAAAACATACAGTGACATTTTTCATCCCAAAACTTTTTTTCTTATCAATGATACAAATGCAACACTTGCCCAAGGTTTCGACAGCAATGATACACGTTTAAATCCACCTTGTCCCAAACTGAAAAGCCAAGACCAAAACCAAAGCCAGGAACACAATGAAACCAATCTCACCGTAGTGGAACATAATCAAACACTACCGGTTATTTCAAGTATTCCAAGCCGTATAGATCAGACACAAGAAGAGATCATCGAACCAGAGACACCTGTAGAAAAGCTGGAAGCGGAAAAAGTTAAAAGAAAAAAACCTAAAAAGAAAAAACCTAAAGCAAGTAGTTTAGACCTCTTCTAAATACCCTCAGTTTATTGCCCTTTTTTAAGGGCATATTTTGCCCTGTTGCAGTATAATATTAAACTAAAAATTAAGGGTATTTCTCCATGCCAAAACGCGAAGACATCAAAACTATTTTACTTATCGGTTCAGGCCCTATCGTTATCGGTCAAGCTTGTGAATTTGACTATTCTGGAACCCAAGCAGCCAAAACACTTAAAGAGCTAGGATATAGAGTTGTTCTAATCAACTCTAACCCTGCTACTATCATGACAGACCCTGAGTTTGCTGACCGTACATATATCGAACCAATCACGCCTGAAGTTATCAACAAAATTATTAAAAAAGAGAATGTTGATGCTATCTTACCTACTATGGGTGGACAAACTGCACTCAACGTAGCTATGGATATGAATGAAGCAGGTATGCTTGAAGGTATCGACTTTTTAGGTGCTACTCCTGAAGCAATTAAAAAAGGGGAAGATAGACACCTCTTTAACAAAGCCATGATAAAAATTGGTATGGACTTACCAAAGAGTGCCAATGCATACAACCTTGAAGAGGCACTAAAAGTTGCCAAAGAAATTGGGTTTCCTGTCATTTCAAGAGCTTCATTTACCATGGCTGGTGGTGGTTCTGGTGTTGCTTATAACATAGATGAATTCAAAAAACTTGCAGAAGCTGGACTAGATGCATCACCAATCAATGAAATTGAGATTATGGAGTCATTACTTGGTTGGAAAGAGTACGAAATGGAAGTTATTCGTGATAAAGCAGATAACTGTATCATCGTCTGTTCTATTGAAAACTTTGACCCTATGGGTGTACACACAGGGGACTCTATCACCATTGCTCCTGCGCTTACACTTACAGACAAAGAGTACCAAAACATGAGAGATGCCTCTTTCAAGATCTTACGTGAAGTAGGTGTTGATACTGGGGGTTCTAACGTACAATTCTCTATCGACCCAGATACAGGTCGTATGATTGTTATTGAGATGAATCCAAGAGTTTCGCGTTCATCCGCATTGGCTTCAAAAGCAACTGGTTATCCTATTGCAAAAGTTGCAACACTCTTAGCCGTAGGATTTACATTAGATGAAATCACTAATGATATTACAGGCACACCTGCATCATTTGAACCAGTGATTGACTACATTGTTACAAAACTTCCTCGATTTACATTTGAAAAATTTCCAATGGCTAATTCTACACTCACAACAGCAATGAAGTCTGTTGGTGAAGTCATGAGTATGGGACGAACCTTTAAAGAATCATTCCAAAAGGCTCTATGCTCACTAGAGACAGATTTGATTGGATTTAATCCTATTAAATGTGATGGTGAAGAGCTTGTACGTGAAATTCGTCGTTCTCATGCAGATCGTATGCTTTATGTATTTGAAGGTCTTAGACGTGGTATGAGTGTTGATGCTATCTTTGATTTATGTAAAATTGATAGATGGTTCCTTTACCAACTAGAAGAACTTGCAATAAGAGAAAAAGAGATG
The DNA here is from genome assembly GCF_047716765.1 of Sulfurovum iocasae. Classification (GTDB taxonomy): domain Bacteria; phylum Campylobacterota; class Campylobacteria; order Campylobacterales; family Sulfurovaceae; genus Sulfurovum. Next base: position 1,790,812 of record NZ_CP180410.1, read on the forward strand.
GATATCGCCCTGCTTTCAGATGCAACTAGACTCCGTGAAGTAAAATCTGAAGGTTTTTCAGATGAGATAATCGCTGCAGTGATCAACGAAAAAGAGGGTCTTAGCCTTACAGAAAATGACATCTATAATGCCAGAGAAAAAATGTCTGTCCAACTTGAATACAATGAGGTAGATACCTGTGCTGCTGAGTTTAAAGCATTGACACCATACCTTTACTCAACAACAAACATTACTAAACTTCCTCAACCAGAAGTAGCTGAGTCTAAAGATAAGAAAGTGCTTGTTATCGGTGGTGGACCTAACCGTATCGGTCAAGGTATCGAATTTGATTACTGTTGTGTTCATGCTGCATTTGCACTTGAAGACATGGGTGTGAAATCTATCATGTATAACTGTAACCCAGAGACGGTTTCTACAGATTATGATACTTCTGACATTCTTTACTTTGAACCTATTGACTTTGAACATGTTAGAAATGTAATTGATATAGAAAAACCAGATGGTGTTATCGTTCACTTCGGGGGACAAACACCACTTAAATTGGCTAAAAAACTTACAGCTATCGGAGCAAAGATCTCTGGTACTACGGCTAAAGTCATTGACCTTGCAGAAGACAGAGAGCTTTTCTCTGCTTTCATTAATGACCTTGGACTTAAGCAACCTGAGAATGGCACAGTCATTGCCAAAGATGAAGCGATTGCAGTTGCAAGCCGTATCGGGTATCCTGTACTTGTACGTCCTTCATTTGTACTTGGTGGACGTGGTATGAAAACCGTTTACTCTGATGATGAGTTAAGACAATACATGGATGAAGCGGTATCTGTTTCTCATGATGCACCAGTACTCATAGACAAATTCCTTGATAATGCCATTGAGCTTGATGTTGATGCCATTTGTGATGGTAAAGATGTCTATATCGGTTCAGTCATGCAACACATTGAAGAAGCTGGTATTCACTCTGGTGACTCTGCATGTTCACTGCCTCCAGTTTCTATCTCTGATAAGCTTCAAGAAGAAGTAAAAGAACAAACAGCTGCCATTGCTCTTGGACTTGGTGTTGTTGGTCTTATGAATATCCAGTATGCTATCCATAAAGGTGAGATTTATCTTATAGAAGTAAACCCTAGAGCTTCTAGAACAGTTCCATTTGTATCTAAAGCAACGGGTGTGCCTCTTGCAAAAGTTGCAACAAGAGTAATGATTCAAGGTGACCTCAAAGAAGCACTTAAATTCTACGATACATTTAACGTAGTAAACTTTGATAAAAAGATCATGGAGCCAAACCTAAAAGGTCACGTGGCAGTTAAAGAAGCCGTATTCCCTTTCAACAAATTACCTGGATCCGACCTTATTTTAGGACCTGAAATGAAATCTACAGGTGAAGTTATGGGAATAAGCGATAACTTTGGTATGTCTTTTGCTAAAAGTCAGTTTGCTTCTAAAAACAACATTCCACTTGAGGGTAAACTCTTTATCTCACTTACTGAAAATGACAAACAATATGCTGGAGAAGTAGGTAAAATGTTTACAGACCTTGAGTTTGAGATCGTTGCTACAGCAGGAACACATACTGCACTGGAAGCGGCAGGTGTTGCCTCAACAAAAGTGTTAAAGATCAGTGAAGGTCGTCCAAATATAGATGACATGATCAGAAATGAAGAGATAGCCATTGCTATCAACACTTCAGACAATGCAGGAAGTAAAACAGATGCAAGAACAATTAGGCAGTCTGTACTTTCTAACAATGTTGCTTATTTTACAACTATTGCTGCAGCCAGAGCTACTGCACTTGCCATTAAAGAGCTTAAAGCCATAGGTGGTGAATTAGAGCCAAAAGCACTACAAGACTACCTAAGTTAATCCCTCGTCATTCTCGGGCTTGACCCGGGAATCCAAAAGGCATTTGATGTTAAAAGACCTTGTTTACCTCACACAAACCGATACCACCATCGGTTTTGTCTCACAAAATGCAGATAAACTCACACAGATCAAACAACGTCCTCCCCATAAACATTACATCAAAGCCCTTCCCTCTCTTCAAATACTTAAATCATTTACTCGCATACCGGATATGCATAAAAACCGTATAAGAAGAGCAAAAAAAACCACATTTATCATGCCAAATGGAGATTCTTACCGTGTTGTGAAAGACAGACATCACCTTTTACTCTTAAATCGTCTTGGATGGGCATACACGACATCTGCCAACCTTAGTTCTGAAGCTTACGATGAGGAGTTTGCTGAAAAAAGTGCAGATATTGTCATTACCCCGTTAAAACAAAAGAGTTCTGCTTCAAACATCTATAAACTGGGAAAAATTACTTTTAAAAGGATACGATAATGTCAATTATTTATGAAAACAAAAATATTAAAATAGAAGTTGAAGAGAGTGAGATTCCTTGGCTCAAGATTTTTACACAAGATTCCTACAAAGAGATGAGTGAAGTTCCTGCTGAGATCAAGTTTGAGATCTATGACCTCCTGGACATTATTGAAAAAGAGATGATAGCCTACTACAACCCTAAAAAGATAAACATTGCCAGTTTCGGTAACTACATACCTCATGTACATTGGCACATTATGGCACGTTTTGAAGAAGACGCTTACTTTCCTGAGCCTATGTGGGGAACCAAACAGAGAGAAGGTGATTTGGACTTACCTAGTTTTGAAAGCTTTTGCGATAAAGTAATTAAACTACTTTCATAATATATCCAGGAGACTTTCCTCCCTCCCTTGTTCCATTGATTACTTGAAGTAGATGATCTCCTTCCGGCAATCAAGTTCCTGTATTTCTACTTCTTTAAATACGATTTATATTCTTCATCGGAAAGAGGACTGGCACATCCAATTTTGCCTTCACTCGCAGCCTTTTGATAAATAGCTATACCTTCAGACTTCTTTCCATTTCTCATCACAGCATTGACAGCATCTGCAGTTTTGTAATCTTCCCATGTTATATCGCCATCGTTACAATCACTTACACCAAACTCTTGAAAGCGTTTTATCACTTTACTATCTACTGCATAGTTACTGGCACTTGCTCCTGCGGGGACCATATAATGTTTTCCATCAACAGTTTTCATCTCTTTATTACTTGGATCGAACAACGAAGGCTGATTACTGGTACACCCCATAAATAACAATGATCCAAGACCAGTTGCCAACATAATTTTTAATTTTTTCATTTTTCATCCCTATATTTTAAATTTATGATTTTATGATATCAATATCCATATTACAGTGAACATACTTTTTTTAATTAGCTTCAAGAGAACAGAATGTGTGGGTAATGTAGTGACAGTGTAAAAAGCTTTGTGACTAATTGAATCGATGTTGACCATTAAAAACAGAATTGCATACATAGCACTAAAATTTAGTTATAATATTTTTTTAACTAGCTAGTTAGCTATACTAAAGGCAAATATTTGAAAACCATATTTTGAATAGCATTGGCAGGAACACTTTTTCATAATATTTGCTAAGAATATTATGAGTATAATTATTATATATGTATAGTAAAAGGAGATCGAAGTGCATGGATCTGATATCGTACTTTAAATGTTAATATCCAATATTTATAAAAGTCTTTTTGCCCCGATAATCATACTATTGTTGGTGGGTGCTTTGTTTCTCTTGGGACTCTACCCCGATATCAGTATGATTTTAGGAGGCATTGCACTCTTTCTCATTGGTATGGAATATATGGAAGGTGGGTTTAAAGCGTTTAGTGGTGGTTTGCTTGAAAGCGTATTGGAAAGGTCTACCAATAACACTCCAAAAGCCATTACCACTGGTTTTCTTGCTACAGCCATTGTTCAGAGTTCAAGTTTAATCTCCATTATTGTTATATCATTTTTGTCCGCAGAGTTGATGACTTTAACTTCTGCAGTGGGAGTGATCTTTGGATCGAACATTGGTACAACAACAACCGCTTGGTTGGTTTCTGTATTTGGCCTGAAAATAAAAATTTCTGTCTACGCTATGCCTATGATCATTATGGGCATACTTATACCTCTGTTTTTAAAAGAAAGCAGCTGGAAAGGCATCGCTTCCATCCTCATAGGACTAGGCGTTATTTTTCTTGGTATTGGGTATATGAAGGAAGGTTTTGAAACTCTAAAAGAGGGAATCAATCTTGCCCAATATGCCATAGCTGGATATACAGGAATTTTTGTCTATGTACTTGTCGGTGCAGTTGCTACAGTGGTGATACAATCAAGTAGTGCCACTATGGCGATCATCATCACTGCCTTGGCTACGGGACAGATCGATTATGCAAATGCTCTTGCTTTGGCCATTGGTGCCAATGTCGGTACGACAGTCACTGCAGTACTTGGGGCTTTAAAATCCAATGAAAACGGTAAGCGACTTGCTGTTGCCCATTTTATTTTCAATATAACAACCGGGATCATTGCCATTGTCTTTATTTATCAGCTTGCTGAACTTGTAGACTATTTAGCTGTCATAGTTGGTATCGGTATTGAAAATTATACTATGAAGCTCGCTCTGTTTCATACTATTTTTAACATTATAGGTGTTTTGGCAGTTTCCCCGTTTATAGGTGTTTTAGTAAAGTTTTTAAATACCTTGTTTATACCTAAAGGGGTAAATAAAGGTAAGCCAAAATATCTGGATGATGCAGTATTGGCACTTCCATCAACTGCACTCTCAGCCATTATTATGGAAACAAAACATCTGTATGAAAATGCTTTTGATATTATTACGCATGGGTTAAATCTAAAAAAGAACAATCTCCTTTCATCCATGGAGCTAGATGAAGTAACCAAGGACTTACACACTCATACTATTGATATTGATGGCTTTTATAACCGCTGGATAAAAGGTCTTTATGGTGAGATTATTGATTTTTCCACTAAAGCACAGGCAAATATGTCTCCGGAATACATAGAAGAGTTATACAAATTCAAACTTGCGAACAGAGACATAGTAGAAGCGGTCAAAGGCACCAAACATTTACAAAAAAACCTGCTCAAATATACGTTCAGCAGAAATGAACACATTAAAGAACAATATAATGATATTAGAAAAGGCTTGGCTGAACTGCTAAGGAATATCAATACCATTGCAACAACGGATGAAGAAGATGTGATCATTTTATTACTCTCCAAAGCTAAGATACATGCTGAAAGATATGATATAATTACTAATGGTACACTTGATAAATTGATCAGAAAAGGTCTCATTACCAATCAAATGGCAACGTCCTTGATGAATGACAGTGATTATGCACACAGTATCAGTAAAAATCTCATTGCTGTGGCAGAAGTACTTTTCATCGATATCAACAGTGACTTGAAAAAATTACACGAAGATATAGCTATCAATGAAGAAGAAGTTGATTTACTTATAAACAATAAGGACCACACATGAGTATCAAAAAATTTATAGAGAGTGTAAAAGAATCTTTGAACTTGAATGAGTTTGAAAAAACAGGAAAAAAGAAATCTGTAAAACGTCTTTTAGAAAAATTAAACTCTAGAAAAGAGATACTCGATAAAGTACCAAAGAAAAAGCTGGAGAAAAAAGAGAAGAAAGAGCTAAAAGAGGAACTGGCAATCATCTCTTTACAGATAAAAAAGGGTGAAAAGATATTGGATGAACTTAATTAATTCAAAGATTTTTTACTTGCAGATTGCCTCTTTTCGTTCTTCCTAAAATGTGTAGTGATTTAGTTAGCATATTAATAGTACTTACAGCTCTTTTTGTCATTATTTAACCCCCCCGCCCTATATATTTTATTTTATAGCCTAAATACCCCATTTTTACCCTATTTATAGTCCTATTTCAACACAATTAAAACAAGTAAGTATAATCTTCATTTTTCTTTGACTTTTTATTATTGTGCTAAGTCAAAGAGGAGTATAATAATTATATAACCAAATTAAAAGGATTTAAGTAAACATGGAAATACAGACAGTAAAAAAGATGCAAAAAGAGGCTATTAAAAGTAGTGGGATTGATTTTTTAAGGCTTGGCTTCGCCCTATTCTTTATGGTAGCAGTTCTAACATACAGCTTTATGAGTACAGGAGGAATACCGAACAATGTATTCTTGGCTATCGCAGCACTCTTTGGTGCCTATATGGCTATGAATATAGGTGCAAATGATGTTGCCAACAATGTTGGACCGGCCGTTGGTTCAAAAGCACTTACTATGGGTGGTGCTATCGTTATCGCAGGTATATTTGAAGCATCTGGGGCATTGATAGCAGGTGGTGACGTTGTAAAGACCATCAAAAAAGGAATTATTGATATCGCCGCGTTTGGTGGCAATACAGATTCATTTATCTGGGCTATGATGGCTGCACTTTTATCTGCTGCATTGTGGTTAAATTTCGCGACCATGGCAAAAGCACCTGTATCAACTACACACTCCATCGTTGGTGGTGTAATGGGTGCAGGTATTGCGGCAGCCGGATTTGGCATTGTTGCATGGGGGACTATGGGGAAGATCGCAGCTTCATGGATCATCTCTCCTGTACTTGGTGGTATTATCGCAGCTTCTTTTCTTTTTGCTATTAAGAAATCAATGGTATATAAAGAAGACAAAATAGAAGCAGCCGTCAAATGGGTACCTGTTTTTGTCGCCATTATGTCTTGGGCATTTGTAACGTATCTAACACTCAAAGGCCTTAAAAAAGTTTGGCCACATATCGTTGATATTCTGATCTTTTTACCTGATACGAAAAAACCTACTTTTATCGTAGCAGCGTTATTTGGATTGATCATTGCTATAGTGGTTTATCTTATACTGAAAACTACTATTGCGAAAAAGGCCCATAGCATTGAAAACAGTAGAGTAGGACTCAATACACTCTTTACTGTACCTCTCATTTTTGCAGCAGCACTCTTAAGCTTCGCACATGGTGCAAATGATGTGGCAAATGCCATCGGACCATTGGCTGCCATCAATGATGCTGTAATGACTGGTGGAATTTCATCAAAAGCAGGCATACCATTATGGGTTATGGCTGTTGGTGCATTAGGTATTGCCATTGGTCTTGCACTTTATGGACCAAAGCTTATCAAAACAGTCGGGTCTGAAATTACAGAGCTTGATCAAATGAGAGCGTTTTCTGTTGCTATGGCAGCTTCTATTACAGTGATCATCGCGTCACAACTTGGACTCCCTGTATCTTCTACCCATATTGCTGTGGGTGGTATCTTTGGGGTTGGATTCTTAAGAGAGTATCTTGAAGGAAGTGAAGTAAAAGATGATATAGCACTTGAAAAAGAGCACATTATTGATGAGAAGAAACAGCTAAAAGCACTGCATGCCGAACTTAAAACTCTCGAAGCAAAAGAGGAAAAAGAAAAAGCAGATTATGAAAGGATCGTTGATCTTTATAAAATGATCGATGAAGAAGAAGAGCTTCTCAAAGAGGCTAAAAAGCAGTTAAAATCTGCTCGAAAAGTGCAATATGTTAAAAGAGATGCTGTGAAGAAGATCATTGCTGCCTGGGTCATTACTGTTCCTGCAGCTGCTGTTTTATCTGCAGCAATATACTTTATGATCAGAGGTATTGTACTTTAATGTTAAGAAGAATATTTTTACCTAGTATCTTAATTGTACTAGGATATGGATTCTGGATAAGTCCAGATTTTAAAGAGATATCAGCGGGTGTTGCTATCTTTTTATTTGGTATGATATCTCTTGAGGAAGGTTTTAAGGCTTTCTCGGGTGGTACATTAGAAAAGATTTTACAAAAATCTACCGACAAACTTTATAAAAGTATCGGTTTTGGTGTGCTTGCTACAACTATTATGCAATCAAGTTCTTTAGTTTCAGTGCTTACTATCTCATTTTTGGGTGCTGGTTTAATTGGTCTTGCTCAAGGTATTGGGATCATTTTTGGAGCCAATATTGGTACGACTACCGGGGCTTGGCTCGTTGCCGGTTTTGGACTAAAAGTAAAGATATCTGCCTATGCTATGCCTATGCTTGTATTTGGTGTGATACTTATATTCCAAAAAGCTAGATCTTTAAAAGGTATAGGATACATACTGGCTGGACTTGGATTTTTATTTCTAGGAATCCATTATATGAAAGATGGGTTTGAAGCTTTTAAAAGTACTATTGACTTGGCATCATTTGGAGGGACTGGACTAAAATACCTATTTATATTTACAGGTATTGGTATATTTGCAACTGTTGTTATGCAGTCATCTCATGCTACACTAGTACTTATAATTACAGCACTTTCAGTGGGTCAAATATCGTATGAAAATGCTTTAGCTCTTGCTATTGGAGCAAATGTCGGTACAACGATCACTGCTATTATTGGGGCGATGAGTTCAAATATTATAGGTAAAAGACTTGCAGGTGCTCATCTGATTTTCAATGTAACTACAGGGCTGATTGCGATAATCTTTATGAGCCAAATTATGTATAGTGTTGATTTTGTCAGTAATGCTGTAGGTATAGCTTCAGATGATTATACATTAAAACTTGCCGTTTTTCATACTATATTTAATGTTATTGGTGTAGCCGTAATGGTTCCATTTATAGGAAAACTTGTGGTATTTCTTGAAAGCACTTTAAAAGACAAACATGCAGAAGAGACTACAAGTTTTGATACTGTTCAATATTTAAATGAATCAGTACTAGAATTACCTGCAACTGCTATGGCTGCTATAGTGAGGGAAACAAAGCATCTGTATACAAATGCTTTTGAGATCATCACTCATGGGCTAAACTTAAAAAGAACAAATATTATATCCGACATGCCACTAGAAGAGGTGGTCACAGACTCATACAGCAAAAGCTCTATTGATATTGATGACTTTTATAAGCATCGTATCAAAGGTATTTATGGAGAGATTATAGATTTTTCGACCAAAGCACAATCTCAAATGGCACCAGAAGATATTGAAGAGTTATATAAAATAAAACTTGCAAATAGAGATATAGTTGAAGCTGTAAAAGATACACAGCATTTGCAAAAGAATTTAATAAAATATGATAATAATTCAAATGAACATATTAAAGAACAGTATAATAGTATCAAAATAGGTTTGGCAGAATTGTTAAGAAATATTGATCTCATATCCAAGATGACGGAAGAAGATGAAATAATTATACTTTTATCAAAAGCTAAAGTGCATATGCAAAGATATGACATCTTGGCAAATGGTACACTTGACAACTTGATAAGAAATAATTTAGTTACAAACGAGATGGCAACTTCATTAATGAACGATAGTACTTATGCTTACAATATCAGTAAAAACTTTATTGCTATGGCAGAGATTATATTTATAGATGCCTCCAGTGATATAAAGAATATTGGTGAAGATATGGTAATCAGTGATGAAGATGTTGATTTAATTTTAAAAGAGAAGGATGATTAATGGGTATAAAAAAGTTTATTAATAGTGTAAAAGAGTCGTTGGGATTGGATGAAATTGAAAAAGCAGGGAAAAAGAAATCTATAAAACGTCTTTTAGAAAAATTAAAGTCCAAAAAAGAGATACTCGATAAAACAGCAAAAAAGAAACTCGATAAAAAAGAGAAGAAAGAGTTAAAAGAAGAACTGGCGATCATCACTTTACAGATAAAAAAAGGTGAAAAGATATTGGATGGACTTAGCGCTAAGAGTCTTGAGACCTCAAAAACTAAAAAGGAAAAATAATGGAAACAAACGATCAAAAACAATTTGAAATAGATGGCAATATGGTCTCTCTTGATGAGCTTATCGAGGGTTATTCTGAATCAAAAACAAAAAATGATGCAGAGAACAAAGCTGTAAGCAAAAGAAAAAATGAACAGGCTCTCAAGCCATACCAGGCAGAACTGATCAAGCTTCAAAAGCATCTTGAAGATACAAACCAAAAGATGATCATTCTTTTTGAGGGGCGTGATGCTGCCGGAAAAGGTGGAACCATCAGAAGGATCACACGATACATGAATGAGAAACATTATCGTATCGTAGCACTGGGTAAACCGACAGAAGAGCAAAAGAGCCAATGGTTCTACCAAAAGTATATCTCATACTTTCCAAGAGGCGGAGAGATCGTCCTGTTTGACAGAAGCTGGTACAACAGAGCGATGGTAGAGTCTGTTTTTGGATTTTGTACCCAAAAAGAGTATGATGATTTCATGAAAGGTGTCAAAGGGTTTGAAAAAGATCTGACCAGACAGGGTACTATCCTGATAAAACTCTATTTCTCTGTTACAAAAGATGAGCAGGCAAGAAGATTTGAGAGAAGAAAAACCGACCCACTCAGACAATGGAAACTCAGTGAAATTGATGTACAGGCACAGGACAGATGGGATGACTTTACCGAAACAAAGTACAATATGCTTAAAAAAACCCACTCTCACAATGCACCATGGACCGTTATCCGATCAAACAACAAAGATGAAGCAAGATTTGGAGCACTTAAAGTCATTTTAAATTCTATAGACTATGAAGGTAGAGATGAAACACTTGATTATTCACTTGATCCTAACATCGTCATCTCTGGTGCAAGAGAAATTGAGATCATGGATGCGCAAAGAAGCAGAAGTGGAAAATTCATAGGTTGATCTTTCACGATTAACTTATATACTAAGATTAAAGGCTGCCTATGACTAATACACTTGTTGGATATGCCTCTGTATTACTATTTATTATCGCCTATCTGATGATAACCTTTGAAGAAAAAATAGCGATCAATAAATCGAAGCCGGCACTTTTTGCCGGTACTTTGATCTATGTTCTTATTGCATGGCATTACGTTTTTTATGGGCTTGATATTGCCCCTGTGAAAGATAATATTCATCATTTGATCGTTGAGATAGCTTCTATCTATTTCTTTTTATTTGTCGCAATGACTTTTATTGATTCACTCATAGAAAGAGGTGTTTTTGAAGCGTTAAAATTTAGATTACTTCAACAAGGGTACAACTATAAAAAACTTTTTTGGATAACAGGTTTTATTGCATTTTTTCTAAGTCCTGTTGCAGACAATTTAACAACAGCACTGGTCTTATCGACAGTCTTACTGACACTGGAACATCATAATAGGCAGTTTTTGATTTTAGGAGCCATCAATGTTGTGGTTGCAGCCAATGCCGGGGGAGCATGGTCACCTTTTGGAGATATTACTACACTGATGGTTTGGACTGCAGGGAAAGGCATGTTCAGTGAATTTTTATTTTTATTTCCCGCTAGTTTTATCGGTTGGATAGTGACAGCATATCTACTTTCCAAATATTTACCTGATGGCTCTCCCACAGATAAAGATAATACAGGTGCATGTAAAATACCGGAAAATGCAAGCATAAAAAAAGGTGGCATAGGTATTGTCTTTCTTGGTATACTGACCATCATCCTCTCCGTCACTATTCACCAGGTATTCCATTTGCCTGCTTTTTGGGGTATGATGTTGGGGCTCGCATTGTTTGGCTTTTACTCCAGCTATCTGAAAAAAAAATACAAAGAACGTATCTGGCTTTATCGACGAATGGCAGAGGTTGAAAATGACACCCTACTGTTTTTCTTCGGACTTTTAGCAGCTGTGTCCGGACTATCCTATATTGGTTATATTGCAATCGCTGCCAATATCTATAATGTTATGGATCCTTTTTGGGTCAATATTATCATCGGTGTCGTTTCTGCCATCATTGACAATGTGCCCCTTATGTTCGCAGTACTCAAAGCAAACCCCGTTATGGATACAACTCAATGGATGCTTGTAACGTTAACCGCAGGTATAGGTGGATCACTCATAAGTTTTGGTTCTGCTGCAGGTGTAGGTGTCATGGGAAAACTTCGGGGTATCTATACCGTTGGAGCACATATGAAATATGCATGGACAGTCGCTTTGGGATATATGATCTCTATTGGTATATTTTATCTTCAATTTGAGATATTTGGATTTTATTTCTCAAAATAACTGGATGGCTTTTTAGAAGTCCCTTTAACCATTTATTTCAGGTATCCACATTGTGGCAAACCATAAAAATGAGAAAAAGCCGATAACATCAATCAAAGTAATGACAATAACCGAACTGGCGATCGCCGGATCTATCTTCACAGCTTTAAGCGCAAGTGGCACATATGCACCTAATATCCCGGCAAAGACAAAAGTAACAAACATCGATGCCGCCATTACTCCGCCAATATACCATGATGAGAACCAGACATAAGATATGATCGTTGCCAAGAGAGCAAAGAACATACCATTGAAAAATGCGATCTTCACTTCTTTAGAAAGAGCAGGAGCGGCATCTCCCCAGCTAATATTACCCAGAGCCATTTGCCGTACGATCACAGTTAGAGTCTGCATGGAAGCTGTACCTGCCATATTGGCAACGATCGGCATCAACACGGCTAAGGCAACTACCTGTTGCAGCGTATGTTCAAAAAAACCAATAACCATCGAGACCAAAGTGGCATTGACAAGATTGATTGATAACCAAAGGGCACGGTCTCGACCTGTTTCCGTGGCACTCTCTTCGATCTCCTCTTCAGGATGAACCTGACTAAGCCCATATATCTGTTTGGTTGCATCATCTTGAATATGATCCAGGATATCATCATGTGTGATCCGTCCCAGTAAACGCCCATGTTTATTGATAACAGGTAAAACATGAAGATCATAACGCTTCATCAATCTTGCAGCTTCATATACAGACGAACGGCTATGCACCGAAATCGGTTGCGATGCACTGTCATAAATCTCTTCATAGGTCAATGCATCATCTACCGTGGCAATAGTTGCGAGAGGGAAAAGTGCTATAAGATGGTACTCCTTATCAACCAGGAAAACATTAGTGATATGTTCAAGAGAATGGTTATCGATCAACATAGCTAAACGTTTCATCGACTTACGGATCGTCTCATTTTTGGTCACAGTAAATATCTCGATCTCCATCAATGAACCTGATTCCTCTTCAGAATAGTCCATCAGCAATTTGATTGAAGCCGTCAATTTGGTATCGATCAGTTCGATCGTTCTAAGCCATTTGACTTCATCTACCTCTTTAAGGATGATCATCAGGTCAGTTGCATCATCGGTACGCATGACATTGACGAATTTAGCCAGTTTTTTGTCATTTAGCATACCACAAAGCTCTTTTTGATACGTATCTGGCAGTTCTACGATCACTTTAGCACGATCATAATTGCTTAGGGATAAAAACGTTGAGAGAAAGGCTTCATTGCTCTCTTTTTTGCTGCTGATCAGTTGTGCCAAGTGATCCATAGGATCATGGGTAATTAAATTTTCATTTTGCATAAGTGTATTATTATAGTCAAACAATATAATAAGATGGTAACATAATGTATGAATGAAAAAACATTATCGCATCACATTACCACACCAACTAATACCTAAAACTTTATTTGAAGAGGAAACGAGAGGTAGGCTGCCAGGTAAAAAACAGCACAAGGGACATGATCCGACAATCAGATGGGAGCACGTTTTTGTAAAGCCAGAAAAAAGAGGTACGCGCTTAAAGCAGCAAAAAGGTGCTTTAGGGAGTGTCCGCTCACATCAGCAAGAGAAAGGTATAGTATTTCATCTGTCATCTCAGCTATTTTAGAAATCAGATAGGCAAATAAAGCTGTCCAAAGAAGAGCGATATGAGAAAACCGTGAAGAGAAGAGAAGTAAAATCAAAGGGATGAGCAGCATAGGCAGGAACTGGACAAGCACATAGAGACGAAGATCACCTTCGCCTTTCAGTTCCGTAACATGCCAGTAGCCTACTGAAAAAAGGCCAAACAACAGCAATGGAAGAAAAAGCTGTTTCCCCACTTTCTCTGAGATGAATTCCGAAATGATGATGGTAAAAAATGCCATAAAAGCCACTGCCATTGCCAATCTGTCAAAAACCAGTGTCTCATTTGACGGCCACAGGTGATAATACCCTGAACCGATACCGATCAGAAAGATAGCGATAAAAAATGCCAGATAAGCAGGCAATATTTCTGGAAGCATCGTGAACCGGTTTTTTCGGATCACTCCATTTATACCCATTGCCCCGATAATGAGAAAGGGAACATTTGAGACAACATTCCAAAAATTGGGGATACCCAGAACCGTTTTCTGATCAGCGAAATGATGGTAACCCTGCTCCTGTGCAATTGCAGGTACCGCGGCAATACCAAGCACTGCTAAAAGTGTTATGCCAAGGAGGATACTCACTTTTATGCGAAAGCTCTGTTTTGGTAACATACCCTACTCCTCCAACTCCATCTTTAATACCAATACATAGGTCGGTCAATAGATTTTTCCAAGTACCCGATATTGTCTCATCGTTGATCTATGACACTTGACACCGTATATTTGGTAGCTTTATGTTTTCTGACGGAGTCTGTTTTTCTGGGAACACCCACCCATAAAGAGCAATGAAACAAAAAAGGTCAATAATAATGGGATACCAAAGAGTCTCTTCATACAGTCTCTATCCTTGTTGCAAACAATAGATAAGATTATCACTATATTTGACTTTATTTCTGCTTTTATCATCATTGGTCTTCTAGCTACTCCCCCAAATAGTATAGAGTTAGATTTAAACAATATATTTCCATTATTATATACAGATGATGGATACCATACAAACCTGTTGATAAAGACAGACTATTAGGTCTCTCAACTGTATCGTATCGAATATGGTTTTGGTTCATTACGTCCAATAGTACTATCTCTAATTTGTAATCTGCTATGATTGTCATAAACCAGGTTATTTGAAAGTAGTTTAATAGTATGGAACGTGAAGCAAAGTACAAATCAAATAAAAGAGCAGAAACACTGTTACAGGTAATAGGTGATCTTATTGCAGAGATTCATCCGCATCATCTTCCCGTAGAACGTATTACCCTTGACAGCAGTTTTGAAAAAGAGCTTGGGCTCGACAGCCTCTCACGTGTCGAGTTGATCGCCCGGGTTGAAACAGCATTCAAGCTTGCACTGCCGGAACGTACCTACGCAGAGGCAGAGACACCGCGGGACCTCTTGCGTACATTGCTTGGCACAGAGGTACCTTATGCGCACCTGCCGGCTTCAGAAATTTCTGCGGTAGCATTGGGTGAAGCTGCAGTCGCACCCGCCGAAGCGCAGACCCTGGTGGATGTGCTTCGGTGGCATGTAGCACACCATCCCGATCGCCCCCATATCCAACTCTACCAGGATGACGGAAACGGGAAGGTCATCACCTACGCCGAACTTGAAGCAGGCGCCGAAAAAGTGGCTGCCGCTTTGCAGCAGCGTGAACTTGAACCTGCAGAGCCCGTTGCGATCATGCTGCCCAGTGGACCAGATTACTTTTTCAGTTTTTTTGGCATTTTGATGGCCGGTGGCATACCGGTGCCCATCTATCCCCCTGCACGACCCTCACAGCTTGAAGATCATATACGACGGCATGCCCGTATACTGGATAACTGCCGCGCAAGTATACTGATCACCGTACCCGAAGCCAAACACGTTGCACAGCTTCTAAAGTCACTGGTTCCCAACCTTCAACAGATCGTATCGACTTCTGAATTGAAAGCATCATCAGCCAAAGCGATATTCCCAACCCTGCATGCCCAGGATGTCGCATTTTTGCAGTATACATCAGGCAGTACCGGCAACCCCAAAGGCGTGGTACTGACACATGCCAACCTGCTCACCAATATTCGCAGCATGGGAGAGGTCGTCGATGCGAATTCTGAAGATGTCTTTGTCAGCTGGCTGCCGCTCTATCATGACATGGGCCTTATCGGCGCATGGCTGGGAAGCCTCTACTATGCCGCGCTTTTCGTGGTGATGTCACCGCTGGATTTTTTAGCCAGACCGGAACGCTGGCTGTGGGCGATCCATCGGTATCGCGGCACGCTATCCGCATCACCGAACTTCGGATATGAGTACAGTATGCACCGTTTAAAAGATACTGATATGACAGGACTGGATCTTAGCTCCTGGCGTGCAGCATTCAATGGTGCCGAGGCAGTTATCCCTGAGACACTGGAGCAGTTCGGCAAGCGCTTTGCACCGTTTGGATTTCATGAAAAAGCAATAATGCCGGTATACGGCCTGGCCGAATCCACGGTCGGACTGGCATTTACACCCCTGCAACGCGGGGCACGCATCGACCGCATCCAACGCGACACCTTTTCCCGTTCCGGAGCAGCCATAACAGCCAAAGAGAATGACAGTAATGCTTTACGGTTTGTCTCCAGTGGACTTCCCCTTCCGGGGCACCAGATCAGAGTCGTGGACCCTGCAGGGCATGAGCTGCCTGAGCGTCAGGAGGGGCGGCTGGAGTTTCACGGCCCCTCTTCCACCAGCGGCTACTACCGTGATGCCGAAAAAACACAAACCCTTTTTGACGGGGAGTGGCTCGATACAGGGGACCTGGCCTATATCGCTAACGGGGAACTCTATGTGACCGGACGTATCAAGGACATCATCATCCGTGCGGGGCGCAACATCTACCCCGACGAGCTGGAAAAGGTGGTGGGAAACATTCCGGGTATTCGGAAAGGGTGCGTTGCCGTATTTGCAAGTATGGATCAAAAAACGCAAACCGAAAAACTGGTTGTCATGGCAGAAACGCGAAGTGACGACCCGGATGAACACCATGCGCTGCACAACGAGATCAATGCACTGTCGGTCGATCTGACCGGTATACCGCCTGATGAGATCGTGTTAGCACCTCCTGGCAGTGTTCTGAAGACTTCCAGCGGCAAGATCCGGCGTTCAGCGAGCCGTGAACGCTTTGAAAAAGGTACGATCACTAAAGAGGCCAAAAGTGTGCCCTGGCAGGTAGTTCGCCTGGTGCTTGGCGGTGTCATACCTCAGTTTCGGCGCACAAAACAATACCTCAATGCCCTCTTCTTTGCTGTTTACAGCTGGTCTGTCTTTGCTCTGCTCGTACCGGTTGTATGGCTCTCTGTTACGCTATTACCGAAGTTTTCCATGCGATGGGCCGTTATACAGCGATGTACACGACTGCTCACCTATGCAACTGCCACACCTCTCAAGGTAAAAGGAATGGAAAACCTCCCAACAGACGGATCCTCCTATATACTGGTGGCAAACCACGCCAGTTATCTCGACAGCTATGCCCTGGTAGCAGTACTGCCGGGGCATTTTCGCTTTATTGCCAAGTCTGAGCTCTCCCAAACCTTTTTTACCCGCATACCACTTAGAAAGATTCATACAGAGTTTGTCGAACGTTTTGAGGTCAGCAAGAGTGTTCACGATACAGAGCATCTTCGTACCGTCCTTGAATCAGGTCATGCGCTGCTCTTTTTCCCCGAAGGTAGTTTCAGCCGGATTCCCGGTCTGATGCCGTTTCACCTGGGTGCTTTCAGCGTAGCGGCTCAAGCAGGTGTACCGGTCATCCCCATAGCGATCAGAGGCACACGCTCCATACTGCGAGCAGAATCCTGGTTCCCGCATCGCGGTTCGGTCACGATAGAGATCGGCAAACCGGTCGATCCGAAGAAGATCACAACCAGAGCAGATAAAGAGCAATGGGATGTGGCAATAGGATTACGTGACCAAAGCCGTGAATTTATCCTGCGGCATTGCGGCGAACCTGATCTTGCATAGGAGTAATGTCATCAACATTATTACTCTGTGCGTTTTTTCATCTCCTGCTCCAGCAACAGGCGCCGCAGCAGTTTTCCCATAACATTTTTGGGCAGTGACTCCACAAATTCGATCGATGAGGGGACTTTGAATCGCGCGATTCGGTTTCTGAGATATTCGATGATCTCGTACTTTTCAACCGCTTCACCCTCTTTGAGGACTACATACGCTTTGATCACTTCACCCTTGTACTCATGAGGTACTCCTACTACCGCGGCCTCTTCCACTTTGGGATGAGTGCAGATCACTTTTTCCACTTCCGTCGGAGAGACGTTGAATCCTTTGACAATAATGATATCTTTTTTCCTGTCTACGACGTGGAAATAGCCATCTTCATCCATCTTTACAACATCACCGGTATAGAGCCATCCCTCCCTTATCGCTTCACGCGTCATCTCGGGCTGATTCCAGTACCCTTTCATCAACTGAGGGGCCTTAACGATCAGTTCACCCTCTTTGCCGATCTCCACCTCTTCTTTCCCACTTTCAAGATCAACGATTCTACACAACGTGTCCGACATCGGTATACCGATCGAATCAGCCTTGTTAATACCATTTATCGGGTTGGCATGTGTTACCGGGGACGCTTCAGAGAGCCCATATCCCTCTACCAGTTTTGATCCTGTCATATCAATGAATCGCTTTTTGACACTCTCCATCAATGGAGCCCCACCGCTGATACACGCCCTGATTGAACTAAGGTCATACTTCGAAACGCTCTTGTAATTACCCAGTGCGGCATACATCGTAGGAACACCGGGCATGATCGTGATCTTCTCTTTTTCGATGGTTTTAAGGATGTAACCCAGATCCCTTGGGTTGGGAACCAATACCAGCGTACCTGCACAACTCATCGTAAAACTAAGGCAGGCGGTCATGCCGAAGCTGTGAAAGAAAGGGAGCCAGCCAAGCACACGTTCTTCACCTTCAACTGTATCCGTTACCCAGTTTCTGCATTGGAGTGCATTGACAACAAGATTGTAATGAGTGAGCATAACACCCTTTGGCGTACCAGTTGTTCCACTGGTATATTGCAACAGCGCGACATCTTCAGCATCGACCTCTACATCAGGTCTTTTATCATCGCTCTCCTCCATCAATGTTTCCAGCCAATGATCCACCGTATCTATGGTCACCCGATCCTCTTTCTCTTTCAAAAGGGTAAACATGAGTCTGGTGAAAAACGGGAAGTAGGCTTTGACATTGGTTACAATGACGTTTTCAAGTTCCGTCTCTTCACGAACTTCTTGTATAAGTGGATAAAAACGGCTCATGACGATAACCGTCTTTGCACCAGAATCTTTCAGTTCGTATGCCACTTCAGCTGCTTGATAGAGGGGATTGACGGGAATGGCGATGGCTCCTATTTTTAAAACACCGTACAACGCGATGATAAACTGAGGCGTATTAGCAAGATAGAGCGCCACCCGATCACCTTTTTTAACACCTAGCTTTATAAGGCTGTTCGCCACTTTGTTTACCAGGCTATCCAGATCGGCATAAGGTATATCGTTCCCCAAATAGGAGAGCGCCCTGTTTTGAGGATATTTGGAAGCCGCTTGCTCCAAAAAAGTATAAAGAGGTACTTTGGGGTATTCAACAGTAGAGGAAACGCCTTTATCATACTGTTTCAACCAAACTTTTTCGTCATATGTCATACTGTCTCCTTTTTTAATATGTGTTCATTTAAACTATTATACTACAAATCGAAATGTATCCTATTAGGATGTTGCATAAAACAAACCGATATCTTTCGACAATAATACTGTTTCCCTCCATCAACGCTTTAAAAAGATAATCTCCCTTTTGAGCTACCTTTGGATTTCAACACAGTGCTTAATAAAAGCGTGGCTCTGTTAAGATCTAACCTATAAGATCTAACCTAATGAAAAAGGTATAATAGAGTTTTAAAAGAAGTCTAATAATTGAACAAAGGTCTCTTATGGAATACAACCATTATCTGCAAAGCATATTGACAAGCCTGATAATCTTTTCTATCGCCCTATTGACCGGTTGTGCAAAACCTGTTAGTGCATTCTATCCACCGGATCCAAATCGAACCGATAATAAAACGGTATACATCGTCAATCATGGATTGCACACAGGCATTGTATTATCCAAAAAAGATGCAGACCCTTATATGCATTCATTTGATGATTTTAAAAGTGCCCGGTATTTGGAGATAGGATGGGGAGATGAGAACTATTATCAAACGGAGAAAAATACGCTCTGGATGGGCATTAGAGCACTGTTTTGGCCTACCGACTCGGTTCTACATGTGGCTGCACTCCAGACAGATCCTGTAGCATATTTTTCCAACAGTGAAGTCGTTCAGTTAAAACTGTCCAAAACAGGTTTTATCAGACTGGTCGAGTTCATCGATAACAGTTTTGCTTTGGACGAGAAAAAACAGATCATCAAACTGGGAAGCGGTCTCTATGGAACAAGCAGATTCTATCATGCAGAAGGGACGTTTCATCTGTTCAATAACTGCAATACCTGGAGTGCAGGTGCAATACACTCCTCAGGCTTCCCGATAAGCACATTTTATGTATTTACGGCTGGCAATATCATGTACCAGTTAAAGCAGGATGAGCAGTAATAGCTCTTTTTATCGATTCCATACTGCTGCAATCAACCACAAAGCAGATTTCCATCTCCTTATTTGAGAGAGGCTCAGCTGTTTGCATCTGCTTCTCAAGCACGTCCAGGTCCGCTTCGGAAACATCCGTACCGGCACCGGAGCGTTCTACGATCCTGTTACGCATTATTTTCGTATCGCACTGCAGATCGAATATCAAAAAAGGAACTTCGACTTCAGAAGAGAGTTCCAAAAAAAGCCGGCGCTGCCACTGCTTCAAAAATGTTGCATCCACAATGACCGGATAGCAACCTTCATAAACAGAGATAGCCAATTCAAGAAGACGTTCATACGTTGCTTTGGTAGCATCAGGTGTATATATTCCCTCTTCCAAAACATTCCCGTCACTTCTTTCAAACATCCGTATCCGCTCCACATCCGAACGGATGCGCAGTGCCCCATACTCTTCAACCATCATCAATGCACAGGTACTTTTCCCAGACCCTGAAAAACCATGCATGATAGCCAAAAACGCCTCTTTTCCCTCTGTATAGCTTAGTGCCAGATCAATATAGCGGATCACTTCATCCATCACCGCTCTGCGCTCATCCGGTTCCATCTCCTGAGCAACTCTCAGTGCTGCCACTTTGGCCCGGACCATAGCACGGTAGGTCTTATAAAAGTCCAGCAGAGCTACTCCCCCATAATCACCGGTCAACTCCAGATAATGGTTTAAAAGCCTGCGGCTGTGGTTGACCAGTCCACGATACTCCAGGTCCATCAGCAAAAATGCCAGATCGCTGATCACATCAATATGGTTTAGATAAGTGTTGAACTCTATCGCATCAAACAAAATCAACTCACCCTCATGCAGTGCCATATTGTGCAGGTGCATATCCCCATGACACTCGCGGACAAACCCCTCTTTTTTACGGCGTTGCAACAGCGGTTTTAGGTTCTCAAACTGCTTATGAGTCCATGCTATGACAGAAGCCAGTTCCGAATAGAATGCATGTTCAGCCGCTACCCTTTGAAGTAGATCAAAATTCTCCAGCATAGGTGAAAGCACCCGCTGCGGCTCCCCGTAATCACTTGCCGCATCGACAGGGACTGACTCTTTATGAAAATAGGCGATAACCTTTGCGATCTTATCCATCGATTCGATTTCAATACCTTCTTGTTCGACTATATTGTCAAGCTGATCACTCTGGGCAAACCGGTGCATTTTAACAGCATAATCCAACACCCTTCCTTCACCATCGATCCGGGGATCTTCGATCGTACCGGTTATCGGTATAACGCCCAGATAAAGTTTTGGTGCAAAACCTTCATTGATACGTACCTCTTCAAGACAGTTTTTATGCCGTTTATCCAGTGTCGAGTAGTCCAAAAAACCAAAATCAACCGGTTTTTTCAGCTTATATACCAGCTCACCGCTCAAAATTATCGTAGAGATATGAGTCTGGATAAGCTGCGTATCCCCATCTGTTTCCAAAGATTTCAGAAGATTTTTGCTAAGAATGTCATGCTCTTTTATATCCATTTTATTCCTTTAGGGCACCTTTATTTGACCTGGGAACGAGAGGTAGGCTGCCAGGTAAAAAAGCAAAGCCATTACCATCACGACGGTAAATCCAAAATGGATCGCAACAAGCGTTGCAGCAACGGCGCTGATGACAGAAGCACATCCGTTAACACCCCATGCCCAGGGGATCAAAGACTCAGAGTGGTTGCCAAGCTCAGAGAGCCCCATAGGAAAAGGCATCCCCATCGCAAAGGCCAAAGGGGCAATGAGTACCACAGAAACAGCTATCTTTATAGAATCTGTCTGTGTCAGCAAAAAGCCAAAGATGTGGTCAAGCGTCAAAACATAAAAGAGACCGAAAACAAAAATACCAACGATCCCGTAACGTGCACTTTTTCTATATCCTTTGAGTGCTGCAAGGTGTTTTGAGTAGTTGCTGCCAAGCCCTGCAAAGATCAAAAAAGAACTTAAGACTACAGCTATCGTATAAAGCGGGTGGCTCAGGAAGAGAATAAAACGCTGAATAAAATAGATCTCTAAAAACAGAAAACCCAGCCCCAAAGCAAAAAAGTAGACAAGTACCCTCTTTTTGCTGGTTGCCATCGTATTTTGCTCAGCTTTTCTATACCGAATAAGTGGCAAAAGTATCAACACAATACTGGCAACAACAGCCTGCAACAGTGCTGCAACCAGTACCAGATATCCCCATTCCAGAAGATGCAACCCTCCGCTTCCACGAAGCGATAAGATCTCTCCAAGCGTCTCCCACTTGAAGAAATGGTAAAAATAGGGCCTATCATCGGATGCGGGTCTGATGTCGAATTTATAGTTACGGTAGTACTCTTCCCTGTTTTCAAAAAGGGCTTGCGTTCCCTGGAAGAAATAGGGTTTATCTAGAATATTGTAACGGTTTGTTTCAGATTTTGGAAGACCGAAATAGTAAGCTATGTCAAAAAAGCGTTTATTACAGAAGCGTTTTAGCTCTGTGATCTCTGCAGAACTGAAAATACCGTTTTTGATGAGTAGCGTACTTGTCTGCAAACCCCTAATCAAAACAAGATGCTTTTTCGGATCTTCTACACCGTTACGCTCCAGCGCCTCGATGGCTGTCACAAAAAGTTTGAGCGTATCTCTTGGTGGAAGCTTCAACCATCGTGTGAAAGAGAGATAACCCTTAGGTTTGAGATGTTGCAGATAGAGCTGAAGTGCTTCTACCGTATAGAGATAGTTTTCACTCAATGACTGAAGCCCTGCCGATGAAGCCCCGAACGAGTCCACCATCGCCATCTGAATCAGATCATACTTCTCTTTGGATGAAGCTACAAAACCTCTTGCCTCTGCAGTATGAACCTTTACACTCTCCATGGCATAGATATCTCCGGCAAATTCAGTATACTTCGTTCCAATAAGATCTACCATCTGAGGATCGATCTCCACGGCGTCAATCTTTTTGGTCTCATGGTAAAGTGCCTGAAGTATATCTGAGCCTCCGCCGGCACCGAGGATAAGAACCTTATCCGGATTGCCAAGATGGTAAGCAAGTGCGGAAGTCTGATAATCGAGATAGCCAAGTTTATCTATATTGTCAGGATATTTTGTAATGGCACTCATCCCGTCGCCGTTCGTAAAGACACCAAGCTGCTGCGGAGGTTCGACTTCAGAAGCCATGCTCAGTCCCGGAACGTGGCGAAAAGGAACATCCGGGCTCTGCACAACAGAGAGCATCCCAAGCGGTGAAGAGCGCTCTTCTACAATCTGTGTTCCTGGTATTCGGAGGGTCTGGCTCAAATCTTTATATTCGTTGATATTCAGCGTGTTTACTCTTCCCAAGAGCACAATGGCTAAAAACGATAGTACAAAAAGCAGCACTGCTCCCGTGTTTGGTTTGAGTGACAGTTCTTTGAAACCGATGAGCGCTGCAATAATTGCTGCCAAAGCGATGAACTGCAAAATGGAGGCCGGAAAGAAGAGGTATAAAAGTGAAAGGATACCAAGACTGCCAAGACCTGCACCGAGTAGATCTGCCGCATACACTCCGGAGATCGCTGTTTTATCGTAGATAAATGCCAGACCGATCGCATTAGCCGCAAAAAAGAAAGGAAGTGTCAGAAGCAGATAGAGCCCGAACATCCAAAAGAGCTGCTTCATCTCCCATAAGATCTCCAGCGGATTAAAAGGTATCTGCTGGGCAGCGATAAAACAGAAAATTGACGAGAGACCGAAAAGTATAATATTGCCGAGATAAGCGTAGGAAAAATATGGCTGCAACCTCTCACGGAAAAGTGCCAAGAATGTACCGCTTGCCCCGTATCCAAGCAGTGCAAGACTAATGATCATATAAGCAAAATGGTGCCACTGTATGATAGAAAACAATTTCATCAGCAGTATCTCATAGGAAAGCGCCGAAGCAGAGATCAGGGCGATAGAGAGATACGGCGTGCGCTTCATAGTATCAATGCTTTCCGGTAAGCGGTACAAATATCACGGGCATGATCTGACGGGTGCTGACAGTGCCCCTTTCATCTTTGGATACCAGGATGAGATGCTGCACATGAAAATAGCTTTTGACAGGTATTATCATTTTCCCTCCGGGTTTTAGCTGTTTAAGAAGCGGAGGAGGAATGTTGCCGGCGGCGGCAGTCACTATGATGGCATCATAGGGCGCATGTTCTTTCCAGCCGTAATATCCGTCGCCTATGCGTGTATTTATATTTTTATATCCAAGTTTTTCAAGTCTCTTTGCGGCAGCAACACCGAGTTCATCGATCACCTCTATGGTATAGACCTCTTTAACGATCTTTGCGAGCACAGCGGCCTGATAAGCGGAACCTGTTCCAATCTCCAACACCCTATCCGAGTGTTTCAAATCAAGCAGATCAGTCATAATGGCGACGATATAGGGCTGTGATATCGTCTGGCTGTAACCGATGGAGAGCGGTCTGTTCTCGTAGGCGTTCAAACGGCTGAGAAGCGGTACGAATTCATGCCTTTTTACACTTTCCATCGCATTTTTCGTTGCTTTTGCCAGCGTTGACTTTCCTGTATACCACTCCGTATCATCTACCTCTTCTTCAATAATCTTCACCATATTTTTTCTGGCTTTTTCGTAATAGCGTTCCTTCGTATCACTAAAAAGCGAAACAGTTAAAAACAATAGTAAGAGTGCTATTTTATGTTTCATCACTTTCTCCTATTATAGGCTATCCGGGATCTTATGTGAAATCTTTTTCTCACCGATGATTCTAGAGAGTTCATCACTTTCAACAATCTCCTGTTCTATCAGTTTAAAAGCTAATGCTTCTATAATACCCCAGTGCTCCTCTACTAGTTTATCTGTATGTTTTTTTGCTACATCCATCCAGTGTAAAAATCTTTTTTCAATCTGCTGACTTAAAAAATAGTTATCTAATACAGCGATAGAGTCAATATTGATAAATCCTAACTCTTTGTCCATACCGAGGTTTGTGATAGCTGCGTAGACTTGTAGTGAGGCTTGTGAGAGATCATTGACCGCACCACTGTCCATATGTTCACTCCCCGCTTTTTTGATCTTTGCAACACGCCCGGCAAGCAATACACAGACATCATTGAACAGCTCCTCTTTTGTAACATTAGATAACTCATCATCAGCATTGTATGAAACAAAACCAAGCATTTTACTTCTAGGGGCTATCGTCACCTGCTCTATCTTGATATGTGGCAAAAGAAGGGAGGAAAGCACAGCATGCGATGCTTCATGATAGGCTGTCATTTTGAGTTCCTCTTCAAGGTTTTTTACCATCTGTTTTTCAATCTTATGTCCATACTTAATGATGTTGATCTGTTCTATCAGTATCTCTTCTGTGATCTCTTCTTTTTCCTCTTCAACAACATGAAGTGCAGCCATACGCCCTAGTCTTTCAAGCTCCAATGCACTCATACCGGTAATATAACGCACAATGCGCTCAACATTGATCTTCGGATCATGTGGTTTTTCCATGATCTTTTCTATGAAAAATCTTCTTGCATCCTTATCTAGTTTAGTAACTTCCAATAAAAAATCAAGTTTTTGTGGTGAGGTCAAGACTGGATCGACTGCATCAAGGCTCTCAGCTGTAGCTATAGTAAATACCATAGCCTCAGTAGACTCCAATACTTTGGCAATATCTGAAAATGAAACATTAGTGATAGCACCCTGTATGATCCCTTTGATATCTATATCTTCAAGGATCACGACACAGGGTGCATGTTGTGAAGCTGTCTTATACACCTCTTTGATATGAGCAAGTTCAAAAAGTTTAGAGCCGGATATCTCATAATATGACATCCCTGCCTCTTTGGCAAACGCTTTTGCAAGCATACTTTTACCTACACTGACAGGACCATAGATAAGCAAACCTTTGGGAACAGGCGTATCAAAGCGTTCAAGTTTTTTTGGATTCTTTACGATCTTAATGATCGCTTTAAGACGTTTTTTGATCTGTTTATGCCCGACGATATCATCAAAGCTAATTTTTGATTTATATACTTTTACACTCTCTTTGGCTTTTTTTCTTGGCATTATCTAACCTTTATGGGCTTATATACTCTTATTTTAGCATAACTCAAAACAAGTAGGTATAATAAAGTACAAAAGATTCTATTCCAAGTAAAAAGGTATATTATGATTCATGAATTATCCAATCCCGTTGCAAAAACCTTACTAAACCACTTACGAGAAACCAAAACAGATGCATTACGTTTTCGCCATATCGTGCATGAACTTGCACGCTTGCTTGCCTATGAGGCCCTCGCCTCCGAACCACTTCAACAGTGTGAGATCGATACATGGCAAGGTAAAAACTCATTTGACTTCATTAAAGAGGAAGATCTGCTTTTTGTTACCATTTTACGTGCAGGACTGCCGATGATCGAGTCTGTCACTGCACTTTTTCCCAAAGCATCTTCCGGTTTTTTAGCGATAAAGCGTGATGAAAAGACCCATCAGAGTGTTATTTACTATGACCGAATACCCTCATGTGAAAGTAAAACCGTGATCATCGTTGATCCTATGGTGGCTACGGGTGGGTCATTGTGTGATGCGATAGCTGTCATCAAAGCTAAATCACCTAAAAAGATCATCTCACTCAACATTATCGGATCTCCGGAAGGAATTGCCGTCCTGGCGCAAAAACACCCGGATATCGAAATGTACATTGCACAGGTGGATGAAAAACTTAATGGGAATATGTTTATCTATCCTGGCTTGGGAGATGCCGGAGACCGGGCTTACAATACACCGGAATAGTACATAAGCTAAAAGAATCAGGCAAAGATCTTCCTGTACGCTTCCTCTTTTTTCAAAAATCCATTTAATAGTTGTTGAATTTTAAAAATCTCTTTTTTCTGATATGCTTTCAAATCAGAGAGAAGTATTTCTTTAATGAAAACTTGTACCCTTTCATTCTCCTCCGTTTTTAACAACCCTTCAAAGATCATTTTTTGCTGATGACTGTCGTGAAAGAGCCCTAATACATTTTGAAGTTTTTTCATCTCTTTAAGCAGTTTTTTGATCTCTTTTTTTTCATACAAATATCCAAAAGTCTCCAGCAAATAACGCATTTTCTTGTATTCGATACGTAATTTGTGTAACGTTTCACTTGCATCATGTTTGGGATCAAGCAGTTTGATCCGCTTTTTGATCTTTAAAAACCGTTGAAAGATCACATACTTCGAAAGTGAATCTATAGAGTATTTCCCATAGATAAAAATATTTGTTCTGTTCGTGTCTGTAATATAGTTTTTCCACGCCATTAAAACGTTTGTGCATATTTCGCTTTGCAAATAGGTTATGATCGATGCATGCTCTCTTTGAAGTATCACCTCCACACGCTCTCTCAAAAGCGCTAACACTTCCTGATAGAGAGACACTTCTATCTCTCCTTCTATCTTGGTAAGCTCACTTATCAGGACATCCATATCCCTCTTGGTATTACTAATGTTTATAAGATTTTTAAGCCCTCTTCTATGCTCTAAAAGGCTCTCTTCCTCATAAAGAAGTCTAAACTCTCCCATCAGAACAACTGACCTTCTGCATGCGATCCGCAACTGATGCAGATCTTCATCATCTCCACCTGTAAGCAATTTTCCTCGATAGAAGTAGATGTCATCCAGTAATTTTCCAAAAATATGCATTAAAATATCAACACTACCATTCTCTTTATCTTCATTTTTTGTATACGGCAAACCGAAAAGCGCTAAATTCTTATTTTTATAGGTTTCATCATCTGTTACCTCTTTTTCAACATATACTTTAAGTGTAGAAGGCAATACAAAATTTTCATACGCTGCTATACTCTCAAACTCAACCTCCATGACATAGAGGTTCTCTAACTGTTTTTTGTAAACATCAACACTATATTCATAACTGTCTAGTTTAAAAAGATTACGTATTTTTTTGATACTCCTGCCGATGCGCTTTTTGAGGTTTTTTTTATACACTTTTTGGGAAACCTTTTCTTCGATCTCCTCCCGAACACCCCCTGTACCATACTTGATACACTTATAGTACTGACTACCATATTTTCGAAAACGCAAACTCTTATTAGGTGTTACTTTTGTATAAAATTGGGTTATATTTTTATGGCTTGTAGAAGTTTTATCCAAGTATTCCAAAATGGATCTGTTCAGTAGATATTTACGTTCGATCTCTTTCATATCAACCCAACCTTTCTCTATTACGGGCTCTGAAAGGGTATAAGACAAATATACCCCTAAATAGTACCCTAAAATTTTAAGTGTGTTCCAATAGGTAACGATTTTTAGGGCTTTGATTATTAGTTAGTATAACATAGTTCAATTAAATTCCGTAAAGTGGAACTGGGTTCAATTCTCCTATAGCCAAAACAAGAGGGGTTCTGTTTGCCGGGCTGCTTTCCTTGTTAAGTAATCTTGACAGACTGGAAATATCAACACCCCCTAAACCATTCACCGCCTACTATATTATATTCCTTGAATTTTTTTACTTTAAGTTTTCTCTCTAAAATATCTATTCTTAAACCACTAAACCCCTATTTAAGGGCTTCTCTAAAACTGTTTAAGTTTAGCAAAATAGCTTTTAAACTTAAAGTGCCGTTCCCACCGAAGATTGGCGATTAACATAATGAGCATTCTTTGAAAAATGATAACCTTATAAATTTATATATTTTATAAGGTTTGGAGAAGAAGACATTTTTGATATACCCCTAATTAGTTAAGAGCATTTCAAAATCCTTGTGTTTGATTTCCTTTACCCTTACACTTTAATTGACCCTCTTGCCAGCCAAGACGATAACTTTCATTATTTCTAAGTTTATTGTGGTCTTTAGTATAGTCACAACCAATTGGTCGGCAGGCATCTCGTACACCCTTTTTAAAATCTGTATCTCTATCAGAACCAAAATTGATACCTTTATGTACGTAGTTGTTATGACTAACAGTTGAAGAGGTACAAGCACCGAGCAAAAATGCACTACATGCCACAAGAAATTGTTTTTTCATTTCTTATCCCTTTTATTGTGATATATATTATATTATGATATATAATATATATTTTTACTTACTATACAGATTGGACGTTGATCGCTCAATAAGAAATACTTTAATAATATTTTTTTCTATAGAATTCTACAAAATTTCATGTACGCATTATAAATAAAGGTTTAATGAAAATTTTAGGACAAACGTGGGTCTTTTTTTGGGTCAAAAAATGGGTCATAACATTGAAAAAATATTAGAAAATTTTTGCGATAGAAAACCTTATAAAGTTATATATTTTATAAGGTTTTGACAATTTTATATGCGACTAGCTTTTTCATAATCGTGCACTCTTCCGTTGGCAGCAGAGTAGAAAACATCAGAAACATCATCTGGGGAAAGTCTATTCAGATCATCTGCAGATCTTTGCAGACTTTAATGCCCGCTAATTGATCAATCCTCTTTCCCTCAGCCACTCCCTGCAAATCTTGACCAGTTTTTTGGTCAATTCAGGTTTACGGGGATGCATATGCCCCTCATTAAGAATCACAACCGTTTTGGGTTGCGGTATCAATTGATGCAGCTTTTCCCAGCTATATGTTGAGACCTGATGATCTCTCGTCCCGTTAATAAGCAAAAATTCATTATTCATATAGGGTAGATGGCGTGCCGGCTCTATACCATAGATAGCCGTTTCACCAAGCCATGCCCCCAGTGAGCGCCACGGCGAATCAATTTTTTCCATATTCGTGTAGAGAAGGTCAGATATATCTGCACCCGCATAGGCGATGACACCGGCATTTAGCACTTCATCATGGCTATCAGCCAGATGGTAGACCGCCGGCAAAAACATCGCACCAAAGCTGAAACCTGCAAATGTAACACGCTCTTTCTCTGCCCACGGCTGTTTAGACACCCACTCATGTAAGCTCAGTGCCTGAGACGGAACACTCAATACCGATTTTCTGATCACGGGGATCTCGACAATAGGTACACCCTCATACCAGTACTCCGGAGTGTAGGGATATTTAAAGATGACATAAATATTTTCTCCCGGATCGAGGATCAGTCTAAAAATATCTGCATCAACTTTAAGACCACCCATAATAATGATTACAGGAAGCCCTTCCACAGGAATAACTTTCGGCTCAGAGATATACGCTTCGATATTTCCCAGATACTCCGTTGTCAATGCAATATGACGGTATGTTCGTTCAGGAAGCTCTTCAAATGATAAGTTATAGGTAGTATCATGTGAGAGTTCAACTTTACCGGAGTAAAAATTGATGGCTGCAAGCGCATCACGGTTTCGCTCCCAGAGTACCCAGCTGCCAAAGACTAGAAACAGTATCAAAAAGATGGAAAGCAGTCCGATCAAAACTGCTTTTACAATTGTGAAAGGTGAAATTTTCATTCCTTAATTACGATGTCGGCTATTTATCAAAATCTAAACGCATAGCTCCGCCAGAAAGAAGCATTGAATTATTTTTTATCATCGCACTATTCTTTTATGTAATTTTATGATACTTAAAGTGTAATCTTATTTTAGAATAAAGTCAACAAAAGATGTTAAATATTTTCACATTCTATACACATTATAATCTAACATAGTATATAACGTTTGTCACTATAGGAGTATTCAAGTATTCTAAATGAGTAATAAAAACCTTATAAATTTATATATTTTATAAGGTTTTCACTCCTCGTTTACTTACTTTTTGGAGGTATTCATTTGTTTTCATTTGAGCATTGTGACATAGATATGAAGAAGTGCTCAATTCAATGTTAAATTGTCATACATTGATATAAATCTGCTATACTTTTTCTACCAAAATTAACAAAGGGAAATTAAATGAAGTTTATAGAAGTTTTAGAATTTGATGAGGGAAAACCAGGTAAAGAGGTTATGCTTAACATTTCAGCGATTGTATCTTATTTTATAATGGGAGAAGAAGGTCGTTCAACAATATATATAACAGCTACAGACGGTCGGAAATACCAATACTATGATCAAATAGATTTTTTCAAAAAAGCACTAGGAATAGCTTAGATATAGTTTCCTAAAACCTTATAAATTTATATATTTTATAAGGTTTTCTATTTTCTACCTAAAGGGAGATTTGTATTGTTATTTTAACTCATTTAGTCTTATTTTATATCTTCTTTGTTTTGTTTTCCCTCCGTTGCTCGCTCCCATGGCAAGTCCTTAATACTATCAAGAGAAAGTCGATCTTCACCAAGGATGAGTACTACCCTCAAGCCGTCAGTATAAAAAGGATCCTCAGTGTAGTTGAACCGAGGTGCTTTGCGGTCAGAGTAACCGACACCCTTAACGTAACCTACCGCCCGTAAGGTCTGGGAGGCTGCAATATCCATGGTAATGTACAGGCGTGCTTCATCTACTACAGGATCTATCTTGTGTGTAATGATAGTCTTGCTGGAAAATTTAATGCCTATGTCGCGACTGATCTGACCCACAAAGACCTTCTTCCCATTCAGGGTCACTGGTGCACGCCAAAGCCGCAGATGGTTGCGTTCGTCTACGGTACTTCGGGACTTCTGCAGTGCAATGTCCTGCGGTCGATCAAAGAGATAGAGAGGAGAGACGGGAGATGTTCGGTATTTCGATCCGAATACAGACGAAATAGCTGTATTCAACATGCTAGCGCCATGCATCGTCTCAGTGAGATCCCAACCCCGGCGCGCCAAGGTCGCAAGTACATGTGTACCATCACCGACAATCACAAGATTGAGAGGATCGCCCGCTGTTTCTTTATCACCACCCAATACACAGCACGGTAGTGTTTCGAGGTAATGACGCAGTCCTTCAAGATCAAGGTCCTGAAGCTCATTTTTTGTGTATAGTCGATCGAAGTCCACGCGCATGAAGTCCGCCTTAAAACCTGGTACAAGCTGGACAAACTCAAACCGCCGCGCCTCGTTATCTCCAAAAAGCGTAACTTCAAAAGCCTTGCGGCCCGGGTCAAGATTCGTGTAGACATAGCCCGAAACTGTGCTGCGCGGTAGCACAACAATCGGTATATGTCTGTCCATAAACATGTCTATCTTGTCGCCAAGGCTGCCTTTTTCCTTCAGGCCCTCCTCGTCATCCAGGTTGCTCTCGCCGTATGAGCGGAACATCCAGGCAACCTCCGATGGCGAGAAATAGTCCGGATCGATGCTCAGTAGCATTAAGTAGAACTCTTTGTCTTCAGTGTTCTCTATCTCGAGCCAGATGGGCTGAACTCCTTTTTTTGCAAGCGGTATTTCAAAGCTCTTCTTTGTCTCTTCAGGGCTCAATACGACAGCGGAGACCTTAACACCCCTATCGATCTGAGTTTCAGCACGTGCGCGGTAATCCATTGATTCAGTCTGGGGAGTAGGAGAGGTTGTACATCCGGCAAGCAAGAGGAATAACAGCAGAACTATTGCCCGAACAGGACCAACTTTGCCAAAACATCGGATCATCTTCAATTTCATCTCTGCTCCTGTGTAAATGCTATCCTACGCTTCATCATTATTGTCCTCTTTGTCTATTTGGATTGTTTCTGCGTGGAGAAGCGAAAGAAACATAGCTGAGATCAGTAAGAAAGTGATTGTTTTAAATAGCTGTTTGAACATCTAAAATACTCCCTTTTTTTAAAGTATCATCCTTTAGTATATCACAATTATATGTGCAAAATTGTCTTTTTCTATTTTCTATTTCTTCTTGTGTAAAGTTGCAATATGGTATCATTTATACATATATAATTATGCTGTATTCAATAAAAAGGAATTCAATTGCTTGACACTATACCTACCTTTTTATTGGATATCATCACTTTTCTCATTTTCCTGCTTTTCTTTGAGTTGGGATATCTGATCGGAAAACGCAGGGACTACAATAATGTAAAAAAAAGTGATGCTGTGATCTCTCCTGCAACGGCTGGAATACTGGGTCTGTTTGCATTTCTGATCGCTTTTACATTCAACTTGTCAGCACAAAAACTTGATACACGGAAACAGAATGTACTTCTTGAAGCCAATGCCATAGGAACTGCGCATCTCAGGGCAGATCTTTTACAAGATCCCTATAAGTCCAGAATAAAAGATCTGTTAAGAGAATATACCGATGTTCGGCTGAAGATCGCTGCGGCTATGGAAGATGAAGCAACAGAGTACCTGGCAAGATCACTTGAACTTCAGGATCTGTTATGGGATGAAGCAGTAACAGCTTCCAAAGAGGCAAATGATGCAGCCACAAAATTGGTCATAGAATCTCTGAATGAAGTATTTGACATGCACAGCAATCGTGTCGCCGCTTCTATCTACAACCGGATCGCCGGAAATATCTGGTTGATGCTTTTTATAGTAGGCTCATTGGGCATACTGATGAGCGGTATCCAAAACGGGGTAAACGGTCCAAAAAGATATATTGCGATCATCCCTCTGATACTGGCATTTACCGTTGTTTTTGCGCTCATAGAAGACATGGACAACCCCAGAAGAGGCATGTTCAAAGTCGGGCAGCAGCCTATGCTCGATGTGAAAAAGAGTATTTCGGAATAAAGTTTTTATTCCCTGTTATATCTTGTCGATATTTGCATTCTGGTCAAAAAGTGCACGTACCTTATCCCAGAAATCACCTCCGAGTACAAACAAGCTTGCCAAAAAGAGTATATCTCCCAAAACAGCATAAGCCAGGGACAACTCTCCCTGATCTGTTACAAGCGGGATCAGGTACGGAGAGATCCATCCAAACAACAATGGTATAAAAAACATCAGCAGTCCTATACGATAGCGTGTCTTACCCACTTTATCCGCTGGCCCATACTGTTTTAAAAAGCCAAACAGACGCTCTTTGATAAAAAGATATCCATCTTTTCCCATCACTGCGATCGCAGCGACACCCAGCAATTCCGCTGCCACCAATAATCCTCCGGAAACAGTTGTGCTCATGGTTGCAGACAAGTTCATGGATGCGACCAGCGGCAGTCCGACAAGGGGAAGAATAATACTGAGAGCCAACATGGCTAGCCCCAACTTTAAACGCCAGTCAAATTGTGGTTTTCCCTGCATAATAGTGCTCCTTTTTATTGATTGATAACCTACTTTTACCGTATCGGATAAATACTATTTTGGAAAGACAAACTGGACGGTGAAACTGACCGAATAATCAGGAGCACCCTCAGGTCTTTCAACATTGCATAGGCTTCAAGGCGGGAAAGAATTGTCTGATCACCAACCTTAAATGCTCTTCCGAAACCACCACCTTTATACTAATTATAATGAAAAAAAGCCGATAAAAAACTTATATGCAGGAGATTAACCTCCTGCTTTTACAACCTTTCCTTCTCTCAGAAAGAAAATAGAGTTTAGTTTAAAATTGTTTTTTCAAGCACATCCATCGCTTTTTTATATTTTGGTATGCATTCCCACGTGCAACGTGTGTATAGGCAAGGGAATGGAGGGTGTATATATTGCAGGTAACGACACGGTTCAGCTGCGGTGCGTCAGCGCCGCCAGTTGAAACCGCTTGTTCACACCAATGCATATATTTTATGGTAAATCCAGCTGCATCTTTCTTCCGCTACTGGTGCTGGTGCTGGCAGCTTCCCGGTTCCTGGACAAAAAAGGTAATTTCCCCATTCATCACCGTTGCCTCGACCCTGATGTCCTTGATCTTCATCGGATCAACTTCCAGGGGATTCTTGGAGAGGACGACAAAGTCGGCATACTTGCCCGGTTCGAGGGTTCCGACCTCATCTTCGATGCCGAGAACAATTGCTGCCTCCCGGGTGTAGGCAAGCAAGGCCTGCTCCGGTGTGATGCGCTGTTCGGGCCCGAGCACCTTGCCCGATAAGGTCAGACGGTTTACGG
This sequence comes from Sulfurovum iocasae, assembly GCF_047716765.1. Classification (GTDB taxonomy): domain Bacteria; phylum Campylobacterota; class Campylobacteria; order Campylobacterales; family Sulfurovaceae; genus Sulfurovum. The sequence continues at coordinate 1,825,837 of NZ_CP180410.1, forward strand.
CGGTCCACATGTTAAGCAGCGCATTCGGTGGACTGACCGGCGAATCGTTATGGAGGGCGTAGGGGATATCCCGCTCTATGGCACTCTTCACCGAGTTAATCATCGGTGCTCTCTCTGGGCCGAGCAGAAAATCACGGTGCATGTCACCCCAGAAATAAACATGCGGAATCATGAAGGTCATACCGATATTGCCCATCTTCTGGATTCGGTCGAACTGATCCGGGCGCACATACTGGCAATGGATCAGGTGTGGCCTGATGTCTGTTTTCCCGGTCTTCTTCCGGGCGTAATCGATGGCATTGAGCGCCAGATCCATGGCGGCATCACCATTCGCATGGACCGCGGGGGCGAAGCCAAGCTGCAGAATTTTGGTCAACTCCTCGTTGAACTGCTCCTGTGTTCCACGAGCGCCCTTCTTCGTGTCGGCATCCAGCTTGTAATAGGGCTCCTTGAAGTAACCCGTTCCGCCCTGGGTGGAACCGTCCGTCCAGGTCTTGATATACTTTATCTTGAAGAGATCGGTCTCGTAATTCTTGATCTGTGGTGCAACTTCGTCCAAGCCCGGCATGGTAACGAACATCCCGCCGTACATACGCACCGGGAAGTCTCCACTGCGAGTGACATCTTCCATGAGCATGGCCATTCGCGGGGCGAGGATCGCCAGCTCAGTCACCGACGTGAATCCGCGTTTGGCATGCAGCCTGGCTGAATTGAGTGCAGTTTCCTTTGTGGAGGGAGGTAATTTCCCGACCATGGTCCAGGCGGGCATTCCCTTGAGATAGCCGGTCAGTTCGCCGTTCTTGTCCTTTTCGAATTCACCGCCCTTCGGATTCGGCGTGTCCTTTGTGACGCCCACCGCCTCGAGCGCCTTACTGTTCACATAGGCCGCATGTCCGCTCAGGTGAGGTATGCATACCGGCCGGTCGGGGAATAGCTCGTCCAGCTCCTGAATTGTCGGACCGCGCTTCTCCGTGTAGAGCGTCGCGTCTGCCCCGAATCCGTAAATCCATCCGTCCTCATCGGGCTTACCCTCTGTCTTCAGTTTGTGCAGGGCGTCCTTCAAGGACGGTGTGACATACGGCGAGATATCCAACAAGGTCAATACGGATCCGTACAAGATGATGTGGTCGTGGCTCTCGATAAATCCGGGGACCACGGTATGGCCTTCCAGATCAATGTATTCGTAGCTCTTGCCCACGATCTTCTTCACTGCCGCGAGGTTACCGACCGCGAGAATCTTCCCGTCTTTGACGGCCATCGCGGATGCAGTCGGCTGATCGGGATTCATGGTCAGGATGTTACCGTTGGCAACAATGACGACATCTTCATCGGCAGACTGTGCGAATGCCGTTGAAGCGAAAATAGTTATCGCACAAAGACCGAAAAGCGATACAAGGCGTAGTCGCATTATTAAATGTGTTTTTTTCATCAATTCATTTCCTATAGGATTTGGTTTATTGGGCAAACACTTTGTCCGCCATTGCTTTTTATGTATTGATAATTCACCATCAATTCACTAATTAAACATTAACAAAAAAAAGTCGATAAAAAGTCGATGGATTATATTTTAAGAGGAATTTCTATAAAAAGTTCGTAACGTAAGGTTCACGGCGAACTTTAGCAAGTTCGCGTGAAACGATTGGTTGGCTTATGCGTCACTATTTTTTCAGATAATCCGCGATAGCCTTAAAAGCCGCCATGCGTGGCTTGTTGGTTTCCCGACTCCCGTTAGCTGCACGGAGGGCTGAAGAAAACGTAGCGATGACCACATCAGCATCTTGGTTGATGTAAATCATTTGACCAAACACACCTCTAAAAGTTGCAATCTTTTTCTTTGAATCATGTACCCAAAGAAAGTTCTTGTAGCCTTCCAACGAAGGGTCGAATCCTGATCCTTCTTTGTCTTTGAAACTACTTCTTGCGACATGAAGACGGTCTGCATCCGACAGAGTGAACGTATCCTTTACCCATTTTTCAGGAAACACTTGATGTCCGTTGTATGCTCCGTTGTTCAATACCGCAAGCCCAACCCGTGCAGCGTCGCGCAGAGTTGTGTTGAATCCACCTGTCCCCATGGCCTTAAATTCTGTGTCAGCTAAAAAGAATGCATCGTGTTCAACTCCCAACTTGTTCCAAACGTTGTCAGCGATGAACGTTTGCAGCGGTTTACCAGTGATGCGATTGATGAGCCAGCCTATAATGTCAACATTCGGTGAGTGATACTCGAACTTCTCTCCAGGCTTCAGATTGGGGTTGCCTTTGAAGCGTGCCGCAAGGCTTCTTAATCCACGAGGAGTATCGTCCTTTTTTGGGTCCAGTGTCATGAGATCAAAGGCCGGAACAAGACCGAGACGCCTGATATACTCTGTACTGATTGTTACGGGTGTGAAGTTCTCATAATCCTCGATGTAACCAAGTGCCGAAATCATGTTGAGCACTTGGCGGACTGTACGCTGACCAAAATATTTGTCGCGTAGTTCCGGCAAATAGAACCCCACCTTCTTTGAGACATCAAGCTTACCTTGAGCGACGAGGATGCCAGTGCTCATGCCAATTAACGACTTGGTGCTTGATGCCCAAATATGCTGATCACGCTCTGTGAAATCCCCAAAGTATTCTTCATAAGCAATCTCTCCGCCTTTTATGACGATGATCCCATCTGTATGATCACCAACCATAGCATTGCGAACTGTGTATGGCTTACCATCCCATTCAAACTTAAGCGCCGCGATCTTAGTATTTGCTTTGGAGGGCAACATCACAATATCGCCGCCCCGGGGAACCATCAAAGTCGATTGGACTCCGGCGTTTCGGAAAGCCCATTCATTATAAGGAGGGTGGAAGAAGTTCATAAGAGTGACTTGTGCCGCAGGGTCGGTGGGGAATTTATCCATGCTGTTCGGTTTTGCATCGCCGGCATTAACTTGATGCACTGCAAAAGTTAAAAATGATGTTGCAACAATGCTGATCTTAAAAATTTTGTTCATTACTATCTCCTAATCGATTTTGTTCATAGTTAGTTTTTTAGCTAATCGTTTATTAGCGCATAAGTGATACCCACAGGTAGTATTTTGACGATGGACGATGATTGTAAGCAGATAAAAAGTGGTAATGTATCCCACACATAGACCATTTAATACCTCACTCTTTATATGTATCTTTAAATCATATTACTATTTAGGGAAAAGAAACTGAAATACAAATCGCAGGTTCCAGTCAGGTGCACCGTCAGGTTTTACAACATTTGTATATGCTTCCAGTTTAGAGTTGACTGACTGATCACCGATCTTGAATATCCTACCAAAACCACCACCCAGAGGTATCGTCCATTGATTACCAGAATCCGCCTTCCAGTTAGCTATCCAAATCATATCAGAGCTAAGATACCAGCCTCCTTCAAGGTTGTAGCTAATGAAAGGTTCCACGAGCGCCTGACTGACATCTTTTCGATCAGAGTCACCGGCAACAGACCAGATCTGACGTCCAAGTACACCTACTGATCCCCAGTCTGTTTGTTTTAAAATAACCGCAGTAGGTCCTATACTAAATTTTCCACTGCCTAAAGTATCTTTACTGGCCGTTGGCATAGCCATTGATACACCTCCACCCCATATAAAAGAACCCACTTCTACAGGTGAGAGAAAGAGAGAATAATTGATGTCACCCAAACCTGTACTACGTGGGCCTGGTTCTGAACTTGGAATACCCGGCAACCCGGGTACTGCTCCTGGTGCATCCACTAAGGGAATGATCATTCTGCTCACATAATTCCAGTCACCGGATGTTATCGGGTAGACTGGTTGCACGTTGAGAATATTTGCATCTCCATTCTCTGCACCATTGTCAAAAGTAAACTGCATTGGTAGACTGATCAAAGAACTGATCGGGTTTTGTGCTGCACGGGTCAGATTATCTGCCACGACAGGTATGGTAGCTAAGCAGACTGCTGTAGCTAAACTTAAATACTGTTTTGAACTTCCTTTTTTCATAACTATCTCCATTTTAAATTAAGTCTATACATTCACACACATGATAATTAAAAGAAGTCGATAAAAAGTCGATGACTATCTATGCAGAGGAATTTCTATAAGAAATTTCGCACCTTTAGCACTATTGGTAACAGTAATAGTGCCATGAAAAATACGTTGTATGATGGTAGAAGCCATGTAAAGCCCGATCCCAGTACCTTCTTTTTTGAGCTTGGTGATAAAATAAAAGTTTATCACCACTTTTAAAACCTTATAATCTAACATATTTTATAAGGTTATTCGCTGTAGCGACGTTTAAAGACCGCTTTTTTGTAACCTCCCATAGAAAACCTTATAAAATGTGCTATATGGAATATTTTATAAGGAAAAGTAGATTGAAGTGATTAACATAATTCCTTATTCTATCAACAGTATTGTTAGATTATTCTTTTAAAAGTTTTTTCTGGTTTTTCTGGAAATATCAACACCCCAAAGCGTTCCAGAGGCATTTATGGGAGGGTAGTTTTCAAAGATATAACCTCATCAAGTTCTTTTTGCTGGTTCATCAACATTCTATAATCGTTCATAAGTTGATGTAGTTCGGGTGAAGTTTTGAGAGCGTTCATTTTAGATATTGCTTTCCCCTCTGGAGTAATGGCTCCCTTTGTTTTGAGCCACGGTTTAGTTTTATGTATCCGTTCCCGTTGCATTTGAGCATATTCTTTAGAGTGTATATTCATTGTTTTTTCCCTTTAATGGAATAATCTCAACCTCTTCTATCTGTTTTTCGTTCTGTGGTAAAGATTTTTTTTCAGAATTTTCTTGAATAAAATTATTTTGATTTGCTTCTTTAATAAATGTAGTACGTTTTGGGTTTGCAATCTCATTGATTGCCATAATGCTTTTTCGTGTTTCTTGCATAACTTTCAATTGCATATTGGATAGCTTATTAAAGTTATCTACCTGCTTACCTGCGTCACCCATCAAGTTTTGTGTTACCGTACCATTAAAGAGTTGTAGCTGGAGTATGTTCGTTGTAAGCATAGTTAGTAGTGTTTCCATATCTCCACTTTTAATTTTCTGTATCATCTTATTAATATCTTCATATAAAACTTGTTGTGAGATAGGGGGCATATCTTTCCCATTTTGCAGAATGATATTTACTATCCCACTCTGTATAGGACTACTAAACTGCCTTGTTGCTTGTTTCTCTTCATCTTCTTTTTTTTGCAATCCTTTCTTGATTGTATCACTATACTGTTCCCTCCATAAAGCACATTGTTCTGCACTTATGAGGTAATCATCAATAATATCATCATCACTTACTCCACTTGAAGCCATTGAAATATAATGTTTTATTAATCCTTTTTCAAATGCTTGTAATACTCGTTCATCTTTCATCAGCTTCTTAGAAATATTTAACTCATCAAACAAATCTTCTAGCGTGTATTGGTCTTCTGCATAATATTCAATTTCCTCTAACTGTTCAGGTGTTATATTTTTCATTTATACTTTCCTTTTATATTGTCGATTATGTGTTTTATTGGTTCAATCCTATAAGATAAAACCCTCTTCTTTTCTCATTCTCAACTCTAGCGATTTTTTTATTCTATCCCCTAGTTCTATCCCCTAATCTATGCCCCGTATTTACGGGCTTTGAGAGCCCTTAGGGGATGAACTTATTTTCTATCCCCTAGAATAGCCCCTAGAGATAACCCCTATATAACGGGACTTGCTCAATATTTAGGGGATAGAATGTTAATTTATAGAAAAATAATGCTCTCCCATAACCTTTCTACCGTGAACGGGTTTCCCCTCTTTTTGCTCAAACATATTCACATCAAGCCCCCTCATTTTTTTCATAATGGCACGGGTTGGAACTGCATCATCATTATCATTATGAGTAGCATTGAAAAGGTGGGTAATCTCTTGGGTTGAAATATCCCCACGCTCAAAGATTATTTTTAAATCCTCTAAGATAGAAATATCCTCTGTTTGTAAGTGGAAATAATCTAAATCTTTTCCTTTGATTGCTGTTAGAAATAGAGAATATCTATCATTGGTACTCATTACAATATTTCTTTTGGCTGGAGTATCAAGAGCTTTATCATAGAGAGCCCAATCAACTTTATAGGATTTCAACATTACTGCAAAATCTTTGAACTCGTTTTGAATTTCTCTAACAGTTGCTCCAGTATCCCAGCCAGCTTTTTTAATGTTCCCAGCTGTTTGAAATACTGTAAATCTCCTATCGGTTACAGATATTTCAAGAGGGCTCACTTCATTTGATGTTATGAGAATATTTCCAAAAATCTCTGTGGCAACTGCATCTTTATTCTTTGCCTCCATTTGAACCAGCCTATCAGTAATCAGAACCTTTATAAAGTTAATAACTGCTCTCCTAGTTTTCCCATCGTGGGCAATCTCGTTGAGGTTGAAAAATAGTTTCTCTCCTATCCAGCCTTTGAAGTTTGAATTTAATCTATCATCATCAACCGTTACAGTAAAATCCTCTCCAAACAGTGGAGCTATAATCTGCTCCATAAAGAGCCCTTTACCTGTTCCCTCTGCTCCTCTCAATACTAATGCAACATCGGAAGTTTTGAGTGTTTGTAGGAACCCAGACAGCCAGTTTATAACCCATTGATAATGCTCCTCTTCATAGTTGCATAGATGAAGAATGAGTTTCTTAATCGTTGGGGTTTCTTGATACTCCCCAGCTTGCATTTGTAAATACTGTGAGGGCTGGAATGATGTTCTATTTATAACTCCGTGCTCTGAATAAAACTCACTTGATGCAAAGGGAGTGAACTTATCCATCACCATATAAATATCATTGTTAGCAATATCAGGCTCTATGGCATTTTCTCCCGTTCCCGTTCCTTTAAATAATAGAACGGAACTCCTATCAAGGAAATTGGATAGAACTATCTTGGCTTTATCGTTTGCCAACTTTGAGGGTTTCTCACTTTGGCATCTTCTAAAGTAAATCTCCCCAGCTGGATTAATCCAAAGAGCTCCACCGTTTGCACCAATAGATTTGAGAGTAGGATTGTTTTCTGCTCCCTTTTTTATCCAGTTGTTTTGCTGGAACCTAGAAAAATCAATAACTTTGGGTTGGCTCCTCAATCGTTCAGCCAGTTTATTCGCATCAAACATCGGAACCCCCTTTTATAATTTCATCTTCCAACATTTGCAGAGCTGTTGGAGCATCTTGAACCTCATTCACAAAATCTCTAAAATCATAGCCTTTGGGCAACACTCGGTTGAGTACCTTTTCAAAATCAATAATTATGATTTGGCTATACTCAAAGAACTTTTGAATAGTTGGGATTTTTTCTTTAAAGGAACTATCATTATCCGATAATATGATTATGAACTTATCCCGTGCCAGTTCTTTTAATTCTTTGGGAATGTGTTGAACCATTCCATCTGCTTGGATACCTATAAAAGATAATCCCAGTAAATCACTTATAATAATTTCAGCCATTCCACTCGATAAAAATAGAACCTCATCTCTGATTTTGTAGGGTGTGAACTTTTTGGAGCCAAAGGTTTTCCACTTGGTTCCGTTGGCATCTCTAATCGTAATCGTTTGAATTTCTCCATCATCATTGTATAGATGAACCGTTGCACTATTATATTTCTTGGAATATCCAAAATATTTAAAACTTGCATTTTTGTTCGGACAACTGTTCCAAAAACTCCAGCATATCAACTGGTTCCCCAGTTTATGTTTTGGAGCCTCTTCCAGCCTATTTAATGCCTCTTTGAAGTTCTTATCCATCTGAACCAAATCATAGCCTCTAGAGCCCGTTTGTGAGCGTTCTATCGGTGTAAAGTTCGCTTTTTGGTTCGTGAACTCGTTTGGGTTCGGTAATTTACTCATATCTAATCCCCAAACAAGATGCTATATAAATAGTTGCATCTTTGAGCGTTTGCCCTTGGTGTTCGTGGAGTAGTGCAATAATGTCACCATACCAGCCAGAGCCGAAATCTTTTATGTTCCCGTTACTATCTATTGAAGCACTTGGAGTTCTTTCATCTTCACGCAATTTGAATTTAAAATCTCTTCTAATTTCGTATCCGATAAATGATAAAAGTTCAGCTGTTTTTTCTCTATCAAGAGCAGATTTTATTTCTGCTCGTAACTGTTTTAAATCAACCATTATGATTATCCTTTATATACAAAAAGCATAGAAAAAGGTATAATTATTCATACATTTTCTACACTACATTAACTTTTAGGGTACTTTTTGGGGGTATTTAATTTCTAATTCCCTTGAAGTTCCCTTATTACTTATAGGTTTAATTGCTAACCATTCAACTTTCACGGTTTTTAATTGTTAGAATTGCTTTCAGAACATTTTTCTCCGTGGTTCGCTGTTTATCCTCTTCCAGTAATTGCAGAACTATAGCCCGTGCCTTGTCTGTATCCAAATAGGTTGCTAGAATATAAGGAACTCCCAGTCCAGCACTTTTGCCCTCTAGTAGATGAATAAGAACCTCACTATCTGTTTACCCTATCACTTCCATATTTTGAAGAGTATCGTTAGTAAATCGGAACCCTCTACTATCAGCCATTTCCATAAATGCACCTTTATAATTACAAGGTACATTGAGGTTAAAGATGCTTTCCCCTAAGAGATGCAGATTATCGCTGGCTCTACCCATTGCATTATTGAAATCTTCACACATTATGCACTCGCTTTTTCCATAAGAGCCATAACATCGCTTTCTTTCCAAACTGAAACTCTAGGGCTCAACTTGGTTGCTTTTGGTAATTTGCCCTCTCTTGCATAGAGCCAAACTGTACTTTTTGAAACTCCCAGCATCTCTGCTACTTGGGGTAATCTAAGAAACTTATCCATTTGTAAATCCTTTTTTTAGTGTTGTTTAACGTCTTAAACTTATGTATATATACTTGAACATTATAGAACAAAAAAGAAGTGATGTGTAGCCCAAATATAGGGCATTTGAGGTAGTATTAGTTTAGTTTATTAGTAGTAGTTTAGTAGTTATTTATTAGGATATATTTAGGTGTTTATTAGTACTAAAGTAGGGCTTCTTTAGTACTTTTGTTTTAGAATGGGAAATATCTAGGAGGAGGAGGAATTTGCATTCTGGATACAAACTCTGCAATTTCTTTTTCATCATCTATATCATAGAATTCATCATTTTGCCAATCAAATTTAGAGAGTATCAAATCTTTTACCATTTGAGTTGTTTGTACATTATCGCTTTCCCCTATATCAGAAATACCATACTTAAATAGTTTTCTAAACTTTCTCAGGTGGTTTTTAATAGTTTTATCACTTATACTTCTCACTTGTGCTACTTCATCAATAGCTCTTTCAAGCATATATTTTTCAAGATAAACAAGCTTATAGACATCAACTGATACATCAATGTAATTGTTCCCCCTAGTTTTCTTTTTCCTCACTTTTTTATTTAGTAGTGCTTTCAATACTTTTATATCGTGGTATTCAAGTAGTTTATCTAATATTTCACTCGGGTTATTTTCGTATGTTAATTTCATTCTGAACTTCCTTTTTTTACTTTGTCAAGATAATCGCTCCACCATTGCATTAAGATTATTCTATCTTCCATATAATCTGCTCTATTGTATGAACTCTCAACTTTACCTTTTGCAGAGTGAGCCAGTTGTATATCTATAACCTTTGGGTGAATCCCGTGCTCTCGTATATGTTCATTTGTAATAGTTGAAAACATAGCTCGGAACCCGTGAGGAGTAAACTGCTCTTTGGGGAACCCCATACTATGAAGAGCTCTTCTCAATGTGTTATCACTCATAGCTGATTGTTTATGCACAAAACTAGGGAAAACATATTTCCCATCACCACTAAAGAGTTGAGCCTCTTTTAAAATCTTTATAGTTGTATCCGTTAAGGGAACAATATGCTCTTTACCTATCTTCTTTTTATCAGCTGTTGCTTTCATTTTAGATGCTGGGATAACCCATCTTCTTTTTTCAAAATCCACTTCACTCCATTCAGCGTGTAAAATATTGTAAGGGCGTGAAGTAACATAAGGCATAAACATTAGAGCCAAACGGGTTCCAGCATCACCACCATACTTTTCAACTGTATTGAGTAGTTTATGAATTTCTTTTTCATCTGTAATAGTTGGATATGATTTCTTTATAGGAGTTTTGAGAACCTCGTTTCTATCTATCCGTTCACAAACATTTTTCTCTATATAATCTTTAGTGAGTGCAAATTTGAAAACTTTATTCAGTTGAGTTAGTAATCTATGAGCACTTTCAATGGCTCCACGATGTTCTACCCTTTCCACTACTTCCAAAATCTGCTGTTTGGTAATATCTTCAATAGGAATATCTCCTATAAATGGATTAACATTATTTTTAAAAGATAGCTGTAATCTCTTCATATATTTTTCACTTAAAGCATTTCTCTTTTTTAAACTTTCATTTATCACACTTTTGAGGCTAGTTGCTTTTCTTACATTCTCAGCATTGAGCTTTTTCTTTTCTTCTTTTCGCACTTCTGCTGGATTAATTCCATTTGCTATTTGCTCTCGAAACTTTTCTCTCATTTTTCTAGCTTTTGCCAAAGTTAGTGCTGGATAAACTCCTAGAGCTAATACTTTTTCTTTGCCCTCGAATCTGTATTTTAATCTCCAGCGTTTAGCTCCTTTGGTTGAAATAATCAAGAATAATCCAGCACCATCAAAGAGCTTGTAATCCTTTTCTCTAGGTTTTGCACCCTTTATTTCCTTATCAGTTAGAGCAGTTGTTTCTCTAGCCACAAAATCTCCTTTTGGGGGTATATTTTTGTATCTCTAAATACACTATACAAAAATACCCCTAAAAAGTACCCTAAAATATCTATATGTTATTGAACTACTATGAATTGTTATGAATGATTAAATAGGCTTAAAGCTCGTATATAAGGGAGTTGATGATATTTTATTGAATTCTGTTGAACCGTAGGAATGTTGATTTCATATCTACCTCCTACATGGATAAATGTGTATGATCACAAAACTTTTTTAATTATAGCATATTGTTTTTTTGGTCATATTCAGAGGGTTCTATAATCTCTTCTTTAAACTCTAAAGGTATTTGCCCTTTACTTCTTCGTGCTACAGTGTCACGGTAAACCCACGCAGCTTTTATCTCTTCTACTTTTTCTTGGCTAAGCACAGGGGTATCATACCTGCCTGCATTTTCAAGTTGTCTTTGTGCTTCGTAGAGTATGAGAGCTGTGGCAACGGAGACGTTAAGGCTTTGTACCATCCCTTGCATAGGGATGTTGTTTAAGTGTTCAGAACACCATCTAAGCCCCTTCTAGCCTTTATCTTAGAAATACTATGCGTCCACAAAAATCCTTAAAAGTACCTATATATCCTATGTTTTTAAGTACCGTTTTAGGTACAACTTCTTAGAATTAGTTAAATTTTAAGTACCAGGAGACAATATGCCAAGAGTAACAACTCCACTTACAGATAAGAAAATAAAAGGACTCAAACCACAAGGTAAGATATACACTGAGTTTGATGGTGGTGGTCTTTACATAGAGGTTCATCCTAATGGTGGTAAGTATTGGAGACTCAAATATACTTTCGAGGGTAAAGCCAAGAAGAAGAGTTTAAAGACATATCCTATTGTATCCCTTGCAGATGCCAGAATAGCCAGAGATAAAGCCAAAGGTGCAATAGCAAGAGGAGAGAACCCTTTTCCTGTAAAGAAAGAAGAGAAGCCTACTACAATAAGCAGTGATGAGTGGGATACCATCTTCACACAGTACAAGAAGCTGAAGGTTAAGCAGAGAAGCCTACCTAGAGATAAGAGGGTAGCCAATCAAAAGAGAATTGATACCTCATCTAACAAGATATTTAATGAGTTCACTACATTTAAGCAGTGGACTAAGTGGTATTTTTATGAACAGTATGAAACAAAGAGACAGGATGCTGAAAAGAAGAGTGATGTAAAGAATGGACTAAGTGATGCTCACCTTCAACGTACAGAGAACGGATGGGATAATGATGTTTTGCCTTTTATAGGGGATAAGGTCATGAGTGATATAACTACTGCCGATATAGTGAAGATAGTAAAAATATTAAGTGACCGAGATGCTAAAGAATCTGCCAAGAAAGTATATGGTTCTATTAATAGGCTGTTCAGCCTGGTGATAACACATTACTCAGACCATGTTATGAACAACCCATGTCAGATAAAACTATCAGATATTATTGGTAAAACTTCATATACCAGCTACCCAAAGATAACAGATGAGAAGGAACTAAGAAAGCTCTTTGCTGCAATAGATATGCATGACAAGCCTGTAAATAATGAGAGGGGTGGTAATGTCAGTGTCATGAGAGCTTTACAACTAATCAGCTACACAGCAGTAAGACCTGCAAATGCTAGAGAAGCTGAGTGGAGTGAGTTTACTCTTACAGGGAAGAGTCCTCAGTGGGTTATCTCTGCTGAAAAGATGAAAACAAATGAGGCACTGATTATCCCCCTAGCCCCACAAGTTATTAAGATGCTTAAAGGGTGGAAGAAAGAGGCTGTATCTAACAGAGTATTGCCTGGTACTACAGGAGATAAATCTACTATCTCCCCTGCTTCTATGGTTCAGGCTCTCAGAAGGATGAATGAAAGATATAACTACTCAGAAACAACTATTGTAGCCCATTCCTTTAGAGGGATATTCTCAACTATTGCACATGAGTCTGGAGAGTTCAACCATGATGTTATAGAGAAGCAACTATCTCACACTGTAGGTAGCGTAGTCTCTCAGTCGTACAATGAAGCCAAGCACATGAATAAACGTAGAGAGCTTATGTGTTGGTGGGCTGATAAGATAGATGGGATTAAAAATGGATAATACTCCCATATACACAAAGACCATGCAGAATTATAGACTCTTTTTAAAAGGACTGGAATCACCAGAGGTAGAACTTACAGATAGAGATGTGGAAGTGATAGCCGACAGGGTAGATAAAATCATACGAGAGAAGTACTCCGATGGAGAGGTGAGTAAAGGTGTAGTAAAAAGAGAGACCTACGATTTAGTAAAAGCAAGGAAAATAAAAAAGAAATTTGATTCCATGAGAAGCAAGATACCTAAAAAACTATACAACAACACTTTAACCGATGCCAATCTCCCCGCTTTGTACTTTACTGTAGTGAACGCTAAATATGCCAGTGGGTTCATTGCTACAAAGGGTTCGTCACTCTTTGCTGATAGACCTGACAGGCTATATGATGCTGCAAAGAGGGGACTTGCACTTGCCATTGAATCCTGTAGACAGCTAGGTGAGAATGAGGAAGCACTCAAATTACTTGAACAGGTCACAATATCCAAGACTTCCAAGAACTGGTTTTATAATGAATGGGAAGCAGCATTCAGAAAAATTTTAATGGATGCTCACTTCTCTGGAAATGCAATAAAGAAAACGATAATGCCCGAACTAAAAAGAATATCAAAAGACTCCAAACCTACACCACCTATGTAGATACCACAGGTTAGTGTTTTCGTCAGCTTCCTGCCATTTTTACACCCCTTTAGAACCCCCTCAAAGCACGTAAACACGGGACTTATCGTCCATATAAAGCTATAATTATCCTTGTAATTACATAAATAAAACCTAGCTAGGAAATTCTAACACACTAAGGATTTTCGATGGAACAAAGATTAATTAGACTCCCTAGAGTCATAGACAAAGTAGCACTTCAGAAATCACAGATATGGAGAATGGCTAAAGAGGGAACATTCCCACAACCTATTAAAATTTCACATAAAGTCACAGCATGGATTGAGTCAGAAGTTGACCAATGGGTAGCAGATAGAATTGCTGAAGCCAGAGGTGAGTCATGAGAACTTCTTCCAATATACTTCTACAGAACAGAGTAGACGAACTTTCACAGATTCTAATTGACATTGAGTGCCTGAATATGAATGATGAATATACCAACGCATTTATAGAGATGTGCTTATACAGGGGTTGGAGAAAGCTGACCGAAGTTCATAAGTCACAGATGATAAATATATCTTCCGTTAACAGTGGAGCAGTTCTTTTCTTGGCTACCCAGGGTAAAATGGTTGGTTTACATATGCTTGAGCGTTTATCTGTAGTAGATGATGAGCAGGTACGAATTAAAGCAGTGGTAATGATTATAGAGAACGGTGTTAAGGCAAGTAGAAACAAGATTGACCTTATTGTAGCAGCAGCAAAAGACAGCAAGGGACTGTTTGAGGGGATAGACTAATGAACTATTCCTACATTAGGAACAGTAACCATAAACTGTTCCACAATAATATGACCATAATATCAAAGTTGTACCTAAAGTGTCATGCTAGGGATGGTGTGTCATGATGCAATTTGAAGAGATAGCAGTGCTTAACCGTATTATCTATCCATACAACATTGCAGGAAACTCTCTTACACAGTATGAAGCGTTTGAGAGAGTACAAAAGCACTTAGATATAAGCAGCTTTAAGTCAAAACAAGCCAAGAGTATCTGGAGTCAACTAGAACGTCTCTATAGTGCAAAGATGCCCTTTAATGATATGTTCTTTGAGTTTGGTGCATTAGGTGATGTATGGAGTACAAGTGGTGTTAATGATATTAGCAAACATATAGAAATATTAGAGGGAGTCAAGTATGGGAATAAATAGTACTGACGATAATCTTGATTTCAATGAATGGACGGGAGAACCAGTCTCTCCAGCACCCAAACAGCTAGTAGCTGAAAAGGATGAGGAGAAAGTGGTTAAGGAAAAACAAATAGATACAACTATTATACCACAAGAAGCACCAACCATAGACATTATGGATGCTTTTATTACGGGCTTATCTGCTAATCCAGATGATATAGAAAATGCCAAGACAATAACTTTGATAGATGGCTTTATGGAGTACAACACAGTTGGTATCTTGTATGGAGAGAGTGGTAGTGGTAAGAGTATGCTGATGCTGAGTGTATGCGTGTATCTGCTTGAAAATACCATTATAGATAAAGTGAACTACTTTGACTTTGACAATGGGAAGGCAGACCAAAAGAATAGAGGTATCCACTTGCTCTTAAGAAAGTATGGCAATAGGTTTAATTATATCAATCTTGACACCATAGACAGTGCAGACCTCACACCACCACAGATACTAAATAAGCTTATAGATGCACCTGTTAAAGGTTCAACACCTTATGAGAGACAATTCTTTGTGTTTGACACTATGGGAGAACTTGCAGAAGGTAGCCTAGGTAAAGATGATGTAATGAGACCTCTCCTGGATAAGTTTAAGAAGCTTCGTTCTATGGGTGCAACCATGCAGACTATACACCACAACACCAAATCTAAAGAAGATGTGAGTTTCTTTGGTTCAAACTATATCAAAATCAAGATAGATGCTTTATGGCACTTGACAGCTAAAGAGAGTGAGAACAAAGGGAAGATGGAGTTTGCACTTAATATGCAGAAGAACAGGTCTGGAAACTTGAAAGACAGTGCTTTTATTATTGACCCCGTTACTCATACTTTAGAGGGTGGGGATTATGCCATAGCTTCTATGAATGAAGATGATACTTTCTTTGTTGCTTCTATTAGAGGTATTTTAGCGGGGTGTGAAATGATAAACCAGGGGGAACTACTTACTGCTATTGATAAAAAGAAAGATGATAGAACAGCATTGAAGCAGCTTCAGAAATATGATGGTGTGTTCTGGAAATCAGAGAGATTAGCCAATAAGAATAATTCACTTATGTATAGTGAATCTAAGCATACTTAACAATACCTACAATACTTACAATACCCCGTAAATAAGGAGTGTTGTAAGAGTTGTAACTAT
Source organism: Sulfurovum iocasae (assembly GCF_047716765.1). Lineage (GTDB taxonomy): Bacteria > Campylobacterota > Campylobacteria > Campylobacterales > Sulfurovaceae > Sulfurovum. The sequence goes on from NZ_CP180410.1 coordinate 1,841,643, forward strand.
TGTATACAAGTACTAGAAAATAGTTAAAAAGTACTTCTTATTACAGGGAATCTCTAAAGAGGGGCTTCTTTGTGATGGAGAGTGTAGGAATAATACTAAATGATATGGTGGGAAGTAGCACCTGTAAGAAAAGAAAGTGTACCCATAGTTGTACTTAAGGCAATCAAATGACCAAAGAGGAAAGAGAGTATATGAAGAAGTTAGAACTCTCCAATGAGTTACTGAAAGAGCGTATCAAATATCTTGAGTATCGTTTGCAGTATGAAGACCCTGTTAAGGCAGTAACAAAGCCAAGCGATGGAATATTATTTTAAAGGAAGCAATATGAAGAACTTAGTAAACAGTAAAACCAAGACAGAAACTTTGAGAGCTGGAACAGTAAGAACCACTTACACTTGGGATGGTAAATCCAAGAAGCCAAGAGTCACTTATTCCCATGCTGCTCATGTAGTGCCAGAAGAAGGAACGCTTGATACAGTCATAAACAGAGTAGATGATACCAAGGTACAAGTAGAACCAGAAAGTCCTACTGTATCTCATATTGCAAAGGGCAACACACTACTTTTCTGTACTATTCTAAAGGTACAATAAAAGAAACAACTACTATACTATATAGAAATACCTTATGATAAAGACCATGAGTCTTAACAATCAATCACTAATAAGGAGTGACTAATGCATAAACAAGATATGATAGCTAGGGAAATAGCTAAAGATATACCCAGATACTTAACTATGAGAGTAGTTGATGTGCAAGAAGAGATTGGTATTAAATTGCGTGACGAGTTTGCTAAGAATAAATGGACAAATAAAGACATGGTTGTTTATGGAACGCTATTGGCCATGGCTAGAGCAATGAATTAGGGAGAGGCACAAAACGATGGATAGAGATACACTATTTAATAACTTTAAGAACAAATTAGATGATGATACCGTATCATTTCTTCACAGTAATGCAGTACTTCAATTTTGGTTCTCTCATTATATGAATGCTTGTATACAGAATAATCAGGAAGAAATTAAGAGACTCAAAGGAAAGATATTAAATTATACAGATAATAATGAGGAGCATAAGCATTTAGTGTTGCAAATGCTAGATGTATTCTCTAGAAGCCATCCCCAACATTGCATTTAACTCTTATTATTTCAGCGAAACAATAACAATTCAACCTAAACAGGAGATAGAAAATGAGATACACAGCAGAGGAACGACAGATAATTGTAAAAGCGGTGCTAGATGTTTATTATGGAAAGTTACCTTTAGAAGTAGCCAAGAGAACCATACCTAACCAAGAGTGTGGGTACTATAGATTATTCCACCAATCTGTCAGGGATATGGAAAAACGCATGAACGGTGAAACTACCCATTTAGCAATACCATTAGTCTTTGCTAAAGAGTTTTATAAACAACTAAAAGTAGAAGATAGGTCAGAATGGCTTGCATTCTTGCACAGACAGGTAAAATATGATGAGCAGTATGGTACACCAAGCATAAGTTTAAGAGAATGGTTGGAGAAGGTAGCAGAATAAAACCAAAAGCAACCTATGACTATATAGGCAATAATGTTACTCAATTACTCCGACTTTATAATTCAACTCACACTCTATAATCCTACAAAAATCTCTAAATTTAAGTGTCATAGCTTCCTTGACCTTCTGACTACTCCACAGCTTCAGACTCTCTTCATAGTTTAACTGCAACTCTTCAAACAACAAAGTTATATCAACCATTGCACCAGGAACTAATCCATACTTCTTATTTAGATACTTTCTCATAGCAATCCTTTACACTATTTTACTAACTCATTCCTTTATAGGGAATTACAACATACGATGATACAGTGCTTAGTTTAGTTAGAAAGTATAGTTGTACCTAAACTTTGCTATAATATTATATAACTATAAAAAGGAAGCCAATGAAAAGCATACACATTTCAAACGAACTTCACGTTAAGCTGAGACTACGAGCTATCCATGATGGATTGAATATCAGAGAAGAGGTAGAAGCCTTGATTAATAAAGGTCTATCACATGGCTAAGCTATACGACCTTTACAAAGAGAAGCAATCAATCTTAAGACGTAGTGGACTACTAGACTACGGCAAGCAGTTAAATGATATTAACCTACGACTAGCCGAAGAACTAAAATCAATGGAACAGGAGAACAAATGAACAGACCAGAACTACTAGCAGAAAAGAAGCGAACAGAAATCTATCTGGCAGATATGAAGATAAATACACCAAGCGTGATACTTCAACAGAGTACAGATTACAAGACAGCACAAGACCATTTAGCAAGATTGAATGATGAACTTCTCAAGATAACGAAACAAGAAGAGAAGGCAGCTAAGGCAGAAGCCAAGAAGAAAGAAGAGAGCTACAAGATACTAATGAGTTTTAAAGACCGTTTGGCAGATATGGCAGAAGAGGTAGAAGAAGTATGGGGTAAGTTAGACCATACACATCGAGGAGCTGTAATTGATATTAAGAACAGCCTGGCACAAGTATTAAGAGGTCACACCTCTAGCAAGAAATCAGCATAAAGGATAAAGCATGGCATATAAAGTAATAGGTGGAGTAGTAGAGTTAGACAATGGAGTTAAGGTACAAGGTAATGCAATAGAAGGGGCTGTACTTACTGGTAGGTCAGTAGCCAAAGGTAATGGCTCAATCACTATTGTAAATGAAGATACAGGTGTAAGCAAAGCATTTTCTTTCGGACAGACAATCAGCTTACCATAAAGGATAAGAGATGAATGAAATACAATCAACAGCAGACCGTGCAGAACATCAAGGGCTAATGGATAGTTCAGGCTATCACGATATTGACTCAGGGGAGTTTATCCCTTTAAGGAATGTTAGTGGTGGCTTAGGTACGGACATTACAGGTGTTGAAGGCACAGGCGATGTAACTGTATACAACACCAAGACAGACACACACCATAGAGTTATGAAAGGTACGGGCAGCGTTTCAAACAGTAGAGACTTCATAGCCAAACAAGAGAAAGCTATCAAGAGTTATGTAGTTGAAGAGAATATGCCTGAAGCGAGTATCGCAGAATTGAAGCAACAAGAGATAAATAGAAAGCGTAGGGCTAAAGAAGCTGAAGAGGGTCACTTTGGCATTAGAGGAAGTGGTGTATTGTTAGGATGAGACTGTTTAGCAGATGGGAACTCAAGCAAGAGCCTTCTCACATTGTGGAGATAACAGACATTGTAACCTCTCCCAGTAAGTATGGCACTACATCAACTACAATTATATTCACGCACAATGGCAGACCTTCTTCAATGGGTAAAGACGTATTTGAAGAGAACTATAGGACTGCTAAAGCCCAAAAGGACGATTGATGAATGAGTACTACATAGCAGCAGCAGTCGTTATTTACGTTGCAGTAGTTATGTATATCTTTACTGATGTAGGAATAATCAAATGGAATAAAGAGGAAGATGATTAAATGTACTCACACCTCTACCCAAGACTATGCAAAGTGTACGATGAAATATTCAACCACTGTATAGACTTTGACTTTTCATTTGTGAAGAAACTCGATGTTGATACTATCACCTTCGAGAGTGGTGTACTAGGATGCTGTTATGGTGATGAGACAGGCTCTACTATCATTATCGCTCCTGGTGCTTTCACGCTAAAGGTTGCAAACTCTCCTTACAGTTCACACATAGAGACAGATAGACCGTTACATTACATACTTGCACACGAGATAGGCCATATGCTTGTTAATACCAGGCAGATACCCTGCAGCGAATTAGGTGGTGAGGCAGAAGAGGTGGCTTGTGATGAGTTTGCAATTAAATTAATGAAGGAGATTAAATGACATTCGTACACAATAAACAGCATTACAAACTTATGAGAATTGAAGAAGATGGTATTGTCTTAAAGCGTAAAGGTGTATCAGAAGAGACTTTCTCTAAGCAATTCATGAAAGAGAACTTCAAGCAGTTGGTTATCCAAGACCGTAACGGTTTTAGACAGGTGTAACGATGGCTAAGACAATAGACCTTAGTGAAGCAGAAGAACTTGCAGCTAAAGGCTACAGTAATAAAGATATAGCTGTAGCATTAGGTGTAAGTATGGCTCAGGTATATAAGAAAGTAGAGATATTAGAAGCTATTCATAAAGGTCATGCAACTTTAAAGGCTACAGTTAGTGAAGCTTTCCTTGACTCTCTTGCAACAAATCCAGGTAATCAGCAGATGCTTGTGAAGCGATTAGGCTTGTTTAATCAGCAGATTAACATAACTAAACCTACAGACGCTAAAAGTGCCTTAAAGACGCTATCTAGTGCCGTTAAACAGTATTCAGATGGTGAAATATCAGAGTCACAGTTAAGAACATTGGAAGCAGTATTAAACTCTTATATCAAAGGGCATGAGATAACAGAGCTTGAAGATAGAATTTTAAAATTAGAGGAAGTAAGTAATGGCAAATAGATTAGATGGAAGAGTGAAGAAGCTGGAAGATATCACCATAGAAGTTAAAAGAGCAGCAATAGTTACCTTTACAGGGCTAGGTGATAATCAAGACTACACAGCAGATACAGCAAAGTTTACCATAGGTGATGAGAGTGACCTAACCTATGAAGATATATTGAAGAGAGGTTATGAAGTAATGACCTTTATGCCTAGAAAGGATATGAACAAATGAGTAACAAACTAACCAGGGTCAAGAAACTAGAACAGATACGCAACCCTGAAGGACAAAGCACATTTATCTTTATAGATGGTGAAGATATTGTAGTAGATGGTGTTAAGTATGATGCCGTTAAAGATATACCTGAAATGCCAGGAACTACTTTTATTATGATAGTTGAGGATACTAGCGGTGGAAGAAAATAAACCTTGCATCACAGAGAAGCTAAGCCCCTTTAAAAATTAACTAAGGGGTAAGGCTGCCTAAGTCTGATACACTTCTTTCATGAAAATAATAATAGCAACAGAAGAGATACTTAATGAGCATGGTGATTTAATCATGATTAAGTACCACTATGAAGATGGCTCTGTTCATGAAAAGAAGATATTCATACTAGCCTCACAACTCAAGAAGAGAAATAAGCCACTCAAAGGCTGAACCCCAACTCAGTACCATTCCTTAAAACCACTTAAAATCTATTAGTACAAGTGTTAGTACAACTATATATTTATACCCCTTTATGTTACCTATTTACACACTCTTCTAATTCCTTGCATAGGAATGATGATAACTTCATCTGCCATCCCTATGACTTCAGGTGAGACACCCTCTTTTTCATTTCCCATGACAAGCAGTGTAGGCTTGGTATAATCTATCTCTCTAAATGAAATGGCTCGTTCTTCAAGGTGTGTTACTACTACTTGAAAACCTTGGGCCTTTTTTTCTTTTAAAAATGCAACTTTATGTGCATCATTCATACGATAACGATGCGTCCATCTGTGTGCACCCTGTGTAATGGTTTTATGGATGCGAAGGGTCTCGTTCTCTTTGGTACTGTAGTAGATATCAAGTACACCTACTGCGTCGCATGAACGAATGATGGCTGAGAGGTTTTGTGAGCTATGTACATTGTCAAGCATGATTTGAAGTGTGGGTTGTTTACGAGTGAGACTGTCATCTATACGCTTTATGCGTTTATTATTTATCATAGTTTGATTATAGCATACTGTAAAGCTTATCCTCTACAGTTGCATATTTCAAGTTTATATACCATCCACTCTAAGCAGCTTTGTTTTTCCTACCATAAGATCTATGCTCATAAGAGCACGTTTAAACACCGACTCTTGTCTATACTCAAGATTGTGTTTTTTACAAATATCTTTGACGATAGGCTGCATCTTTTGGTAGTAGCTGTGCGGCATATTCGGGAAGAGATGATGCTCTATCTGGTAATTCAGGAAACCATGTGCAAAATCTTTAAAGTCAGAACCTGTATTATAATTTACAGACCCCATGATCTGTCTCAAGTAAAATTCACCTGTACTTTTATGTGGTTCGTTGAACATATAGATATCTTCTGCTGAGTGATTTGGTACAATGACCAAAAATGAGTGTAAGTTGGCAAAAAATTCAGCTATTAAAATAATAATAAATGCATTAAATACAGCTTCTAATCCCAGTGGTATAAATAGTAATGGGAATACAATGAACTTAATAATACCATAAGGGAGATAATACTCCATCCAAAGCTCTAAACCATTCTTAGTACGAGGATCCAACTCATAATCAGTTACCTCCAGTTTTTTCTGATCTCTATTTTTTTTGTTTTCCAGTATTCTAAGTGTGTTTGGTGCATAGTAAAGAAATTTCCACATACCTGCAAATCCATAGACGATAACATAACGAAGAAACATTGGTGTTTTGGACTGAATCAGCCACTGAAGGTTTTTCTCTACATTATCCGGATCTTCTGTCTCACCTAAATGATAGTGATGCATGATATTATGCTCATATTCCCAAGCCTGAGGTTTGATCCAATCAAGCCAATCTATGTAACGTCTCGCACCTTTTGCAAATACTTTTTTTGTATATTTCTCCGGAATATTCGGTACCTTATCATACGCTCCATGTAGTATAGGGTGTGTGACATCAGCCCATCTTGCTACATTCCCAGTGCTGATAAGAAGTGCTGCAACAACAGCTATAGGCCAGAAAACAAATCCACTCAACCCTCCGGAAAGAAGTTCAACAAGACTCAATATAGCGATCAGACCATACCCTGAAAAAGTAAACATTCTACCCCAGCGTTCAAGCTTTAACAGATGCTGGAAGTCCTCTTCACCTACCGGATCCATTGTATCTTTTATAGCATCTATATCTTTTTCAAGTTGCTCTTTATCTACATCTGCATAACGTGCATATTTATGTTCTTTATCTGCTATAGCTAACTCTTCGATCTCTTCTGGTTGTTTTCCCATACTTTCCCCATCACTTATAATTGTTATAATTATATAGAAAGTTAATTAATCTAAGATTTGATTGGAAATTCGGGTATAATTGCACAAATTAATATAAAGAACTACTATGTGTGATTTTAATACCTTAACAGATGAAGAAAAAAAGCTTCATCATGAAAAACTCCTTCAATGTGCCAATGCTTTTGGTGGGAAAAACTTCTTTTTACAGCTTCTTGAAGCTATCCGTGAGACAAAACCCCATCCTTTAGTAGCAGGGAACAGTGAATTCAGCATCGAATTAGGGACGATCAAATGGAACAAAGTCATCTTTAATGACAAGCTTCAACTCCTGATTAAAGCCCGTGTAAATGAGAGTAAACAAGATAACCTACTACCAGCTAAAGATGCAAAGAACTATAAAAAAATTCTCAATGTTGTTCGTACACTCAAGCCTATCGTTTTCAATGTTAAACCGGCAGAAAAAGAAGATGGCTCAGGGTTTTTCTTCCAATCTTTTGATGTCATAGATGAAAATACAACAAAACTCAACCCTGTATTTGATGCACTCTTTTTCTGTTCTGTGGATACTGTTAAAAAAGTACTTAACTACGAGCCAAAGGCATAAGATGGCAAACGGCCAAAAAAGAGCAGATATAAAATACGGTTTAGATGTTGCTGTGGTACTCAAAGAAGACCAAGCTACAGGCAGACTTACTTACGGCAAAGTACAAAAGATCCTCACTAACTCCCCTACCCATCCTCACGGTATAAAAGTACGTCTGAATACAGGTGAAGTAGGACGTGTAAAAGAGATATTGTGACCCTCTTCATCGATGGAGACGCCTTCCCTAATCTTCTCAAGCCTATTATTCTAAGAAGCATCGAACGTCTGGCTATCACCACTAAAGTCATAGCCAATAAAAAGATCAATGTAGGCAGATCAAAATATATAGAGTATACCATCGTAGAACAAGGTGCAGACGAAGCCGACCACCACATTGTAGAGTTATGCAAAGAAGGTGATCTTGTCATCACTGCTGATATCCCATTAGCTGACAGGATCATAAGTAAAGATGCCCACGCCATAGATCACAGAGGCGAACTCTACAGTGTTGATAATATCAAACAGTACCTAGCTATGAGAAACCTCATGGAGAGCATCAGAGAAAGTGGAGAGATGACAGGAGGGCCAAAAGCCTTTGGTCAGAAAGATGCCCATGCATTTGCAAATCAGTTGAATGCATTTTTGACTAAATATTACTAAGAGAACCCTCAGAATAACTAAAAATCTTCCCTAAAAACCTAGACATATATAATGCTATAATATATCAGATGGAGAAATATAATGAAAAATAATTTGTTCTGGTTAATAATATGGGGTATAGCATTTGGATATTTGGAGGCTGCAGTTGTCGTCTATCTTCGCGAGCTCTATTATCCTGAGGGTTTTGCATTCCCTGCTGTCCTCATACCCGATCACATTATGTTGACCGAACTACTTCGTGAAGCGGCAACCCTTCTGATCATGTGGGCAACGTTATGCCTGGTGTATAACAGACTGCAAAGTCGGGTCGCAGCATTTGTCATTCTGTTTGGTGTATGGGATATCTTCTATTACATTTTTTTGAAACTGCTTCTAAACTGGCCCGAAAGCCTGGGTACATGGGATATTCTCTTTCTTATACCTGCACCATGGGTTGGACCGGTCTGGGCACCGGTTCTTGTCTCTATCGGATTTATTTATGCCGGTACAATTACATTGATACACAACCATCAAAATCACTTTTTACATTTTGGCAAAGGGTTTATACTGCTTGAGGTTTTTGCAGTACTTATCATTATCATTTCATTCATGATCCCTGGTACAGCTATGATTGAACAAACGCTTCCAAACCACTTCCCCTGGTATCTATTCTTCACGGGATTCCTCACAGGTATAGGTATTTTTCTTTACAGCTTTTACCGTTCTGGCCATACCCAATGAGAAATCTTCTCAAAGAGATTTAGTATTTTTTCCAATTCAGATCTCTTCATACTCTAGATCAAAATGATACTCAGAAAAATTCCTCTCTAGCATCTTCTCTATCTTTTCACGGTACTGTGCCGCTCCAAGGGAGTTTGGAGAAAGAAAGACAAAAGCAATATCAGCTTCTTTGGCATATTCACCACTAACATCAAGCACAGAGAGATTAAAAGCTTTGAGCTTCTCTTTCATACTATTGGTGACACTTCTCCGTCCTTTGAGTGACTGAACATGTGGTAGCTCTAGGTGAAGGATACAGTTACATATAATCATAGTGTTATTGTATCAAATTTTTATTTTCCGGGGAAGTGGAGTTTTAATTTTATCCTATCAATCACTACACTTAAAAAAGTTTTTATGTACCCTTGGGAGCTTAGCACTTTTGCAGCTATTTTAACGTTCCTAACTTCAGGAGCCTTTATTCTTACATTCGATAGAATTAAAATCAAGTCTAATTTTTTAAGGCCATTTTTACAAAGAAAAGGAAAGAGAATGAATAGAGCGTTTAACTTTGGTGCAGGACCAGCTACGATACCGACAGAGGTACTTGAAGAGGCACAAAAAGAGCTGCTGGACTTTAAAGGTTCAGGGATCTCTATCATGGAAGCTTCACATAGATCCAAACTGTATGAAGAAGTACATAATGGAGCTATCGCGTTGATGAGAGAGCTGTATGAAATACCTGATGATTATGAAGTAATGTTCCTTCAGGGCGGGGCTTCATTGCAGTTTGCTATGATACCGATGAACCTGGCAATGGGAGGAAAGATCCAGTATGCCAATACAGGAAGCTGGTCCAAAAAAGCGATCAAAGAGGTAAAAGTTCAAAACTTGGATCTAGAGATCGTTGCAAGTTCAGAAGAGACTGCATTTGACAGAATTCCTGAAGATATCACCTTTGATGATGATGCTGACTATGCGTATATTACATCAAACAACACGATTTACGGAACACAGTATAAAACATATCCAAGTACAAAAGCACCTCTGGTAGTAGATGCTTCAAGTGATATTTTTTCTTATCCTGTAGACTGGTCAAAAGTTGATATGTTATTTGCCGGAGCTCAAAAAAATGCCGGTCCATCCGGTGTAACCATTGTGATCGCAAAAAAAGAGTTACTTAACCGAGTAAAAGACTCTGTTCCTACAATATTACGTTACACAACACATGCAGAGAACAACTCTCTCTACAACACACCACCAACTTTTGGTATCTATCTGCTTAATCTTACAATGGAGTGGATCAAAAAACAGGGCGGCATCAAAGCTGTCCAAAAGATGAATGAAGAGAAGGCAGCACTGCTTTATGATGCGATCGATAACAGCAACGGTTTTTATACCGGACATGCACAAAAAGATTCACGCTCACTAATGAATGTCTCTTTCAATATCAAAGACAAAAATGCAGAGCTTGAAGCAGAGCTCATTAAGCGTACGGAAGAAAGTGGAATGATCGGACTTAAAGGACACCGTTCTATCGGTGGACTTCGTGCTTCGATCTATAATGCGATGAGTATAGATGGTATTAAAGCACTGGTTGAGCTTATGGAAAAGTTCGCAGCAGAAAAACAGTAAGCGAGGGAATGGATATGTTCAAAATACAAACATTAAACAAGATCTCTCCAAAAGGCTTGAATCTCTTTTCTCATGATAATTATGAAGTTGCCAGTGAAATCGGAAGTCCTGATGCCATTGTTCTGCGTAGTTTTAAAATGCATGATATGGAACTTCCAGAAACGTTATGTGCTGTTGCCAGAGCGGGAGCAGGAACAAACAATATTCCTATAGAGAGTTGTTCCGAAAAAGGCATCGTTGTATTCAATACACCGGGTGCCAATGCGAACGCGGTTAAAGAAGCTGTACTTACCAGTCTCTTACTTGCTTCACGTGATATTGTGGAAGGCATAAGCTGGGTGCAGAGTATCAAAGATGAAGGCGAGAATGTGCCTGCCCTGGTTGAAAAAGGAAAGTCACAGTTTGGAGGGCAGGAGATCAAAGGTAAAAAGCTTGGTATTGTCGGACTGGGAGCCATCGGAGCGATGGTAGCCAATGATGCGCTTGCACTGGGTATGGAAGTGGTCGGATATGACCCTTACCTCTCCGTAGATGCCGCATGGGAGCTCTCAAGCGATGTCAAAAAAGCAACAGGCCTAGAAACACTACTGTCAGACGTTGATTATCTGAGTATCCATGTTCCTCTTCTTGAGAGTACAAAAGAGATGTTCAACAGTGAAAAATTTGCTATGATGAAAGATGGTATCAGTATCTTGAATTTTGCAAGAGGCGGTCTGGTCAACAATGATGATATCAAAGCAGCACTGGTATCCGGTAAAGTAGCAACTTATGTGACAGACTTCCCAAGTGCTGATCTTCTTGGAGTAAAAGGGGTGATCCCTATTCCTCACCTGGGAGCATCGACTGAAGAGTCAGAAGATAACTGTGCCACAATGGCTTGTCAGCAGATAAAAGATTTTCTTCAAACAGGGAATATCAGAAACTCTGTCAATTTCCCGACATGCGAAATGCCGGTAAAATCAGGTGAAAAAAGAATTATCATTGCAAACAAGAATGTACCTCAAATGATCAGCGAGATCACCTCTTTGCTGGCAGACAACCACGTTAATATTGGTGATATGCTGAATAAAAGTAAAGGTGACCTTGCTTACAATATCATTGATATCGATGGAGAGGTCAGCGAAGATGTTCTTAATAAACTTCGTGAAGTTGACGGTATTATTATGGTGAAGAATATCATTTAATCAAATGATATTCTGAATCTAGAACTTCTGAAGTAGGCTATATATCAGTCTACTTCAATGGGTTCAAGGTTCTTATACTCTTCTTCTGTAAAAAGTCTTGAGACAGCAATAAATCTTAATCCTAATGGAATTTCAATAGAAAAACTTGATCCTCTTCCTTTGACAATATCTATCGTTAGATGGGTATTTTTCATATATTCAAATTGGTCAGGAGACATGAAAAACTCACATCCATGGATCTCACCCATCTTCACATCACGACTTCCAACCATAAAATCACCTACTTCAAAACACATAGGCGCAGAGCCGTCACAACATCCACCACTTTGATGGAACATCAGCTCTGTACCATGCTCCTCTCGGAGCTGGTCTATGATCTTATTTGCAGCTTCTGTAGATGTTACTCTTTCAGTACTCATTAAAAGAAACCTAATGCATCTTCACTGAAAGAAGTCAAAATGTTTTTAGTATGGCGGTAGTTGTTCAACATCATCATATGCGTCTCTCTACCGATACCTGATTTTTTATATCCACCAAATGAAGCATGAGAAGGATAGGCATGATAACAGTTAGCCCAAACACGCCCTGCTTCTATACCACGGGTAAGCTTTTGCATCTCATGCACATCACGTGTCCAAACACCTGCACCAAGACCGTAGATAGTATCGTTTGCGATCTCCAGTGCTTCATCTATATCTTTAAATGTTGTCACAGATAGAAGCGGACCAAAAATTTCCTCTTGGAAGATTCTCATTTTGTTATTACCTTTAAAGATAGTCGGCTGAATGAAACACCCTTCAGGATACCCTTCAACTGTCTCTTTTCCTCCACCAATAAGCAGTTCAGCACCCTCAGCTTTACCGATATCTATGTAATTAAGTATTTTTTCATACTGGTCAGTAGATGCTTGCGCTCCCATCATACAATTTGGATCCATCGGGTCACCACGTTTAATGGCTTTTACTCTCTCTAAAACTCTAGCCATAAACGGTTCATAAATACTCTCCTGGATCAATGCACGAGATGGACATGTGCAAACCTCACCTGAGTTGAATGCAAAAAGAACCAGACCTTCGATAGCCTTGTCAAAGAATGCATCATCTTTATCCATAATACTTTCCATGAATACATTTGGAGATTTACCACCAAGTTCAAGGGTTACTGGGATGATATTTTCAGATGCATATTGCATGATGAGTTTACCCGTTGTGGTCTCACCTGTAAAACCGATCTTTTTGAGATCAGGATGAAGTGCAAGCGGTTTACCAGCTTCAGGACCGAATCCATTCACAATGTTGATCACACCGGCAGGAAGTACATCAGCGATCACTTCCATCATAAGCATGATAGAAACAGGAGTCTGTTCAGCAGGTTTGAGAACAACACAGTTACCCGCAGCGATAGCAGGAGCCAATTTCCAAGCAGCCATAAGAAGCGGGAAGTTCCAAGGAATAATTTGTCCAACAACACCAAGAGGCTCATGGATCTCTTGAGAAACAGTGTTCGCATCAAGATCAGATACAGATCCGGATTCAGCACGAATTACACCGGCAAAATAACGAAAGTGGTCAATCATAAGAGGTAAATCAGCATTGATCGTTTCACGAACAGCTTTTCCATTGTCCCATGTTTCAGCTATCGCCAGCATTTCAAGGTTTTCTTGTAACTTATCTGCGATAGCATTTAAAACAGTGCTTCTTTCAGTGACTGAAGTCTTACCCCATGTCTCAAAAGCTTTATATCCTGCCTCAACTGCAACTGCAACATCTTTTTTATTTGATTGAGCAACTTTAGTCATCACTTGATTATCGATTGGTGAGATAGCCTCAAAATATTTTCCATCAACGGGTGCTACCCACTCTCCGCCAATGAAGTTTTCATATTGTGCTTTAAATTCCGGTTTTGTAAATGCCATGCGTTTTCCTTTAGTATCTATAATTGTGGTTAACTGTTCTAAGAATATAATACTTAAAACAGATCATAACTTGTCTACCTCACTTCGCTGTTGCTGATTCCTCCTAATGTAAATTTAACGCAAAAACTCTTTTCTAAGCACCTCTTTATCGATCTGTTTTTCATGCAGTGATTTAAGCGGCATACTTTTTTTGTAAACAATATCTCCAGGGAGCATATAGTTAGGCAAATGTTTTTTCAGTTCAAAAAGGATCTCATTGCGTGCAAGTTCACTTTTGGCACCATAAACCATTATGATCTCCTCTTCTATCTCTGCATTGGGTACAGAGAATACTGCACACTCAGTGATCTCCGGGATATTATCATAAACTACACTCTCAATCTCATGAGGACTGACACGGTAGCCTTGTGTTTTGATCATATCATCTTTACGTGAAACAAAGTAAATATACCCCTCTTCATCAGCATAGACATAATCCCCAGAGGCAATGACGATCTCATCGGTCAATTGTCCTTCGGGTTTTCGTACTTTGTCTAAGATGGAAATACTTTTAAATCTTTGTGCTGTCTCTTCGGGTGCATTCCAGTACCCTTTGTAAATACATGCACCACGGTGAATGAGTTCACCCACTTCTCTAGGCTTGCAAACTTCACCCTCTTCGTTGATGATATAGAGTTGCACATCAGGAATAGCTTTACCGATGGAGTTTGGACGTATATGGATCTGTGACGGGTCAAGATAGGCTGAACGGAAAGCTTCTGTCAAACCGTGCATGGAGTAGAATTTTGCATCCGGAAAATGTGTGCTGATGTTCTTTACCATTAACGGCGTAATATTCCCACCCGAAGAGGTAACAGTTCTCAAATTTTTGAAATGTTCTGCTTGAGGAATACGATGAGGATCTTCATCAAACATTTGCGTGATATGTATCGGCATTAAAGGAAGAACCGTGATCTTATCATTAATGAGATGGCTGAAAAAATCTGCCGGAAGTACAAATTTATGGATCACGAGTGTCGCTTTTTTATATAAAGAGGTAAAGATCTGATTCAATCCGTAATCAAGATTAAAAGATAATATCCCGGAGATGACATCAGAACTTTTAATATCGAGATAATTAGAAACAATACGTGCACCGTCTATAAATGCACGATGGTCTATAACAATTCCTTTAGGATTACCGCTTGAACCAAAACTGTAAGTGATAGCAGCATTGTCATGCCCATTAATATCACACATAATATCGGCAGTATAACACTTATATATCTCTTCAAACGAGACATCACTCTCATCACTGGCTTCATAAGAGATGATCTTCCCTGTAAAGTCTATTGCTTTGATATTTTCTATCTTTGCTTTGTCCGTGATAATACAAGAGATATCACAATCCTCTATGATGTGTTTCACCTGCTCCGGTTTGAGTAACCTTGTAATAGGTACAAACACATATTCTGTGGAGAGCAGAGCCAAAATAGCAATCACCTGCGATGAGCTTTTATTTGAGTAAATACCTACCCTACTGCCTTTTGTTAAGCCTATAGTTGTCAAATAGTGTGCTATCTGATCTACTCTGTTGATAAGTTGGGCATAGGTAAATGTTTCAGATCCATGCATAAGCCCGATCTTTTCAGGTTCATATTTTACCGCCAATTCCAATAAATTTCTAATACTGTTTACTGACATCTTTACTCCTTATTATATACCGTAGGTCCATATCTCATAATTGCTATCGAGAAGCGTTGTAGGTGCCTGATGGAACTGCAAGATCTTTTTATAAAAGAACAAAACAATATCATCTACCTCTTCCTGACTCAATACTTTTGTAATTCCACCGGTTAAAACGATATTGTTTAAAATATCAAGATTAAGTTCAACATACTGACCATGGTGTTTTGAAACCTTATAAAGTACCAAAAAGATAGCCAATTGCATTAAAGTACGTGTGGCTTTTTCACTGTGCTCTTCCAAGATATTTTCAGTTACATTCAAATGTTCCAGCAATTCAAAAACAAACTCATTGTTCTTTGCTGTATGCACCAGACTGTCACGTGATTTATACACACCAAGTTTCTTAAATACCAAACGATCATATCCGCTGTCGGAAATAATGTTATCATTGACCAGATCACGGCTGTAATGGATATCTGTTGTAGCCCCACCAATATCCACAACGATGAACGGATCTGCCACATCAAGTCGTTCATTGATCTTAGGCAGTGAGCGGTTTACAATGTAAGGTGTGGAAAATATTTGATTGTCTGTAATTTCATACAGTTGTTTAATATCCTCTTTCCCTACAATATCTGCCTGATAAAGATCAGTCAAGTAATTTTTAAGTGCCTCTTCCTGAATTTTAAGTTTATCCGAGATAATATTTTCAAGCACTACTACATTTTCAAGATTTTTTTCAAAGAAATCTCTGTTTTTTGCACTTCCAACATACACGATATTCTGATAATTCACTTTTTCCAAATAGATCAAAAGCTTTTCATCAAATACTTTTTCCACAGAATCAATACCACCAACAACAATGACAACATCAATGAGTTCTGATGGTACAGCTTCACTTTCGATCTTTGGATATAACACAGTATCAATGATATTAATACCGGAATTAAAAGCAATATTGATCGCATATGTCAAACTAAATGAATTGGTAATGCCAATGATAAGTGTACTTAATCCACCATTTGCAGAAGAACATATATGTATATCTTCTTTGTTATACTGATTGACTATCTCTGAACATTTAGAATTGAGATCATCAAGAATATTTTTATTAAAATCTCTAAAATATTGTTGGATATCACCATCTTGTGCAACTTTAAAATAGGTACTTCCTATATCTATAAACAATTTACTCATAGCATGATCCCTATATCCTTAATGATCTTATCTACCACACGTTCACCCTCTGCCAATTTAATTTTTGACTGTTCAAAAGCAAAACTTCTGTCTGATATCGGCAGATTTCCTTTTTTCAAAATTCGTATATTGCTCTGAGGATCACGTATAGTGATAACTTCATTTGCATTAATAATATGTGGAGAAAAAGGAATGTCAATGTAGCCTTTTTTAATGGAGTTAAAGACTTTACGCCAGAGTGTGTCTGCTTTATCATTGAAAACGGCTTCAAGTATCTCATCTACTTCATTGGTAAGATTCTCCTCTTCTTCTTCGTCACTTACTTTTGGTAATCCTTTGAGCATACCCAGGGTGTATTTTACATTTGCAACAGCTAAAGCATTCGCTTCTTTAGTTGGGATACCAAAGGCTTCATTACGGGTTTTGGTAATGATCTTGTCTGCACCCACCATTGCTGCGATCACCGTTGAAGTATTGATGAGAGAATCCGAATACTCTTTATTATAAGGGAAAGCACCCATCCACTGATGATAGACAAGATTGATAGTCGCATCTTCATGTCCGAACTGGTCTGCATATTTACGTGCCAGTTTCTTGATCACATTTGAGGAGACGATATCTTGCAGCATAGAGCCTGTTTGTGAAAAGCTGACAGAGAAAGACTTTACACCCTCTTCCAAAGAGAGTAACATTTCCAATAATTGGATCACAATAACGATTGCAGGTGCTTGCAAGGTCGCAGAAAGTGGTCCAAAAGATTCACGGTTTATCGGTTCATTGAGCTCTGAATATTTGGCACATACTCTTTCAACATATTTCCAATACAAAAATGCTTTATCCATTGGGAAGTTCTTAGAATATGGCAGAAGATAAGTGATCGGACCGCCTTCGATCTCAAAGATCCCGGAAGCAAGCGCTGTCTCAACCAAGAGTCGTGCATCCGGTGTACCATGACGCAGACTTACAGGTGTATTGTAATGGGTGATCATCTTACGTGTGGTTCTATAGCCATGATTGACCAACGGATATCCGTTGAGCATATCAACATCATTCTCTTCAGAGAGTGCCAACATCTTTTTGGCAGAAGCATAGTCATTCAGACGTGTATTGGAGTCGATGGTTAGAGGAAGGACATCAACATTGGCATCTTTGAACTCTTTGTAGAGTTGAAATACTTTATCGTACGTCGGGAAACCACCACGTGGCTGAACCAGCATTTCCTTGGAAGTTTTAAATTTATGGGAGATAAAAAGATCTTTACTTGCCCCCTTAATAAAACTTTCTACTTCATCAAAATCAAATCTGTCTATATACTCATTTTTAACAATGATTTCACGTTCACGTTGTAATAAGCTGCTCATTATCGTGTCTCCAGAAAAGCTTCAAGCTGATCAAGTCCCTCATTAAGGTCAACCTGATGAAATACCAGATCAAAACCATAGTTCTGAAACTTGGGAACAAGTTGTTCAGGATCCATCTCACCTACTCCAAGGTTGCCACCTATCATAAAAGTCACGTCTTTAAAATCGTACTGACTTTTAAGTATCTGAAGATCACGACACCACCCTTCTGCTTCACCATTAAGTGATGAGATCAATAACACATCTGCATCTGTCTCTATCACTGCATCCATAAATTCTTCGAGATAGGTATTGACCCCGAGATTAAAGACTTCAAAACCACGCTCCTCGAGCGAAATATCTATAAGTCTGTTGGCTACAACATGAATATCATTACCCACTACACCTGTTACTACTTTCATCTATCTGCTTTATGTTTGTTTTTATAATTCTATCTAATTATAGATTTTTTTTAGTATAATCTTCTAAATAAAGACTAGAAGGACTAAAAATGGGTTTTTTTACCGCTGATATCTCGGATGAACATCATGAAAGGGTGCAAGTACTCTCACCAGAGTATAGATCTTATGGAGGTCTTGAAAAGTGCCGGGGAACCATTGCTACCATAAAACTCTATGATGAAAATTCCGATCTCATCACTATGCTCAAAGAGCCTGGTGAAGGACGCATTGCTGTTGTAGATGTAAATCGTGCACACTATGCAGTCGTAGGAGAGAATCTTATGAAATTTGCCCATGAGAACAACTGGGCAGGTATTCTTATCAATGGGTATGTACGAGATACACATATTACAAAAACGATTCCTGTAGGTCTCTGGGCACTAGGTACCTGTCCACGTAAAAGCCATGACAAACAGGAAGGTGAACGTGATATTGAATTTACATTTGGTGGTGTATTCTTTAAAAACGGTGAGCATCTTTTAGCAGACCATGATGGTATTATTGTTATAGATGAAGAGATACTAGAGAGTTAGTTAAAAAAGAAGTATGAGCATATACACTCATACTTCTTGAAGTTTATTTCTTAGCTTTTTTAGCTTTCTTTTTTGACTTTTTCTTTGCAACTTTTTTCTTAGTTGCTTTTTTCTTTTCAACTTTCTTTTTCTTGTTCTTTTTAGAAACAGGTTTTTTTGCTTTCGCTTTTTTCTTTTCAGCTTTTTTCTTCGCCTTTTTCTTCTCTACTTTCAATAAAGCTTTTTTAGCTTTTTTCTTTTCGTCTTTCTTTTTTGTATCTTTAGCCATAATGACCCCTTTTAATTTTGATATGTCCCTATTATAGGACTATAATTGTGTAAAGTCAAGTTTTTAAAATAATACTTATATGTTATAATCTTGGACAATGAAACATATTATCACAGCCAAATACAAATGTTTTGTACTTTTTATTGAAATCTTCATAGTGATTTTACTGCTTCCGATCGTTTATAATTATGTCCCTATAGATAAAAATGCTCCTACTACTTTTTATATCCCCTCTTCTGATATTGATGATATTGTCTATGCATTGGAAAAGAATGGCTATACTGTAACACTCATAGATATGTTAATGTTAACACTCATAGAGACCCCTCAAAAAGGCTGGTACCATGTTGATCATGATGAGTATGGCCGTTTACTTTTTTTTGCAACTATACATCACAAGAAAACTGAAACTATGGACATTGTCGTCTACGCCGGAGAAACTGCTGAAGAACTTGTGACACGTTTATCAAAAGATATGAAACTAGATAAAGTGAAACTGCAACAAAAATATAAAACACTTACACGATTTCAAGAAGCCGATATTTTTGCAAAACGTTATTCTATTGCAAGAAAAGCAAATGAAAAGATCACAATTGAGTATCTTTTTGACCTATCCAATGCCCAATTATCAAAATTTGAAAAAGAAAATTTCAGTCAAACACCAGATACTTTAACATTAAAAGTTTTATTGACCATTGCTTCTATCATCCAAAAAGAGAGTAATTCAGTTAAAGAGATGCCTATTATCTCTTCTGTCATTCATAATCGTTTAGATAAAGGCATGAGACTGCAGATGGACAGTACCCTTAACTATGGAGAACACTCTCATGTCATCGTCACTTCTGAACGTATTAAAAGTGATAAAAGCTACTATAATACGTATAAATACAAAGGTTTACCTCCATACCCTCTTGGTACAGTAACACTAGCCGCACTTAAAGCCGCCATGTCACCTCAAAAGAGCGACTATCTCTTTTTTATGTTAGATCCTAAGGGGGGACATAACTTTACAGCTACCTATGACAAACATTTAGAGAATATCAGAGCCTTTAGAGTGTATCAAAAAGAGCGAGCAGAGCAGAAGAAAATCGAAGCCAAACAAAAAAAGAAAGCTCAAGCCAAAAAACAGAAAAAAGTAAAGAAAGAAGAAAAAACTAAATTGAAAAAAGATACAAATAAGACACTAGATACAAACACCTCTAAATAATCCTAAGTACTCATAAGATCATCAGAAAACAAGGAAGAGATCATCTTTTAACTAAGGCTCGAAACTTTTCCCATAAAGTGGGTCGCTTGAAAACCTCTTTTTTATACTCTTCATTGGTATTAGCATATGCTTCTGCAGCTCTAAGATGTTTAGAGAGCGTTTCATTTGCTTTTTTAAGATATACAGGCTCAAAATTACTCCGCATCCAAAACCTTTTCTATCTCATGCATAGCATCTTCATTTTTAAGTCTAAACTTGATCTCGATACGTCTCGAAGCATCTTTATCTTCTACCCCATCTACTATAATAGCATCCAAATAAGCACGTCCTGAGGCTATCATCAGAGGTTTAATATTATGCTCTCTGGCAAAGTCCAAGCTAAGAAGAAAGTTCATAACAGCAAAAGCACGTTTTTGTGAAAGATTTAAATTATAGAGGTACCCGCCATCACTGTCCGTATGCCCCTCTATAATGATCCTGTCAAGATGTGGTTTTATCTTTGTATTGGTCACCAATGCACCGATATACTCTTCAAAAGCCTGCTTGAGCTCTATTTTTGCTTCTTCTTTCAGTGTTGCCCTACCCCTGTCAAAAAGGATATTTGAAGCCAACCTAAGCGAACCACTCTGTTTGTCTATAGCTATCTTACTTCCCAACTCTTCTTTCAGTGCAGCAACAACTTTGAGTTTGATACCTGTGAGAGATTTTATTTTGGCTTTTTGACTTTGTAGTTTTACGATAAGATCATCATATTTTGTCTCTTTCTCATCAAGTGCATTAAGCAGTTTTAGAAGCTTTTCATCTTTATGTTTTACTGTTTTGTTCACTTCGGTCAGTTGGTCTGAAAGGACAATAACCTGCCCCTTGTAATCTTTTAGTGTTTTATGAAGGGTCTTTTTCTCTTTTTGTAACGTTGTATTGGTCTCGTTGAGAAGATTTTGTACGATAACTACTTTCTTGCTAAGTAAATCTTGTTGCGTATTGGCATCAAGAAGCATTTTATGCAGTTTTTTTATCTCATCATCTTTAAGGTTAAGACTCTTTTTGTTTTCAGCTATATGCTTATCTTTTTTATCTATGAGTTTTTTCTTATTCTCAATATCTTTTTTCTTGTTTTCAATGTCTCTTTTCTTATTCTCGATATCTCTTTTTTTATTTTCTATATCTCTTTTATTTTTAGCAAGATATTTGTCTTTCTCTCCTAAAAGTGTTTTGTTTTTAGCCAATGTGGCACTAAACTCATCAAGTTTGGATTCTTTTGCTTTAAGTGTTTGTGAGATCAGGGAAAGACGGTCTTCTTTATCATGCAGGTCACTTTTAAGAATGATGGACTTAGAGATGATCGCTCCTATAAGTAAGATGAAGACAAAAAGCAATCCTGCCATCAAGTCTGCATAGGATATCCAGAAGTTGCTGCCTGTATCTGTAGATTTTTTTTCAAACATAAGGTTACTTTTTATCCTCTTTGAGTGAAGCCATATTGTTGAGTATCATTTGATTCTGCTCAGAGATGATACGTGCGAAAGTAGAGAGCTTCTCGACTGCCTGTCCTACTTCAGAATCTATCTTGTCAAAGGTATGTTCAACACTTCCATCGAAACGCTCCATAGATCTTTGAAGGTTTTTAGCATTAGAGTTAAATCCTTCTATATTCTCTTTTATGGTTGAAACTGCATTGACACTCTCTTGTCTATCATGTATTTTATTTAGTGTAATACGCAATTCACTGGAAGCACTTTGCATATGTTTTGTAAGTTCAGTAAAACTGTTGGTAGTATCGTTTACTATAGTTGCAAAATTTTTAAGATACTGTTCATTGAGTTCTTTAATGAAGTCCATATTAAACATCTCTTTGAGGGTTTGAACTATCTCTTGGTCTTTCAGTTCACTCTGTGTATGTTCATGTTTGATCAGTTCAGCCTTTTTCCAAACACGTGAGTCATAGAGTTTTTCCAGATCATAGAGGTTTTTATCTACTTTGGTGTTTCCACTTTTTTCAAAGTACGTCCAGATAAGTGAAAGCATGATCCCGTAGATAGAGGCATAAAAAGCAGTTCCTATCCCGGAAAGAAGGACCGATATCTCACGATCAAGAGCATCAAGGTCTTGGACCGTAAAGTCAGGCATGGAGAGTGCAATGGCAATAAACGTACCTAATATCCCCATCATAGGAAAAACAGAAGGTGCTACACGTGCAAAGTTGTCGTTACGTATATCTTTATAATACTCAGCCATGAAGTCTTTTACATGCAATGTAGATTTGGTTCTACCCATAATAGTCAATGCATTGGCTCGTAGTTCAGTCTGCAAGCTCTCTTCCATCGCAGCAAATGAACCTCTCATATGACAGGCTGCATAATTGGCATTATGCCGTACAAAGAACATGAACACGATAAAAATAAATGCGATCATAAATAATACATGTAACTCTACTTTCAGAGGAACAACGCCCATATAACCCAGAACAAGCCCTACTAGAAAAAGTAAAGGTACTAAAGCTATGACGAAGGAGTGGGAAAAGCACGATTTAGAACTGTTATTATCGAGTTGTAACATATAAATATCCTATTTTTTATAAATGATGACGGTGTCATAGATTATACCAAAAGTGCCTAAACGAATAATTAATTCTCTAAATCCTTCTCCAAAACCATCACTTCACCAAAAGGAACATCCGTCTCTTCAGGCATGATCCACATAACATCATACGCAGGTTCCATCTTAGGGAATGTTCCCATTCCATCTGTGAAATATAGCAAAAGTGTAGGATAGTTTATCTGTTGGTCTATGTACTCAAATACCGGACGGAAGTCTGTTCCTCCTCCTCCACTTATTTCATACTCTAAATTCTCACCAGGAAGAAAAACTTTATGGGATTGAATTTTAGTATCTGCTGTGAGCAAGTCAATCTCATAATTTGGATAACTCTGCATGATTGAGTTTACTTCTCCTAAAAATGTAGACAAGAGTGTTTCCTCTATAGAGCCCGAAGTATCTATGGCAATGACTATACGCAAAAGGTCGGAACTTAGACTTGGCAGGTAGATACCTCGATAAAGATACTTCATGTTCGGGGGAACAAAGGAGTATGTACTTTTAGCATAAGATGCGATATATCCATATAAAAACTCACGCCAGTCTACTTTATGTGAAAAATACTCAGGTACAACAAACTTTAGATCTTTAGGCAAAGTCCCTTGACGGTTTAGCTTTTGAAATATCTGTTCAAACTGTTCTTTCAACTCCTCAGACAGCTCTTCGGAATTTTGAGAAGGTGTAGAGGAAGACTTCTCTTTATCTTTACTGTTTTTATCATACTTTTGCTCTGATGCATCAGGGGAAGCTACATTCTCCTGTTGCATATGGATATTTTCATTATGCACATCATCACCCTCCATGATCTGCTCTATCTGCTCTTCCATCCCAAATGAATCATTCATCATTTCATCACGGAGCATCTGGTAGATTTCTTCAGCATACATACCATCAAATTTATGTTCATAATTTGCATACTCTGGCAATTGCATTCCATTTTTAACAAGCATGCTGTTGACCACATAGTCAGTTGCTGTCTGCCATAACCATTGTGTACGACCAGTACTACGATGTTGATGTTTCAGTACTGCATGCATCGCACCATTTGCCATTACAAATTCGACTTCTGCCACATTAAGACGGTCAATATACTCACTATTGTACCTTAGTGCTTCACCATCACTTGAAAAGGTAAGTAGTTCGTTGTTCTGTTCCAACTTGAGTGCAGAAGCGATAGTTCCAAAATAAGGATGATCCAACATCAGTCTGGCTTTGGCTTTTTGTATCTTCTCCAGGTATGTCATTCAAATGTATGTTTTATATTTTATCCGTATGGTAAATAATATTTGTATTTTCACCACTGGTAAAAAATACTTGATTGGCTTTTTTATCTTCTTTTATGACAATATATTTTTCTACCATTTCAAAAATGACTTCCTGTATCGAGGATCGCATTGTGCCAGGTTCTGATACTACACAATAGGTATCACTGTCACCGTGCAAACGTATATTTGACATAATGATCTCTGCAAATTGTTTTCCCCCGTGACTATCTGTAGACTGACAAATGATCACATACACATTATTTGCCTTGTCAAGCTCAAACAAAACATCTGATTGACGCTTCCACTTTGGAAGCAAATGATCCAACTTGACATCATCAGAAGATAATAAGATCATAGCAAGAGACGACTCTCCTCTGTGATTCATAAGATAATGAAAGAACTCCATAGTTGTTTTTAATTCATCCATCATTGCTTTTGCCAATTTCACTTCATCTTCAGGAAATGTAAGATCACTGTTACTTCTTCTTTTTTCACCCTCATAACTAAACATAAAAACCCTTCATATATAATAGAATCATAAATTTATTCAGATAATTATAACAAATTTTTATGAATACTAGTTTTATAATTTGATTTAAATTTTGGAAAGCTTCAATGTTGTCATTCTTCTCCATTTTTAACACAAAAGCTATCGTCACGAAGTATGGTACTCCACAATATCAGGCTGGCTTTGGCTTTGGATATCTTTTTCAGATGTGTCATAGTTGGGATTACGGCCAATTATTATCAACAAAAGCAGTATGCAATTTGAATGTTTTTGTTATACTTTTAATAGAGAATAGTATATAAGGTATCTGATGGGCGCAGAGATAAGCAAGAGAGAGTTTACAGAGCAAGATTTCATAGCGTTTAAAAAAGCGTGGTTAAGTGAACTTGAGTATGTCAAATCATTATTTGACAAAGGCTCAGAAATATTTTCAGACAGATTCCGTATTGGATATGAACTGGAAGCCTGTATACTCAATAGTGCCAATCTGCCTGAGCCTATAAACAAAAAAATACTTGATGATATAAATTCCCCTCTTTTTACAAATGAACTTGCAACGTATGATCTGGAGATCAATGGGAATGTTTTTGAACTTGATGCTAAAGCACCCCAGAAATTACATAAAGATCTCTTATCGCTTTGGAAACAGGCACAAGACTCTGCTAAAAAATTTGATGCACAACTTGGACTTTTTGGTGTCCTTCCCAGTCTGGAACTTAAACATTTCAACAAAGCGTTATACCAGTCAGATATGCATAGATACACACTGGTATCTCAGCGTATGAAAGAGTTAAGACATGAAAGTGTCAAGGTTCTGTTTCATGGTGAAGATGAAGTCTCTTTGCAAAAAAATGATGTGATGCTTGAAGCACTTGGAACATCACTGCAGGTCCACTTTCAAATTCCTTTCGATGAAGCAGTTGAATACTATCATGCCGCACTTCTGGCATCTGTTGTATTGGTCGGGGTTGGTGCGAATTCCTCTTTGGTTTTGGGTAAAAGGGCTTGGCACGAATCCCGCATAGCTATTTTTGAACAATCTGTAGATACAAGAGATAAGCAAAGAAGAGAGCATGGCGATGAGAGAAGGGTACATTTTGCACATGGCTATATAGACTCCTGGCTAGATCTGTTTGAGCAAAACAGAGAGTTTAAGATCATTTTTGCAGATGTAAAGAACAAACCTGCAAGTGACTTACACCATTTTAACCTTCACAATGGCACAATTTGGAGATGGATCCGCCCTATTTTAGACAAAGATAAAGATGGAAAACATACGCTGAGACTTGAACTTCGCGTACTACCGTCCGGACCAAGCCTCATAGATATCCAAACAAATATATGGTTTTTTATAGGTCTCATTCAGGGCTTGGTAAGGTCAGGGATCAACCTCAGAAAAATACCATTTGAAAAGTTAAAAGATGATTTCTACTCTGTAGCAAAAATTGGACTGGAGAGTGCATTTCATGAGCCAAAAAATGGTCAAAAAGTCTCCTTGAAAGAGTGGATATTAAACGATGGGCTGGAACTTACAAAAGTAGGGCTTGACTCTTTTGGTATAGATGACGTAGATGAGTATCTGAACATCATAGAGCAAAGAACCTCAAGTGGACAAAACGGTGCCTCTTGGCAACTTAAACATTTTAAAAAGTTCAATAGCATACCTAAACTTATGGAGGATTATATGAAAAATTTTGAACAAAACATTCCCGTACATAGATGGAGTCTGTAGATGAAGAGCAATTTAACGATACTTGACCATATACCAAGTGCATTTCTCTCCATCTCTCATCGTGAGATCAAAGATCTTTTTGATACTCCTACACTTATACACCTCAAAGGCGAGAAGCACCCTGCCCTGTTCATCTCTATCTTGCTGCATGGCAATGAATTTAGCGGGTTGCAGATCATGCAGGAGATACTGAAGAAATATCAGACCACAGATGGATATAAACTGCCAAGAGAGATATGGCTTTTTGTGGGCAATGTAAATGCTGCACAGATGGGAGTGAGGCTAAGAGATGGACAAATAGACTTCAACCGTGCATGGCCAGGTACACCTGATCCTGACTCAAATACAGCGATATTGATCCGGGAGGTGATGGACAGGATCACCCAAGAGGAGCTTTTTGCCTCTATAGATCTGCACAACAATACTGGACAAAATCCTCCTTATGGCTGTATCTCGGCAGTGAATGAGAAGAACAAGTACCTGTGTAGCTTTTTTAACCACATCGCAATGGTATTTCAATCACCCAAAGGTGTCTCAACGATGGCATTTGATGATATCTGTCCGGCTATTACTCTGGAGTGTTCAACGCCAGGCAATGAACCTGCAAAACGAAGAGCATTTGAGCTTATCAATGACCTGATGCATATGGATCACTTCCCCACAAAGCCACTACCGACTCACGACTTGCAATTGGTTAAAAACAGCGCTACGCTCAAGATCAATGCAAATGTCACCTTCTGCTTCGAGGATGAGGACTACAGTGATACTCTAGGGTATGACCTGATACTGGTCAAAAACTTTGATCATCACAACTTTACACGCTTGGAGAAAGGTGAAGTATTTGCCCATACTACGGTAAACAAACCACTTATAGGCATATCACCTGATGGCAAAGATATCACAGATGAGATCATTCAAAATGAGAATGGAGAGATATCTTTGAAAAAAGCATATATGCCGGCAATGATATCTATGGATAAAAAGATCGTGCTGCAAGACTGTTTATGTTATCTTTTGGAAGATTACTAGTATAATAACCCTATGAAAAAAGCAAACATCAAACTAAACTGCGACATGGGCGAGAGCTTCGGTATCTACAAAATGGGAATGGATGAAGAGATCATGCCCTATATCGATATGGCAAATCTTGCTTGCGGTTTCCACGCTTCAGATCCTGTTACTATGCATCAGAGTATCAAGAGTGCAAAAGAGAACTGTGTAGAAATAGGTGCACACCCCTCTTACCCCGATCTGACGGGGTTTGGTCGGAGGGAGATGAAATGCAGCGTGGAGGAGATCGTCTCATTCATCATCTACCAGTGTGGCGCACTGGATGCTCTGTGCAAAACGTATGGGGAAAAAGTAACCTACCTCAAACCCCATGGTGCCTTGTACAATACAATGATGAAAGATACAGAAGTTTTCAAAGCCATCTGTAAAGCCATCTCCAAATATGATGACAGCATCAAGTTGATGATCCTTTCAAATGGAGAGAATGAGAAATTTGCCAAAATAGCCGGAAAGTACGGCATCACCCTGCTTTATGAAGTCTTTGCGGACAGAGCCTACACAGATGAAGGTTCTTTAGTGCCTCGTTCAGAGCCAAATGCAGTGCTTAGCTCTAACCAGGAGGTCATAGAGAGAACCAAGCTGCTCTACGACAAAGGGATCATCAAAACCATCAATGACAAGGAGCTAAAACTGCAAGCCGATACACTTTGTGTACATGGAGATAATGAACAGGCGCTGCAGCTTATTAAAGCCCTGCATGAGTTGAAGAATGCAAAATGAAGCATATGTGGCTGAAACTGTCTCAGTAGATTCAGCCATTTTGTATTTCAAAGAAATTATCTGCGAAGAGGTACTCGACCAGGTCCAACATGCTTACCTTGCACTCAAGACCTTAAAGTATATCATCGACCTTACCCCTTCATACAACTCTATCCTCATCCAATACGACATAAACCACTACAACCATCTTTCTATCAAGGAGGCTGTTTTAAAACAAGTCTCAGAGTATCGAGAGATCACAGCAGAAAAAAGCCATAAACTTATAGAGATCCCTGTAGACTACAGTAAAGGTATAGACTTGGAAAGAGTCGCAGAGATAAATAACATTTCTACCGAAGAGGTCATAGACAAACATACACAAACCACCTACCGTGTCTATGCCATCGGATTTATGGTGGGTTTTGCTTATCTTGCTAAAGTTGACGATACCATCGCTATGCCAAGACTCAGCACTCCCAGAGACAAGGTCCCCAAGGGAAGTGTTGCCATAGCAGACACCCAAACTGCCATATACCCGCAAGACTCTGCAGGAGGATGGAACATCATAGGGCATACTGACTTTAATGACTTCTCTTCATTTGAGATAGGTGATCGAGTGAGGTTTGAGCAGATATGATAGGATTCGAAGTACTTGCAGGTGGGTTGCTTACCACGATTCAGGATTTGGGAAGACAGGGCTATACTCACTTAGGCATCACAAACTCAGGAGCCATGGACGAGTACGCTTATCGCTGGAGCCAAAAATTGCTGGACAAGCATGAAGGCAATGCCCTGGAGATACTCCTAGGCGGTCTGAAACTAAGGGCAACTGCCGGCACCACTCTTGCTGTCTGCGGTGCCAATTTGGACTTTAGGATCAATAACAAACAACAACCCATTTGGCAGACACACTACATCAATGAAGGTGATATCATCAGCTTTAATCAACAGTCAGAGGGGCTCAGAGCCTACTTGGCTGTCAAAGGTGGCTTCAAAGTTGAAAAAGTACATGGCAGTTACGCTGCAACGATCAAAGAGGGTATCGGTCAGAAGCTAATCAAGGGGGACTTTTTAGCCTTTGTACCTACTCAGACCAAAGAGACCAGACACGTACCGGAAAAGTTCATTCCGAAGTATCCAAAACATCTTACTCTGAACATACTTTTAAGCTACCAACACGACTTTTTTTCAGATGAACAAAAAGAGAAGTTTTTCAACACAGACTACGAGCTCACTCCACAAATCAGTAGAATGGGCTACAAACTAAAAGGCAAAGCGATGATACCTTCAAAAGGAGATATCATCTCTGAAGGCATCACATTTGGAGCCGTACAGATCCCCCAGGATGGACAGCCGATCATATTGCTCAAAGAGAGACAAACGATCGGTGGATACCCAAAGATAGGGTCTGTTTTGCCTAGTGACTGTTTTAAGCTGGCACAGTTACCTATTGGGTCTATGGTTCGGTTTAGGGAGATTAATATAGAGGATGCGGAGAAGGAGATGAAAAGGTTTTATGACTTTTTTAAATCCTAAATATATATTTTAGGATAATCCCAAGTTACGCATAAAGTTTCCAGCAATGATGGTACTTCTCTCTTTAAACTGATCTGCTACCCTAGGTTCATAGAGTTCATCAAGTGTTGCAAAAAAGAGTTTTAACCACTGTTCAAATACTTCACGGCTCAATTCACCCAAGTACATATGCGGAGCAAAAGGATTACCCCTGTAAGAAGTATCACCCAGTGCAATGGAAGCCCAAAAGTTCACCAAAAGTTCCAAATGAGGTTCCCAGTACTCATTTGTCATATCATCTCCCAGTTTAGCGATGAAAAATGGACCTACGATATCATCTTTTAACACCCTTCTGTAAAAGTTCATTACCATGGTTTCTATATTTTCTTTTGTTATTTCATTTGATAACATGCTGTTTGCTCCATTGTTGTTTTAGACTTTTGAATAGGTTATAGCTAAACTAGCTTAAGAACTTAACCGTAATACATTTAACTAATTCCTCCCACAACACTATTTCGCTATAATCCATTTATGAAAAAAATCACTCTAATCTTCTTACTATCAACAACCTATATATTTTCTAATATCAATGCTGTAGTCAGCATCTTGCCAGAACAGACATTTGTGAAAGCCATCGGTGGCGACAAGGTCAATGTATCTCTTATGGTACTCCCCGGCAACTCACCTCACACTTATGAACCTAAACCTTCACAGATGAAGGATGTAGCCAAAGCAGCGCTTTACTTTGCCATAGGTGTGGAGTTTGAGAATGTATGGTTGTCTAAATTCAAGAACCTTAATAACACGATGCAAGTCATTGACCTCACACATAACATTCACATGTTAAAGATGCAGGCACATACAGAACACGATGATCACAAAAAACATGAAGGCAATGACCCACATATCTGGACATCACCAGACAATGTCAAGATCATCGCAGAGAACATTTATGAAGCACTTACCAAAGCAGACCCTGCCAATGAAAATTATTATAAACAAAACTATGACAAATTCATCTCTCTCATAGCAGAGACTGACCGTAAGATAAAAAGTATACTCTCAAACAAACCCAAAGGGACAAAGTTTATGGTCTTTCACCCTTCATGGGGATACTTTGCACAAGCATACGGACTGAAACAACTTCCTGTTGAGCTAGAAGGGAAGAGCCCTAAACCTAAAGAGCTTATCCACCTCATAAAAGAAGCAAAAGAAGAGAAGATCTCTGCCATCTTTACGCAACCGGAGTTTTCAGACAGCATCGCAAAGGTCATGGCAAATGAGTTGCACATCAAAGTGATCAAGGTCTCTCCGCTTGCACCTGACTGGTCAGAGAACCTTATCAGCGTTGCAAATGCAATCGCAGGAAAGTAATATGTCTGTAATTGATATAGAAAATCTCTCCTTCGCTTATGAAAAAGATCTTATTTTAGAAGATATCGATCTTACTGTTGAGGAGAAAGACTTTTTAGCCATCATAGGACCCAACGGTGGAGGTAAATCTACTCTGCTTAAGCTCATACTGGGCATGATTAAACCTAAAAAAGGTAGCATCCAGATCTTAGGTAAAGCAGCCTCTAAAAACCCCTCTCACATCGGCTACGTCCCTCAAAATACCAATGTCAATACAGACTTTCCCATCAAAGTCATTGAAGTGGTGCTTATGGGGCATGTAGGTGCTAAAAATCCACTATTTGGTTACGGTAAAGATGAGATAGCTTGTGCCATGGGCGCCCTTGCACAAGTAGGGATGCAAGAGCATTCACAAAGTAAGATAGGCTCTCTCTCTGGAGGACAAAGACAAAGAGTAATGATAGCCAGAGCCCTTTGTGCCCACCCTAAGATACTCATACTTGACGAACCTACTTCAAGTATAGACATCAAAGGACAAAAAGAGATCTATGAGCTTTTAAGACTACTCAATCAAAGTATCACTATCGTTGTGGTAAGTCATGATATCTCTGTGATCCTTGAGTATGCCACTAAGGCTGCACATATCAACAAAAGACTCTCTTATCATGATATCTCTAACAAGAAAGAGACATTCCATACCCATAATCAGGGAGAACACTTCTGTGAAGTTGAACTCTTGCAAATGTTAGGTTCTGAAAGTTGTAACACTTGTGATCATGATGAGCATCAAGAAGATACCAAATGGAGAGAAACGAAATGATAGAGGCTCTCTCCTTTGAATTTATACAACATGCACTTATAGCCGGCATTCTGGTAAGTTTTGCCGCAGGTATCATTGGTTCACTCATCGTGGTCAATCGTATGGTATTCCTTGCCGGGGGTATCGCCCATGCTTCATACGGAGGCATTGGTCTTGCTGTTTTCTTTGGACTTCCTATCTTTTTGGGTGCATCCCTATTTGCTGTAGGTGCTGCCCTGCTCATCTCCTCACTTACACTACGCAAACGTCACCGCATCGATACTTTCATCGGACTCATTTGGGCTGTGGGGATGGCCATAGGTGTCATATTTATTGATATGACACCGGGTTATAATGTCGATATGATGTCTTATCTCTTTGGTTCTATACTTGCAGTAAGCACGGAAGACCTCTACTTTATGGGCGTACTACTGGCAGTCATACTCTTTGTTATGACCTTTTGGTACAGAGACATCCTCGCAGTCTCCTATGACAGTGAATATGCAGCACTTAGAGGGGTTCATGTACGGTTTTTCTATACCCTCATCCTTATACTTGCAGCTTTAACTGTGGTTGTATCTATCAAAGTTGTAGGGCTCATCTTGGTCATAGCCATGCTGACCATCCCCGTATATATCGCTGAAAAACTTTCTCACAGTCTCTTTAGCATGATGTTCCTCTCCGGGCTCATTGCCACACTGTTTACACTCGTTGGACTCTGGTTCTCTTATACCTATAACCTTACTTCAGGTGCTTCCATCATACTTATATCTGCTGCTTCTTTGGGAGCTTTTTTACTTTTTTATAGAGGGAAATAAGTATAATGAAAACGATTAGTTTATCTCTTTTTGTGATACTGGTTTTAACAAGCTGCACACCTAATATCGGTGTAGGTGTAGGTGGAGTTATTATTTCAGATGATGGCATAGCTGCTTCTGAAGTACTTGCAGACAGCCAAACCGGTATCCATGGTAGTGTTACTATGGGTTCAGATATGAGACTCTAATATCTATTCATCAATATATTTTGATACATACTCTAATTTACGCTACACTACACACATGGAAACTTTTATATGAATACATTTTTGCAAACCATTGGTGCACTCAACGATGAAACCAGACTTAAAATATTGCGTTTTATAGATGAAAATGGGGCTGTATGTGTCTGTGATATAGAAGCAGCCTTTGAGATGATACAATCCCGTATCTCACGTCATCTCAAGATCCTTAAAGATGCAGGATTTTTAAAAGTAGAAAGAAAAGGACGTTGGGCATACTATTCTGTACGCTCACCATTGGATGTTTTTAGACAAAATATACTCAAAGAGATAAGCTATCTTGAGATGGATATCCCTGACTTTAAACAAGGATGTAAGATATAATACTTAGGCATTAAAGCCCCCTAGTAATCATACTTCCCTGCTTCTATATCTTTTTCGATATCAGCTACTGCTTCTTTGATGATACTTATGAGTATTTTGGCTGCTTTATTATCATCCGCTTCAGGTACATCCCAGTCAGTGATAGTCATATTGGCTCTAAAAAGAAGTTCAACCTGTTTTTTAATTTCTGATTTTCTACTATCTAACTCTTTTTCTATAATATCCATAACATACTCCTTCTACATTAAACCTAATTCGGCCAATATAGGCTTTATCTTCTCAGAGATAAGTTCCAGATCTTTTGCCCATGTATCCATTGCCCTATCGTCTGCTATCCACTCTTCTATCTTTTTAAAACTGGCACTCTTTTCTTCTTCAGAGAGTGTATTTGAGTTTTTTATAGAGTCTTTTATCGTTTCTAGATGTTTCATGTTTGACTTACTCATTATTAGTTCCTTTTTAATGTAATACTTCTATTGTACCATGAATTTAATAACAAAAAATACAAATAAAACTTTTATACATCAAGATATCTTGATGTATTTATAAATATATGCTACAATGCGCACATAAACGTACATCGGAGTTAAATTATGCATACAAGAACTAAAGTTCAGTACAGTAAGGTACTAAATGCCCAATCGTAAGAAAGTACTAATACTCTGTACAGGAAACAGCTGCCGTTCTATCATTGCTGAAGCACTTATCAATGCTGAGCTTGAAGGCATAAGCGCTGAAAGCTCAGGCGTAAAAGCTTCTGGGAAGGTTAATCCTAATGCTAAAAAAGTCTTGGAGGCTGAGGGGCTCTGGAGAGACAGTTATCACTCTAAAACACTTGATACTGTAATAGACAATGATTATGATCTTGTCGTTACAGTCTGTGGTCATGCTCAAGAGACTTGCCCTATGTTTCCAAAACCAGTGAAGACCATTCATGTAGGTTTTAAAGATCCTGATGGAAAAGAATATGCAGCATTTGAAGAGACATTAAAATTAATTAGAAATGAATTATTACCTATAGTTGAAAAGGAACTAAGATGAACAAAAATGTATTTAAAACAAATGAAGGTGTTAAAATCTCATTTACCGGTACAGTAGAGAAACAAAATATCATTAAAATGGTAGAGAACTGTAAAACAGGTTCATGCGAATGTATGACAGATGAGACCAAAAAAAAGATAAACAACATGGAAGTCTCAGGTAAAGATGGAGAAGTTAATCTAAATCTATCCGGTGATGTGAGTAAAGAAGAGATAGAAGCTGCTCTGGCTAGATCAAAGGTACTCAACAAATAATGTTTTTAGCCTCTTCCCTCTTCCTCATTACCCTCGTCTTTGTCATTTGGCAGCCAAAAGGCTTGCAGATAGGAACAACAACTGTCATAGGTGCTATCGTTGCCCTGCTCATTGGTGTGGTAAGCTTCCAGGATGTTATAACCGTTATAGACATCGTTTGGGATGCAACACTGGCATTTATAGGGATCATCATCCTTTCTATGGTTCTTGATGAGATAGGTTTCTTTGAATGGGCTGCTATTAAGATGGCAAAAATGAGTGGTGGCAGTGGTAACAAAATGTTTGTTTATATACTACTTCTTGGTGCTTTGGTTGCTGCATTCTTCGCAAACGACGGTGCAGCACTTATTTTAACTCCTATTTTATTGGCAAAGATGAAATACCTGAAAATGAAACCTCTTGCGATCTTTGCATTCTTAATGGCTGGTGGATTCATAGGTGACAGTGCATCAAATCCTCTTGTTATCTCAAACCTTACCAACATTGTGACTGCAGGGTACTTTGACATAGGTTTTATGGAGTATGCCAAAAATATGTTCTTACCAAATTTACTGAGTATTATCGCATCCATAGCTATATTATGGATATATTTCCGTAAAGATATTCCACTTAAAGTAGATGTCACAACACTTCCCAAAGCATCCTCTGTCATAAAAAACCAAACGATGTTCAAATTTTCCTGGTTCTTTTTGGCACTATTGATGGGTGGGTACTTCATAGGTGATCATTATAACCTGCCTATCTCTCTATTTGCACTTGGTGGAGCATTGATCTTCCTTGCCATCGCTAACTACTTTAAAGCGGTTAAACCTATGAGAACCATCAGGTCTGCCCCTTGGCAAGTGGTATGGTTCAGTATTGGTCTCTATGTTGTTGTGTATGGTCTTAAAAATGCAGGATTAACAGATGTTATTGCTTCCTGGATCGAAACACTTAGTCATCAGGGAGAGGTCGTAGCCATTATTGGAACAGGTTTTTTATCTGGTATCATCTCTGCTGTGATGAACAACATGCCAACGATCATGATCATGGATATAGCCATCGACAAAGTGG
This sequence comes from Sulfurovum iocasae, assembly GCF_047716765.1. GTDB lineage: Bacteria > Campylobacterota > Campylobacteria > Campylobacterales > Sulfurovaceae > Sulfurovum. Next base: position 1,877,168 of record NZ_CP180410.1, read on the forward strand.
GGTATGTAGGAAATGAAGCACTTGTTTATGCAAACATATTAGGAAGCAACCTTGGACCAAAAATGACCCCTATCGGCTCACTGGCTACCCTACTGTGGCTTCATGTACTTGCTCAAAAAAGTGTAAAGATAGGATGGGGAGAATATATGAAAGTAGGACTTGTGATCACACCACCTGTTTTACTTGTGGCTTTGCTGGGGCTCATATAATCTTATTTGCTTATTTTGTAGATAAAACTTTAGTCTCATCTACAATTTAGTATACTACTATCTAATTTTTAACGTATTACACAAGGTCAACATTATGAAAAAAATACTTATCGCTGTAGCTCTTTTTACTATACTCATCTTTCTTCTAATCAATCAAAATTTTGAAGATATGCAAATAAGTAAGTATGAGAGCCTAGAAGAAGTGAAAAACAATAAGGCTATACAAGGAGGCTGGATTCCTGCTATCCTTCCAGCCTCTGCTTACGACATTGTAGAGTCACATGATCTAGATACAAATACGATTTTTGGTAGTTTCAAATACAAAGAGAAAGATGAAGAAACATTTATACAAAATCTAACAGACCTCAATAGTGCAGATGATATGTTAGAGTGGGGAAACTTTATTTTTAAAGTTGATAAAAATCTAAATCAAGTTAAGTTCAGAAATAGACCGACTTTAACTCAATAAATAAGCAAACTCTCTAACCCATTCACCCCAGGAGTCAGACCCTTCAACGTCTATCCCGTTTTGCTGCATATCTTTTACCAACATGATCGAAAACTCTCCTGGGAGTTGTAGTGAAAATTTCAAGACATTGTCTATGGCTGCCTCACTTGAATTTTCCAAAAGTGCATTCACAAGTCCTATAGCAAGTGCCATCATGACTTTCGAATCTTCCTCTTCCAACTCGGTAAGTGAGCCATCAAGTATGGTATTAAGATCAGGAAGATCTTTCATAACCTTTTTGAAACTCAAGTATCCTATTGCCGCCTCTCTCCCTACAGCACCACTAATACTATCTAATATCAAACCTGCTTCTATACCTGATTTAATAATACTATCAACGTATTCCCATGATCTTGGTGTAGCAAAACTTTTTTCATTCGAAGAGGCATCAAAAGTAAAAAGCATGGACTTATCGTAAGCCAAATACGCGATGATAGCACTCTCTATTTTTACAGAATATGCCCATGCTTTCCAGTCATTAAAGTCTACTTCCATTTCAAAGTGTACAAAACGGTTTGCAAGAGGTGGCGGCATTTTGTAAACCACTCCACGGTCATTTTCACGATTCCCTGCAGCTATGATACTCCATCCTTTTGGAAGTTCATACTCCCCTACTTTTCTATCAAGAATCAGTTGATACGCTGAAGCCTGTACTGCTGGAGGTGCAGTGTTTATCTCATCAAGAAATAAAATACCTTTTGAGTCAGGCTTTGAGGGTAAAAAGCTTGGCTTTGCCCATACACCCTCTTTGGTCTCTGCATTGAAAAATGGGATACCCTTTAAATCTGTAGGGTCAAGAAGTGAAAGACGTAGATCAAGAAACTCTAACTCTTGTGATGCGGCTATCTGCTTCACGATAGAAGACTTCCCTATCCCAGGTGCACCCCATATAAATACAGGTAACTTCTTCACAATAAGTTTATTAACCACTTTCGTTATATTAGATGCTTTCATATTATATTCCTGGAATTTTGGTGGTGTTCTATAAAGACTTTATTTTTTGTCAATGCATTTTGTACACGTGTGTCTATCTTCAGTATATCAAGTAACTCTAAAGGAGTAGTCTCATTTGAAGCTAAGCCTTTATTGATCTCAAGTTCATCACGTTCAAAAAGTTCACACAAGATAGGTTCTGGTGTCGCAGAATTTGAAGCAAGTGCACTCATCATCTCTAGCTCTTTTGTAAATGTATCATAGAGTGACTGAAGTATCTCTACAGAGAGATTTGGATTGCTTGCCAACGCTGTATAGGTTTCCAGTACCTGACGTTTGTACAAAGTCTCCAATGACTTCGATGAGACTGTAGCATTAGAGCTAAGATTACACAAAAGCATTGCATCATCTTTTTGTATCAAACTATTCACCACTTCTTCACTTAAGTTCTCGTTGGCTCCGATGGTGGCGAAGAGTTCATGCCCAAAGTTGTATCCTTCTATGAGAGTCAGACGCTTTTCGTTAAGAGGCTGCCACCAAAATAACAATGCCAATACAGCTTCGTCTTTTTCTAAAAGTGTTGCAAATATATCATCATTAATATTTCTATTGCTTGCTAGAGATTTATCTATAATCAAAGAGTCTTTTTTTGCAAAGCTTTCTAAGATGTTTAAAGGCACAGTCAAGTTACCTGCTAAAGATGCATCTACTTTCACATCTCTAAGGCTTATAAGTTTCGTTATCACTTCTTTGTCTACATACTTGTTTCTAGCGATAGTTTCTCTGAGTGTCACACTCCCTTTTCCTCGTACTAAAAAACTAAAGTTTGGAAATCCTATTAGTACCATAAGCATTTTAGGGTCACTGGCTTCTGTAGCAAGACGTCGCAAAGTCAAATAACTATAGAGTAAGTCTTCTTCATTAGGTTTAATGTCAATATACCGTCGTAACACATAGGTGATCACATCACGGTCACCCGTATGATCATCTTCATCTTCATGCCATTCATACATACTTAAAAGCTTGACAAACAGTTCATCTGCTATATATTGATTGCCTAAAAGCCTAAAGATACGCTCTTGATCGTTAGAAAGTTTGATGACCATAAGAAGTTCATCATCATTGATACCTTCAGAGAGTATCTTCTCAAAGTCTATAAGTTTATAAAGAGGTACTTTAGCATCATAGACCATGTTAGAGATATTTTCTTCTACAGGATTGAGCTGATGATGCTCCACAACACCCACAACACCCTCTTCATAGTTTGTGGTCATAGTGATGTTATATTTTTTGAGGAAACGTGCAGTTTCTTCTTTGGTAAAAATACCTTCACGTCCAAGAAAAAGGAATCTCTTACCCTCTGAAGTGCCTAACAATGTCTCTAATGAAGGTTTTTCTTGTGCCATATCATCACTTTAAGTGTTAAATTTGTCTTAGTATAGCATCTTGGGTTTTAAATAGGAGTTAATTAGTCTTATTAATCTGTAAGTGAGAAATTTTTACTACTGTACAAGTAATGAAATGTGGGTGTGTTGGTTCATATATTTTGTATCTACTTCTTCCCATAATTTTATCTTTTTTCTTGTATTATAGTCTATAGGATTATTAAAGGTTAAAAATATGTCATATTGTCATAAAAGTTTATACTCTTGTATGCATTCCCACGTACAACGTGGGAACGAAGAAATGTATCTATTAAAAATCTGGCAAATACGGTATATTGTGGGAAGGAATAAATAGTTATGTTCAAAAAAACCTTGGTGGTCATATTTTTTATATTCTGGATTACGCTGGCCATCAACCCGGTTGATCCTGGTATATGGGCACTGGAAAACATTCTAGTCGTCACGGTATTCCCCGTGGTGCTTTGGCTCGACAGACTTTATAGCTTTAACAACTGGACCTACCTCAGTCTGACAGCATTTGTCATTTTGCATCTATTTGGCGCACACATGACCTACTGCGGCATGACTTATTTCATCTGGTATTCAGACTGGTTCGGTTGGGAACGAAACTACTACGACCAGGTAATCCATTTTCTGTTTGGTCTGATGGTGTTCGTGCCGTTTTTTGAAATATTTTACCATCAGGGTATTTCCAAAAAATTAAGCTACCTGATTGCGTTTTTATTCATCACTAGTGTCGGTGCTTGGTATGAAATCCTAGAGTGGATCACCATGGTGGTGTTTTGCCAACAACCGGACGAGGTCTGTTCAGAGGCCATCACCCAGGGGGACATCTGGGACGCACAAAAAGATATTGCCTATGCCATTATTGGTTCGATTATTGCTCTACTATTACATAACCTATGGGGCAGAAAAACCAGTAAGAAGGGGACGGAGTGATTATTTATTAAGCAAACTATTCACTGGTCAATATTTAATCCCTCCGTCCGCTTTAACCCTAAAATGGCAAGTTCATTCGGTGGTAATGAATATACTAGGGGTAGCACATAACAAACCGCTCGTAGTGACGCTTCACCGCTGTGCGGTTCGCGCACCACAGCTTAAATGTTAATACTTCTCCAAAGGATTATATTTCACAATCGCAGGAGATGAAAAGTTTGGTACATCATCATAAGAGAATACCGCATAATATTTCTCTTTATCAAATGAAGCAAAGTTATCGTAAGTATAGCTATCTTTACCACCATAGATCTTTACGCCATCCATAAAGTGTCTTGGCGGATGAAAGCTGTTTCTTACAATGTAATAGCCGTTGAGAGCTTCATCTTCTACTTTATCCCAGGAAAGTTTGATCATCTTATTTTCTTTAGATATCTTAAGATTCTCAACTCCTGCTACGGGTGTACGGCGTTTCTCAATGTACTTAACCACTAACTCAGTATCTGAGTTCCACTCGACGATTCTGTTTTTCATACCTAAAGAAGAAGTAGGTTTTATGACAAGTTTAAGTGTTTTTCCCTCTTGGTGCATCTCATCCAAAGCAATTTTAGAGAGTGTATCAAACTTGAAGTATTGACACTCTTTTGTACTAAGGTCAGACTCTGCCACTTCGTAACCGATATACTCTATCTTCTCACGGTTTTTGACATCTTCATATGTTCCTATTTCATCCACCTCTACCAGTTCAACATAATAGCGCACATCAGATTTTTTCTTGAAACTGTTATTGTTTCGTATGCGTAACGCACACTGTGTGATCATTGTATTTTCAGGATCAGGAAGCTGCGAAAGATCAAAATTTAGGTATCCATAGACTCGATGCCCCTCTTTATCAAATCCACTCTTAAGCCCCTCTTCTACACTGTCTCTGGAAATCGTTGAGAGTGTAGATGCAGGAAGTTTGATCTTCTCATTTTCTACTGTATATTTAATATCTAATATCGGTCTATAATGGATACCTCCACCATATTGACCATAACCAATGTCAAACTGCATCATTTGACTGTCTTCTCCATCTGGAAGTGTTTTAGGCCCATCTACACGGAACACAGCAGATCCATTTGCGATCTCTTCTTGAAGCAGTTCACACTCTTGACGTGAGAATGTCCAAGAATTCCAAATACCTTGAGTCAATTGGCTTGATTTGATCGCTTTACCTATGCCACCTTTAGATCTGGCATTTTCTATCTCATCAAAATCTGTAACTTCCGCAAAACTGTTTGCCTCAAGCAAAGAGAGGTTCCACTGTCCAAACTTCTCTATCTTTGCACCTACACGATTCATAGGATAGAGGTAAAATCTTGCAGACTTAATAATGGCATTTTTAGGAATAGAGTCAAAATCAAAACTCATCACCGCATTACAGATACCCTTTGATTTGTTAATACCTACAAAAAGAGAGTTCAGACCAAAATGTGATCTGTTCTGCTCTTGTGTATACTCTCCTACATAACCTGTTCCACTTTTATTTGCAAAGATAAGTTTGAAGAATTCATCATCTTCAAGCCCTGTACGCACTTTTACGATAGGAGCAAACGGAGACTTGTATCCTGTATTTTTATTGACCGCTCTGATGGTATAATGATAGTTCGTAGAACTGGCAAGATCCGTATTTTCAAAATAGTTATCTCCTGCGATACCTATCTTGGTACGCTCATTACAGGCATCTTTATCTTTTGTACTTCTGTAGATCTCAAAAAAGATATCATCTCTTTTTTCATACTTCCATACCAGTTTTACAGAAGTAGCATCCCTACGCTCTATAGTAAACTCATCCACTCTGCGAGGTGCATAAGAAGAGTAGTTTATCACTTCACCAAATGCCATTTTAAGTGCAGGTATGTTTTCATTGATACTTCCACTCATACTTTTCATATAGTCAGGAATATTTTTTGTTCCTACCTCTACAACAACAGCAATAATACCTTTGTTGTAGTAATACTCTCTCCCAGACCCGCTTATAAGTCCCGCAGGCGGTTTTCCTCTATGGATACCATACTTTCTACCTGTAACCTTGGCAAACTCATCATTCATATTGGCACAAAGGACATTCATATCTGTACCGTCAACCTCTGCTTCATGCATAAACTTATGTGCAGGGAAGAAAACATTTCCTTGTGAGTGATAATCAAATGCAATGGTGATATTGTCATGCGCATCAACAAAATCTTTGATAGCTCTTGTCTCTGCTTCTGAAAAAGGCTCTTCTCCACCATATACATTTGAAGAGGTGTCTTTCTGCTTTACAAACCCTATAGAGAAGTTTCGGTTAAGGTCCACACCGATGGTACCATCATGGTTTTTACGTCTGTTCTTACGCCAAAAAGAAAAGTGCTTACGTGAATACTCATATCCATCAGGATTAAGACATGGCACCATATAGATCGTTGACTCAGTCAAAGACTTTTCAAGTTCAGGGTCTACATCCTGGTTTTTAGCCACATAGTCTATAAATTTTAACGCCAACTCATGCCCGATCCACTCACGTGCATGTACAGATCCGGTATAAAGCATAGCCGGTTTTTCATCCGCTGTTTCTACATTTTTAGATATTTTTGCAAGGACGATATCACGTTCTTCATAGGTTGTACCTATCTTAATGATCTCTATAAGATCAGGATGGGCTTTTTCCATCATATAAAGAAAGTCTAAACTCTCTTGATAAGACATATATTGTTTTTTCATATTTTATTATTCACTTTAAATTTATTTATATTTAGTCTCGAAAGAAATCCCTTTGAATACATATTTCAACTTAATAAAGTTTCACTTATTAAACTCAAATATGTGCCCTGATCAAAGGAAATGTATACATTCCCACGGAAGCCGCAGGAACGAGAAGTCTATTTCTATTTCAATTTACTTTTAAACTCTTCCCACTCTTTCATAAGTTTAGTGAGGAATTTTTTCTTAAACCATGAAACTTCTTCTACAATTTTATCTGGTGCAGTTTCTAAAGCATGTACGATCTCTGTCGTATCAAATTTGTCCATAATTTGTTCAGCTTTTTTCTTTCCTATACCCTCAACAGAAGTTAAAAGTTTTTTTACCTTTTTTTCTGTTAACACGATTATATCTTCTTGTTCATTATCGTCTGAACTCTCATCACCTTCATCAAGAGGTGTATGCGGATTACTTTGAGCATGTACTTTTCTTATAGTTTTTCCATAATTATCCTGGAAATTCCATTTTTCACTTGGCCACTCTTCTTTTGTTCTATCTTCCGTGGGAAGCATTGGGTAAAGTGAATCCATCTCGTGAAGGTACATTTCACCCTCTTCAGTTTCTCTTACCTTTTTATCAAGGAAATATGCTCCATCATAAGAAGGTGTATATTTACCAAATGTAATATAACGAAGTGTTCTAAGCACTGATGGATCCATCTTACCAAGCTCTTCCCAGTTGAAAAGAGGAATATTTGGCTTAGCAAATCTACCATCAGAGAATTTCCACATAAGGTACTGACCTATCCAGTCTCTGATGTATGGGAAAGCAGCAAATGCTGTAGCACACTCCAATATACGGTACTTACCATCTGCTCCTACAGCCACATCACATGCCCAGTACTCAGCATTTGCTGCTTTAGAAACTTGTACTGCAAGATCTAGCAGCTCTTTAGGAACATTCATATAGTCCATGCTTCCACCCTGAGAAGTGTTGGTCAACCACTCACCCTCTGGAGCTCTTCTCCAGAATGCACATACAGGCTTATGACCTATAAGCATTACTCTGACATCTGCTTCCATAGGTACAAAATCCTGCATATAGACAGGATGGTATTTCTTTTGTGCAATGAGATTATGTGCTTCTTGTTTAGAGTCTACTTTATGTACAAAGTACCCACCATAGTTTGAAGGACCGTAACTCTTTTTAACGATCTTTGGAAACTTAGTTTTATTGATGAAAGATTCTGCTTTGCTTTTATCATAAAAAATATATGTTTTTGGGATAGGTATATCATACTTCCATGCAAAACGTGTTACATTCTCTTTAGACTTGTTAGAGAACTGTGTATCCAGTGAAGGGATGAACTGTACGTTTGGAAGTTCTCTCGCGATCTCTCTAAATGTCTCATATGCTGTTGCAGGGATATTACCGATAAGGATATCGATCTTCTTACGCTTTACTTCTCTTACAAAACGATCTTTGTCATTTTTCCAGTGGTACGTTACTGTCTCTATCTTATCTGGCCAACCTCTGAAGTTTGACTTGTCAAAAAATCTCAATACATAATCAAGATAGAGCATTCCTAGTTTTGGTAGTTTTTCTTTGTTCTTTTTCTTTGCCATTTTTTTCCTTGTTTCCTTGTTTTCTTATTTTTTTGTTTTTCGATCGATCATATCTACGATCAAGTCGATCTTTTTCTTGTTAAAGTCCAATCCCATTTTCTCTTGCTCCGGTGTTGCAAAAGCAGGAATACCATTTACCTCAAGTACCACATACTCTTCTCTCTCCAGATCATAGATGATATCTACACCTGCAATGTCTGTACCACAAACCTTCGCAGCTTTTTTTGCTATAGCGATCACTTCATCATCTGGGTCACGTAAAAAGACTGAACCTCCACTTGTAACATTGGTACGCCAGTCTGTTTTACTTGCTTTACGTCCATAACATCCTACAAACTCACCATCAACAATATCTACACGGAAATCCGTATTATCATACTTCACAAACTTTTCAACATAGAAGAAACGTAAGTCCATCTGGTTAAGGAATGGTAAAAGTGTATCAAGTGTCGCTTCACTCTCTATCTTGGTAAGACCTACTCCACCCCAGCCATCTGTTGGCTTATAGACCATCTTGTTCCATTTTTTCATGATAGACTTAAGATGATTACTATCATCTCTATGACAGAGTTTAAACTCTGGCGTAGCTATACCATGTTGTTGAAGAAGAAATGAAGTCTGAAACTTATCTTCAGTCAAAGCAAAAGACTCATAAGAATTGATCATCGGCATAATGCGATTGAGCGCCTGATAGAGAAACATTTGGTACTGTGTCTGCTCTCCAGCATTATAAGAGAAGAAGAGGTCAAGTTCATCGACTTTTACTTTATCATGATTATGAATGATATGTCCATTCTTCGCCACTGCATTACGTAGATTAATGTCAGTAATCGTTTCAATACCTCTATTTTTAAGCTTTTTTACAATCTTCTTTTGAATCTTATCTCCACCACCATTACTGTAGAGCCACATACCAATTATTCTTTCCATACCCTCTCCCCCATTTTGATAATATTAATCTATTATTTTACTATATTTTACTAAAATATCTTCAGAGGTAATAGTAAAAATAAACCATACCTATAGGTATTTAGAGAGAAAAAATGAGTAAACAGAACTTCGAAGAACTAAAACAGATCATAGAGATCAACTCCTGGACCAAAAATAAAGAGGGTGTTGACAAAAATGGTGAAATATTTGCATATTGGATGGAAGCTTTGGATTATAAGCTTACACGTTACCCAAGAGAAGAGATAGGAGACCATCTACACCTTACCTCTTCACAGAGAGAGGGTAAAAAACTACTTTTACTGGGACATTTAGATACTGTGTTCCCACCTGATGCCTTTGAAAAATTCACCGAAGATGAAGAGTGGATCTACGGTCCGGGTGTCTGTGATATGAAAGGCGGTAACTACGTAGCCCTTCAGGCACTTAGAAATGCTTATCAGAAATATGGAGAGATACACAATATTGACTTTCTTCTTGTCAGTGATGAAGAGACTGGAAGTGATGACAGTAAACATCTCTCAGCTAAACTGGCAAAAGAGTATGACTACTGTATGGTCTTTGAGGCTGCAGGTGTGCATGATGAAGTAGTTACAGGACGAAAAGGTGTCGGTACTTTCTTCATAGATATAGAAGGTATTGCCGCACACGCAGGTAACAACTACGACAAAGGAGCTGATGCCAACCTCGAAGCTGCCCATAAACTCACTCAGCTCGTTGCTTTAACAGATCTAGAGAAACATACTACAGTCAATGTAGGAAAACTCACTGGAGGCATCGGTGCCAATACCATCTCACCTCATGCTCACCTAACGTTTGAGTTACGTTACACTAATACAGATGAAAGAGACAGAGTCCTTAAAGCAGTAGACGAGATAGTGGCACATACACACGTAGACGGCACAGAGTCAACACTCTCAGGAGGCATCCAAAGAGATGTCATGCAACCCTCAGCTGAACAACAAACTTTCATAGACCACATCAACACACTTTGCAACATCCAACTCCCTACAGAAAAACGCGGTGGGGTCAGCGATGCCAACATCATCTCATCCCAGGGTGTAGCTACTTTAGACGGATGGGGTCCTTACGGGGATGGAGATCATACGGTACACGAGAGAGCTTCTAAGAAGAGTTTTGAAGAGCGTATTGATCTGGTGACTGAGATATTTACACACTTTTTAGAGGGGAAGATATAGACCCTCTAAAATGTCACTACCTTGTCGGATTCACTAATGATCTGGTGCAGATCTTCCATCGTAGACATTGGGCACATATCTGAACCTTTGGATTGTCTGATCTTGAGGCATGTTCCGCAAGCCAATATCTCACCTCCGGACTCTACAAATAAGCTCATCTCTTTGGTGATACTAAACTTCTCAATATCCAAAGATTCACATTCAACCCCTTTTGCCAGCAAGAAAACTTTGACTTCATCACTCTTTTTTAGAGAAAATACCCCTAAGCGAAATGCATTCCATACTGTCTCAGGGTCATGTGAGTAAATTACTATACCTAGTTTCATTTTGTTATCCTTTCTCAACTATATATTTTTTTAAAAACATCAAATAGATCGCTACTGAAATACCCGCTGAACCCAGTATCATCAACATAACCATCATCTGATAACGTACTGCTATCAATGGATCAACACCCGAAAGTATCTGCCCCGTCATCATCCCGGGAAGCGATACCAACCCTACAGCAAATAGTGCATTGACAATGGGGATGAGTGCTGCTTTGTAAGAAGTAGCTCTTGCATCACTATAACTGCTTTTCCTTTCTACCTCACTCTCAAACCGCTCAGCAGCAAGACTCACTGCATTCATCGAGTTTGCAAATATCATTCCTGCCAAAGGTATGAGAAATCTAGGCTCATACCATGGGTTTAGATCGAGTACACCGAAGATCACCATCATCAACGTAAAAACCCCACCAAGAAAAATGGAAACAAAAGCGTAGAGGTAGAGTGACTTTTGCTGCTTATGAAGAGGACGCAAAGAGATAACACTTGCAGCGATCAACATCACAGAGAGTATCAAAACGACAAGATAAGGAGAATCAGAAGCAAAGATATAGGTCAACACATACCCTATAAGGATAAGCTGTATGAGCATTCTGAAAAGTGCATAAAAAAGTGTAGCTTTGTCTTGCGTCCATCTCATATAGATCACTATGACTATAACAACAGGTATCATGACCCATAGAAGGTCTAAAAGTGAGATATGGTAGATAGATGTGTTCATACTATATACTCCTCTGCCATATTATAACCTACTCTTCTACATCAGCCAAAGTCAAAGCAAAAAGTACATTCACACCATGTGTCATCAAGACCTTCTGTGCTTCCTGTAGTGTAATACCTGTTGTGATGATATCATCTATGAGTATAACATCAATATCACTTTTACCGGTATAGATAAAATCTCTTGGATGTTCTAAACGATACTGCAGAGTTTTACCCGAATAATTTACTCTATTTTTCGCCATCAGTGCACTGTGTTGCGGTATGGAACAGTTAGTTTTCATTGCACTTGTAAGAAGTGCCACATGTGAATAACCACTTTTAACATGTTCATCTATACCTACTATATACACATCCCTGTCATCAGATTCTACAAACTCTTCTATAAACGGCTTCATTGTCATCTTGGCTAATGCTTTGTAGATACGATAACCTTCCGGTTTATGTTTACTAAGAAGAAGTGACTCCAGTGTTGCGTATTTGAAGAAGCTGATAACATCAAGAGTACCTACCTTTCGGGTACTTACAGTAGGTACAAACAGTTGTTCTTCACATGTTTTACAAATGATTCCAAAGCTTAGTTTTGAACAAGAAAAACAACGCATACAAGCCCCTTAAAACAAGAACATACTAAATAATATCACAAAGAGCCTCAGTAGCTCCCATAGGCAGTTCTATCTCTGCTCCGAAACTCTCTCTGGGATTAATACGTATAACCGGTATAGAAAACCTTTTAGCTATTTGATCGGAAGTATTCCTAACTGTTGGTACTGTTGTCCCTGCCCCTATTTCAACAATAGCCAGTTTTCCACCCTCTTCTTCTATCTTATCCATCCAGGTAACAAGTCTTTCTCTTTGACCATTTGTACGTGCATACTCCCAGCCAAAGTCCCCAAACATCAAGATATTCGGTCTTGCCATAGCACCACAGAAAGGACAGCTTGGTAGTGGTTCTTTAGCTCTGAAGCCCTCTTCTATCTCTATGAGAGTATCATCCGAACTCCACAACATCCCCTCACAGTTATCGATGCATTGCAAGTTATGAATGGAGCCGTGACACTCCATCACCCTCTCATCTAAAAAACCTGCCTTTTGAAACTGTCCATCGACATTTGAAGTAAAAACAAATGCTCCATATTTTTTAGTATTTGACAGCTCTAAGAGCTTTTTGAAACCCTCATGAGGCTCGGTGTCACGGTAAAGATGAAGCCTGTGTCCATAAAAAGCCCAAGCCAGCTGAGGGTCAGACTCAAACCACTCAGGATTTGCCATCTCCTCAAACTGAAGCCCTAACTCCTTAGCCTTGGGATAAGCATTCCAAAACCCCTCCACACCTCTAAAATCAGGCAATCCACTATCAACTCCCATCCCTGCCCCGGCAGTGATGAAAATAGCATCTGCTTCTTCTAATAATTGTTTGGCTTTTTGTATGTTTTGTGTGATATCCATAATTTATTGTATCGAAAGTCACTAAAGTTTTAAAATAACTTCATACACAATATAAATCTATTACATATCCAATAATAATTTTTACTAAATTCAGTAAAGATTGAGTATACTATTTTTTTCATAATTACAATTTACATATACCACTATACAAAGTAGCTAAGCATAATGAAACTATTTAAATTCATACTAGTATTACTCTCTTTTTCTACCTTGCTTCAAGCCAAAACATTTAAAGGAGAAGTAGAGTCCTCTGGTAATGTTGGTTGTCAAACCTTAACACAAAAAGAGTCTCCTTACATTTCGTCTATCTGTGTAGACAAAGTCAAAGTCAAATACAAACTGTATAGTATGATGGGAGAACCAGTTGAACTCTATGCTGTGTATTGGGAGCTTAGTCCCATCATCAATCTTAGAACAGCTTCCACACTCATTACCACAATGCCTGCAAAAGTACAAGAAGCCTATGCAAAAGTATCACTGCATTATAAAAGTAAATTTATTATCGATCTACACCAATCACACAATTACCGTGCTTCTTTTCGTTTTTCAGGCGGTGCTTTAAAGAAATCCGGAACAGGTTATAGTTTTGATACCCTGGGCAGTCCATCCTGGGACAAATATATGCTGAAAAGTGATTCTGGGAATGCGTATTATTCAAAAAAAGAAGCAATCAATATATTTAAATCGACACCGGAACATGCAGCCTCTTTTTCTTTTAACAAGATTGAAAATATTGCATTTTCAAATCTTTACTCTCTCAATAGTGCGTTGAAACCTAAAAAAGAAAAAAACACTAAAAAGAAAAAAGATCAACAGACAAAAAAAGTAGATGCCAAAGAACAACAAAGTCAAACACAACAAGATCAAATTCAACAGAACATAGATCAAAAAACAAATCCTGAAAATACAACCAATATGATGAATGCCTTTAATACCCCTGCTCAAGCGACACATACAAACACTAATCTACAATCTTCTAATCTTACACCCCTCACAAACAATCAAGCAAACATCCAAAATACAAGCTATGCATACAATGGTACTGTAAATGCCAGTTTACTGCTTCTTATCGATGTTTCAGGCAGTATGAGTGGGGCAAAACTTAAATCAGCGAAACAAGCTGCATTGGAAACTATAGCGACATCACTGAAAAAAGGTGTAGAGGTCTCTATCTTGGCCTTCTCCGGAGGGTGTGGTAATCCTATATCAAAACGTATTGACTTTACGACCAATGAGCAAAGTCTCACAAGTTTTGTCAATTCACTCTCTTCTGGTGGGGGTACACCACTTGGGAATGCACTCAAAATTGCAAACAACTACTTATATCAGTCAAAATCCGGTTCTTCACAAACCCAGATGATCATCTTGTTGGCTGATGGTGATGATAACTGTGGGAATATAAATTCTGTCATGGCAAGTCTAAGAAATAAAGGAATCATCTTTAGACATCAGACCATCGGTCTGGAAGTCAATTCAAACTCTAAAGCCGCTAGACAGCTACAATCTATCGCAACAAGATCCGGAGGAGTATATCATCATGTTAAAGACCATAAACAACTTCCTAATATTTTCAAAGAAGCATTGGGGACAATGGAAATACTGGATATGCTCGGAACCTTTGGATCTACCCAAACAAATACTGTAAAGAAGCTACATGAGCCTTCTTCAACCCAAACTATACTTGATGGTTTTTAAAGGAATATATATGACAAGAAGTATAAGCGTTAAAATGCAATGCAACAAATCACTAAATGATTTATGTGAAATTCAGTACAGGGAGGCACTTTTAAGACTAAAGTCTAATGCAAGCCTTTCACTAAATGAAAGGATGTGAAATGCCGAATCTTAAAAAAACACTACTAATCACTCTCTTAATGATACTACCTATCATGCTTCATGCTTTACCTAAAGAAATATTGGCTGATAAATATTTAATAGGTGCAAAAACAAGTATTGATAAACAGAATTATCAAACTGCCAATGATTATTTTCAAAAAATCATTGATCTGGACATTGCACTTCCTGATGATTTTTACTTTCAATATGGAAAAAATGCTCTGGCAACCAAAGACTATGATAAATCTCTAAAATATATCAATCTTTATCTTGAAAAAGCCGGAAGTAGCGGTAAATATTATCGCGATGCATTACTGATGTCAAATCAGGCAGAAGAAGGATTGGTACAAAAAGTACGTAAACAAGAAAGATGGGAGCAATACAGAGTAGAGCAAGAAGAAAGAAGAAGAATTGAAGCAGCAATTCCCAGACATACACTTACCATCTTACCCACACCGTCCAATGCCAAAATACAGATAAAATATATCAAAGACACCTATAGTTCCGGTATGAGACTCAAAGAAGGAAGTTATAGTTTAAAGGTATCAAAAAAAGGATATAAGAGTAAAGAGTTTACGATCAATCTCAACAAAGATATACGTAAATCTGTTAAATTGACAAAGATAAAAAAGAAAACCGTTAAGAAAAAAAGCTCTGGTAGAGTTTGGCATTGTACCGCACGAAGTAAAAGAGCATCCGGATGGGTAGAAAGAGTTGGTCTGGATAATGCCAAAAGAGGTGCTTTAAAACAATGTAATATAAGAAGACAGACAAGTTCGTATTGTCGAATTACCAACTGCTATAAGGTACGATAATTTCGTACCTTATTCTTGTTAATGAGGATTATTAACACTTTTTAGGCAAGCCAGCTGATAAAAACCTATGGACAGGTCGGTGATAAACTTTATAATTTATCTATAAATTTTATCGACTTAATATACATTTTCTCAAGGCGGATCACGGTAGTCTTTCCTTCAACCTTGGGAAGTATGTTTGCTATTTCTTCATCTTCTATTAATCCTACACTAAAATTATTTTTTTGTAATGCAGGCTTCATAAATAAGAGCATAGCCAAAGAAGGTACAGAACTTACATCTGCCAGATACACTGCTTGTTTCTTTTCCAGATACCCTTTATGGGTCTGTAAAAAGGCTTTAACAGCTTTACCATTTTTTTTACTGAATGAAATAATGATCTTTTTGGTTTGAGGAGTAATAAGCAATTTATTTTCAAATTGATCACTAAAACTATCGTAAGGAAATTTATCTTTTACTTTTAAAACATCAGCGAATAGTACACCATAGAACAATAACAATATCACTGCAATTTTCATATCTGCTCTCTTGTAAATTTTAGAAAATGATCAAAAAAAACATACTTCTAAAGTATATCTCTGATCACCATCGCGTAATGCAACACAAAAAGGTTCAAAAAGAAGATAAGCATTGACGAAGCACGAGATACAAGGTGTTCCATACGTGTACGCTCTTTAGTATTGGTCTTAAGTGCAATGACAAAGTGAATGACCGTTACGATCAAGAGTACCAGTACCATCCAAAGCTTTATACGTAAAGCATCTATAACTTTTGAGTGATAGTCTGTAAAAAGTAATTCTATAAGCCCATAGTCTGTGATCATATAAGAACCGGTACCAAGCAGGAACATCAGTGCAACTACTTCAAAGTAACCGAAAATAGGTCCTATGTGAGGATAAACTGCTTTTTGTGCTTTTTTGTCTCTCATGGTCACACCAAGAGCAAACATAAAAATGGAACCACCTATCCATGCGATGGCAGCAAGGATGTGTATGTGTAATGCCCAACCTATACCCATCTAGCTATCCAACTTTAGAACAGCCATAAATGCCTCTTGAGGTACTTGAACTTTACCGATGGACTTCATACGTTTTTTACCCGCTTTTTGTTTCTCTAAAAGCTTTCTTTTACGTGTGATGTCACCACCGTAACATTTTGCTGTCACATTTTTACCCATAGACTTTACGTTAGAACGGGCAATGACATTGTTTCCGATACTCGCCTGAATGGCAACTTCAAAAAGCTGTCTTGGTATAAGCTCTTTGAGTTGTGCAACAAAAGCAAGTCCTCTGGTACGTGCCTTATCTTCAGGAACGATGATAGAGAGTGAATCTACCACATCACCAGCCACACGGATGTCAAGCTTAACAAGGTTACCTTCTCTAAATCCTATAGGGTCATAGTCAAAACTCGCGTATCCTTTGGTAATGGACTTCAACTTATCATAAAAGTCCATAACAATTTCATTCATAGGAATGTCATACTCCAAAAGTACACGCGTTTCGTTCAAGTAATCCATTTTTATCTGTATTCCACGACGGTCATTAAGTAGCTTAATGAGGTTTCCTAAGTACTCCTGAGGTGTCAAGATAGTCGCTTTGACATACGGCTCAAAGATTTTATCTATCTTTTGTGGTTCTGGTAGTTCACTTGGATTTTGTATCTCTAACTCTTCACCGTTTGTCTGTTTAACTTTATAGACAACTGTAGGAGCAGTAGCGATGAGTTCAAGGTCAAACTCACGTTCCAAACGCTCTTTAACCACTTCCATATGCAACATACCCAGGAAACCTGTCCTAAACCCAGAACCTAGTGCCATAGAACTCTCTGGTTCAAAACTTAATGACGAGTCATTGAGTTTAAGTTTGTTCAGTGCATCACGTAAATCTTCAAATTTATCTGTTTCTATCGTGTAAATTCCTGCAAATACAAAGGGTTTAGCAGGTTCAAATCCATGTATAGCTTCTGCTGTAGGATTTTTCGCATCGGTGACAGTATCTCCAACTTTGAGTGAATCAACCGTTTTAAGTCCCATGACAACAATGCCTATCTCCCCTGTACGTATCTCATCCGTTTTAATCGGTGCAATAGGATTTGGATACATAAGGCTAAGAACCTGATGGTCATCTTTGGTTCCCATCACTTTAACCATTTGACCTTTTTTAATACTGCCATCAAAAATACGTACCAATGCCAAAGCACCAAGATAGTTGTCAAACCAAGAGTCATAAATGAGTGCTTTAAGTGGTGCTTCTTCATCTCCTGTAGGACAAGGTATACGTTCTACTATACTGTCTACAAGTTCTGCCACACCCTGACCTGTTTTTGCTGAAACAAGATTGTGCTCTGTTGCATCGATACCAATGGCTTCTTCAAGCTCTGAAAGTACTCTATCCGGATCAGCCGCAGGAAGATCTATCTTATTTACAACCGGTAAAAGCTCTAAGTCATTTTCTATAGCGATGTAAACATTGGCAATAGTCTGTGCTTCCACACCTTGCGCTGCATCTACAATGAGTAATGCACCATCAGATGATGCTAGTGAACGACTCACTTCATATGAGAAATCCACGTGTCCCGGAGTGTCTATGAGATTTAAAATGTATGGTTCACCATCTTTTTCATAGTTCAAACGTACAGATTGTGCTTTAATGGTAATACCACGTTCTTTTTCTATGTCCATGGTATCCATTACTTGTGAAGACATTTGTCTATCACTTACCGCTCCACACTCTTGTATGATACGGTCAGCCAGTGTGGACTTCCCGTGGTCGATATGTGCGATGATAGAAAAGTTACGTATATTTTTTTGTGGTACTGCTTTTGCCAATGTTGTTCCTTATGTTTACATTCCTATCTCTAGAAATGCAGGGTCGGTTCACCGACCATTCTAACCAAAATTTATAATTACATTTTTGGTCGGTAAACCGACCCTACGTTATTCTTATGTATTCGTTTCAAAAAGTGAATTCACACTCTCGTTATTATGTACTCTTCTGATAACTTCACCAAGCATTGATGCAGTTGAAAGCATTTTGATCTTACTAGACCGTTTTGTCATAGGAATGGTATTTGCCACTACAAGTTCATCAAGTTCACCCTCTTCTATGCGCTCATATGCTGGGCCGGAAAGTACAGGGTGCGTACAACATGCCATTACCGAAGTTGCTCCAAGTTTTTTAAGTGCTGATGCTGCTTTGACCATTGTTCCAGCAGTATCAACCATATCATCGATAAGAATTACATCTTTACCCTCTACATCACCAATAATATTCATTACTTCACTCTCATTGGCTTTTTCACGACGTTTATCAACGATAACCATATCTAATCCAAGCTTGTTGGCAAAGTATCTTGCTCTTGCTACACCACCGATATCTGGAGAAGCAATCACTGGATTTTTAAAGTTTTTTGCTCTGATGTAATCCATAAACAAGATAGCCCCATAAAGGTTATCTACAGGGATGTCAAAAAATCCTTGTATCTGTGATGCATGAAGATCCACTGTCACCATACGTGTGATACCCGCTGTCTCCATCAGATTCGCTACAAGTTTTGCTGTAATAGGCACTCTGGGGGCCGCTTTTCTGTCTTGTCTTGCATATCCGTAGTATGGCACTACTGCAGTGATAGAGTTCGCAGATGAACGTTTCAATGCATCTGTCATAATAAGGAGTTCCATTAAGTTACCATTTACCGGTGAAGAAGTAGGCTGGATGATAAATACATCTTTGCCACGCACAGATTCAGAGATCTTAACATTTATTTCACCATCAGAAAAACGATTGATCGTCGCCTTTGCAAGAGGCATTTCAAGGTAAGTTGCTATCTCCTCAGAGAGTTCAGGGTTTGATGTTCCAGAAAAAATCATATATCCGCTCATAATATGCCTTTATGTCTATGTATTACCATGCTTCATGAGTTACTTCACGTGATAGTTATTTACGCGTATTTTACACAAAACTTGATATGAACCCTCTGAATGAACCCCATTCAAAGGGTTCAAGGTGATTTAAAGCTCGTCGGTACTACACTATTATAAAATTATTTATTTGGATTTATATTTTTCATGATTAGAAAAGCGTTTAAGAAAAAATCTTCAGGCTCTAAGCTTGACAAGTTTATAGAAAAATACAATCTCCCACGTGAGTATCTAAGCATTAACAGAAAAAGTGTCAGCAGAGGCGTTTTAGTAGGTCTATTTTGGGGTTTTATCCCCATGCCTATGCAGATGCTCGGAGTGATGGCAATGACACCATTTTTACGTTTTAATGTCCCTGTTGCTATCTCGATGGTATGGCTCAGTAATCCTTTCACCATGCCGCCGATGTATTATATGGAGTACCTTACAGGTAATTTATTATTGGGAAAAGAAGGCATAGAGGATATTGAACTGACTATGGAGTGGTTCAGTGAAAATTGGGATGCCATCGTTATACCACTCTATACAGGTACAGCATTCTACTCTATTGTCGTCTCATCTTTCGTTTACTTTTTGATCAATCGATTATGGATCGCTTCAGTGAGAAAAGAAAAGGCTGAGAAAGAGAAGAAAAGAAGAGAGCATAAAAATAAACTATTCTCTTTTGAACCGTCGCATACCCACTCTATTCAAGAGGATGAGAGCAAGAGTGATGAAAAGTAAGTAGAATCCTCTGAATTTAACAGATCACCCCACCACCAAGTAACCTGTCTCCATCATAAAAAGCAGCGATCTGTCCTTTGGCTAAACCAAAAACAGGTTCATCTAGAACTACTTTAGCTCTACCATCTTTTATCTTAACACTGCAAGGTACAGCATGTGTACGATAACGTACTTTTACATGGCAAGTGAAATCTGTTAACTCTTCAAAAAGATTAAGCTGTTTTACTTCAAACTCATTCTCTTCCAGCTTTTCTCTTGTACCTACGACTATCTGATTTTCTTTAGGCTTAATGGCAAGAACAAAATGTGGGTCATGGGCACCATTGACAAAGAAACCTCTGCGTTTACCGATGGTGTAATGCATATAGCCTTTGTGTGTACCTACAACATTACCCTCAGTGTCCACTGTTTCACCCGGTATATCTATATTCATATGTTTAGCCAGTACTTCATCATAGGTATTTTCCACAAAACAGATCTCTGAACTCTCTTTTTGTGTAGCGAAGTCTTTGAGTACGCCTATCTTTGCCGCATAGGCTTTAACATCCTCTTTTACCCATGTAGCAAGAGGAAAGAGAAGTCTGGGTAAAACCTCTTTTTTTACTTCACAGAGAAAATAACTCTGGTCTTTGGTCGGATCATCTGCCATATAGAAATATTCACCATCACATTGTACATAATGCCCTGTAGCTACTTTTTCTATACCTAAGCTATCTGCAAAATCAATCATTTTTCCAAACTTGATGGTACGGTTACACATCACACAAGGGTTGGGAGTCAAACCCTCTTTATAACTTTCAACAAAATACTCATAGACTTCTTCATTGAATGCTTCACTCAAGTCATGAAAATGCACTTTAATACCCAGGTAATCCCCTACGCGTTTTGCTTTAGCAAAGTTCTCTTCATGATAGCCCTCTTTATGGTGGAGTTTCATATACACACCCTCAACATCATACCCCTCTTTTTGGAGTAAAATAGCCGTAACAGTTGAGTCTACTCCGCCACTCATTCCTACTAATACTTTCTTGTTAAGATTCGGCATTTAGTGCCTCACTGTACTGAATTTTAATTCTTGTCATTTTCTTACCTCATCTATCTGTACAGCTATCTCTTCATCCACATTGACTAAAGAGCCTTTTGCTATATTTTTTCCATTTACATGAAGTAAAACTTCTTGTAGATTCAGCTGTGCTGTTTCTATTTGATGTCCTACTTCCAGTGTTCTACTTTGGATCATTCCAAAAGAGAATTCTACTACTTCATATTTTTTACTATTAGTCTGTTTTATAGTACTTTCATTAAGTTTTATAATTTTTATTTTACTACAACTTCCACTCTCATTCAACACAACATTTGCAGAGATATTTCCCTCTTCGAGAAGTATCATATCCAGACGATGCATCCCTAAAAGAAACAGATCTCCAGAAGTAAGTTTTTTTAAGGCATTCTTCTTTACTTGAATAGGTGAAAGTGCCAGTTCATACTCAGGATAAAGTGTATGCTTTTGCATCATCTTTTCCAAGTGGAGAGCTTGTGTTTCAGCCTTCATCTATATCACCAATAAAATGTTCCAAAAGATACTCTTTATTCGCAAGTAAAAGATCATCTGGGACTTCTTGTCCTATAGAGAAATAACTCATCGGAAGTTTATAAAGTAACATAAAATTCAGGAGTGTTCCAAAGTGCCTTGTCTCATCAAACTTGGAGATGATCACAGAGTCAAGATTTAAAAAGGAAAAGTTTTTATAGATATCTTCCATATCTTCATATTTAACTGTTGCAGAGAGTACAAGTTGTACCTCCATGTTTCTGGCTCCATCTGTATTCACAAACTCTACTGTTCTAATGAATTTTTGTGTATCATAAGGAGACATACCAGCCGTATCTATAAGGATAACATCATAATCTGCCAACTGTTCCAACTGCTCTTTAAACTCTTCCACAGATGAGACAGAGTGATGCTCTATCTGCATAATGTCTGCATAGTGTGAAAGCTGCTCTATGGCTCCTACTTTATAGCTGTCAAGATTAAGCAATGCTACTTTATACGGTCTATCCAACAAGTAGGCATAACGTGCTGCAAGCTTGGCAATAGTTGTGGTCTTACCAACACCTGTAGGACCTACAAGCATCATCACTTTGGGTGTACTAAAGTCTTCTTCTTTTACGTTAAGTATCTCATCTATCTCTTCAAGTAGGTAAGAGACTAAAAGTGATGTCTCTTCCACCACAGGTGTACCAATAAGCGATCTGAACATTTCATCAAGCCAACGCGCTGAAATACCTTTTTTCATAAAAAGTGCTTTGACCTCTTCTATGATACTGTTAGACTCAACATTACCAGACTCATCCAGTTCCAGTAAACCATCTTTCATCTGCTCCAATTGTGCTTTAAGTTCACCTATCTCTTCGAGTAATGTCTCATCTTCCTTGCTGCTACTGTTATCCATCGATAGATCACCAAAAGATTTTTCCATAAAAAGCTCTGTTGGTACAGCAATGACTACTTCACAACGTAATACACCATCATCATATTTCAATTGCTTTGCAGAGACAATAGATACCTCATTACCATATTTTTGGACTGCTTGATCATAAGCACCTTTAGGGTCTGAAGCTACAAATGTTTCGTTGATCATACTATTATACCTTTCTCTTTGAAGACAAGCAAAGCTCATCTTCAATTCCTCTCACTAAAGTTTTGCCTTTGGCAAAAAACATCATATTCATGATATTCTACCTTTCATCATTGACAATGGAATCAACACAGAGTCTCTTTGCATCCAAGCAGGATGAGGCAAAGTTAAGCTCTTTGTATCCATTTTTACATTTTCATAAAATATTATATCTATATCTAACGTTCTTGGTCCATCTTTAAAAAGACGCTTTCGTCCAAAAACTTTCTCCACACGTAACATATATCGTAATAATGCCTGTGGTGTCAAGTGTGTCTCCACAAGTATCAACGAGTTATAAAAATCACCTTGTTCCAAATACCCAAAAGGAGGGTTCTTTAAGATAGGTGCCGTCTCAACCATATGCACAAAAGATGAACGCTTGAAATACCAAAACAGATGTTCAAAACGACGTACAACATCACCGATATTACCACCGATACCAAGGAGTGCTTTGTATCTACCCTTACTTTTTGTATTATAGGGGAAATGTGGTGTGAAAATCAATGTGTGTTTTTCATTTAAGATTTTTCTTTTAACCATCTTAACCCTTGTAGGGTGTTGTCTCCTGACAACACTCTGTTGATATAATATACAATTTGGTGTTGTGAGGACACAACACCCTATAATACCACTGCTTTTCCATCTACCATTGCTACCATATCTTCGATACGTATACCAAACTCACCTGGTATGTAAATACCAGGCTCAATGGTATAAACCATACCATCTTCAATGATCGTATCTGATCTGCTTGAGATATATGGCATCTCATGGATATCCAGACCCACACCATGTCCTGTAGAGTGCACATAATACTCTCCAAACCCGGCTTTAGTGATAATGTCTCGCGTAAGCGCATCTACCTTTTTAGCTTTCATACCTGAACGTGCTTTAGCTATGGCATTATCATGTGCTTTAAGTACGGTATCATAGGCTTTTTGTATCTTTTTACTTTTAAACGTTTGTCTGGTTTCAAACTTAAAACCTTTTCCTACCTCCACCGTACGTGTACGGTCTGAACAGTAACGTTTATATTTTAATCCCGCATCTACAAGTAGTAAAAGGTCACCCTTTTTTAACTTCTTTTTAGTAGGCATAGCATGAGGTTTGGCTGCATTTGAATTGACAGCAACAATAGGGTCAAAACTCAATTCATACTTTCCAAAACTGCCCAAGATAGATTTTGCAGTATGGGTTAAAGCATACTCACTCTCTCCAAAACCGCTTTGATTAAACTCTTTAGCCAATGCGTTAAAGGCTTTAGCTCCAAGCTTTGCAGCTTTTGCTAAAATTTCCAACTCTTCATCACTTTTAATAATACGCTTTTTATGTGAAAAATCCAACTCTGCTTTGAAAGTGACTTTACATTGAGAAGTTATTTTCTCAAACCCTGCTACTGACCACTCTTTAGGATCAAAAACAACTTTTTTGACTTTGGCTTTTTTGAGTAACTTTACAGCTTCCCCATACAGGTCACCGTTGATTATCACTTTAGCACCCTTTACATTTTGTTCTGCATCAATAGTATAACGACTATCGGTGATAAAAAATGCTTCTGAGCCTAAACGTAGATAGAGTGCATTATCACAACTGTATCTACATTCATAATAAATAGCATTTTCATCTTTGAGCATGTAGTTCATATGGAACCTTTAAAGGGTATTGGACTTTCGTTCCCAAGATTCAGCTTGGGAATGCATATACGATGCTATTGCGTAAGGGAAGTATATTCCATTTGAATATCTATGCATTCCCATCGAGACGATGGGAACGAGGTTAACGGTAGCTGAGCTTGTCGAAGCTATTACGCTTGTGCTTGTACTTGTGCTTTTGCTTGCTGTGCTTGTTTCATCGCAGATACTTCAGAAAGTATCTGTGTCATGCCAACCATTGCCAAGTGGTAACCAAATGGTCCCATACCTATGATCTGTCCTGCACATACAGGTGCTATAAGTGACTTATGTCTAAATTCTTCTCTTTGGTGAATGTTTGAAAGATGTACTTCAAGTGTCGGAAGTTGCACTGCAGCAATAGCATCACGAATCGCGATAGACGTATGCGTATACGCCGCCGGGTTGATGATAATACCGTTAGCCTCACCGATACACTCTTGGATACGATCAACGATCTCACCTTCTAAGTTACTTTGGAAGAATTCAATTTCAATCTTATTTTGATCTGCAAATGATTTCATTTGTGAGTGAATATCTTCTAATTTCATTTGACCATAGATATTTTGTTCTCTAATACCTAGCATGTTTAAGTTTGGACCTTGGATTACTACAATTTTCATTTTCTACCTCATTTATATTATTTGGGTATTATTTTATCCAAATAGTATTAGTTTAAAATGAAATAATGTCTAAATCAGGGGACATTGGTTGACTTGCACAGCAAGTAAAACTGTGTCCTTCGTAAAACAAAACTTTTCCTGCGAGGATACACATGAACATAATAAATACTGACTATATCTATACCCCCAATGGTTTTATACAAAATCAAGCTGTTGCATTTACAGATACCATTCAAGATATAGATACGTTAGAGACACTTAAAAAGAAGTATCCAGATGCCAAAGTGATACAAACAGAAGCAAATTCCATACTCTACCCAGGCTTTATCAACACCCATGTACACCTGGAATTCTCAGCAAATAAAACTTCACTTCAATACGGCTCATTCATGCCTTGGCTTGACTCTGTCATTGAGCATCGTGATGACCTCATGGGTGCGTGTAATAATGCCGTGATGCAAAAAGAGTGTGAAGAGATGATGCGTTCAGGTATTACCACATTTGGAGCCATATCAAGTTTTGGTAATGAACTTGAAGTATGTGAAAAAACCCCACAACGTGTTGTTTTTTTCAATGAGCTCATCGGTTCCAATGCCATGTATGCAGATATGCTTTATGGTGATTTTATGGAGAGGGTCAAAGCATCACAAAGTTGTGAGGAAAGCTCTCGCATCACTCCTGCCGTTGCTATACACTCACCCTACTCTGTGCATCCCATCATTTTACAAAAAGCGGTTAATGTAGCCAAACAAAATAATCTGCCACTCTGCGCTCATTTTTTAGAGTCCCAGGCAGAACGGGAATGGCTTGAGTTAGGTTCTGGTGATTTTGAAGCATTTTTTGAGAAATACTTTAACACCTCAACACCTGTAACGAACGTCGAAGAGTTCATGCACGCTTTCGATACCTACCCGACACACTTCACACACTGTGTACAGGCTACAAAAGAAGAGTTAGACCACCTAACAGATAAAGGACACTCCATTGCCCACTGTCCTCGTTCAAACCGCTATTTAGGCTGTGGGAGACTTAAGATAGAAGATCTTAAACTTCCTTTCTCTATAGCCACTGATGGACTAAGTTCAAATGACTCTCTTAGTATCTTTGATGAGCTTAGAGCCACACTGATGCTGCATAATGACATTCCCATCCAAGAACTGGCGACACAGCTTCTAAAAACTGTCACTGCTGATGCAGCGGAAATACTTCACCTTAACTGTGGGAAGATAGAAGCAGGTAAATTAGCTGATTTTGCTGTAGTTACACTGCCGGAAGCACCTAAAAGAGAAGAAGAGTTAGCCCTTTGGACAATCTTGCATACCAAAGCGGTTTCACAAGTTTATATTCAAGGAGAACAATATGTTTAGTGCCATAGGAAAAACTATTAAATGGATAGGTCAACACTTTATGGGGATGCTCTTTTTACTCATTGTAGTTGTAGTTTTTATGCCAAAATCAGAAACGACACTTAACCCCGCCAATCTTCAGGAAATAGAACTACTGGGTCCTATAATGAGTGCTGATCTGGTCATAAAAGAGATAGAGAAAGCTCAAAAAGATCCAAAGATCAAAGGTGTACTTCTCAATGTGAACTCTCCAGGTGGTGCAGTGCCGCCATCCATCGAGATAGCCTATGCCATCAAAGAACTTAAAAAACATAAACCTGTCATAGCGTATGCCTCTGGTATCATGGCAAGCGGGAGCTACTATGCTTCCATCTATGCAAATAAGATCATTGCGAACCCCGGTTCTATTGTCGGTTCTATCGGAGTCATTATGCAAAGTGTTAATGCTGAGGAACTCATGAAGACCATAGGTGTTAAACCACAAACAGTGAAACAAGGTACCTACAAAGAAGCAGGGACTCCTACAAGAGAATGGACAGCAGAAGAGAGAGCCGAACTGGAAACACTTACAAAAGACACATATGATCTTTTCGTCAAAGATGTAGCCACTGCCAGAGGGTTAGACATCAATGCTTCAAAAAGCTATGCAGATGCACACATCTTCTCTTCTCAAAGAGCAAAAAGTGTAGGGCTCATAGATGAAGTAGGTGTCAAAAGCCAGGCTAAAACACAAGTGGCTGAACTTGCAAAGGTTGAGAAACCCGTATGGAAAGAGAAAGACAAGTTTGAGACTTTTATGGATAAGCTGGGTACTAAAAGTATTATGAAATTACAAAGTTATTTTTATGGGCTGAAAGCATCACTTTAAAATGACTTCTCTTGCACCTGCCTTTAAACTGTATCCTCTTGATGAGCGTTTATTTGGCATGGTAACTAAAAGTGTATTCTTGTCTAAATAAGTGGTATGCAATTTGCCGGTATATTTGATGCGACCCAGTACGTCTTTTTTAGTCCTGGGTTCAAAATAGAGAACTATTTTTTCTCCTCTCTTTACTTTTAACGTGGTTTTTTTCTTCGTTATTTTATAGAATGTCCCTTTAGGCTTTTTCGTTGTAAATTTCCAACTCTTTTTTACCCTCTTCCCATCAGCTACAGCTTCAAACTCTGCTCGATACGTTGTACCATACTCCAATCTCTTCAAAGGCATAAAGGCGAACTGCAATGGAGTGAAACGACGATTTTTATCATTTTTGTGTGTAAGCACTTTATGCTTTTTTATCTCTTTACCCTCTGCATCAAAAAGACGAAACTTTTTAAGCTTTACTTTTTTATAGAAAGCTGGGTTAAATTGTACAGAGACAGGATATCCACTTACTTTTGACCCAGGAAGAGGATGAGGATTTTCAGTGTAAAATACAGGGGAAACATTTGTAGCATTAGGATAAGGATAGAATATTATTTTACTATTTTTTTCTCTTATCTCATTTTGCTTTTTCTCAAACAGAATTTGAGGTACAATATTTGCACTATTTTTACATAGGTTTTGCATATAGTAGACATCGTCATGCATAACAAAAGAAGAGGTTTTACATAGCTTGGAGATAGCGGTAGAACCTAAATTATAAACAAACGAGGAAGTCACACTTTGCTTTTTTTTAGTAGAAGCACTGCCTATACCTATCTCATCCTTATCAAAATTCAAAAAAACAAAACGATGATAGATAGCTGCAAAAAGTGTATCTATGGATTTATGGGAAGTTTTTGTATTTACAGTGACATTTTCCATCACTGCTTTCGAGGCATATCCGGCATGTAAAACTCTGTCTGAAGGTGTTTTACCCGTATACCCACTCCAGCCTTTTTTCTCATAATGTCCAATTTTTTGCTGTCGTACAAGATAGTTGGCATGGGAC
The DNA here is from genome assembly GCF_047716765.1 of Sulfurovum iocasae. Taxonomy (GTDB): domain Bacteria; phylum Campylobacterota; class Campylobacteria; order Campylobacterales; family Sulfurovaceae; genus Sulfurovum. The sequence goes on from NZ_CP180410.1 coordinate 1,905,683, forward strand.
GCAGCTGCTTTGTCCAGCTTCTTATTGGGTTTTAACTTTATAAGTCCTGCATCTTGACGAATACTATTTAGGTAGTTAAGTGCACTTTGATGCTCTTTTGCATCAAGTGTAGAAAATATAAGTAGAAGAGCAATGATGAAACGAAACACTAATGTATCCCTAGTTCTCATTTGCTGCTTGTAAAAAATCATCCGCGATCGTTTGTGGATCTTCCAATCCTATAGAAACACGGATAAGTCCTTCATGCACACCTAAAAACTTACGTGCTACCTCATCAAAATCACTGTAGATCGTACTGGTCATATGCAGGGCAAGCGTTCTGTTGTCTCCAATGTTAGCCGTTTGTGTTACCAATGTCAGCTTGTTCAATAAAGTAAATGCTTTCTCTTTGCTTCCACAGTCTAAAGTCAACAGTGGTCCACAGCCATGCTCAAAGTCAAGTTGATATCTTGCATAGTCTTCACTTTCAGGTAAAGAAGGATGGTTCACACTCACACCTTCAGGTAATTGTTCATCTAATATTTTTGCCACTTGTGCTACAGACTTATTGATGCGTTCTACACGCAAAGAGAGTGTTTCAAGCCCTAAAAGTGTCAAAAAGGAACCAAAGGCATTGGCTGTCATACCCATGTCTCTGATGGCACGTTTCTTACAGATAGGAATAAAAGCTTTCTTACCCATCTTTTTGACGATCTTATGCACATCTGCATATTTCTCGTTAAGTAGTTTATCACCCTCTTCTTTGACTGCTCTAAATACCGCTATACCACCAAGAGCAGCTGAGTGTCCACTCATGTTTTTAGTTGAAGAGTGTACTACAATGTCAGCACCCAGCTCTAATGGCTGTACGATAAGTGGCGTTGCGGTATTATCTACCACTAGCAGTGTTTCATACACATTACACAAGTCTACTATTCTTTTCATATCAGGCAGTCTAAGACTAGGGTTTCCTACACTCTCCATAATGACCATCTTAACCCCACACTTAAGTGTTGACTCGATGTATTCAAAATCATCTGTATCACAAAAACTATTTGTCACACCAAAACGTTTCATCGTTTCATTGATAAGCGTATAGGTTCCGCCAAAGAAGCCACCGATGCACAATACTTCATCTCCATTTTTTAAAAAGGCTGTCGTTACCATAGAGAGTGCTCCCATCCCTGAAGCAGTAGCGATGGCTCCCAAGCCACCTTCCATTTTAGCTACCACAGACTCCAGTTTTATATTGGTAGGGTTTCCCACTCTTGCATAAAGTGGTAAATTTACCTCACCAGCAAAGATAGCTTCTGCTTGCTCGGCATCTTCATATCCATATGCAGCGGAGGGAACGATAGTTGGCGCAATAGGTCCTACCTTGGAACCTACACTTTGTACTAGTAGTGTATTGTAGTAGTTAAAATCTTTGATCATTTCATGTCCTATATTGAATAATTCAGTGCTTGATTCGCTGTTTCCTGGTAATTTTTAAGTTCTGAAAGAGGAATATCAAAAACATTTAAAACACCTGCTCTTATATCTTCCCAAAAAAGTTTTAGTGTAGGATTATCTGTTCTACAGATCTCTGAGAGTGCATCCGTTTCCAGTATCATTATAACATCTTTAAGTGTGATATCTTTAAGCTTCTTAGCAAGTTTATACCCGCCGTATGCGCCTTTAACACTTGTCAAGACCCCTTGTTTTTTAAGCTCTAAAAGTATCTGTTCTAAAAAGTTTTGAGGGACAGAAGCACGTGCTGCGATCTCTTTGATCTTCAGTACTTCACCCCCTGGTAGGGAACCCAGTTCATGAAGTGCTGCAACAGCATAGATGGTTTTAGTAGAGATTCCTGTCATTCTTAGATACCTTAATCAATTGAATAACGTAGTATATCTTACATCCTATACAAAAGTCGAATAGTGTTTCAAGTAATGCACAAGTTAATAATACAACCGCTATAGGTGTAGCGATCTCAATCATTCCAGCGATATAAAACAGACTCAAAAAAAATGAAACTATTAGTCCCAGATATAAAGCAAAACGTTTAGGTGACTCATCACAGAACTTAGGTTCGGCACCCCATCCATTTAACATAAATTTTCCTACAGTATGGAAAGGGCTCAATCCTGTCATACGCAATGCACGTACTGAGAAATCAAATAACAGTACAAGAGCAAAAAGTTTCTCTTGTGTAAAAATAAGTACCAGTGTGAAAAGTACCACTTGAAAAGAGATGATTCTCATCATATTGGTATCAACTCTTTTTGTAGATATAGGGCATGAGGGAGACATCACTTTTCCTTTATTTATTTTTTAGCACCTCCAAAAACCCTAGAGGTTCACCACATTTTAGTTTTGACCTTAGCTTTTAACAATATAAGGAGGAGGAGTACACCTACTAAGGAAAACTAAAATGCCCTTGTCCAATGTGAATTATCTAGGGTTTTTAGAAGTGCTTTTTAATTATCATTCAATAATTATGGACACAGTTTAACCAAAAATAATTTTAATGTCAAGTAAATCTATAGGTTTTATTATATTTAAATAAGTTATCTATATATGCACAGTAACTGCACACTTGAGTGTTACCATAAATAAAAGCCTTGAAAGGACAATGATGGATACGACATATAAAGATATTGTTTGCGGTATGGATGTATCATCAGATACGCCTCACTTTACTACTCATCATGAAGAAAAATATTATTTTTGTTCTAAACATTGTTTAGATAAATTTGAAGCAGATCCTCAAAGCTATATCGAAAATCCTGATGATAAGCATTCTGCTCAGTGTACTATAGGCTGTGATCATCATACTGCTTCATATACACATCCTGTTGATGATAAAACAACTGCCATCTACACCTGTCCCATGCACCCGGAGATACAACAAAAAGGACCGGGCACCTGCCCTATATGTGGGATGGCACTTGAGCCGATGATGGCACAGATAGAGGACAGTAAAGATGAAGAGCTACATTATATGAACCGTAGGTTCTGGATAAGTGCTCTCCTTTCCATCCCTCTGTTTATTTTAGCCATGACAGCAGACTTACTGCCTTCCCTGCTTCCTTCATGGCTCTCCATGCAAACAGTACAGTGGATCTCATTTTTTCTTGCTACACCTGTAGTGCTTTGGGGAGGATGGCCATTTTTTGTAAGGGGTTGGAACTCTATAAGAACATGGAATCTCAATATGTTCACCCTTATTGCCCTAGGTGTATCTGTCGCATGGGTATATAGTGTTATAGCTCTCTTCTTCCCTCAACTTTTTCCCACCTCCATGCAAATGGATAGTGGTTTGATAGATGTCTATTTTGAGTCAGCAGCAGTGATAATCACACTGGTTCTACTGGGTCAAGTGCTTGAACTTCGTGCCCGATCACAGACCAACTCTGCCATCCAAATGTTACTTGGACTCGCTCCAAATACAGCTCGTATCGTAAGAGAAGATGGAATCGAAGAGGACATTGCTTTAGAAGAGGTGATAGTAGGCGATATTTTACGCATACGTCCGGGAGAAAAGGTACCTGTCGATGGTGTGGTCATAGAAGGAGAGAGTAACATTGACGAAGCCATGGTCACAGGTGAGCCTATAGCTGTTACAAAAAGAAAAGGTGACACACTCATAGGTGCTACGGTCAATACAACCGGTACACTACTCATGAGAACCCAGAAGATCGGTGCAGATACACTGCTTTCACAGATCGTAGATATGGTAGCCCAGGCACAACGTTCACGCGCTCCTATCCAAAAACTTGCAGATATAGTTGCCAGTTATTTTGTACCCATCGTGGTCATCATAGCAGTATTCGCATTTGCAGGATGGTGGATATGGGGACCGGAACCTCGTTTAGCCTACGCCATTGTCAGTGCAGTTGCTGTACTTATCATCGCTTGTCCATGTGCCTTGGGTCTTGCTACACCCGTCTCCATCATGGTAGGTACAGGTAGAGGAGCTGCTGCGGGGGTTCTCATTAAAAATGCTGAAGCCCTTGAGACACTGGAAAAAGTAGATACTTTGGTCGTAGACAAAACGGGTACTTTAACAGAAGGTCATCCTAAATTAGTCACCGTTGAAGTAAAAAAAGGTATAGATGAGAGCGAGCTTCTTCAGAAAGTAGCAACTCTGGAACGTTCAAGCGAACACCCTTTAGCCCAAGCTATCGTTGAAGGTGCGAAAGAGAGAAACCTGGAGCTTGGTAAAACAGCCGATTTCAGATCTATCACAGGTCAAGGGGCAACAGGTGTTGTAGATGGCGTTGAAGTGGCTATAGGAAATGTAAAATTATTGGAAAGTCTAGGTGTAGAAGCCTATGACCTACCCGACATAGCGGAACAATACAGGCAAGAGGGACAAACCGTCATGCTTATAGCTCTAGATGGAAAAGCAGCCGGTGTAGTCGGTGTAACAGATCCTATTAAAGATTCTACCCCAGAGGCTATAGCACAACTCCATGAACAAGGTATCAAGATAGTGATGCTTACAGGAGACAATGAAACAACCGCTCAGGCAGTGGCTAAAAAACTCAACATAGACCAGGTACAAGCCGAAGTCTCCCCTGAGGAAAAGTCAAAAGTAGTAGAATCCCTTCAGGCACAGGGACACCATGTTGCCATGGCAGGAGACGGCATTAACGATGCACCTGCTTTAGCAAGAGCCCATGTAGGTATCGCTATGGGTACAGGTACGGATGTGGCTATGGAAAGTGCAGGAGTAACGTTGATAAAAGGTGACCTTCTGGGCATAGTCAGAGCCATTAAACTAAGCCATGCCACTATGAGTAACATACGTCAAAACCTCTTCTTTGCATTTATCTATAACGCTATAGGTGTACCTATCGCAGCCGGTGTACTCTACCCTGTCTTTGGCATCTTACTCTCCCCTGTCATTGCTGCAGCAGCAATGAGTTTTTCTTCTGTTTCTGTTATAACAAACGCTTTGAGGCTTAGAAGGTTGGAACTTTAGGTTATTGTTAAACTGTGCAAATATCTACTATACTGACCTTCGGGTTATGAGCAACACAGATTCAATATTTTTTGACAGTCTAAGGAAATATGTTAATCGACTAGCAATGTTTCCTTATAAAACATGCCAATATGGTTGGTTTTATAAGGTTTTCTTTTTTCACTCTCTTAAATATAGTCAAAAGGTATCGCTACAACGATAAACATTATAAAATATGTTAGATTATAAGGTTTGCAGTATTATACATACAAGAGTCATTTTGGATTTTGAGTGTTGGATTAAAAAATAGATAATAAGCCCCTTCTAATTAAAGGAAGAGTAGACTTTATTACTGTCGTGCTTGTCACTGAACTAAGCATTTATAATCGAAAATAGTTTTAGTTTATATAGTTAAACACAAATACTCCAAGGAGACTTTTATGAAAGAAATACTCTCAGAGGATGAAAATGTTAAACTGCTATGGACAGGAGGTTGGGATTCTACCTTTCAACTTTTACGGTTATTGATTATTCATCGGCGTTCGGTCACTCCATTCTATCTGACTAACGCAAATCGCCGATCAGCTGATATGGAGATTCTAACAATGAAGCTTATTAGAGATCGCCTCTTGAAAGAATATCCATATACCCGTGAACTCCTTCAGCCTACCCAGTATTTCTTAGTGAAAGATATTTCCCCGGATTCCGAAATAACAGAAGCGTATCAGTCTCTCCGTAAAGAAAAATTTATGGGCATTCAATATGAATTTCTTCCTCGATTTTGCAAGGAGAAGGGAATCACTGATATACAGCTGTGTATACATCACGACGACAAAGCACACTTTGTAATTGAGCAGATTGTTTCTGAGAGCAATAGAGGCTTCCAAACTGTTTTCCACATTGATCAAAAATTTAAAGATATGAATGAATATGTACTTTTTCAATATTTTTCTTTTCCAATATTCAATCTGAGTAAGATCCAGATGTCTGAACTTGCAGATGAGCAGGGTTGGAAAAAGATAATGGGTATGACATGGTTTTGCCACAATCCGACAAAAAATATGAAACCCTGTGGAATATGTAACCCATGTCTATATACAATTGAAGAAGGTCTTGGCTGGCGAATTCCAATGAAAAGTCGGATAATCTCTTTCTTTTATAGAGAAATCATTTGGCCACTAAGATCGCTGGCAAAGACTGTACTTAGTAAAATTGGTCTACTTAAGTAGATTTAGAAAAATATCAGGGAGTTGCTCTTGGATAATTATCTTCAAAAGAGGGACTTAAAGATCTTTCTTGGCCATAGATAGTATACAAAAGCATCTCTATTTTCGCACCTATACAATCTCTATGCCCTCAAATGACTGATATGGAATGTGTTAAAAGTGATTATTAATATTATTGAACCCCTCAATTATTACATTTTAGGCTATTTTATAGTAATTATGCAGGTGCAAACCCTCCGGGTAATGGAATGGACTCAAACTGGCTTCCTGCTCCAGAAGGAATGTTCTCCTTGTATATTCGTGCCTATTGGGGGAAAGAAGCTATTTTGGATGGTTCATGGGTTCCTCCAGTTATTGAGCGTATAGAAAACACTAAATAAATTGGATTAGATTCAACTGGTTTCTCATAGAAAAGGAAGTAAATATCTTATTTGCAAAACCTTATAAAATATATAAATTTATAAGGTTTTCAAAATGTCTTGACAATGATCTATTTAAGTAGATCATTGTCCTCACTACAAGTCAATATCAACACTATATATAGTATTGTTCATCAGTACTCCATGAATAGATTCATGTCTATAATCATTATTCTTTTAAGATATTATTTATTCATTAATCATCTATTTTCCAATGATTTACTCTGAGGGTTTATAATACTCATAAGAAAGAGAGAATCTTTCAGAATGATGTTGAGAGCTTATTTTACTCCTTGTCCAAAATTGTAAACTCCTTGTTTGCTCTCAGCAATTGTAAACTCCTTAGAAAAGCAACTTTTTCATATAAATCTTCCTTGTTTTTTATATGATTTTTTTACTTATCGCTTCTTTTTTAATCATAAACAATGCTAGAATCTTGAAATATCACGTTATAATTTTTAAATTACAGATCTAAAAAGAAGGAGAGTGCCTAGTATGAGATCAACTTTTCGATGGATTATCACTCTTATTCTTATTGGTAGCATAGTTTACTTGACAGTCATGACAGAATTGGATCTTGAACAGTTTTTCAAATGGGAGATCATAGTTGCAGTAGTGTTGAGTATAGTAATATGGCTTATTTTTCAATGGCGTAGGACTATGCGTCTTAAAAAAACAAATGTACTTATTCAATTATTGGATGACTAATATATTGATGCGGTAAGCCTTTCTAATAAAGATCACAACTCTCCAGCACTCTTAATAATATCGATACCGAACTTATCCCTCAACTTCTGCATAGAAGATGTAAGCTTGAATTGCTTTATAAATTACGGTGTGGTTAGACAATATGATTGAGTCCTCGGGACTCGAATCAGCGTGGAAGGACGAGAAAAGGTGATAAAAGAGTGGAAAAGTAGCCTGTCCCATTATTCATTATTCTATCAGCTTCCACTTAAAGATTCTGTTTTTTGGATGTACAATGCAGCACAAGAGTCCATATCCTGCCCGCTTTTTTGTTTTAAGGAATTGATGAAAAAAATATAGTATATTAAAAAAGGGTAGTTTAGTCCTCCCAAGTTGGTAAGACAAAAAAATATTATTATTCAACAGGATAAAAGATGAAAAGGATATTAGTCACCGGTGCAACAGGTCAGATTGGCTCTGAGCTCGTCCCTGTTCTCAGAGATAAATATGGCAGTGACAATGTCGTTGCTGCGGGACACCGTCAAAAGCCGGAAGATGAATTTATTGATTCTGGCCCCTATGCGACCATTGAAACGACAGATACCGAATCCATCTCAGTGCTTGTAAAAAAATACAGAATTGATACCATCTATCATCTTGCAGCGCTTCTTTCGGCAAAAGCGGAAGAGAATCCCCAACTTGCCTGGCATATCAATATGAACGGGCTCCAGACAGTTCTCGAAGTTGCCCGCCACCATCACTGCGCTCTCTTTTTCCCTAGCTCCATCGGGGCCTTCGGGCCATCCACACCACCGGACAACACCCCTCAGGTGATAGTCCAGCGTCCCAATACGCTTTACGGTATTACAAAAGTAGCTGGTGAACTGCTTTGCGACTATTACTTTAAAAAGTATAATGTTGATGCCCGCGGAGTTCGCTTCCCCGGCTTGATCTCCTATAAAACGCTGCCAGGCGGAGGAACAACCGATTATGCCGTTGAAATCTTCTATGCTGCCGTAAAAAATGAACCGTACCGATGCTTTCTGAAAGAAGGAACTCGTCTGGACATGATGTATATGCCCGATGCCATTCGGGCGGCCATTGAGCTGATGGAAGCGGATGCGAGGTTTCTAACCCACCGTAATGCCTATAATATAACGGCCATGAGTTTTACACCGGACCAATTATATGCTTCAATTAAAAAAGAGCTACCCGGTTTCAGCATGACCTACGAAGTCGACCCCCTAAGGCAGGCAATCGCCGACAGCTGGCCTCATAAAATGGATGACAGTGCAGCAAGAGCCGAATGGGGCTGGCAGCCGGAATATGATATTGAATCGATGACGAAGGATATGATTGAAAAGTTGAGAGAGAAAATCGTGATGAGTATGAGTGATGAGTAAAAAATTTTAGCCACAGATGAACACAGAATGACACTGAAAAAAATCCTGAAAATTCTGTAACCCTGTCAAATAATTCTTTGCACTCTTGGCACCCACAGGGCATAAACGCCTTTGCGAGAGGCATCCATATCTGGGCAAATTAAAGGAGGTATCCAATGTCACTTGAAAAGCTTGAAATTCCTTTAATGCAACAGCTTGAAGTAATAGATTCAAAGGGCATCAGCAAACGGCATGAAAAGATCATCACCGGGATCAAGGGAGCCGAAGGTGGTTTCGGACCGAGGATTTACCTTGCCGGGGAAGGAGATAAGCCCTTCCTGCAGATGAATTCCAACAGCTACCTAGGCTTATCAATAGAGAAAGATGTCATTCAAGCGGAAGAGGAGGCATCACATCAATTCGGTACCGGGCCGGGTGCCGTTCGTTTTATCAGCGGCACCTTTGAGCCTCATGTGACACTCGAAAAGAAACTGGCCGCCTTCCACGGCAGAGAAACGGCAATGATTTTCAGCGCCGCCTATTCTGCCGTTATGGGCGTCCTCCCACAGCTTATTACGGAAGAAACGGTTGTCATCAGTGATGAACTGAACCACAACTGTATCATCAACGCTATCCGGCTGGCACGCCCCGCTGAAAAAGCGGTATACAGGCACCTTGATATGGAAGATCTTGAAGCTGCCATCAAGCGATACTCCGGTAAATGCAGACGGATGATTGTCGTTACCGACGGTATCTTCAGCATGCGGGGAGACCATGCGCCCCTTGATGAGATCATTGGGATCTGCAAAAAACATGAAGAAAAGTTTGAAGAAGGGATCATTACTGTTGTCGATGACTCACACGGTGTCGGAGCCTTCGGTAAAACCGGTCGGGGAATAGAGGAAGTTACCAGTGCAAAAGTCGATATCCACATTGCAACCCTCGGAAAGGCCCTCGGCGTCAATGGCGGCTATGTGGTTTCCAGTGAAACCGTCATTAATTACCTGAGAGAGACGGCCCCCTTTTACATCTATTCCAATCCCATTACTCCCTCTGAAGCAGCAGCGGCCATTAAGTCTCTTGATATCCTCGACAGCCCCCGGGGGCTGAAGTTACTGGAAAAGCTTCGCACACTCACCCGGAGGCTTGAAGAGGGTCTAAAGGATCTCGGTTATGAAACCATCCCCGGAGAGCATCCCATTGTGCCTCTTATGATAAGGGACACCGAAAAGACTTCCAGACTTGTGAAGCATCTTTTTGAGAATGGCATTCTCGCCACAGGCCTTAACTTTCCCGTGGTTCCAAAGGGTGATGAGGAGATCAGGTTTCAGGTTTCCGCCAATCATACAGAAAAAGATATCGATTATTTGTTGGGAGTTTTGAAGAGTTCTTAGGAACCGCAGAGGCACAGAGGGAAAGAAGAATATTGACAGGATTCATAGGATATAAAGGATAAGAAGTTTCAATAACTTCTTCCTCTGGCAAAAATGGGGACAGGCAGAATAAAAATTAATGAGACTACCGTTATTTACTAAAAACCTTATAAAATAGAGCCACTTGCAGATTCCAACAAAAGTTTGATTATTAAGAGTATAACGCAGAAAAAAAGCTGATTCTGATTTCAAAAGGTTATAATTTTTTACCACAAAAATCTAACAAAAAAAAGAGTCAGCTTATGAAAAAAATTATACCTTCACTTTCAAAAATGTGGCTTAAAGTCATTAATTTAGAGCAGAGTCTTTTTCCCAAACTACAAGAGTCTATAGGGTTGTTAAGTCCTAAAGAGGAAAAGCTGATAAAGATCCTTGACTTTGCAGAAATAGAAAGGTTTGTCTCTACTGTACAAATTACCAATCCACCTAAAGACAGAGAAGAGATGGCACGTGCCTTTGTTGCTAAACAAGTCTATAATTTCCAGACTACAAGTGCCTTAATAGACAGATTAAAAATTGATAGAACATTAAGAGTCATATGCGGATGGAGAGATAAGAATAAGATTCCCAGTGAATCTAAATTCAGCCGGGTCTTTAAAGAATTTAGTCAACAATGTATTGCAAACAAAGCCCATGATGTTTTTATAGCGAATTATTTGAGTGAGACACTTTTCTTTTATAGCAGTATCGATTCCACAGCCATAGAACTTAGACAAAAGTCTGTGAAGAGTAAAAAAGAAATCAAGCCTAAACGAAGACAGGGACGTCCAAAGAAAGGTGAAGAACTTCCTCCTAAAAAACCAAGCATTTTACAACAGCAGGAGAAAATGACTGAAGTAGAAGAGATGTTATCTCTCATAGGAACAGAGTGTAATACCAGTATCAAGCAAAATTCAAAAGGAAACCGACACAAATGGACAGGAGGTAAACTTCATCTCTCAGTAGTAGATGGAGATATTCCTATCACAGCTATCTATTCCTCAGCATCTGTACATGATAGTTCATTGGCATTACCACTCATTAAACAGAGTAGTGAAAAAGTAAACTATTTGTATGATCTGGCTGATGCAGCCTATGACACCAGTATCATAAGGAATTATTCTACAAAACAAAATCACAGACCCATTATTGATATTAATCCCAAGAATTCAAAAAAGCTGAAAGAGAAAATAGCTTTAAGTAAAAGTGAAAAAAAGATATTAAGCTCACTTAAACTCTATAATGATTCAGATGATCTGCACTACAACCAACGAAGCAGTGTTGAAAGAGTCAATGCTTATTTGAAAGACAGCTATGGATGCAGTAAGATCTATTATCAGGGAGCCCAGAAGGTAGCTTCGGTGTTAGCCTTTGCAGTGTTGTCTGTCTGCATCACTCAGTCTTTGAAGCTTGTTACTTAGCTTTGTCTAAATAGCAGAGTCAAAACACCATCTTCCTAAACTCAAACCATAAAGCACGTAGTCAAAATAGGTTTTTTAGCAGTTTTTAGCTTTTTAGTTGTAAATAATCTCATAGACGACTTTTTTCATTAGGGCTCAATAGTTGATTATGGATTATGGGGAATTAGCCACTTTGAGATGTTTAATTTGCAAGTGGCTCAAATATATAACTTTATAAGGTTTTCATTTTTAAAGAATCCCCATTATGTAAACCACCAAACCTCGTAAACAAGGCACTTTAAGTTTAAACAGGATTTCTCTAACCTTAAAGCAAAAATCTATGTCCCGTATTTGCTCACTTTCTCATTTAAGTATTGAATATTTTAGCTCAAACCTTAAATAATAATATCCCTTTGCTTTTTAAGGATTTAATTCCTAATATACTAGACTGACTTATATATATTTTAACTCGTTACATATTGAGAGATATAGAACTAGAATTGACCTACACACACTTTACACATCAATTTACTAAAATAACATTACTTTACAGTAAGAGGACATAACATGCGTATTTTTTTCGCCATCTTATTTACTTTGAGCCTGCTCCAAGCACAAAGTATCAACCAACTGATACAACAATCACTCAAGAAACACCCTTCACTCAAAACCATACAGCATCGTCTCTCTGCGATGGATGAACGTATAGAGAAGAGTCAACAGTGGGCAAACCCAGATCTTTCATTTACTATCAATGATATCCAGTTTGAGGATCCTACCAACCGATCATTGGAGCCGATGCAATACAATGCGGTAAACTATCAACAAAAGTTTCCCTGGTTTGGGAAACTTGCTGCAAGAAAAACGTATGCGCAGGAACAGAAACATGTTGTCTTGGATTCCTATGAAGCAGCACGTGTTCAACTCGCACTTCAGATAAGAACAACAGCCTACACCATTAAAGAGCTTGAGGCTCGTATTGCTATCTTGCACAGATACAGTCAGCTTGCCAGACAAAATATTAAACTCTATACAGATACCATTGCTACCGATAGTATGAGCCATGCAGACAGCATCACTGCAGAGCTTTCACTTTCTAAAATAGAGATACGCTCTGAGCGCTATAGATCACTACTCAAATCTCAAGAAGAGAAACTCTGTTATTTGATACAAAGAAACATAACAAAGGTCAGTGACACTCTAAGTATCCAAAAACCAGGATCTCTAAAACGATACCTTAATAAAATTTCACATAATCCTACCTATCATATGAAACTTTCCCAAAACAGAGTAGCCGATGCGAATAAGGCACTTTTAGATCTAGAGACACATCCCGATCCTTATGTCAAAGTAGGCTATTTTAATCGTCAAGCATATAATGACTATGCCTCTGTTACAGTAGGTTTTTCTCTGCCACTTTACGATACAGAAGAACTCAACTCAGAGATAGCCAGAAAAGAAGCTCTCTCCAGTCTAAGTGCGTCTTTGGACTACAAGGCATTCTTAGAGAGTGAGATCCGTGCGAATTATGCGAAACTCAAAGAGGCATACCGCATCTATCACATTATACAAGCAAAAAGTCTCCCTCAACTCAAACATTTGCTTGAGCTGAGTTCATCTGCTATTGAAGAAGGTGCTGATCTTTTTACCTATACCAATATACTTGAACAAAAACTTGCGTTGGAAGAGGAAAGTATCGCTATCAAAGCAGAATACCTACGCACAAAAGCCAAACTCAAAGCACTTACAGGAGTGATATAATGCATAGATACATCATCATCTTACTTTTAACATTTACTGTATCTCTTCAGGCAGAGATGAAATGTGAAGCAGGGAAATGCGGCACAGGAAAAAGTGTAGTTAAAAAAGATATTCCCAAAAAAGAAGTTGTTGAAAAAAAGATTCTGAAAAAAGAGTATACTCAAGAAATAAAAAAAAGAGATACAGCACAAAGCAAACTCACCATTGAACAACTTTTTAATGTCAGAACTGTCAAAGTGGAGCGTCTTTCTACGGCTAAAGAACAGGTGAACTACGGTTATATTGTAGCTCAAGACTCACGTAAAGTGGATGTTGTTGCATGGTTTTCCGGTTATGTAGAAAAACTGTTTGCTGATACTCTCTACAAGAAGGTAGAAAAAGGCGAAGCTTTAGCTACTGTATATTCTCCAGAGGTCTATAAAGCAAAACAGGATTATCTAAACTCCCTCAACTTTAATGCCAAACGCCCTGCTCCAGGTATGCTCAAAAGCGCAAAAGCAAAACTCAGACTTTTAGGAGTAAGTAAAGAGGAGATAAATTACGTGAGAAATGTACGGCGGGTAAATGAGTTTACTACCATTTATGCTCCTATATCAGGGTGGATCTTTCAAAAAAATATTAACCAGGGTTCTGCCTTTAATCCACAAAAAAAACTCTTTCAAATCATCAATCTTGATAAAGTCTGGCTTGAGGCAAAACTCTTTCAAAATGAGTTAGAGGGGATGAGTCAACTTCAGCACTTTATAGTAAAACTCAAAGGGTTACAGAAAGATTTTAACGCTACAAAAAGCCTGCTCTATCCAATGCTTGATCCAAAAGTTGCTACAGCTACTTTGCGTTTAGACATAGACAACAGCGAAGGTCTCTTAAAACCAGGTATGTATGCAAAAGTACATGCTTCAGCAGACAGTGCTTCACACCTTGTCATACCACGTACTGCAGCCATACGTAAAAATGGTACTTGGTATGCTTTTCTTGCAACAGAGTTTAAAGGTGAGTATGAACCTGTAGCCATAGAGTTAAAGCCGCTTGACACTATGTATTATATTGTCATCAAAGGACTTAAAGAGAATGATACTGTTGTCAATAATGCTCTCTTTATGATGGATTCAGATGCACAAATAAATGGGATTTATTAATGATAGAGAAACTCATAGCCTTATCATTAATAAAACGCTTTTTGAACCAAGTCCAAAAAACTACGCTAACGCTGTGTTCTCTTCAGCAGAGAGCTCATGCAACTTGTTGCATTAGGTAAGGAATTATAATATGATTGAAAAACTCATAGCATTCAGTGTAAAAAACCGTTTTTTAGTCTTGATGGCAACCCTCTTTATCATCCTCGGGTCCATCTGGTCTATGAAAAATACCCCTCTGGATGCCCTGCCTGACCTCTCCCCTCCCCAAGTTATCGTACAAGTGACATGGAAAGGACAAAGTCCTGAGATCATAGAAGATCAGGGAACCTATCCACTGGTTTCACAATTTCTTGCTATCTCAAATATCGAGACGGTACGTGGATTTTCAACCTATGAAAATGCACTTATCTATATCATCTTTAAAGAAGAGACTGACCTTTACTGGGCACGTTCCCGTGTACTTGAACAACTCGCTTCCATCCAAAGTCAACTTCCCGGTAACATGGAAGTTTCTCTTGGTCCGGATGCCTCCGGTGTGGGTTGGGTGTATGAGTATGCCCTGACATCTCAAACTAAAACTTTAGATGAACTGCGTACCCTGCAGGACTATTACTACAAATATGCACTGATGGGTGTAGATGGGGTGAGTGACGTTGCAAGTATCGGCGGGTTTGTACCTACCTATCAGATCACGGTCAACAATGATGCTCTGGTACAGTACAACCTCTCCATTAACGATATCTCTAAAACACTCAAAGACAATAACAACGATACAGGTGGTCGTATCGTCATACAAAACGGGTATGAGTGGATGGTGCAAGCCAAAGGATACATCAAAGACTTAGATGAAATACGCCAGCTTGTAGTCACCACCAAAGACGGTGTACCACTTACACTTTCCCAAGTCGGTCGTGTAGAAATGATACCTGCTGCAAGAAGAGGTATGGCTGACCTCAATGGTGAAGGAGAAGTTGTCGGTGGTATCGTCATGGTACGCTATGGTGAAGATGTCTATGGTGCACTTGAGCGTATCAATGCAAAGATGGCAGAACTCAAAGTAGAAGGGGTAGATGTCATTACGACCTATGATCGTTCAGATCTTATTACTAAAGCCATAGATACACTCAAAACCACATTGATCGAAGAGAGTATTATCGTCGTTATCATCATCGGGCTTTTTTTGCTGCATTTACGCTCTTCACTCATTGTACTTATTGTTTTACCTCTTACTATCGGTTTGACTTTTTTACTGATGAAACTCTTTGGTATAGGTTCAAACATCATGAGTCTCGGAGGGATAGCCATTGCCATAGGTGCCATGGTAGATGCCTCCATCGTCATGATAGAAAATGCACACAAAGCCATACATAAATTAGAGAACAAATATAGTAGATCACTCACAGATCATGAACGTATTGCCAGTATCGTCAAAGCATCACAAGTGGTGGGTCGTCCTATCTTTTTTGCACTGGCTTTGGTAGTTGTCTCCTTCTTACCTATCTTTGCACTCTCAGGGCAGGAAGGACTTCTCTTTACTCCTTTGGCATTCACTAAAACCTTTGCCATGACAGCAGGAGCACTTCTGGCTGTTACATTGGTACCAGTACTTATGATATATTTTGTAAGAGGCAAGATCATCCCCGAATCCAAAAATCCACTAAATCGTTTCTTTATCTGGCTCTATCATCCTATTTTGATTTATGGATTAAAACTCAAATATTTAGTCATACTGCTTGCCATTGGCGTACTCGCTTTTATGGTACCTCTCTACCAAAAACTCAACTGGGAGTTCATGCCTATGCTTAATGAACAGAGTTTTATGTATATGCCCGTCACACCTTATGGTATCTCTGTAGACCAAAGTAAAGTTTTAACGCAAAAAACCGATAAGATCATCAAAAGCTTTCCCGAAGTAGCTACCGTCTTTGGTAAAGGTGGTCGTGCCAATTCTGCGACTGACCCTGCTCCTCTTGGAATGATAGAGACCATCATCACTTTTAAGCCAAAAAGTGAGTGGAGAGAAGGTATGACACATGAAAAGCTCATGGCAGAGATGGAAAAAGCACTACAGGTTCCGGGACTTGTAAACTCATGGACCTACCCTATCCGTGGACGTATCGATATGTTGCTCTCCGGTATCCGTACCCCTATAGGCATTAAACTCTATGGGAAAGATGCTGAAGGTCTTCAAGAAGCAGCACAAAAGATAGAGAGTAAACTGCGTGATCTTAAAAGTACACAGTCTGTATTTTCTGACCAGGCCAGTGCAGGTTTTTTCATTGACATTGATATAGATACCCAAGCCCTGCAGCGTTACAACATTTCAAAATACATTATTCAGGAATATACAGCTACTGCCATAGGTGGGAAGAAGATCACAACGATGTATAAAGGCTTGGAGCGTTACCCCATAGCACTTCGTTTTGAAGAAGAAGAGCGACGTAACCTTGATGACATACGAAACATACAGGTTAAAACCCCTCTGGGGTTTGTACCCCTATCCACCTTTGCCAAAGTACAATACCGTGAGAGTGCTTCAGTCATCAAAAGTGAGATGGCAACACCTGTTACTTTTATCTATATTACACCACAAGTAGGCATGAGTCCTACCAGCTACAAAGAAGAAGCCATAAAAGTACTTAAAGATCTACAATTACCTTCCGGATACTACATAGAGTGGGCAGGACAGTCTGAGTACTTAGCGTCTGCAATGGAGAAGATCAAATGGATCATCCCTACGGTTCTTTTGGTTATTTTAGTACTTATCTACTTCGCGCTAGGACAAATGGCTCCAACCCTCATCGTATTCTTTACGCTCCCTTTTGCTCTGCTGGGTGGACTTATCTACATCGATATGCTACAGTTTAATATGAGTATTGCTGTTATTGTAGGATTTTTAGCTCTTTTGGGTGTTGCTGCAGAGACCGCCATCGTGATGATAGTCTACCTGCAAGAGAGTGTAGAGGAGATGCGTGAAAAAATGGGTGAGAAGTTTGATCTCAAACATTTGAATGATGCTATTTACGAAGGTGCTGTACAAAGAGTTCGTCCTAAACTTATGACCGTCTTTGCCATCTTGGCTGGACTTTTACCCATCATGTATACCCATGGTGTAGGTTCTGAAGTAATGCAACGTATAGCAGCACCGATGATAGGTGGAGTAGTAAGCTCTGCAGTACTTAGCTTGTTACTTATTCCTATCTTTTATGAAATGTATGAGAAAAAACAATTACAAAAGGATATCTCTTGAAATTAACCTATCTAACTTCTATACTCTTCGCAGTCCTTTTACTCTCCGGATGCAGTCAAAAAGAGGATAAAGAATCCCTTACAGAAGATGGAATGAAATGTGGACCTGGAAAATGCGGTGCAAGTATGGTAGACGGTTCTGCCGTACTGGTCAAGAAAAAGATGAATATATTAAAGCAGCTAAAAGAAGATGACAACCGACGAGACTGTGTACTCAAAGCCACATCCACCAAAGAACTTTACAACTGTGTACGTGTTTTAGAGACAGGTAGACTAAGTACTAAATGTTCAAGTGACAATACGAAAATGATACCTAAAAAAGAGGTCTCAACAATGAAATGTGAAGCGGGTAAACGTGGAAGTATGTAAAACTATAATGAATATTGATGAAATTTAAAAAAGAGAGAGTTTTCAAAAGCCAAAAGGCTTTTGAAAAGAAGTTTTACTTCATTGCAGCGATATGATCTGAAACTGCTTTGATAGCAGCGTCATCCATAGTAGCTACTTGACCTTTCATAAGTGCACCCATTCCGTGTGCATTAAGTGTACCTGCTTTATAACCATTAAGTTGCTCAACAGTTTTCGCAGCATCTTGACCAGTAATAATAGCTGATTTACCTAGAGCAGCTTTTTCACCGTTTGCACCATGACATCCAGCACATTTAGCGTAAGCAGCTGCACCATCAGCCATAAGTAGTGTAGATCCAGCGAATAACATTGCGATTGCGATTTTTTTCATTTTAATTCCTTTTAATATAATTGACTCTATTGATGATAAACTAAGTTTATCATCAATCCCTCTAATGAAGTGGTTATAATAGTATCGTCTAACTTAATATAGTATTAAATTACAACTTAACAGCTTGGTACGTTACCTGAATCAGATGCATACTCATGTGCGAAATCATATACGTGTGGTACATATTTCTCTTTTAATTTAAGTCCTGGACAAAGTTTTGCTGCTTCTTCAGCAAATTTTCCTGCACCCTGAATTTCTTTCCACTCATCTTGTGTATGTTTTGCTGCAAATTTTGCACCAGAGAAACCACATGAACCTTTCATTTTCTTCATATAAAGCTTTTGCCCCTTTTTAACATCTGCAGAAGCAGTAGTTGAAAGTACAGCAAGTCCAAGTAAAGCAGAAACTGCAATTTTAGTCATTTTAGTCATTTAACATCCTTTTAATTTTAAGATAAGAGATGATAGCATGGAATTGTGTACAGATTGTGAATAAAAAGAGAAAAAGAGAAGCAGAAAAGAAAAAACTGCTTCAAGAAGTTACACTTATAGTATAGATAAGTTTATTTTAACACTTAGGTACTACGCCATCTTTTGCATACTTGACAGAAAACTCATAAACATGTTCCCACCATGATGGTTTGATCTTATCAAGTTTTAATCGTGGACAGATTTTTTTTGCCTCTTCTGGGAATTTTCCATTATCATAGATCTCTTCCCATTCTGCTTGTGTATGATTTCTGGCGAAACGTACACCTGAAAATCTACATTTTTTACGAAACTTTTTCTTAAAAAGTTTTTGGCCTTTAGTCGTACCTGCAGTTGCAATAGTTGGCATACTTACCATAACAAAGAGTACCAGTGCGACTATTGTCATTATTTTCTTCATTTTTCACCCTCATATTAATATAATAAATTATTATCCTTGAGCATTGTATCTACTTCAACTTATCAAAAACCTTAAACTTTTCCCAATATATATCTATCGCTTCATTAAGCTCTTTGTTGTTTAATCTGCTCTTCTTTTTTATCCCATAGCTATCGATAAACAGTTCAGACATTACCGAGATACTTTTAGAAGGATGACGTAAATAGTGTTTCAATACAGCTTTCACATTTTCTTCTCCACTGTAAGTCTGCAAATATTCTTTAAACATTTGCTGTAACGTAGTGGGAAGATCTTTATGGCATTCTACACAATTACGTTCATATGCATCTTGTGAAAAGACTCCTATAGTCAAGGCAATAAATAAAACTGTTTTTTTTACCATTTCAACACCACCTTTGTTCCTTCTCCCTCTTTTGACTCTACTTCTATCTTGATATTATATTCATCAACGATCTTTTTAACAATACTCAAACCTACACCAAAGCCACCTTCGCTTTGATTAAATCTCATATAACGGTCAAACATAAATGGTATCTTCTCTTTATCTATCCCGATTCCCGTATCCCATATCATCAACATACCCTGACGCAGTTTTATACCTACAACACCACCTCGTTTATTGTATTTAATAGCATTGGAAATAAGATTATCGATCACACGGGTAAATTTGCGTTTATCTACCATCATCGTTGCATCTTCCAGATCTAATTCATATTTCAATTGCTTTGACTCAGCCAAAATAAAAAAATACTCTGCCCTGTTACGTAACAGAGTATGAAGCTCTATCATTTCATCTTCATTCTCTTGCTCTTGTTCCAAAGTCAAATAAGTTAGATCTTTATAAAGGGTTGATACTGTTTTAGCAGCAATGTTGATACGATTGAGCTTCTTCTTATTCTTCTCTATCATTACATCTGTATCCATCATTTCAATGTTTGCAAGTATTGCTGAAAGTGGTGTATTAAGTTCATGCGTGGTATCTTTTATAAACCGGTCAAGCAACATGAGGGAATCACGCATAGGTCTCAAGAATAATCTTGCCAGAAAGAGACCAAATAACATAAAAAGGAAAAATGCAATGAAACCATAACCTAAGATATGCTTCCATATCTCTCCACGCCATGCACTATCATCTTCAACTTCTATGATGAGATATTTTGTACCTAAATAATAGGTATCTAATGTTTTTACAAAATGTATATGTTGATTCGTAATATAGATCTCTTCATCAAAACGTATGGATTCATCACCCAAAATAGAAAAGATCTTCTTGAATTCAATATCATAAATAGCTGATCTGAATCGTGGATCTCTTGGGTAAGTGGTTCTTTCATCAAAAAAGTAATGCAGTACTTTAAGTCTTTTTGTTTGTATATAAGCATATTTTGAAAGGGAAGCCCGCTGATCGGAGAGCATCAGTTTCTCTTGACTTTGATAGTAAAAAACTGCGAGTAGTGTGATCACAAAGATAACCATCGCTACATAAAGTGTTAAAAATCTAAGAAGAGATTTCTTTTCACTTTTCAGTAATGAATTTGTAGCCTTGTTTTTTGATACTAACAATTCTTTCCTTACCTATGATCTTACGAAGGTTCTTGATATAGGTACGAAGTGCTGTGTCACTAGGTTCTTCATCAAAATCCCATAAATGTTCATATATACGCTCATGTGCAAGAACTTCTCCCTCTGTTTTCATAAAAAGCTTTAAGAGTCTTGACTCTTTGTTGCCTAAAGAAACACTGTTCTCATCAATGATAAGTTCATTATTCTTAATATCATACGCGATATTTTTTGAGACTTGTATCAACTCTTTAGACTCATGAAAAAAACCTCTTTTAAGCAGAGTCTCTACACGTATATGTAACTCTTTAAGCGCAAAAGGTTTACGGATATAATCATCACAACCACTTTCAAACCCTTTTTCCAAGTCATCCACAGAGTCCATAGAAGTAATAAAGATCGCAGGAGCCACAACCCCCTCTTCTCTACTCTCTTTGAGAAGATCAAAACCATTGATACCAGGCGTATTTACATCTAAGAGAAGCAGATCATATTTACTTTCATAAATTTTCTCCTGTGCTTCATGTCCATCATAGACAGAGACTACTTCGTAGCCGTTCTCTTCAAGAAACTCTGTGACTGTTTCATTGAGGTTTGCATCATCTTCTAATAATAATATTTTACTCATCTACAGATACTGCCTTACCCAACTTTGTAAACGACTAGCACTTAAAGCACCACTAAGCCGTTCAACTTCTTTACCATTTTTAAACACGATAAGCGTAGGAATACTCTGGATACCATACTGTCCACCCAAAGCCTGCTGCTCTTCCGTATTTACTTTTAAAAACTGTGCTTGAAGCGGCATGGATAAAGCAGCCTCTTCGTAAGCTGGAGCCATCTGTAAACAAGGACCACACCAAGGTGCCCAAAAATCTACCACTACGGGAATCTCACTGTTAACTAAAAATGTACCCAGTTTTTCAGCATCTACTGAAACAGGTTTACTCTCAAGCAGTGAATTTTTACATGACCCGCAATTTGCTTTAGTATAACTCTCTTTCTTAGGAATACGATTTACTTTGAGACAATGTGGACATACAACATTAACATTCATTAAAAAATTCTCCAATTTAGATTAGTTTCTACTTTGTTAGGTATTATAGCACAGAAAGTAGATACAAAATATATAACTTCGGAAGTGGAGACTTTAGTCCCACAGAAAATCAAGCCTCAAAGTGCAGGTGGGACTGAAGTCTCCACTTCCAAATAAAAAGGAAAATAATGGCTAAACAAGAATTAATTTTAGGTGGCGGATGTTTCTGGTGTACGGAAGCAGTATTTGAATTACTAAGAGGGGTAAGTGATGTTGAAAGTGGCTATGCCAATGGACAAACACTCAACCCAACTTATAGAGACATCTGTACAGGTGAAACAGGTCATGCAGAAGTCATCAAGATCACCTATGATGACAGCATCATCACTTCAGATATCTTGCTTGACATCTTTTTTGTAGTGCATAACCCTACTACCTTGAATCAGCAAGGTGCAGACAGAGGGACACAGTACCGCTCGACCATACTCTACACAGATGAAGAGACCAAAGATGCCGCAGAGATAGCTATGGAAGCTGCACAGGCAGACTACTCTGACCCCATTGTTACTACCATAGAACCTTTAGATGTTTACTACAAAGCTGAAGATTATCATCAAGATTATTATCGTCAAAATTCAATGCAGGGGTATTGTATGGCTGTGATTCCACCAAAGTTGGCAAAGTTAAAAGTAAAGTTTGGGAAGGAGATGGCGTAGGTTATCTATCGCCCAAAGGATCATCACTTCTATTCTTGACCTTTCTCTCTTGCTCTTCAGAGATATTGGGCTGAGAGAACTCAACTTTTCCGGCAATGATGCAGCCTTTACACCCAGGTTCACAGTGATGATGGAGTTTTAAACACCACTCTTTGTCATCACCTTTTGTTCCCATATATTGACAACCCCAACCACTACTCATCAAGAATCCTTCTAATATCGTATCTCAAAGCCATCAGTTGCAAACTCTGCTTCATTAAAGATCTCATATTTGACTTCTTCTACAGAACTTAAAGGTGATCCTTCATTAAGTATCTTCATAAAAGTATCAAAATCATCATCAAACACTTCAGCTACCACCTCTACAGTCCCATTACTTAGGTTTTGTATGTAGCCTTTGTACTGTTTTTTCATCATGGCTTGTGAAATAAACTTTCTATAAAACACACCTTGTACTTTTCCGAAGATGATAAATTTATACCATTCCATCTTAAATCTTACACTCATCTTTCAAATTTTGTAAAAACTTTAAAATACGTTTCTGAAATAAGATATCCTCTTCATTATCCATACACTCATGCAGTTGCATAAGCATCTCCATGTCTATCTTTTCACAAAAACGTCTTACCTCTTTAGTCTCTTTTTGTACCTGCTGGACAAGGTGTTCAAAGTCAAGCCCGTTATTGGTGATGATCTTCGTATGATATTCATTGACTGCATCTATAAGTAGTTCCGCCCTATCCCGGTCATCACCATAGATACTATGGGCTATCTCTTTAAGTTTTTGTTTCTCACACTCACAGATCTCACCATTGGCTGATATCATCAGTGTCAATATCTTTGCTCTATACTCTAAAGAGCTATGGTGATACACCAAAAACTCTCGAAACATTTTCATAACATTACGCTTAAATGTTTTAATCATTCTTATCCTTGTAATCAGACAAAGCATTGCTCTGTCACTACATATATTTAACACCATTTTAACAAAAAAATACTATAGTTTTATAATTTTTAAATTAAAGAGACATTTTAATGAACAATATCGACCTTCTTATCATCCTCAGTACGGCTTTTTTAGGTAGTGTAGGACACTGCATCGGGATGTGTGGAGGTATCGTTGTAGCCTATAGTTCCACTAAAATAGACCAGACTTCATCATGGGCAACACAAACCATCTCTCATCTTGCCTATAACTTTGGACGTGTGGTTACCTATACTATCTTAGGTGCTATGTTTGGACTTCTTGGGAAAGCCATTGCCTTTACTCCTACAACCAAAGGTGTGCTTTTTGTACTTACAGGTATTTTAATGATATTGGCAGGATTATCACTTGTAGGCAACCTCAAGTTTCTTAACTCTGCAGAATTATCTATCTCAAAAAACGGCTGGTATCAAAACAGTTTTAGAAAACTCATTAGCAGCAGATCTCTCCAAAGTTTCTTTTTACTTGGCATGCTCAATGGCATCATTCCCTGTGGTTTAGTTTACTCTTTCGCCATTTTTGCAGCAAGCACAGCAGATCCTTTATGGGGTGCTATCGTTATGGCAACCTTTGGACTGGCTACCATTCCTGCACTCTTTTTCCTGGGTAGCATCACTAAATTTCTACAAAAAGGCTCTTTACGCGGAACCATGATGAAACTCGCTGCCATGCTGGTCATCTTTTATGGTCTCTATACACTTTATAAAGGCTACAATTTCATAGCACACCCTAAAGAGACACAAGAGATGATAGACAGCATGCAGTCAGGAAGTATCAAGAGTAAATTGGAAGGTAAATGCGGAGGTATGAAATGTGCTCCGGGGAAATGTGGATAATATATTCTTCCTACCTCTCCCCTCTATAGTTATTCTTCTCTAAAAAATAATCATTCAAAACCTTATAAAATTATATATTTTATAAGGTTTTGTAAATAATATTTAAATATACTAATAAAATGCTATAAAGTGTTTTATTAGTGTGCTATATTTTGTTAATCATTTACCTTTTTTAATGCCTCTATATCAGCATTTGTAACCGCTTCTAAATTTTGTGTAATCTTCTCTGCTGACCAGCCCCACCAAGCTATCTCTAGAAGCTCATCTATAATCTCTTTTTCAAACCTATATTTTATAGCTTTAGCAGGATTCCCACCTACTACACAATAATCAGGTACATCTTTGGTTACAACTGATTTACTAGCGATAATTGCCCCATTTCCTATTTTTATTCCAGGCATGATGGTTACGCCATAGCCTATCCATACGTCATTTGCTACAACAGTATCACCTTTATAGGGAAGTTCACCTTCTTTGGGTGCTGCTTTTTCCCAACCATTGCCAAATATAAAAAAAGGATAAGTTGAGAAACCGCTATCTTTATGGTTTGCACCGTTCATAATGAACTTTACCTCTTTAGCAATGGCACAAAATTTTCCAATAATGAGTTTATCATCAATGAAAGGGAAATGATATAGAATATTTTTCTCAAAATTTTCTACACCGTCAGGATCATCATAGTAGGTATAATCACCCACGATGATATTTTCATTAGAGATAAAGTTCTTGAGATATCCCACTTGAGGAAAATTTTTCATAGGTTCTTTGTCGTTTGGATTAGGTCCTGTCATGATTTTCCTTTGTATAATTAACTATTTATTCAAGGAATACTATACACCTTTTCGCATTAAATTCTAAAATAAATAGAGCTGATGAAAACCTTATAAAGTTATATATTTTATAAGGTTTTAGAAATAAAATAATTTTATTTAATTTAAGAATAGTACTTTACAATCAACTTTTAAAGATAACTATCCTACCCATAAGAGTTAGAAGGGGAAAACGTAGAAATTTTATTTAAATGATGGCAGGATAGATATAGTCCAGTTTTTAATAATTGAAAAATAGCTTTGAGGAAGTGGACGACCTGCATAGTAGTTGATCTTCCACCCACCATTTTCTTTAGAGAAGTAGAGTTTTTTTACTTTTCCATCTTCTGTATAATATACAGTTTCTCTCTCTGAACCATTTGGTTCGCACTTTGAAATCTTGATTTTTGGTGCTTTATTTCTAGAGATGATCTCTTGCGAAAGTAAAGCTTCCACTTTTTCTAAAGATTCAGGACTATCTTCTATCTCTTTGAGCAATGACTTGAATTCCCCATCTCTAAAAGACAAACGTAATCCAAAAGACTCCAGTGTCATTATATAAGATTTTTCTGTCATCAAATCTTTAACTGCAGATAGATCACCATTATAAAGAGCATGATAATACTTACTTATGATTTCACTAGGTTCTTCTGTCATTTTATATTTCTCTTAGGTTTATGATGATGCTATTGTAATTGCACCATTAAATGATTCAAGGTGATTATAGCTACCCTCTCTTAGATTTTCATATACACTAATTACATCTGCAGGGAATCCTAAGTCTTCTATTGCGTGAGTTAAATCACCGATATCAAGTTCTTCTATAAATACACCCACATCTAATGCATCCAATAAAGATTCACTACCCTGCTCAACAAGATCATCATAATATCCTTGCAAGACAGGAAGTACAAAATTACCTACTTCATCTTCATTTACTTCTGATATGTCGATACCATATGTTTCACAAAGTCCTTGTGCAGCATCAATATGTCTTTGTTCAGAGAGCTGGATACTTGCAAATGTATTTTCTTTGGGATAAAGTTTACCAAGTGTGATATAGACATCTCTCGCTAATTTTTCTTCCTGATAGATGAAAAAAAGTTCATCTTTTTGCTTTGCTGTAAGCTTAGTTGTCGTACTATTAGCTGCATGCACAGAAGATGAAAAAAGTGCAATACTACTTGCACTAGCTACTAACATTTTTGATAAAAAACCTCTACGCTCGTTCTGATTTGTACTTTTGTTCATGGAAAATCCTTTAATTTTTGGTAGTAATTAGAAGAAAAAGAGGAATATCATAAAGATATTGGTAACCTGGCGATCTTTTCCAAGACCCATAGCTTTCCGTCCCCACCTCACGATAGGTTTGGCTTTTTCAATAACTAATTTACACGTTACTATAACAAAGAAGTGTTAATTTAATGTGAATTATTTACATTATTTTTTTTAATATTAAATTATTTGTGGTTTATAGTATGAAAAGGTATTCTATATATTTTCTCCAAAATACTTGGTTGCACTAAAACCTTATAATCTAACATATTTTATAATGTTTATCGCTACAGTGATGCCTTTTGAGTATTTTTAAGAGAGCAAGAAGACATAACATTATAAAACATGCCAATATGGAAGGTTTTATAATGAAAAATGTAAAATCATATAAGTATAAAGCTTGCTAGAGTAACACACTTTTATATATGAGCTTCAATACCCACACTACATTATAATTTCGCTATAATTCTTCCATGAATCACATAAAAATATACGCCTATAACCATACTCCACTTCAGTTTGATTTTAAACAAACTGTTGAACGATTTTTTGTAGAGGAGATACCTCTTTACAGCTCTACAGGAACAGGGAACTACCTGATACTCAAGATAAAAAAAACAGATATGAGCACATGGAAACTCATCACTGTACTTGCTAAAGCCACAGGATTGCAGGAACGTGACATAGGTTATGCAGGATTAAAAGATAAAAATGCCACCACTATACAGTACGTCTCTCTGCCTAAGCAGTATGAAAAAGAACTCAACAAAAATCTTACTACTGAAAAGATAGAGATACTTGAACGTACCTATAACAAAGCACCTATTAAGATAGGTCAACTAAAAGGCAATAGGTTTTCTATCATATTACACCACATCAATGAAAAAGATGCCAAGTTTTTTAACACTACGGCGAAAAAGATGCAAGTAGACGGCATACCAAACTACTATGGTTACCAGCGTTTTGGTGAAGATAGCCGTTCCTACCTACAAGGTAAAGAGATAGCCCATTCAGGTAAACGTCTTAAGGGAAGTAAAGAGAAACTCCTTGTCTCAGCCTACCAAAGCTACCTCTATAACAGATGGTTAGGTTCACGCGTAAAACTCTCTACCATCATCACTGCCAATAAAGCAGATGAAGCTGCCAAAAAACTAAAGTACCCACTGGAACTGGTTAAAGTTTTAGCCAAACAGTCTCAGTTTTTCAAACTCTTTTTAGGTGATGTGATCATGCCCTACCCCTACGGGAAAACTAACTACGTAAAAGATATGACACAAAGTGCCCAAGCCTTTGAACAAAAGAAGATCTCTCCAACAGGATTACTTTGTGGTGCCAATGCCCTACGTGCTAAAAGTGATGCTTATCATCTTGAAGAAGAGTATGACGATACTGAATTAAGTTCTTTGAAGGGTGACAGACGTTTTGCCTGGATATGGCCTAAAGAGGTGGAGACGGCATATGATAAAGAAACAAAAAAGCTTACGGTTGGGTTTTACCTTCCTAAAGGGTCGTATGCGACTACCTTTTTAGAGGAGATAGGAAAGTTTAGTCTCAAAGGAGACTAATCCTTCTTAGGAAGAAACTTACCACAGCCTTTATCTGGTGTTCCACCAAAACTTTTTACTTCTCTTGCTGTGCCATTTTCATAGATCACTGTTCTTTCACATTTTGGTGCATCTACACAACTCTCATTACTACATCCGATATCTTCAGGTACTGCCATTTTATTTCCTTAATTATTTTTTAATTTCAAAACTTTCTGTTTTAAACAAATGAAACTTTGTTGCCACTTCACTGTTTTCCAGGTCCAAACTTTTTAGCATTTTTTTATTGACTAGGTAATACCCTATGGTCGCTTCAACTTTATCACCTTTTTTCAATGCATAGTCATAGCTTACAACTCTTTTTTCATTGCCTTTAACTGCTGTATCTTGTACTACCTCTTTTGCTAACCAAGGAGGTGTTGGATTACCATCTGCACCAATTACTTTTGCAAAATCTTTATTTTCCAAGGCCACTGTTTTTCCATCTCTTGTCACATTCACTCTTAATTGCATTACCCGCATAGGATGCAATGACAAGGCATGAGAGCTTTTATTATCGATAATAATATCAAATTTAGCAGCACTTTCATTAAGTTCAATACCCACATACTGACTTAACATATCTTGATGGGAATGTGTTCCCGGGAAACCATGAAAAGTGTGTTCTTTTGTCTCATTCATATTTGAAACACTTCCTTTAACTTTTGGCATATGACAACTTACGCAGTTGGTACCATCAAGCTCATGTTTCACATTTGTTGAACAAACATTCATATCATACTTATTTTTCTTATGTGAATGACATCCGATACAGACATTACCACCATTAAAATGCGCACTGTCTGTTTTGATCTTGTGAAATGGTGATTCAATATGCTCTTTAAGTGAACCAAAATAAGATCTTTCTTCTTTTGAAACCACATTGATATTCATCATCCAGTCATGTTTGATTGACTCTATTCTATGACAATACGCACAAGAGATTCCTTCCATTTGCGTACTGTTGTTGGCATCAGGGACAACACCATTATGCTTCGTTACCAAGGCATCTATATTTGATGCAGCAGGTGTATGACACTTGGCACAGGCATAAGATTCCAGTTTGGTGTTTTTAGGGTGTTTTTTCCACACAGCTGCATGGATCTCATCTTCAAAAATGGATGCTTTGGCATGTTGTGTTGATTCAAACTCTTTATAGATAGTCGGATGACATGATTTACAAGTTTCGCTGGGCTCGAAAGTATGACTTGCAGATAGAAAATAAGTAAGTAAAAAAAGAAGGGGAAATATTGTTTTCATGAGAACTCCATTCATAGTATTAAATTATTACTTGTATAATTCCGAATTATACATTATTTGCCTAAATTTAGTATTAAGCTACTTATCGTCTTCCTCGTCCACTCTTTTTATCTTTTTTATCCGATTTAGGTTTAGCAGCATCATATGCCTTAAATCGATCACGCTTCGTCGTTTTACGTTTTTTACTCTTAGGAACAATAGCGGACTTTTTCTTTTTCTTACCAAAAGCTCCATCCGTATTTTTATGTTCGTTTTTATTTGTACGTGCACCTTTTTGTGTAAGTATCACTTTAGGGGCATAGCCTTCCAACTTTTCTTGTGGCAGCGTTTTACCCATCAGACGCTCTACGTCTTTCAGTGCTACCATTTCAGTAGGTGAAATAAGCGTTATAGCCAACCCTTTAGCCCCTGCTCTACCTGTACGACCGATACGATGGATGTAGTCGCCTGTGACATGAGGAATGTCATAATTCATCACTACACCCAGTGTAGGGATATCCAGTCCACGTGCTGCAATGTCTGTGGCTACAAGCACACGTACTTTTCCCTCTTTGAAACCTTCTAATGCACGACTTCTCTCCCCGGAACTTTTACCTCCATGGATCACAGATGTTTTAAGTCCGGAAAGATTCAGTTCAGCTGCTACTTCATCAGCCACCTCTTTTTTACGTACAAAGACAAGAACATGCTTATAATTACGAGAACCTATAAGATAAGAGAGCAGTTCCGTCTTCTTCTCTTTAACTACAGGATAGACTACCTGTTCAACAGAATGAGCCGATGTACCCATACTGTCCACTTCTATGAGTTTAGGTCTATGAAGTATCTGGTCTGCCAATCGTTTTACAGATCCTGTGAGTGTCGCAGAGATAAGTACATTTTGTCTTCTTGAAGGGAGATGTTGGAGTATCTTGCTCACTTCATGTACAAAACCCATATCTAAAATGGTGTCTGCTTCATCTAATACAAGGTAATCAACACTCTCAAGATTAATATTCTTTTGTCCTATATGTTCCAAAAGGCGTCCACTCGTTGCCACAATGATATCTACACCAGCTTTAAGTCTGTTTGCTTGAGACGTTAAGTTAGCACCACCAAAAAGTACAATACTTTTTAAAGGAAGATACTTCCCATATGCTTCTATACTTGCATGGACTTGTTTGGCTAGTTCACGTGTAGGGACTAAGATAACAGCTTTAGGATAATGCTGTCCCTCTACAAAACTTTTTGTTAACTCTTGAAGAATAGGTAAAGAAAACCCTGCAGTTTTCCCTGTACCTGTCTGAGCACCTGCCATAATATCACGACGTGTGAACATTGCAGGTATAAGTGCTTTTTGTATAGGTGTCGCAGACTCATAGCCTTTATCTTTAAGGGCTTTTAGAATCTCTTCAGATAATCCAAGTGTTGCTAATGACAAGATAAGCCTTATTCTATATCGCTGGAAATATTGTCCAACCTACGCTTCATACGCATTTTTTGTTTTGCAACCTCTCTCATGTCTGCATCACTGTCACTCTCATCAACGATCTCAACACCCAAGATAGTCTCAACACAATCTTCAAGCGTAACGATCCCTTCTGTCTGATCATAGCCGTCAAGTACCAAAAACATATGCTCTTTTTTCTTGATGAAAAGATCTAGCGCTTTAGAGACAGGTAAGTTCTCAGAAATTTTAAAAATATCTTTTTTAACATTATTCAACGCGACACTATCATCTTTAAGAGCTTGTTGAAAGATTTTTTTAGTCATTACCATACCTGTAGTATTTTCGATACTATCTTTATACACAGGCACTCTTGAAAATTTAAATATCGCTGATTCATTCTCTACAATATCTTTAATACTTCTACTGCCATCTAAAGCAAAAACCACTGTTCTTGGTGTAAGGATCTCTTTAATTCTTATTTTGTCAAGGAGAAGTATATTTTCTATCACATCTGATTCTTTCTCCCCGAGTACACCTTCATCTTCACTTAGCAGTGTGCTCTCTATAAGCTCTGCTTTTGTCAAGCTCATCGTGTCAGAATCTTTGCTGATACGGTTTGTTACAAAGAGTGTCATTAAGATGATAGGATACGTAAGCCAGATAAAAAAACGTATGACATACGCAGCAGTGGGAGCCAATGACTTCCAGTACACAGCCCCGATCGTCTTAGGAATAATTTCAGAGAGAAACAAAATAGCAAAAGTTAAAACAATAGAGACATAAACTACAGCACCCGTACCATAAATACTCTCTGCTTGTGCACCAACTGCTGCTGCACCAAGTGTATTGGCGATAGTATTTAAAATTAAAATTGAAGCAATAGACTTGTTTATCCCAATTTTATGTGATTTTAGGAGTGCACCCGCTGTAGGACTTTCCTTTTCCAATACGGAAATATATGCCATATTGACAGAGAGTAAGACTGATTCTAAAATCGAACAGATGAACGATATAGACACAGCCAAAGAGAAATAGAGAATTAATAAATCCATATAATTTAATTACACCTTTAAAGTAAAATAATGGTCGCAAGACCTAAAAAGCTAAAGAAGCCTACTACATCCGTTACCGTTGTCAGTATCACTGTACTTCCAATGGCTGGATCAACTTCCATTTTTTTGAGTAGCAATGGTACCATAGAACCAAAGAACCCTGCACTCAACAGATTAATGATCATAGAAAGTGCTATAACTACACCCAGCATTCCTTTGTCAAACCATACCGAGGCTATTATACCCATGATTATAGCGAAAAAGAGTCCATTTACAAGGGAGAGAATCACCTCTTTTTTGATCGTACGAAATGCATCATGTTTCGCAATATCTCCAAGAGCAAGTTGACGCACAACAACCGTAAGACTTTGTGTCCCTGCATTACCACCCATAGAGGCAACGATAGGCATCAGAATAGCCAATGCAACGATACTTTGTAGTGTCTCTTCAAAAAGCCCTATGACCAATGATGCTGCTATAGCTGTCATAAGATTGATACTTAACCACACTGCACGTGCTTTTCCTGCTTTGAAGATGCCTTCTTCCTCTTCCGCATCATCATTTACCCCTGCGAGGTTATACATTTGGTCTGTCGCATGTTCATTAATAATGTCATAAATATCATCTGAAGTAATACGCCCAAGCAGTATCCCTTCGTCATCAACAATAGGCATAGAACTTAAATCATACTCTTGAAATTTTTGTACAATATCATAAATATCATCATGGTTATTTCCAACAACAGGCTTATACTTTTCAGGATTCTCTTCTATATTCTCTTGCAGTGTTTTATCAAAATCAAATACAAGAAGGTTATCTAATCCTATACCATAACGTAGAGTATTATTTTCTTCGGTAACAAAAAGGTAATATACATTTTCAAGTTCATCTTTTTTTCTAAGTTCTGCAAACTCTTTGATGACATCATGTACAGTATGGTGTAAATTTGCTGTATATACCTCAGTTTGCATATACGCACCAGCTTCATCCTCTTCATACTTTTTTAGCTGAAGGATGTCTTCCTGGTCTTCTTTATCCAGTTCGGCAAAGACCTCTTTAGCCATTTCACTATCGATCTCTTCAAGCTCTTGTATGAAATCTGTCTGATCATCACTCTCCAGCTCTGTAACAGACTCTGCTAACTCTTTAACCGTAAAAGACTCAACTACATCTTCAAAATATCTGTCTGGAAGTTCTAACGCAACATCAGCAATGAGTTCTTTGGGTATTGCCTGTACTGCTTCATTGAAACTTTTTTCATTTAGATCTTTAAGAAGGTTTGCTATCTCAGAGGGGTGCAACTCATCATTATGACGTTCATTTAAATATTGTGTGAGTTTATCCATATGATTTCCCTTTGAAAGATATTTATATGATGAAATTATACTTTATTAAATTGAATACTGCGTGAAGATATCTGTTTGTGAGAGAAGAAGGTAAAAATATGGTGTAAGATGAATTTTTTCATCTTACACTATTACTAAGCCTCGATATCACATTTTTTAGTGATGATACATAGAGGACAGAAGTTTGAAAGTCCTGCAATAAGTGGGATAATACCCAAATAGAACCATTTAATTCCTGTATATACACCTGCACCAATAAGTGCAAGTCCAAGAACGATTCTGATCGGTCTACATACTGCTCTGATTTTATTTACATCCATCTTTGTTCCTTAATGTTTAATATTATGAAACTATACTATAGATTTCTTAGAATTAAATAAGAGAGAATGACTCCTATTGAAATAGGAGTCATGAAGTGTTCTGTTTATTAGAGTTGTGGGCCTGCGGATGCGTAATCAAATTCACTTCCATGATCATCATAACGGTGGAAGTTTTCTGTGAACATACCTGCAAGTTTTGCAAGCATTGCATCATATTCTGCTTTATCTTCCCATGTTTCTCTTGGGTTAAGTACTTTATTGTCTTTTACCCCATCAAGTGTCTTAGGGATCTGAAGATTAAAGGTAGGAAGCGTATCAAACTCAGCATCATTAATAGAGCCATTCAAGATACCATCAATACATGCTCTGGTATCTTTAATACTCATACGTTTACCCGTACCATAAGGACCACCGGTCCAGCCAGTATTTACAAGATACACATGTACACCATGTTCATCGATCTTCTTACCAAGAAGCTTTGCATACTCAGTTGGGTGCAGTGGTAAAAATGCTTCACCAAAACATGCTGAGAACGTGGCTACCGGTTCAGTGATACCTCTCTCTGTTCCTGCTACCTTAGCCGTATAACCACTGAGGAAATAATACATTGCCTGCTCTTTACTGAGCTTACTTACCGGAGGAAGTACACCAAATGCATCTGCAGTCAGGAAGATAATATTATTTGGGTGTCCGGCTTGTAAGTCCTCTTTATGGTTTGCAATGTGTTCAATAGGATAGGAAACTCTTGTATTCTCAGTTTTCGAACCATCTGTGTAATCTACTTTACCATTTGTATCAGCTACAACATTTTCTAAAAGTGCATTTTTTACAATGGCACCAAAAATTTCCGGCTCAGATTTTGCATCTAAGTTGATCACTTTTGCGTAACATCCACCTTCAAAGTTAAAAACACCATTATCGTCCCATCCATGTTCATCATCACCGATGAGTGCCCTATGAGGATCAGTAGAAAGTGTCGTTTTACCAGTACCTGAAAGTCCAAAGAAAAGACATACATCTTCATCTTTACCCACATTTGCTGAACAGTGCATAGAGAGTTTACCCTCAAGTGGCAACCAGTAGTTCATCATAGAGAAGATACCTTTTTTCATCTCACCACCATACCAGGTTCCACCGATGATAGCAATATTATCTTCTACATTAAAGACTACATAAACATCAGAATTCAACCCATGCTCTTTGTACTTATCATCTGTAGTTTTACATGCGTTATATACTGTAAAGTCTGGTTCAAAGCTTTCCAATTCTTCTTCAGTAGGACGAATGAACATGTTTTTCACAAAGTGCGCCTGCCATGATACTTCAGAGATAAATCTTACTGATCTTTTACTTGCAGGACTTGCACCTGTATATACATCAGTAACATAAATATTTTTACCGGAAAGCTGTGTCAAAGTAATGTCTAAAAGTTCGTCATAGATCTCTTTATCAATCTTAGCATTTACATCACCCCAGGCAATATGCTCATTTGATGGTGCCTGATCTACAAAATATTTATCTTTAGGACTACGGCCTGTAAAGATACCCGTATCACACATTGCTGTACCTGATGTAGAGATCTTACACTCTCCACGATTGACTTCGTGAGCTTGTAGTTCATCATAACTTAAATTATAATAGACATCACCGATGTTTTTTAATCCTAGTTTATCAAGCCCGTTTGGTATTTTGGTACTCATTATATCCTCTTTATTTTATTTGAAAATTGATAACAACACACCTGCTGCTACCGCTGAACCGATAACACCGGCTACATTTGGACCCATAGCATGCATAAGTAGAATATTACCCGGCTTCTCTTCAGAACCAACTTTACTTACAACTCTTGCTGACATTGGTACCGCAGAAACTCCTGCTGCACCAATAAGTGGATTGATAGGCTCATCTGAAAACTTATTCATGATCTTCGCCATAACTACACCCATCGCTGTACCTGCTGAGAATGCAAGTAGACCAATGATCATGATCCCCATAGTCTCAACGACAAGGAATTTATCTGCTGCCAGTTTTGAACCAACACCCAATCCGAGGAATATTGTTACAATATTGATCAGTGAATTTTGCATCGTATCACTCAGTCTGTCTACAACACCTGACTCTTTTGCAAAGTTACCAAAAGCAAATGCACCGATAAGTGGTGTTGACTCTGGTAGTATCAAAATAGAAAGTACTAAAACAACAATAGGGAACACGAGTTTTTCAAGTCTGTGTACTTTTCTACTCGTTTTCATAACTATCTGACGCTCTTCTTTGTTTGTTAAAAGTCTCATTATAGGAGGCTGGATAACAGGTACGAGTGCCATATATGAATAAGCAGCAACCGCAATAGCCCCTAGCATATCTGGTGCAAGTCTGTTGGCAATAAAGATAGATGTCGGACCATCTGCCCCACCGATAATACTGATCGCAGATGCATCTTGCAGACTAAATCCAATAGCAACAGCTCCTACAAGTGAACCGAAGATACCAAATTGTGCTGCTCCACCAAGGATAGCTGTTTTTGGATTAGCAAGAAGCGGACCAAAGTCAGTCATCGCACCAACACCCATAAAGATAAGCAGAGGGAAGAACTCATTGGCTATACCCATATTATAGATGATCCCCAACATACCATGCTCTCCGCCTATTCCAGCCAGTGGGATATTGGCCAGTAACCCACCAAATGCGATTGGGATCAACAGCAGTGGTTCAAAATTTTTCGCAATGGCCAAATAGAAGAGGATAAATACGATGATGATCATAATAATACGACCCAAAGAAGATTCAAACCAAGTCATCTCTCTCTCGTATTTTGCACCTTTTGGCTCAGAAGTCATTTCACCATCATTTACATCGAGGATGGCTTTAAGACCGGTAGTTTCCCAGAAACTACCCATCAACTCGCCAATACTTTTTGGCGTATATTCTTTTTCTTTTACACTCTCTTGTGTAGCTGCTCCTGCGTCATGAGAAGAAGCACCGGCCATTGATGTAAGTGCAACCATGGCAAACAGTAGAGAGAGAAGAATCTGTTTGATATTCATTTCTACTCCATTGTGGCAAGAAGTTGTGCGTCAGCGACTGTGTCATTGACATTGACATTGATAGAAGCGATCACACCATCTTTTGGTGCAGTGATGTCTATCTCCATCTTCATCGCTTCAAGGATCATGATCTTTTCACCCTCTTTAATGCTGTCACCAGGGCTAGCCAGGATCTTCCATACATTACCTGGAGTTTGAGAGTGTATTTCAACACCACCTACACCATTTGCCGGAACAGGCGCTGCTGTTGATATTGCAGGTGCAGCCTCTGAGACTTGGATATCTGCATCACCCTCTGCTACTTGTACACTATATTTTTTACCATCTACTACTACTGTATAATTTCCTGCCATTTCTGCTTCTCCACTGTTATTTTTACCTTTTCTTATCATGAGAGGGCCTTCACCCTTCAAGAACGCAATACCTTTTTGATCACATGCACCTGCGATGAAGATGTTTTCATCTGATGTTTCCAAACCTTCTTCTTCAAGCACTTTTGTCCAGTGTGCAATAGACTTAGTCTCATCACGATCAGAGATATCTAAAGGATTTTCTGTTGTTGGTTCAAGATCAAGTTTTTCAGATGCAAACTTGATGATCTCATCATCTGCTTTCACCGGTGTTTTACCAAAGTAACCCAATACCATACGTCCATATCCTGGAGCGATCTGCTTCCATGGACCAAACATGACGTTTGCATACGCTTGTTGCCAATAGAACTGACTTACCGGTGTCACAGATGTACCATAACCACCACGCTCTACAACTTCTTTCATCGCAGCGATCACTTGATCGAACTTCTCTAAATCTCCACTGTCTCTCATCATCTGAGTATTGGCAGTCAAAGCACCACCAGGCATTGGGGAGAATGGAATAAGAGGTGAAACCTGTGTCGCTTCAGGTGGGATCATATACTCAGCAAGACACTCTTTGAGTCTCTCTTCATACTTGAGTATCTTATCTAGTTTCAAATCACCAAGGTTATAGTTCGTTCCCTTGGTTGCATGTAGCATCGTAAGGATATCTGGCTGAGATGTTCCTCCACTTACCGGAGAAGCAGCCATATCTATACCATTTGCCCCAGCTTCAAGCGCTGCAAGATAAGACGCTACAGAGACACCTGCTGTTTCATGTGTGTGAAGTCTAAGGTGAACACTGTCACCAAGAAGTTTTCTTGCCATTGCAATAGTCTCATATACTTTATGAGGATTCGCTGTACCGGATGCATCTTTAAAACAGACGCTATCGAAAGCGATACCGCTGTCTAAAATATTTCTAAGTGTTTTTTCATAGAAAGCAACATCATGTGCCCCTTTACATCCTGGAGGTAAGTCCATCATAGTCACAACAACCTCATGGTTAAGACCATGTTTTTTGATCATCTCTGCAGAAAATGCAAGATTATTCACATCGTTAAGCGCATCAAAGTTTCTTACGGTTGTTGTACCATGCTTTTTAAACATTTTTGCAAAAAGGTCTATCATCTCACGGCTACCAGTATCAAGCATCACTGTGTTAATACCACGCGAGAGTACTTGCAAGTTAGCATCCGGACCAACGATCTCTCTAAAACCGTCCATCATTTTAAATGCATCTTCTTGTAGATAGAAGTAGAGAGATTGGAATCTTGCCCCACCTCCAAATTCAAAGTGCGTAATTCCTGCTTGTTTCGCTGCTTCTACCGCAGGAAAGAAGTCATCCATAAGAACACGCCCACCAAAGACAGACTGAAATCCATCTCTAAAAGTTGTGTCCATTACATCGATATATTTTTTAGCCATTTACGATACCTTCTTTATGATTATTATTTTTTGCGAAATTCTGTTACCGCTGCAATGATCGCTGCGATACGTTGTGATTCATCAGACTGACCCGAAGAAGTGGGTGCCTTAGGTGTCTCTTCAGGAAAGTATTTATTAATGATCTTTGCCTGTAGTTTTACGACTTGTACAAGTATGATAAGGAATGAAAAGACAACTACCATTCCCAAAACCATAAACTTTAAACTTTCGCCTATCAAATTAACATCTTCCATATAGCCTCACTTTTAGAAATTGTTTTATATTCAAATTTTAAAATAGTTTTGCTTGTTTCAAGTTAAAAAAAAGCAATTATCTTCGTTTTTTTCTGCGATTGTTATTTCGCGTAGCTTTTTGCTCACCT
Source organism: Sulfurovum iocasae (assembly GCF_047716765.1). Lineage (GTDB taxonomy): Bacteria > Campylobacterota > Campylobacteria > Campylobacterales > Sulfurovaceae > Sulfurovum. The sequence continues at coordinate 1,944,326 of NZ_CP180410.1, forward strand.
ATATAGCCTTGCATCATCTCATCTACTGTGTTTTGGTCAAAACCAATTTGTGAACCAACATTGTGTTGTTCTCTCTCTATAAAGCAAGAGATAAGCTTCTCTAAAAGTAACTCTCTATCCATATCACCCATATGTGCTATCAATGCATTCGCGTCATTATGTATATGCATATCTCTAATTTGATCAGCTAGATATTCACGACTGGATTCATCTATGCCCTCTCCACCCTGGATGGTAGCAAGACGCATATCTGCTCCTACCTCTTTTTGGATACGCTGTAACTCTCTAAACTCTTCAGCCGTCACCAAAGTAATAGCCTGACCACTCTTGCCGGCACGCCCTGTACGACCGATACGGTGTACATAACTCTGTGGGTCAAAAGGGATATGGTAGTTAAATACATGCGTCACATCTTTAACATCAAGACCACGGGAAGCCACATCTGTAGCAACCATGATCTTTGTTTCCCCTCTTCTGTAAGCTTTGATAATCACTTCTCTGTCTCTTTGTTCTAAATCACCGTGCAAACCACTGGCATTAAAGCCTAAAGCTTGCAGATGTTCAGCCAGCCTATCCACCTCTCTTTTCATACGACAGAAGATGAGACATTTATTGGTCTTTTCTGTTTCAAGAAGTTTAACGATAGCCTCATCTCTTTGACTTTCATTGATAACATAATAACGCTGATCAATAATATTTTTTGTTATCTCTTCATCCCCTACTACGGAGATAAACTCTGGTCTATAAAGAATGTTATTTGCAAGTTCTTTGATAGGCTCTGGCATCGTTGCTGAAAAAAGCAGTGTTTGTCTGTTTTGCGGGATATACTCAAAGATCTCTTTGATCTCTTCTAAGAATCCCATATCAAGCATCTCATCTGCTTCATCAAGTACCACTATCTCAGGGTTGAAAACATCAATCTTTCCTTTTTTGTAAAGATCTTTGAGTCTTCCCGGTGTGGCTACAACGATCTGTACACCTTTATGTATGAGTGCGATCTGACGACCATACCCTACACCACCATACACAGTCAATGTACGAATACCAGCAAAACGTCCAAGATGATACAGCTCATCTGCCACTTGTGTTGCCAACTCTCTTGTAGGCGTGATAACTAACGCTCTCTCTATCTCACCTTTAGCCAGTTTATCCATCATAGGAAGACCAAAGGCTGCTGTTTTTCCTGTACCCGTATGGGCTTGTCCTACCATATCACTACCGTTATTGATTATCGGTATAGCCATCTCTTGGATGGGACTTGGCTCTTTAAAGCCTGCTATCTTCACGCCCTTAAACAAATCAGGGTGAAAATTAAATTCACTAAATTTCATAATGTTTACCTTTAAAATACGAGGTCGACCTCGCTCATGTCCAAAAAACTTTTTGAACTTAATGAAGTCTCCTATGGAAACTTTATAAATTCAATTTCACGTAGGGGAAGACACTGAGGTCTGCCCCTACGTTCTTAAATCACCAATAACAAAATCACCCCGAAAATTATCCTATAAATGCCAAACGCCACAAAAGTGAATCTCTGTATAAATGCGAGGAAAAGTTTGATCGTCAAGTATGCCACTACAAATGCCGTTACAAAACCTATGACAAATGCCCCCCAGTTTGCATCTGTAAAATCTTGGTAATGTTTAAGTAGATCATATCCGGTTACCGCTGCCATTACAGGTATCGCAAGTAAAAATGAAAATTCTGTAGAAGTTTTTCTGTCTAAATGAGCTAAAAGCCCCCCAATGATAGTAGCACCTGCCCTACTTGTTCCAGGGATAAGTGAGAAGACTTGTGCCAAGCCTACCCAGAGTGCTTGTATGTAACTTACCTTTTCAACATCACTGACATGAAACTCTTTCTCTTCATAAAAATACTCCACAACAAGGAAAACAAACCCACCGATAATAAACATCCACGCTACAGTTTCAACATTAAAAAGTGTTTTAATTTGGTCTTTGAAAATAAAACCTACAATAGCAAGAGGTAAAAATGCAACAATAAGTTTTGTCCAAAGATCTATTTTCTTGAAGGTGATTTTTTCTTTATAGATGAGCATCACAGCAAGTATAGCTGCAAATTGAATGATGACTTGATAAGCCTTTGTAAGTGCATTTTCTGAAACACCTAAAAATTTACTGGCAACGATCATATGTCCTGTAGAAGAGATAGGCAAAAACTCTGTAAAACCTTCGATAATTCCAATGATTATCGCTTGAAAAATATCCAAATATCTATCCTTAAATAACGGAACCAAAGTTCCTATGCTTTATATCATGCTACTAAAATAGCTTTCATCTTTAGTCAGTAACTCTTGGGGAGTTCCACTATCGACCACTTTGCCATCTTCTAATACATAGATGAACTCGGCACTTTTGATCGTACTAATCCTATGTGCGATGGTAATAACTGTTTTGTCTTTTAAGAAGCTCTGAAGTGCTTCAAAAAGTTGTGCTTCTGTATGAACATCCAGCGCCGAAGTAGACTCATCAAAGATGACTACCTTCGGGTTAGAAAGTACCATCCTTGCTATGGCTACTCTTTGTCGCTGTCCACCACTCAACTTAATACCGTCTTTTCCTACAAGGGTATCAAGACCTTTATCTAAACGTTCTATGACATCACTCAGTTGTGCGATCTGCAGTGCATTTTGCACCATTTCATCACTATACTCTTTGCCAAGCGTTAGATTAAACAACATTGTATCATTAAAGAGTTTAGGATGTTGCAATATAAGATGAATATTTTCTCTGATCGTTGAGAGTTTCAATACTTTGTTTGACACACCTTCATAAAGTATCTCCCCCTCCTCAAAAGGATAAAAGCCTACAAGAATATTTGCTAAAGTAGTCTTTCCACTTCCACTGGCTCCGACTATGGCTACTTTACAGCCTTCATCTATCTGCATATTGATATTTTTCAATATAGGCTTATCTTTAAGATAAGAGAAAGAGAGGTTGGTGACTTTTATATCTATTGCTTTTGAAGTCTCAAATGGATTGACAATCTGCACCATAAGAGGCTCTTGCTCCATCTCATAAATACTATTGATACGTTTACAAGCGGCTTTAGCTGTAGCCAGAACATACTGAAAGTTAATAATATCTTGTGTAGGAGAAACCATCACCCAAAGATAAGAGAATATAGCAAGCATCAACCCCACACTCAAGTCACTATAGGCAACAGCCAAGATACTTACTGCCCTAAAAACTTCATACCCTGCCAAAAAGATCAAGTAGGAGAACTTTATGGCTGCATCACTCTTGTAGCCATAGTTCACAGAGTGCTCTTTAAGCTCTTTTGCTTTGCTTTCACTCTGTTTGAAAAAATACTCTTCTTTATTGGCTGCACGTATCTGATGGAAAAGTTCAAGGGTTTCAGTCAGTGAAGACTGGAACAGTTCTACTGCTTGATTTTCCTCTTTTTTAAGCTTACCTATGTTTCGAGATAACTTTACGGTAAAAAGTACTACTATAGGATTAGTGATCAAGATAAAGAGTGCCAGTTGCCAGTGTATCCAGAGTAGCACCACTGCGGAGAAGACCAGTATCAGTACAGCAACGATGAGTTTCGAGATAGTCGAACTTACAAAACCATCGATGGTCTCTACATCTGTTACAAGCTTGGAGGTCACTGCCCCTACACGTATCATCTCGTATTCTTTTAGTGAAACTCTTTTGAGATGTTTCAGCAAAGACTCTCTCATTTTGTAAGTAATATTTTTTGATATGGAAACAAAGATTTTAGTCTGCACTATCGACAGTAGCGTACTTAGAACACGCAACAGTAATATAAGTACCAAAATACCAAGCACATACCCTTTGGTATCCGTTGCCCAAATATGCTCAGAGATAAAAGAGATAAAACCATGGTCTTTTCCTAAAAGAAGTTCATCTACCATAATAGGAATAAAAAGTGGTATTGTCACTACAAGAAGTGTAGCAAGTATGGCAATACTATTACCAAAAATAAGTTCTTTTTTATGCTGTAGTAACTGGGTAACAATACCTTTGATACTACAGCTAGGGATTTTCATTAAAGTGTATCTACTATCTTGAGTATTTCTCGTAAGTCTTTTACATCTACACAGTGTGTTGCAGCCTCTTTAAGTACAGGTTTTGCACAAAATGCCACTCTGGTCGCGGCATGTTCAAACATGCTAAGGTCATTGGCACCGTCTCCTACAACAAGTGTATCTTTCGTATCAATACCCAATAAATTTTGAAGACGGACTATCATATCTCCTTTAGAGAAACCAAACATCATGTCTCCCCCTACTTTACCACTGAGTATGCCTTCGTCATCATGTAGTACATTAGAAAAGTCTGCATCAATACCAAGTGCTTTGGCTGCTGGAGAAGTAGCATTTCTAAATCCGCCTGAGAAACAGACCACGGTGTATCCACGTTCTTTCAGTCCTTTGACTACCTCAAAAGCACCAGGCATCATAGGAAGATCTGCACATATCTCATCTACTTTCGTTTTCTCTAGTCCTTCAAGTAGTGCTACTCTTGCGATAAGTGATTTAAAAAAATCCAACTCCCCTGCCATGGCACGCTCTGTAATGGATGCTACTTGTTCTTCAAGTCCAAGTGGTGCTGCTAAAAAGTCGATGGTCTCACCATCCATCAGTGTTGAGTCAAAATCAAATACGGCTAGTTTAGACATACATTTTCCTATTAATATTTATTAATATATCATACTTGGATTATCTGTAATAACCCTCTATGCATTATTTAGATAGAATTATAACTAATAAATAAAAAAAGAGTAATTAATGTTTGAAAAATTTTGCGACATCCTTTGTAACGATAAGAAATTCATCACTGTAGAGATAAATCCTCCACATGGTGCATCTATAGACCATATACTTGAAGACATCAAAAAACATAAGCTTCACGAGAAAGTCACAGGTTTTTCATGCACAGACAACCCCCTAGCCAAACTCAAAATGTCAGGCGTACTCTCTGCGATCAAAGTGCAGCAAACGTTTAACAAACCTGTTATAGCTACGATGAGTATGAGAGACAAAAACAAGCTATCTTTACAGTCTACCCTCCTTGGTGCCAATGATTTTGACCTGCGTTGCATACTTGCACTCACTGGTGACCCTGCGAAGTTCTCAGACCAACCAGAGGTTAAAGGGGTACTGGAACGTGACTCTACCCTGCTTCTAAGTATCATCTACCACCTTAACAACGGTGTGGACTACTCAAACAAACCACTCAACCCTGCTCCTAAGCCCATCTACCCTTTTGCAGTGAGTAACTCTTATGCAAGGAATATGAAAAGTCTACAAAAACGTATCGTTAAAAAACTTGACTACGGTGCAAGAGCCATCATTACCCAACCAGTCTATAACATGGAAAATGCCAAAGAACTCCTGGAACTCTTTGAAGAAGCCAAAGAGATGAGCGTAAGAGATACAGCCAAAGAAGCCCACCTTATACTGGGACAATTCCCCATCGTTCGAGCCAGAACCGCCAACTTTATAGATGACAAAGTACCAGGTATCTCTGTACCTAAAAATATCATAGATGAAATGAATCTCGCTGCTATGGATGGAGAGGACAAAGAACAAGAAGTAGGATTTGCTTTGTCTAAGCGTATATTTGATGATGTGATGAAAGAGCACGGAAAAGTACATCTGATGACGCATAATCGGTTTGATTTGTGTTCGGAATTGATAGGTTAATCATAGAAGAGTTTTAGCTTCGTTCCTAACGTCTCCGTCAGGAACAAGAACAACACAAAAAGAAATACTTGTAAAGTTACACCCCTACTCCATCAAAGATCAACGGATAAAGCAAGCCATAAAGTGTCACGAACATCAATGGTATAGCCCAGATAAGTCCGATACCCAAGGCAAGTGCTCCCAGTCCGAAGATAAGACCAAGAAGAAACATCAAACCAAAGACTTTAAACCAGTTTTTAGTTACGGCTTTTCTTGAGAGTTCCATTGCTTCCCATACATCTAAACCTTTGTCTGCTATGAGTGGAAGGGCAAAAACATAAGCGATACTCAGGTATATCCCAGGGAGGATGAGAAGTAGAAAACCGATCAAAGTGAGGATATATATCAAGATACCTGCTAACGCCAGATGCCCTGTCATATGATAATAGTCAAACATAGACCTGTAGTGTATGTTTTCACCACGTGAATATTTAATAGCAAGCATCATCATCCCTACCATAAGAGGGATAAGTACCGGATAACTTAAGATACCCACTATTTGCTGATTGAGTATATTTGGATTATCTACCGGTGAAGGGAAGATAAAACTCAAGAGTATATTTAAAACAATAGCAATAGCCATATATATCAAGAAAGCCAGAACAAAAGTCAGCTTGACACCATCTATGCGTGCAAAACCCTCTTTTATCATCTCTATTATAAAAAAATTATACTTAGGTATGTTTTCTATGGTCATTTTATTGTTTTGCATAGTGTCTCCTTTGAATTTCTAATAATTATAACCTAAAAATAATCATTTATACACTCTTTATTATACTTCATTAAACATCTTCTGATATACTCCCAAAAAAATTAGGAGAATATATGTCTGAATTAAAAAAATTTCGTCTTATCAATAAAATAGAGGGATATTCATTTATCATCTTGCTGTTCATCGCTATGCCACTCAAATATAGCTTTGGATTTCCTATCGCTACCAAAATAGCAGGAATGATACATGGTGTACTTTTTATGGCATTTGTTTATCAACTACTCGAAGCTATGAAAGACGTACCATTTAACAAGAAAGAGGCACTGATCTACTTCATACTTTCACTCGTACCATTTGGAAGTTTTTATACAGATAAGCTTTGCAAAGAAAAAGAGCCTGCAACTGCTATAGCTTAATAAACTCTATCTCTCCCTCTCTCACTACCGCTACTTTCCCTTGACAGGCAAGTGATGGTAAGGAGATATACTTATCTATCACTTTAGCTTGATGAAAATGTCCTTCTATCACCATATCAGCATCTCTGTAATGTTCTAATATCTCCTCTACTCTTTTTTCAAATCTAGGGAAAGGATGACAAACATCTTTTTGTGAGAGTTTCTTCATACGATCATCTATAATAAATTTTTCAAAAGGTTTAAGTAACGTAAGTGTTGTTTTATTTCGCAAGACTTTACAATAAAGATCATACCCAAACCCTGTAACATATTTATCACCATGAGAGATAGCTATCTTCTTGTTATCCATTTTAAACATAATAGGCTGTTCTTCTCTGCTATAAACTTTTACATTAGGAAACAGTTCTTGAAGACAAAAATCATGGTTTCCTTCAAAGTAGTGTATCTCCAGGTTTTTTGAAAGTTTTTGTAGTAGTGAGATAGCATCGTTGGAAAATGTTTTTATATAATCATTATAGCCAAAGAGTAAATCGAAGTTATCACCCATCAAGAAGAGTTGAGAGGTTTGGATCTCTTCACTCTCAAGCTTTTTAAGTAAGTCTAAAAACTCATCTCCATGATGTGGGTAATGAGAATCAGCTATAAAAAGTGCATTTTCATTAATTTCTATCATCTTCTCTCCATTAATTGCTCTTTCTTGTCACGACGAACACCCTTAAAAGCGGAGCGATTTGAGAGTCGTGACGATTTTTTGCTTCGTTTTTTTTAAAAAAATGAAGAGAGAACATACTTGCAGTCTGGGATTACTAACTTCTAATTTACCTCTATGGCATATAAGCAATAGTGGGAATACCCATACCTTCATCATAACCACACATCAAATTAGCAGCAACAAGTGCCTGAGAACTTGCCCCTCGCAGTAAGTTATCTATAGCAGAACTTACAAACAAAGCATTACCATTTTTAGCTGCAAAGATATCACAAAAATGTGTTCCAGCTGTACTTTTGATGTCAACAGGTGTTTCACGTATACGGATAAACGGATCATTTGCATAATGTTTTTTTAACACTTCAAGCGGATCAATATCTTCTTTTAAAGTTGCATAGACGGAAACCAGTTCCCCACGTGTCGCAGGGATAAGATGCGGTACAAAGTTGACATTCATTTTGGCACCGTGTACTTTTTCTATCTTCTCCGCTATCTCCGGTGCATGACGATGTTTAAGTGGATTGTAGGCAAAGATATTTTCATTCATATTTACAAAACTTGTCATCTCTGTCAATTTTTTACCTGCCCCACTCAGACCTGACTTTGCATCTACAAAAAGAGGTGCAGAAGTATCAAGGTAGGGAATGAACGGTAAAATACCAAGCAGTGTAGCCGTAGGGTAACACCCTGGACCTGCTGCAAGTTTAGCCGTTTTCAGATCTTCTCTATAATACTCAATGAGTGCATAAACAGAATCATCTAAATGATCTTTGTCTTCATGTTCACAATAGTGCTCTTCATACGTATCTAGCTCTAAACGATAATCAGCAGAGAGATCTACTACCTTGACACCTTGGTCTATGAGTTCTTTGGCAAATCCCATAGAAGTTTTATGCGGAAGTGCAAGAAAAACAAGTTCACAACGTTCAGCCACGGAAGCAACGTCCGCTTTTTCGACAGGAAGACTAATAACATCTACCAAAGAAGGATGCAATGCTTCTATGGTCGTATCACCCTGCGTGGTTGCAAGATACGTGAGCTGAAACCCCGGATGGGTTACCAACATTTTTACCAATTCAAGTCCTGTATATCCACTGGCCCCTACTACACCTACTTTTATCATAATAACTCCATTTAACCTATATTGATCTCTTCATATAACACTTCTTCAATATCATACGTCTTTTTGCCGCTTGGAAGGACAAGTGCTACTTCATCACCCTCTTCTTTACCTATGAGTGCCCTAGCCATCGGTGACTGGATAGAGATAAGTCCATGCGTAGGGTTTGACTCTTGTCCCCCTACGATAGTATACTTTATCTCTTCATCTGTATTTTGATCTACAAGCAACACTGTAGAACCAAAAGAGATACGTGCATGTGCTAAAGTAGAAGGATCAACAACCTGGGCTCTCCCTACCACATCTGTAAGCTCAGCGATACGTGCTTCCATAAGTCCTTGTTTCTCTTTCGCTGCATGGTATTCTGCATTTTCCTTAAGGTCACCCTGTGCTCTTGCTTCATCTATAATACCAGCTATGACACCTCTCTCTACAGATTTCAACTGCTCCAACTCTTCTGAAAGTTTCACATACGTTGGTCTTAACATCGGCTCTTTTTGCACGATTATTCCTTTAAAATGATTAATTTATTTTTAATTTAAAGTATTATACCAAAAAGGTTATAATAGCGATAAAATAATCTATAAAGTATATAGCATGAAACAAATATTAATCACAAACGACGATGGTTTCGAGTCTAAAGGACTCCTTGCACTTGTCGAAGCTCTTAAACCTTTAGGTCATGTCACTGTAGTAGCACCTACTTTAGAGAAATCTGCATGTGGCCACTCTCTTACACTTACCAAACCCTTACATTTTGTACATCTTGAAGAGAACTTTTATAAGCTTGATGACGGTACACCTTCAGACTGTATCTTCCTCTCACTCAATAAACTTTTCACTAAAGAAAAGAGACCGGACATTGTCATCTCCGGCATTAACATCGGTTCAAATATGGGAGAGGATATCACTTACTCTGGAACAGCATCTGCTGCTATGGAGGCTGTACTGCAAGGTATCCCAAGTATTGCTATCTCTCAAGTTTACAAGAACAGTGGTGAAAGCATCAAGGAATTGGGGTATGACTTGGCCAAAGAGAGCATAGCAACACTTGTACAAAAGATCTTCGATGGCGAGTTTCCTCTCCCAGCACGTAAATTTTTAAATATCAACATCCCTCCTATTCCATCTTCAGAATGTAAAGGATTTAAAGTCACTCGTGCAGGAAATCGTCTCTATGCACATAATGCTGAAGTACACTACAATCCACGAGGAAAAGAGTATTACTGGATAGGCTTACCTGAATTAGGATGGATGGAGACCAAAGGGCACATTACAGACTTTGAAGCGATCAATGACGGTTATGTCTCTATCACACCTGTACATCTCGATATGACCAGTCATGATGATATTTCATCTTTGGAATCGTGGCTGTGAGATTTGAACGCTGCCGTATGCTCTTCGGAGATGAAGACTTTGATAAATTACAAAAAGCCAAAATATTAATTTTAGGTGTTGGTGGTGTAGGCTCTTACGCACTTGACTGTCTTTACCGTTCCGGAGTGAGTGACATAACTATTTTGGACTACGATACCTATGATGAAACAAACCAGAACAGACAGATAGGATCTGAAGCTGTTGGAGAAAGTAAAATAGACACTTTAGCTAAACTCTACCCTGGCATACAAGCTATACATCAACAAATGACCATGGTATGGGTAGAAAGTTTTGATTTCAGCCCTTATGATATCATCATCGATGCTGCAGACACCACAAAAGTAAAGATAGAACTGGCAAAAAAAGAGTACAAAAAGCTCATTATGTCCGTAGGTTCGGCCAAACGTTTTGAGACCAATAAAATAGAAGTAGCTTCTATCTGGAAAACACATGGAGATGCACTCGCAAGAAAGATACGCAATGAACTCAAAAAAGCTAACTTTGACAGAAATTTCACGGTAGTATTTTCACCTGAAGAAGATAAGTGTAAGGAAAAAGGCTCTTGTGTCGCAGTTACCGGTGCTTTTGGATTGACGATCTGTTCTGAGACGATAAAGAGAATTTTAAAAAAATAAAAGAAGTATTTTGAATGAACCCATATCGTTATACTTCTTTTACGTGGTTATAACCGCTGGTACTTCTTCTGCTCTTGCTTTGACTGCAAGGAGTGCATCTTTGAGTTCATGTTCTGTTTTGTGAAGTTCTACAAGTGCTTCTGCTCTTGCTGCTTTTCCTTCTTCTGCAATTTTCAAGGAGTCATCAAGTGTTGCTATAAATAATTCATTGGCTTTCTTGATACTTTCTATATCAAAGATACCCCGTTCCATTTGCTTACGTACTTCCATATTAGCCTCTCTAAGACCTTCTGCGTTCTTCTCAAGAAGTTCATTCGTAAGATCAGCTGCGTCTTTGACTGCGATTGCAGTATCATGACTTCTAAATATAGTCACAGTTTGTGCAAGCTGATTTCTCCATAACGGTACTGTGTTAACCAATGTAGAAGTGATTTTAGAAATAAGGGATTTATCATTTTCCTGAATCAATCTGATGCTTGGAAGTGACTGCATAGTGACTTGCCTGGAGAGTCTAAGGTCATGGACTCTTCGCTCCAGTTCATCTCTGAAGCCTCGTATCTCTTTTACATCTTGGATAGCTAACATCTCCATGTCTTGTACCTTTGCTTCAAAGTCCGGGATGATCGTCTCTTCAAGTTCTTCGAGTTTTGTTTCACCCGCTTTAATATAAAGTTCCAAGTTTCTAAAGTAATCAAGATTTGCATCATAAAGCTTATCAAGCGAAACGATATCCGTCATAAGCTGACTTTTATGCTTCTCAAGATTGTTTGATATTATATCTATCTGATCTCTTACCCCTTCATACTCTTGAATGAACTTCACTAATGGTTTCGTAACGCCAAAAAGTTTCTGCCACCATGCAAGCTTGATGTTGGGATTAAACTCATCTATATCAAATCCACGGATGGAAGCAACCATCTCATTGAGTGCTGCACCTGCTGCACCTACCTCTTTATTTTGGACACCATCTATCATACGATTTGAAATTTCATCAAGTTTTTCCTGTGCAGAAGAACCAAAATAAATGATGGAGTTTCTATCTTTAATGTCAAGTTCACTTAGCGCATCTTGAAGTGCTGTCACTTCTTCCACCATCACTTCTGGTACTTGTTCACTTTTTTCTTCTATCGCTGTTTCTATTAACTCTTTTGTTTTAGTTTCCATACTTGATCTCCTTTGATTTAGTGTTTTATCTGCTCTTTAAGTACATCTATATGTACATCCAGGTCAAATTGATTGTTATTTTTTAATCTTTCCAGTTCTTTATCAAATTTGCTATCCAAATTATCCATAAGGCTATAAAGCTTCTCTTTTGTCTCACTTTTTATATCATCTTCATCCATCGCGACATAAGAGTCAGTCACTTTGGCTATGCCATCTATGTATACAATAAGAAACTTTCTGGCAACACGAATATCTTTGGGGTCTCCTTGGATAGTTTCTAAGATATTTTTAGCTTTTGTCATAGCAATATTGAGTTTTCCATACAAAAGCGTATCTTCTATCTGGCCCATGTGTTTTTCTATATTTGAGAGTTTTGTTTTTGCTTCACCGATAGTTTCAAGTACAAACTCGGCAGAAACATCACCAAGGTTATCAAGCTTGTCTTTTTTGGGATCAAACCCATAATACAAATAATAACCAAGTGTCGCAATACTTCCTAAAAAAAGTGCAGAAGTTAAAGGTTTATCTCCTGCTATCCAAGCAGTGAAGACAGTAGAACCACCTAGCATAAATGCTGCTATGGTTTTATAAGGTATTTTAGGGGCTTTTGTCAAAGGAGAACGTAGATATTCCAACTCTTGAGTAAACCCTTTGGATGAGAGTTTTGCAGTAGCGAAAAAAAGTGCAAAGGCCAGACTATTGAGTAAAAATGCCTGAATATTGGTCTGGAGAAGCGCTAAGATCACAGCGATAAAAAGTGGGATAAGAAATAGATAAAGGAGTGTCCCTTTTTTGCTTCTTAATAATGTTGTATCAGGCTTATAAGGTTTTGCTTTTGCCATACACTATCCTAGAAGATTGCCAAGTGGATACCACACAGCAAATCCTGCAGAGAATACGATAAAAAAGAAACCAAAGGCTTTTTTGTATCCTGACATTTATATCCTTCATAAAAGTAACTACAATTTTAACATAGTTATATGAGAATTGCGTATTTAATTTACTTTACTTTTTCCAACTTTCTATTTCTAGCTGCCAGAATAGTCAATACAAACAGTCCTGCAATACCATAATAAACCCACATAGGGATAGGCACTGGATCACCTGCTGCGTAAGAGTGAAGTCCTGAGAGGTAGTAGTTCACACCAAAGTATGTCATCAGCACTGTAGAGTATGCCCATGTAGATGCTACATTGTACGCAAATGATGATTTGAGTGATGGAATGAACCTAAGGTGCAATACTGTTGCATAGATGAGTATGGTCACAGCTGCCCATGTCTCTTTTGCATCCCAACCCCAGTAACGTCCCCAACTCTCATTTGCCCATACACCACCAAGGAAGTTACCTACAGTATAGAGGAACAGACCAACGATAAGTGACATCTCTGAGAGGTTTGTAAGCTCTTTAATGGAACGATCCATATTTTCATGCCCTTTACTGCCTCTAAAAATAAACAGTAGCAGTACCATCAAAGAAAGGATAGACCCCAATCCAAAGAAACCATTACCTGAAATGATGGTTGCAACATGTATCATAAGCCAGTATGACTTCAATACAGGCACAAGGTTGGTGATCTCCGGATTGATGAAGTTCATATGTGCCACACCCATGGTAACACCTGCCAAGATAGCTGCACCAGCCAAAGCAAATGGCGAGTGTCTAGCCAGGACGAGACCTGCAAATACTGTCGCTGCTGCGATAAATACAATAGACTCATACGCATTTGACCATGGAGCATGTCCTGAGATATACCAACGAATACCCATACCCACAACATGAACCATAAATCCAAAGAAGAGTATGCCTAATGCACCACGCATGATCCACTTCATGGAAAGTGCAGGTTTAAGTATATTGATAAAAGCAAAAATCAGTAACAATAATCCTAAAATAAGATAAAGAGGAACAAGCTTACCAAAAAGCCCAAGCTTATTATATTTGATCTCCATATCAATATGACTTGGGCTTGGAATCACTTCCGCACCATACGTTTTCTGATATTTATGTAAGCCTTTAAGTGCCAGGTTTGCATTACCCCAATTTCCAGTTTTGAGTGCTTCAGATACCATCATAAAATACGCAGAGATACTCATCTTCACAAGCTCACTCTCTTTAGGTGCAAAATCTTTCATGGCCTCAACCGGTGCGAACCACTTATTATTTGCATCATTAGGTTTAGGGAAGATACGAAGGATAGTACCCTGATACGCCATATATGAGACATTGACACGTTCATCTATATCAAGGAGTTTTTTATCATATTGGGTCTTTTCGAGAGGTTTCTTTCTTGATGCAGCCACAATGTCATCATAAATCTTATAACTGCTGTCTTTTGCAGAGAAGAAATCAGAGAACTTTGCAAACTTTGCCTCTTTTGGCAATCCAAGATTCACAGCGATCTTTGGATGTCCTATTTTGATCATAGGTACAGTTTGATAAAGGTTGGGTTGTGTCATCATACCCAGTAGTATTTGGTTAGGCTCTAATCCAAACAGAGATGACTTACCCGTAACCTTTGCGACTATATCATGTGCCACTGTATCTATAGGCTTCATACGCCCTTGATGATCCTGCACAGCAAGTTTTCCAAAGTTCATAGCATGTTCCAAGTCATACGCACTTACTGCTTTCTTTAGTTCTGGATCAAGTGTAGGTGTAGCCGCATTTGCACTTTGAGGATTCAGTGCCATCAACGAGAAGAGTATCGCTGCAGCTGCTCCCTGTTGTAGTTTTCTTGCACCTTTAAGAAGCTTTTGAAATCTACCATTAGGTATGAATAGACTCCAGATCATCCCCAGTGTCAACAAGATATACCCTATATATGTGGGCCATGTTCCCGGATCATGATTGACTGAAAGGATTGTTCCCTTTTCATCTTGATCATACGAAGACTGGAAAAAACGGTAATTTCTATGGTCAAGTACATGGTTCATATAGATAGCATAAGGCATGTTGATATTTTGTTCTTTATCGATGAGTACAACATCACTTGCATATGACGCAGGTGTCATAGAACCAGGATAGCGCTCTAGTTTAAACTTCTCCAGCTTTATAGAAAAAGGTATCTCTATCAGTTTTGCACCGATACGCAGATCGATCTTTACCCCATCAAGTGAAAGTCTGTTTAACTCACCTGTCTGCCCCTTGTACGGTTTACAGACAACGATCTCACTTTTATCTCCTACACTCACTTTAAGTTCTATGAATTCTGGTTTACCTGATTGTGTTTTAAGGTCATGAGAATCTATCACAAAACTGGATTTTTCATGTATCTCTTTAAGCACGATGGCATTATCACCAAACTGATGCAAATACCTTCCCTTAAAGTCATTTTCACCCGCATTCAGTTCACCAGAACTTTTGTCATCCATGTTAAGATATTTAAGAGGATGAGGGAAATCTACTTTTAAAGCACCAGCATCCTCTTTGATCATGAATGTCGGTTTATCACTCTTAGACTTCGTATCATACGCAACATAAAAATCACCAAAATCTTTTACATCACCTTTTGCAAAATAGTATATTTTTCCTTGTTGCCCTGTAGAGATCTTCAACTCCAAATGTTTTTTTCCATTAGGGTCTTTTACTACTTTCTCATGGGATGTCGGCAAATATCTCATAAGTTCTATATTGACTTTTTTATCGCCTACATTAAGGCTTTCAGAAAGGCTGTTTTTTGTCATGGTTGAGAAATAAAGTGCTTTTTCAAGCCCTGCAGTCTGTTCACCTTGTGTTGCTGTTACTTGCAGCAACTTTACATCTGAGACCATAAGATTGGTAGATTTACCTTCACGGATATGCATGATACCCTCATATCCTATATAACGTGTAATAAGTGCACCTATAGCAATGATCAAAAAAGAGAAGTGGAAAAGGAAAACGGCTGGTTTAGATTTATACGATTTGTATTTGATGATGTTGTAGACCAAGATGGCTGTAAAATAGGCTAAAAAAACTTCAAACCATTGTGCTTTATAGATAAGTGCCTGGGCTGTTTGTGTACCATAATCATTTTCTATAAATGTCGCTGCACCAACTACTACTCCGAAAATAAACAGTACCAAGACTGCCATTTTCATGGATAAAATATGTTTTAACATGGTTTAAAACCCTTCTGAACGTATATATAATAAAAAGTGATTATAGCCGATGTTTGCTAACCGTATATTAATTGAGTCTCTTTTATAGATATAAATAATAACTTGATACTATGTGATACTTTATTACGGTATCACTGCATAATTCTATTTCAAAACCCACGAAATATATTAGGTACAAAAGCTCTCTTTCCAATATTTAAAGCAACTTCCAACTCCTGAACCAACCTACCCTTCTCCCGTGGCAGAGTCCCTGCCAGGTGTAGAGCATTTGAAGCGTGATTTGAGCGAAATATGATTTTATTACTTGGATTTAAAAGTTCTATAAATCTCTTCTGCTCACAAAGTATCTCATGATCATCAAGCATAGTGAAATCACTGAAGTTTTTATAGAATTTTTCCTTACTGTCTTCTTCCAAACCTAACTGTAGCGTAGACAAATAAGTTACCCTTGTCTCATTTATCACTTTCGCACTGTCTCTTATATGTTCATCTGTGTATTTGGATCCACCTATGCCTAAAATTACTGTTGCTGATATTTTAATGCCTGCATTAGATGCCTTGTTGAGAGACTCTATGATCTCACTTTGGTTTACACCCTTAGTGATCTTTTTTAGTACAACATCACTACCACTCTCAACTCCATAATAGATCAGATTTAACCCGTTAGCAAAAAGGAGTTCCATATCCTCACTGGATTTGTTTAAGATATTTTGAGCAGATGCATATAGTGAAACTCTTCTTAGTTTTACAAATGATTTTTTTAGATATTTTAGTAACGCTAAAAGATATGATGTGTCTAAAGAAAGAGCATCTCCATCCGCCAAAAATATCTTTCCACTCTGCGGATAAGAGCTAGATAAGATATCTATCTCTTTATAGATATCTTCTATATCTCTTACCTGATAACTTTTGCTTTTATACATAGAACAGAAAGTACAGTTATTATAGCTACACCCATAGGTAGCTTGAATGATAATATTGTCAGCTTCTGCCGGTGGTCTGTATAATGGATATGAGTAGACTATTTCAACTCACCCCAACTATCACCCACACTCACTGAGCAGACCAAAGGCACCTCTAGTTCCAAGACATTTTCCATCGTATGTACAAAACGTTTGGAGACCTCTTCAACTTTTTCTTCTTTGATCTCAAAGATAAGTTCATCGTGTATCTGTAAGAGCATAAAGGCATCCAGGTTTTCTTCCTGTATCATGCTGTCTATCTGATTCATGGAGAGTTTTATGAGATCTGCTGCGGAACCTTGGAAGACAGTGTTGACCGACTCACGCATGAAGGCTGCTTTTTGCATGCCATTGGCACTCTCGTAGTCAAAGAGTCGTCTACGTTCGAGTATAGTTTCCACATAGCCATCTATCTTCACTCTTTCTTGTATACCTTCTAAAAAGTTTTTCACTGTAGGGAACGAGGCAAAGTAGTTTGTAATGATCTCTTTTGCTTCACCTGTACTGATGCCTAACTCATCGGAGAGTTTTTTAGGTCCCATTCCATAGAGTAGACCGAAGTTTACCGATTTGGCAAAACTTCGTTTCTCTTTGGCTTCCTCTTCACCAAAAAGTTTAATGGCTGTAGCCATGTGGATATCCACACCATTATTAAATGCTTCCATTAGCGCTGCATCTTTTGAAAAGTGAGCAAGCAGACGCAGTTCGATTTGAGAGTAGTCAATACTGACGAGTTTATACCCCTCTTTAGCTACAAATGCTTCTCTGACTGAACGCCCCAATGCTGAACGTACAGGGATATTTTGCAAGTTAGGATCACGTGAACTCAGACGACCTGTAGCTGTACCAGTCTGCCCAAAAGAGGTATAGATACGACTTTCATCATCTGCATTTGCAAGTTTTAGCAGAGGATCAACATAAGTCGAGAGTATTTTCTGGTACTCACGGTACTCAAGGATTTTTTCTATGACGGGGTGCTCTCCAACAAGTGAACTCAATACAGCTTCATTTGTACTGTACCCCGTCTTGGTTTTCTTTCCGCCTTTTAGTCCGATCTGCTGAAAAAGCACTACCCCTAATTGCTGTGTAGACCTGATGTTAAATTCAGACCCGGAAAGTGCATATATCTCTTGTGTTAAAGTAGCTAGATCTTCACTGAGTGTTTTTTGCAACTCTAAAAGCTTAGAAGGATTTATCTTTATACCCAAACGCTCCATACGCATAAGTACATTCATAAACGGATACTCTACATTTTTCGCTTCGTTCAAAAGATGCGTTAAAGAGCCCAGCTCCATCTTCTTTTTAATAGCTCCATACAACAGATAGGTCATCCAGGCATCTTCAGCTGCATAAAAAGTCGCATCCTCTATGGAAACAGCGGAAAAATCTTCCCCTTTTTTCACCATCTCTTTAAACGGTTTCATCTCATATTTAAAAAACTTCTTTGCCAAAGCATCAAGCCCCACTTTAGACCCGGGATCAGAAAGCCAGGCCATGATCATAGTATCGGCATACGGAGTGATCTCTTCAAAATTGTACTGATTATAGAGTAAAGAAATATCAAACTTGAGATTTTGTCCTACTATCTGATGTTTAAGTAATATTTTTAATGCATCTGTTGCATCATCAATACTTACTTGATCTTCAACACCCAGATAATTATGCCCTACTGGTACATAATATGCTTTATCTGTTGCCGTACAAAAGCTAAATCCAACCATCTTGGCTACTTTGGTATCTAGCCCTGTAGTTTCTGTGTCGAAAGCTACAATAGCATCACTATCTATAGCATTAATCACAGTATCTAACTTCTCTTTCGTGTCTAAAGTGATCGCCTCAAAGCTAAGTGTAGGTTCTTTGGGCTTTGGCTTCACTACATTATCATAGTCTGTTTCCTCTTGCACTACTTTTGCTTTTTTGATGGCTTGTTTCATCTCAAACATTTCAAACTCATCAATCAGACAGGAGAGATAATTCTTATCTTCAAAATGAAAACTTTCAATATCAACATCTTTAAATACATCCGTACTCATCGTTACAAGTTCACGTGATAAAAATGCATTCTCTTTACTCTCGAGAAGTAGTTTCTGAGTACGAGGTGTTCCACAATTCTCTATATCTTCATAGATAGCTTCCAGGGTATGGTATTGATTTATCAGTTTACTGGCACCCTTTTGGCCTATGCCTTTTACGCCAGGTACATTGTCAGATGCATCACCTACAATGGCTTGAAAATTAATGAAATCTCGTGGATGTACTTCAAATTTATCGATACACCCCTGTACATCGATGACTTTTTTCTTCACAGAGTCATACATCTCCACTTTACCATCTTCTATCATCTGATACAGATCTTTATCATGAGAGACGATACGAACTTTCAAGCCCTTCTCTTTAGCAAATTTTGTCACCGTAGTGATAACATCATCTGCTTCAAATCCCTCACGTGAAAGATTGGCAAAGCCCATCTGGTCTATCCACTCTATGGCAATAGGGAGCTGTTTAACCAGGTCTTCCGGTGGTGCATCACGGTTAGCCTTATACTCAGGATAAAGGTCATTACGAAAAGTCCTCCCTTTACTGTCAAGTGCAAATACCAGATAATCTGTACTGTGATCACGATGAAGTGAATCAACAAGGTTGATAAACCCTGTCAAAAGACCTGTAGGAAATCCATCACTGTTACGTAAAGGAGGAAGTGCAAAATAGGAACGGAAGAAGAAGCCGAATGTGTCTATAATAGTGATTGTTTTCATTTTATACCCTTTTGTTCCAGTTTCAATTCTTTAGCCAAATACTCACCTGTATAACTTTTTGTCTGTTCATACTCTTTTGCCAACTGTTCAGGTGATCCTGTTGCAATGATCAGTCCGCCCTTATTTCCACCTTCAGGTCCCATATCTATGATGTAGTCTGCATTTTTTACCATATCCAGATTATGTTCTATGACAACTACTGAGTTGCCAAGTTCAACAAGATGATGGAGTACACCTGTAAGTCTGTCTACATCTGCAAAGTGAAGCCCGGTAGTCGGTTCATCCAGGATATACAGTGTTTTTCCTGTATCTTTACGACTCAACTCTTTACTGAGCTTGATACGCTGTGCTTCCCCACCGGACAGTGTAGTAGCATTCTGCCCCAAGGTAATGTAATCCAGTCCCACATCTGTTAAGGTTTTAAGCTTAACTGCTATCATAGGAATAGCTTTAAAGAACTCTAGTGCCTCACCCACAGACATGCCAAGCACATCTGCTATGGACTTACCTTTGTAGCGTACTTCCAGTGTTTGTGCATTATAGCGTGTACCGTTACAAGTATCACAACTTACAAGAACATCTGGCAAAAAGTGCATCTCTATCTTGATCTGTCCGTCACCCTGACATTTTTCACAACGTCCGCCTTTAACATTGAAAGAAAAACGCCCTATCTTATACCCGCGAAGCTCTGCTTCTTTGGTTTGTGCAAACAGTTTACGTATCTCATCCATGATACCTGTATAGGTTGCAGGATTGGAACGTGGTGTTCGTCCTATAGGACTTTGATCAAGATAGATGACTTTATCTAGTTTCTCAAGTCCTGTGATCTCTACACCATCTATTTTATTGACCTTTTTTGCACGGTTGAGTAATTCTCTCGCCACAGGGAGTAAAGTTTGAAGTATCAGTGAACTTTTACCACTACCACTTACACCCGTGATACATACAAAGTTTTGTAAAGGTACTTTCGCATCAAGTTTCTCAATGTTATTCAGTGTCACATTTTTGATCTCTATCCACTCTTTTTGAGGGTTG
Organism: Sulfurovum iocasae; assembly: GCF_047716765.1. Taxonomy (GTDB): domain Bacteria; phylum Campylobacterota; class Campylobacteria; order Campylobacterales; family Sulfurovaceae; genus Sulfurovum. Next base: position 1,965,048 of record NZ_CP180410.1, read on the forward strand.
TCATGCGAGTATGTAATGTCTTTTCTACCGTACATATAGTCCGCAGTAAGCGTTTTGGCTTTGGCAAGTTTCTTTGCATCACCTGCAAAGACTATCTCCCCACCGAACTCTCCGGCACCAGGACCAATATCTATGATGTAATCGGCTGCTAAGATCGTCTCTTTGTCATGTTCGACCACAATCACAGAGTTACCTTTATCACGTAATGAGTTCAACGTACGTATGAGCTTCATTGTATCACGTTCATGAAGTCCGATACTTGGTTCATCAAGCACATACATCACACCTGTAAGCCCAGAACCTATCTGTGAAGCGATACGTATACGCTGTGCTTCCCCACCTGAGATACTTCTTGCATCACGGTTAAGTGTAATATAGCCCAAACCTACATCATGTAAAAAGTAAAGTCTTTCATACAACTCTTTGAGTATAGATTCTGCTATCATTTTTTGCTGCTCAGTAAGATGAGAAAAGCTCTCTTTATCTGCAAAATATGCATATGATTTTTCTATAGGCATATCTATGATATCGGCTATATTTTTTCCTTCTATCTTCACCGCTAAAGAACGTGGTCGTAAACGGTGTCCGTCACACTTGTCACATACTTTTTCAGTCATATACTCAGAGAGGTCTTTTTCATCTTTAAACATATCATGTGCAAATTTCACAACCCCCGGCCATTCACGTTTGAGTTTATGACGCTTCCATGTAAAGTCTACAGAAGACCCAAGTCCATAGAGAATGGCCTTTTGTTGATGTTCAACAAGTTCTCCATAAGGTACTTTTGTATCGATATCATTTTGTTCACAAAAAGCATTGAGAAATTTCGTATAGTAACTCTTGTTAAAACCATACATGATCTTCACAGCACCCTTGTCAATGGAGAGTTCCTGATCTATGACCTTTTTGAGGTCTATAGCATAACGGATCCCAAGTCCATCACAGGCAGGACAAGCACCCTTGGGTGAGTTAAATGAAAAACTCACAGGTTCTAACTCCTCAAAGCTCAACTTACAGTCAAAACAGGCCAAGTGCTCAGAATAGTGCATATGCTGTCTCTCAAAATCAATCTCTTCATAGTTTAAGACTTCAATTTCAAGTTCACCATAACTCTCTTTAAGTGCCTTTTCTACATCTTGCCCAATACGATCACGACTCTCCTCTTTCACTACCACTCTGTCAACTACTACTTTAATAGTATGTTTCTTCGTTTTAGAAAGTTCTATCTCATCATCAAGGCGTACCATGACACCATCTATCATCGCGCGAATATAGCCCTTATGTCGTAAAGACTCAAGCATATCTGCAAAGGTACCCTTCTTTTCTTTAACTAGCGGTGCCATAATAATGAGCTTTGCACCATCAGGCAGCTTCAATACTTCTTCAATAATGTCAGAAGCGGACATAGAAGAGATAGGCTTCCCACACTCATGACAATGCTGCTCTCCCACACGTGAAAAAAGTAATCTAAGGTAGTCATAGATCTCTGTGATCGTTCCCACCGTAGAACGAGGGTTTTTAGAGGTCGTCTTCTGATCGATCGCGATGGCAGGTGTAAGTCCCTCTATCTTATCAACATCAGGCTTCCCTACTCGTCCTAAAAACTGTCTAGCATAAGAAGAGAGTGACTCTATATAACGTCTTTGTCCTTCTGCATAAAGTGTAGAAAAAGCCAAAGTTGACTTACCACTCCCAGAGATACCTGTGACTACAACAAGTTTGTTTTTAGGTATGCTTATGTTTATATTTTTTAAATTATTCTCTCTTGCCCCATAAACGTGTATCATATCTTGTGCTTTTTTAGCCATTTATACATTATCCTTTTTTATTAAATAATGTCACGGCGAACGCCCTTGAAAGCGAAGCGATTCGAGAGCCGTGACGATTTTTGCCTACTTTTTCTAAAAAAGTAGATAGAGAACTCTAAAATTAAAACCAGATTTTCTTCACCAACATACCCAAAGCAAACACATACAAGACCAACAACGCAGCCTTGTGTTTTTTCGATGTCACATGATCTTTAAGCCAAATACCAAGTGCCACTCCAACCAGTGAAGCTACTGCAACTATCAAACCATTGTTAAAGTCTATTGTACCGGAGCTTAATCTACTTATCATCCCTGCCACAGAAGAGAAGACCACAAAAAACAATCCTGCACTCACTGCCTTTTTGAGAGGGTAATGCAACAGGCCTACCAGTAGTGGTGTCAGGATGATGGATCCACCAATACCCAATGTAATGGAGAAGATACCTATCCCTAATCCTATACCAAAGAGCAAAGCTGTGTTCAGTGATTTTGTTTGTGCATCATCTTCATGGTTTTTGGAGAAAAAGAGTCTCAAGAGTGCATAGAGCAATAAACCCAAGAAGGTAAATTGTAACACTGCATCTGCAATGTACTCTGTAACATACCCACCGATATATCCACCTACAAATCCACCCAGACCTACAAAAATGCCCTCGCCTACAATGAGTGAACCTTTTTTATGATTGAGGTAAGATCCATAGATAGAAGAGAAGACCATTTGGACAATAGAAATACCAATAGCATCTTTGATCTCAAAGCCAAGTGCCAAAAGTATAGGTACAAGGATCATCCCCCCGCCTATACCAAAAAACCCCGACATCGTACCGATAAAAATACCGACTAAGATAAGTTCTATGACCATTTATAACTCTCCAAAAATCAACTTGGAATTATAGCATTTTTTTAGAAGGTTTTGTGAGATTTTGAAATAAAATTTCTATTTTGATATACTATATTGCTCCCGTAACTGTAGGACATCATATTCTTAAATAATATAGAGTTGTATAAATAAAGGAAACATATATTATGAATCAAATACACATACAATACTTTAAAACAAAATATGCAGAGTTTATCTTAGGCTCATATGATGAAAAACTTTGTATGGTTGATTTTAGATATAGAAAAATGAGAAAAACAGTTGATGACAGGATCAAAAAAGGTCTTAATGCCAAATTTATAGAGCAGGATGATGAGATTTTACAAAAAACAAGAGCGCAACTTGATGAGTATTTCAATATGCAAAGAAGAGCGTTTGATATCCCTATCCAAATGGTAGGAACTGATTTCCAAAAAAGTGTTTGGGAAGCGTTGCTAAAAGTACCTTACGGTACAACTTCTACCTATTTGCAATTGGCAAAAGATATTGGTAACGAAAAAGCAGTAAGAGCAGTTGCCAATGCAAATGGTGCGAATGCTATTGGTATCATTATTCCTTGTCATCGCATCATCGGGACTAATGGAGAATTGACAGGTTATGCCGGAGGACTGCCTTTGAAGAAACAACTCTTACAATTAGAACAAAATTTATTTACTACAGCATAAAGCTGTTAAACATACATAAACTGCGATAAAAAGATAATAGTGATCACAAAACTAAACGGTAAAACATGACTCTTGAAAACCAAAGGTTGGATCTTGAGATAGACTTGTAAGAATCCTCTGATTCCCAGCCAGATACCTAGAAATGCTTTTAGTGAGAGAAGCATTTGGAATCTTGTTAATCCGTCTTCACCTATGGGGCCATAGACTTGAGTGATGAGATAAAGCCCTGTAAGTACAGCGACTATGAGGCTGGGTGGTACCGCCTTGCGTACATACTTCATAAAAGATTCTCTGATCTCTTTATGCTCTTCTTCATTATATGATTTTTTGATTTTGACTAAAAAAAGATTGTCTACTATGAGAAAACCTCCGTAGATAAATGCTGCGAAGAGATGTATGATTTTGATAAGTACAAAAGTCATGATGAAACCTTATGAAATAATTTTGAGGGTATTTTAGTATAAATAGATTGAAAAGGTTTGATATATATCAAATAAAATCAGTTTCCGGGTATTTCAACACCCTGCCATTGTCATCTGCAAAATAGATATAGCCTTGATCATCAAACGTTACACCCTCCTGTGCAAAATCAGGAAGTGCTTTAACCCAAACAACTTTATCTCTCTTGATATCATACTTGATCAGATTATTTTCCGTATCACTCACCATATAAAGATATCCATGATGCATAGCTAAACCTGCAATATCAAGTTGTTTGTGATCGATCATATCTTTAATGTCAGCCTTTTTTCTGGAGGACCTATCGATTTTAACGATCACTGAGGGATCAGATCTGGGATATTTTCTTTCTGATTGATTTGATAGATAGAAATACTTATCATCCATTGTGATACCCTCAAGACCCCGTTTTTTATCTTTGACTAAAAGTGTTCGTCCTTTATACTCTCTGTTGATATTTATTTTTTTGATCACTTTTAATCTCTTTTGTTTCACCACAAGAATATCATCACTTCCCTCTATAGCAAAGTAGAGCTGTGCTTTCTTCTCATCACATGCCACACCCTCCAAGTCATAGTTACCCAATCTTTTTTTACGAAGTATCTTCCCCTTTGGAGAAAGCTCATAGACCCTTCCCTCATCATTGGCGACAAAAAGTGTATCACTGTACTTGGAATAACATATACCCGAAGCCTCCGGGACATTGGCGATCACATGGTTTTCATTTGCAAAACAAGCATTCAAAAAGAAAAATGTAATTAAAACGTAAAAAATATATTTCATATTTCTCTTTAACCTATAAAAGACTGAGAAAAGAACTCAGCTACGATATCCCTCATCTCGGAAGGATCTTCAATGCCATTTACAAGATTTCTGAAAGCTGATGCACCTTCGTACCCTGCTTTAGAATATGTGTGCAAATGTTTACGGAAGATGATCGCCCCATACTTACCATAGTGGGCCAGCATTTGATCAAAATGTTCTAAGACTACTTCTTTAATAAGTTCAGAAGAGACTTCTTCAGTACCCTCTTTCATCTGATGAAATATCCAAGGTTTTCCTACTGCTGCACGCCCGACCATAATGCCATCTGCACCAGTATGCTCCAGTACCCATTTTGCTTTGGCTGCACTGTCTATGTCACCATTGGCGATGACAGGGATAGAGACTGCCTTTTTTATCTCTGCGATCGCGTCATAATCAACTGCTGCTTTGTATCTTCCTGCTTTGGTTCTGCCATGTACGGCTATAAAGTCAGCACCATTATCTTCACATATTTTAGCTATCTCTATATGATTTTTTTCATCAAAACCTAAACGGATCTTGACCGATGTATACTCTTTGTTAGAATATTTTTTTATAGTTCTAATGGTTTCAGCCATTTTAGGCAGATCGGTTAAGAGAGATGAGCCTTGAAGGTTATTGACTATCTTAGGTGCAGGACAGCCACAATTCAGATCTATGACAGAGACACCATCTAAAGTGTTTATATATTCAACCGCTTTTTGCATGACACTTTGGTCAGAGCCTGCCAACTGTATACTGTAAGGGTCTTCAAGAGGATTTTTTTCTAGCATTTTGATGGTTCTTTTACTTTGAAATGCCAGTGCATTGGAGCTGATCATTTCACTTACAGTAAGGTCAACACCAAACTTCTTAACAACAGAACGAAAAGGAAGGTCTGTAAAGCCCGCAAGAGGGGCTAATGCGTAGAGAGGTTTGGAAAAATCAAGTGTAGCCATTTAGAACCTGGTTTTATTTACAGATAGAGTCAGTATCAACAAGATCTTCAAGTTTGAATTTTTTATGCTCTTTCTTAAGTTCATAGAGTGCTCTGAACTTGATAAAGTCATTCCCATCCTGCTCATCCAGATAAGCACCAACTTCATCTAAAAGTTCATACTCAAACAGAAGATAAAGATAGGCATTTTGCGCTTTAGGATTCTCAGCTTGATAACGCTTGAAGAGTTTCAAGTTCTCATCTGGTGCAAATTGTTTTTTGGTCACATTTGCTATTTCAACAAAATCTGTACATGAGAGCTTTAAGCCATTCATAAAATCATTAAGAATTTCACTGTTAAGTCCCATATCTTCTTCAAAGTTAGCTCTAGAAAGCATCACTTTGAAATTTTCAACATCAAAAACTTTTGCATATTTACGTGCTTTATAAAAGGTCTCTTTACGTGCAAAGATCTCTAATGCCTGTGCTTGTACCAACTTGGAAAATTGAGATGAAGATTTCATAACCTCTTCAACAAATTCATTGTCTGATTCTAAACGGTTTAATCTGTTTTGTATCAAATGAGGATTGCCTTCATTAAATATTCTGGCCATTTTATGCTCTTTTAGATCAACATATTCACCATTTTTGATTTTGTTAATAATATTTACAACTCTTGATAGTCTAGGATTAAGTCCTTCAACACTGTCTAAGATATTTAAAGAAGATTGTCCTAACAGTACTGCTGAACTCTTGACTTCTTCCATTCCATATTTTTGTTCTTTTGGTTCATTCACCAATGACCAATAAAGTGCATCATCCAATGTCGCTGCATCTTTTTGCCACTTTTTAAGTTTAAAATAACTTTTTAAACTATAAAAAAGCATATGAAAAATAGTAAATGTAAGCAAAATAAACATAGGTAAGACTACCCAAACAGCTACAGGGAAATTAAAATTGATCCCCAATACTTCCACAAGATAATTGTTCGGATTAATTGTATACGTTAACGCCCCAATTATGGCTCCGAGTGTGAGTGCCGCAAAAATATATAAACCAAGTCTCATTTGTACCCCTTACTTTTTATTATTTAGGACGCATCCAGAGCAAAGCTCCGTATACTACGCTTCAATGCTAAAACATGACTTAGAAAAAAACTAAATTTTTTTCTGAACTCTGTGTTCTCCGATTCGGCATTTAGTGCCTCACTTGGACTGCATTTTAGATGCTTGTCTTCAGCAGAGAGCTCACGCGACTAGTCGCTTAAAATAGAAAATCTATTCCACTAATAGAATAGTGACTATTTCATTTCCTTTTCATTGATCTCCCGGCAAGTGATACAAAAACGTGCAAAGTTTTTCACTTCTAAACGTGGTAAACCTATAGGTTCTTCACACATTTCACAAATACCATAAGACCCATCCTTTATTTTATCTAAAGCAAGTTCAATTTCGTTTAATTCTTTACGCTGTTGCACTAAAATAGCACTATCAACGATAGTTTCTGCAGATGCAGCTGCATGATCACCCTCATCATTGAGTTCAAGGTCTCTCATTCCCTCTAATTCAAGTGCTGTACCAGTAAGGTTTTTTTCTATTTGAACTCTTCTGTCCAATAACTTATTTTGAAAATCTGCTAGCTCTTCTTTTGTCAACATTTACATTTTCCTATTTATGATATGGGTGATTGTTATTGATAGTCAGCCCCCTAAAGATCTGTTCTAACAATACAACTTTCACAAGTTTATGTGAAAGCGTTATTTTACCAAATGATATGGCATTATTACATTTACTTAAAAAATCCCTCTCAAAGCCGTATGCACCGCCAATATAGAAGTTTACAGTTACGCTATCCTTAAGCAATTTTGCAAAATTATGACTATCTACTTCTTTTGACGAAGGATCCAAAGCTATATTTACACCAGAACTTAAATATTTTTCCAGTGCTTTTGTATACGATTTCTGAGCTGCCTCAGGTGAAATATCCTGTGCTTTGGCTATCTCTTTATCAAAAAGTTCAATAACTTCAACTTTCGCAAAAGGTTTGGCTATCTTTTTATAGTGTTCTATCAGCGGAGCATAAAGTTGATCTTTCCCTTTTTTATCGATGATGATGACGTTAATTTTCATATGAAAATGGCTCCTCTATATATGACTTTTTAAAATGGTACTTTTTAACTCATTTATTTATCAATTTTACTGTATTCTGGTTTTTTGTATAATCATTTGCATCAAGAAGCAAAGTTAAAAATAACAGTACATCAATAACATTTTTCATCTAATCATCCTAAACATTTTGCTATTGTACACTTATAGAGATAAAAGGAAAAATATTGAAGCGTATTTTATTTGTATGTCTTAGTAATATTTGCCGCAGTCCCTGAGCTGAAGGTATTGCTCAAGAAATACTGCTGCTGAAAACCTTCTACTGTAGCAACTTAAGGCTCTGGCAACCCTCTTGAAGTCCTGCAGAACATGCCAGATTATAGAAGTGAATAGCGTCGTGTTTGCTTTGCGCTCTTCCAATTCCATTTTCATAAATATTACCCATATTATAACATCCTAATGCATCTCCGGCATGACAAGCTTTGTCAAATAGTCCATAAGCTTTTTTATAATCCTCTTTCACAACTTGACCAGTAATATATAGAGTACCCAAGGTAGAGCATGCCTTTGCATCATTGTGTTCACATCCTTTTTTCAGAAGTTTTATGGCTTGAGAGTAATTTTTCTTCACCCCATTACCATAAAGATACATATGTCCTAGATCACCGCAGCCTTTAGTATCACTTGCTTTACAGGTATGCTCAAAAAGCTTTTGTGCTTTATTATAATTGCGCCCTACACCTAAACCATTGGCATAGATCTTTCCAAGAGCATAACATGCTTCCATGGTGCTATAGCTACGCTGCTCACACCCTCGCTTATAAGCTTCTCTTGCTTTAGAATAACTTTGATTTGTACCATTGCCTTCCATGTACATACGTCCCAAACTATAGCACTTGTCTCCATCTCCTTGTTCACAAGCAATTTTATAACTCTCAAACTGAGATGGGTTTAGGGCAGGACTTGTTTGTCTGTGCTTAACTGCATCATCGTCAGAACGCACACCTAAGCCATCAGATTGCAACTTGCCAAATTCACGACATGCATCTGCATTATTACCTTTTTCACACCCCTGCTTATAAGCTTCTCTTGCTTTAGAATAACTTTGATCTGTACCATTGCCTTCCATGTACATACGTCCCAAACTATAGCACTTGTCTCCATCTCCTTGTTCGCAAGCATTTTTATAGCTCTCAAACTGAGATGGCTCAAGAGACGATTTTGCACATCCGCCCAAAACAAACATCATCACAAAGCCACATATATAAACAATAGTTTTTTGCATTTTATACTCTCCATAAATATATAGAATTTATTTATTTTAACATAAAAATATAAAAAATTATGTTTGCTAATTCCTCAATAAAAAGCAGTTTAGGATCCTGCATTCTCCACGTCCTTTGTTTGCTCTGATGCATCGTTGCATTGCAGCACGCTTAGCCGTTTGCTTATTTGTATGCTTAGCACTCATCTTTGCTGTACCCATAGCTTTAGCATCACAATACCAGACAAGATCGGAAGCGTCTCTTTTAGAAGGTTTTTTACGCTGTTGTGTTTTGTCGGGTTTCTTTTGTATACCAGGTTTCTTTTTTTCAACAGTTTTCTTTTTTATCTTCTTAGGCGGCACTACAACTACTTCTTCAACTACCGGCTTGGGCGACTCAGGAACTACTTCTTTTATGACAGGCTGTATTATCGGTTCAATATTATTTTTTTTACTTCTTTCTTTGGTACCTGTTTCTTGTTTTGTTTTTTGTACCACTATATCAACCTGCTTTTTTTCTATATTCTTCTTCACTTTAGAAGTTAATGCCGATACAGATTCTTGTCTCTTGACCGAATCTTTTTTTTCTAAACTATATGACTGTGTCAATGCTTTTCCATGCTGTAAAATGAGGGTTTTGGTTTTATAATGCTTGTACTCATTTTTATCAAAAGTCATATAGAATTTTTTACCGGACTGAAGTATCATTTCATACATTCCGTTCCTGTAGTGTATTTTAGGCACAACCTCTTTTATTTGATCCTCTACAAACTGATACACCTTTATTTGCACATTGCTTGGTAGTCCTCCAAGATACACCTTCCCTCTCCCTAACACAGGTATGAAGGTCTGTTTAGGGAACTCCAGTAGTTCATCAAATGTTCGTTTTGCATTCACTGTTCGACAGTATGGATTCTCAATAGATATCTGATATGAACTTCCCCTATGTGCGACCATATTGCCATCAACAAGCTCTTTGCCATTTACCTTTATTTTTGTCTCACCTATAGATATAGGAAGTTTAATATCTATTTGTACATTGACCTCATTTATAGGCTCCATGACAGGAGCTTGTTGTTTTGCTTTTAATGCAGCTTGATCAGTATTGCCAAGAACTCTCTGATCCTCATTGGTTTTTTTCATTTGAGAAATAGTATCTGGATTTACACTGGCCATGGTCTTACCGGTCTCTTGTTCTTTGGTATGACTCTCTTTTGCTTTAGGCTTTTCTTGCTTAACTTTTGATGCAATTTGCTGCAAGTCAACCTTTTGCTGCTCTGTTACTTTAACTGATCTTATATTTGCATCATCAATCTTGTGCAATTCATTATCTGATTTTTTATCTTCAGACGATACCATCTGACTATCATTTTTTTCTACTGCATCACTTTTATGAACTACTTGAGAGGCTGGCTTGTTATCAAAGCTTTCCCAGCCAAAATAAATAAAAAGTATAAATAGAGGAATCATTAATCCTACTAAATAAAAAGCTATTTTTCTCTCTTTCTTTAGCTTAGGCTTAGTAGATAGTTTTATGCCAAAAACAGCATTTTTAAAATCATTAGCACTCCTATATCTATTCTTTTTTGAAAAGCTTAAAGCCTTATCGACAGCTCCAAGAAGAGAAGTAGTATATTCACCCGGAAGCTCTTGCTCGAAAAGAGAGATGTAAGGGTCATCGTTTCTATTTAGCACAATAGACTCTATACGCTCATCTGCTTTTGGAGGAAAAGTGTCAGTTATCAGATTATAAAGTAAAACACCCATCGCATATATATCTGAAGATTGGTCAACTTGGGAAGCATTTTCAACAACGATCTGTTCCGGAGATGCATATGCGGGAGTATATGCATTGCAGTACTCTCTGCTGTCATCATCGTAAAAAATAGTACTTGCTTTAAATCCTAAAAGCAATGGCGAACCATCTTTTTTTATAAGAATATTCTCCGGCTTAACATCTAAGTGATGTACACCCAACTTGTGGATATGCTCAAGGGCATCAAGTAGAGGATTAACTATTTGATATATCTCATCATTGTTTAGCTGCCTCTCTCCCTTTTCCTTTCTTTTTTCTAAATATTCTCTAAGAGACACACCCTCTTCATACGGTATGACCATATAAATTGTATTATTTTTATTCTCCTCTAATTCTGTTAAGTTGATGATATTTGTGTGTTTGCTTCGGGAAACCTTAGCAAGATTTTCTGCTTCACCCTTAAAAATCTTCCTCATAAAATTAAAGCTTAGTAATTTATCAGTATTCAAAGATGATCTTATAAGCATTTGTCCCCTATTACCTCTAGCAACACAATCTTTAGGGAAAAACTCTTTTATAACAAATAGTCTTTTGCTCGCATCATTTTTTTCAACTAGATAAACAAAACCGAATTGACTACATTTAAGCAGTTTCACTATTCTGTATTTATCTAAAAGAATAGAGCCGGCTTTAAGTGCCAAGGATACATGAGTATTATTTGTTTCTCTTGTATTGTTTTTCTCTAATACTTTGTGACTATTTAGACAAACATATTGTGTTATTTCATCATCACGAGAAGAAGTATCTCTATTTATCATACAGCACCTTATTTTTAATTTTAAGTATTTTTTCCTTATACTACATACAATTTCAACAGATGACTAAGTTTCAGGCTTATGTTTTTAAGAAACTGAAGAATCGTAGTGGGACTTAATTAAACATTTTACTATTGTACACTTTTATAGAACTTATAGAGGGTATCTCTAGAGATAAAAGAGGGAATATTGAAACGTATCTTATTCGTATGTATTGGCAATATTTGTCGTAGCCCTTTAGCTGAAGGTATTGCACGAAAAATAGCTAAAGAGAGCAATTTGGATATTACTGTGGACTCGGCAGGTACAAGCGGTTGGCATGAAAGGGAGTTACCTTGTGACAGCTCTATAAAAATAGCTGCATTAAATGATGTGGATATCTCTAAAATGCGAGCCAGGCAGGTTAGAAAAAGTGACTATATAGATTTTGACTATATTGTAGCGATAGATGCTAAGATCAAAGAAAAATTAGAAACCTTAGGTTCCAGTAATGTCTATCTTTTGGGCGATTTTGGAGGCTATAAGGGAATAGATGTACCTGATCCTCTCTTTTTGAATGCTTTTGATGATGATATAAGAGAAATATATAGTGTCTACACCATGATAGAATCATGTGTAAAAGATTTTATTGCTCAGAAGTGTTAATGCTACAATAGTAGTTTATGCTAACTTGATGTTTACTAAAAAATTAAAGATTTAGATTTCATTTTTTAAGTGGTAGAATATCTAAAGATCATTGGAATTTTTTGGTTGTTCAGAGGGTTCAATGATAGAAGATTGTGTAAAAGATTTCATCATTCAAAAAGGCTTAGCCCCTACCTTTACTCGAAATAAAAGGAGATAACAATGCATCATCCCATACAACTAAAACTTATACGCATTTATTTTGCCATGGTCAGTCGTTTATTTCCTTCTTTGGCTGTCACATCTGCACATAGGATCTTTCACTACCCTGTCAACAGTAAAAGAAAAAACCGTAATGAAAAATCTATACCTCAACCCCAAAAGTTCAATATCCCTCTTTATGAAAATATAACACTGCAAGGATATAAATGGGGTAAGGAAGATCATCCTATAGTGCTCTTGGTACATGGCTGGTCTACAACTTCACTAAGCATGAGTCATTTTATTGATATGCTACTCACACATAACTACCAAATAGTCTCTTATGATGCACTGCGTCATGGAGAGACTAAAGGAAAACTCTCAGACCTATCCAACTGGGCAGATAGTGTTCAAACAGTTATAAGACAGATAGGTCCAGTAGAGTGTATTATTGCGCACTCCTTTGGAGGAGCTGCGGTAACTGTGGCTTCTAAACTGGGTTTAGAGACTAAAAAACTTGTTTTTGTGGCACCTATACATGATGTCATCTCTGTTTCAGACAATTTTGCCAAACAACTTCATATCCCTGCAGAGATCGTAGAAGAAATGCGTGACTACACTTGGAAGAACAATGAAAAGAACTTTCAAAAATACGGAAAAGACTGGCAAGATATTTTCACATCAGACTTTCAAGTACCCACACTTATTTTTCATGATGAAGATGATAAAGAAATAGGTATAGGACACTCTAAAGATCTATGCAAGAGATGGACTTGGGCTACACTGAAACAGACAACCGGATTGGGACATCGAGCCATTTTAGATGATGAAACTGTCATAAAAGAAACTTTAGCATTTATACAAACTCAAGGGAACCTCTAATAATATGTAATGCCCACCCTGCGGGCATCACTAGCTTTTGCCTATACGTCGTTACTCTTTTTCGACTTAGCTATGGCTAGGACTTGCCCGCAGGAAATGCCCTTGGGGTGCAAAAGAGTACCTAGCCTAGCCAAAAGCTAGAGATGTTGTGGGTATCACCTATTTTTAGAGGTTCCCTTAAACAGTTTTAGTATAATACAGAGAAAATAGATTAAAGGTCACACATGAAAAAAAATGAGATCATTGATGAACTCAAAGCACAATACACCAAAGATCTGCGAAAACAGTTGGTCAAAACTATTCTAAGCAATGAAAAAGAACAAGATAAAGCAGCTATCGAACAGCGATACAAACTTATGAATCAAATATTTTCCTATGTCCTTAAAGAATGTAATTGGTCTATGTCTCAAAACTCAGGAGAGTGGGATAACACTCCTCTTGAGATCATGATAAAAGTATTTCCAAAATTGGAAACAACACAATGGTACAAAGAACAGGGTCTTACTACAAAGAAAAATATTGATATTGAAATGGGTCAAGACCAGTAACATATGAACAACACACAACTGGGCATTCATCACCTCTCTTATGATGACTTGACAGATCAACAAACACTTCATAAGTTCATCTACCCGGATATGTTTAAAAATTACTACTGGAGTGATGATTTTTCTGCTAAGTATTATATAGCCAAGGCAAAGGCAGGGTTTATCGCTGTTACGGATTATTATGAAGAGGAAGAGTTGTTGCTTCCTGAGATACAGTTCAGATATGCCCTGTTGGATTTTGATGACCTGCACATCAGTACAAAGGTAAAAAAACTACTGCAAAAAAGAGACCTGCAACTTGAAGTAAGTCAAAACCTGGATGAAGTGGTTGAGGGTATCAACACACTGCATCAATATAACTGGTTGACACCCAAGTACCTAGACACACTCAAAGCCTCTCAGGGAGTAGATAAGAACTTCAAAGTCATATCTGCACTTATAAGAGAGGAAGGAGAAGTAGTTGCCGGAGAAATAGGCTATATGATAGGGAAAACGTACACGAGTCTCAGTGGTTTTAGCAAGCGAGAAAAAGAGTACCGTAACTACGGTACAGCCCAACTCGTACTGCTGGCTCTGTATCTCCAAAAAAATGACTTTGCCTTTTGGAATCTGGGACAGAGTTATATGCCATACAAACTCATGTTAGGTGCAAAGATATTTGAACGGGAAGATTTTTTGAAACGGTGGTATATGGAGAGTACAAACTGTTAATTTAATCCTACGTACCATCTCAGTACACAATGATACACATAGAGATTACCTATAATAAAAAATAAATGTACATTTGAGTGCCAAAAGGATGAAAAGTGAGTTTACTGAACATACCCACAGAGGAGAATACAAGCGATGAAGTTAAAGAGATCTTTGATGAGATGAAGCGCATGATAGGCACTGTGCCAAATGGCATGAAATTATGGAGTATAAACCCCAGAGCCCTAAAAGCCCAATGGTCTGGTATGAAAAGCATACTTGCTCTCCCAAAAGAAGAACAAAAGCTCTATACCATCATACGTTATCTTGCATCCAATCAAAATGAATGCACCTACTGCATAGGCCTAAATGGAAGCATGCTTATCAACCTTTATGGGATGAACGAGAATGAACTTTTAGAGATGAAGGAAAACCCTGCCACTGCACCATTAGATGAGAAACATAAAGCCCTTCTCCTCTTTGCTATGAAAGCTCTTAATGATGCAGATTCTGTCAATGAAGAAGATATCGACCACCTCAAAGACTTAGACATTTCGGAGATGGAAATGTTTAACATTGTAATGGCTGCCAGTCATATGAAAGTGGTCAATACACTTTTTAAAACCTTCAAAGTCCCAGCAGACTACTAGAAGAGATTTTTAAGATACAATACAACTTATGGGCACCTCTAAAAACCCTAGATACTCATAACATCTCTAGGGTTTTTAGAGGTGCCCAAATAATAAAGGATAGCAAATGACCAAAGAACGCGAAGGTGAGTTACTTATGTTAGGACTTGCCCTGCTTGAATCTTGGTTTCCCATACTTTCGATCGTTGCTATGTCTTACATCGGTGCGTTGCATACATATACCTACTCTCTCATCATCGCGTTAGTCTTTTTCATAGCCATTATGGCTAAACGTAACCGTTTTGTAGAACTCAAAAACAAAGAAGCCTACAAAGACTTACTACTCACAAGTTTTTGGATCACCCTGCTCTTTACACTTGTTTTCATAGGAATGCAATACACAACAGCAGGCAACATGGCAGTCATCATCTTTTTGCAACTACTTTTCTCGTACCTCTACTTCAATGTATTTGGCAAAGAAAAGATGGATACTTTGCATTTAGTCGGTGCCGTTATTATGGGTATAGGTGCATTGATCATTCTCTTTCCTAAGGAACTGACATTGAACAAAGGAGATCTGCTCATCTTAGTAGCTGCTGCCATCGCACCCATTGCCAATCTCTACCAAAAAAGGGCACGTACTTTTTGTTCATCAGAAACGATATTAGGCTTTAGAACCGTTGCAGGGTTACCCTTTATAGCACTCATGGCCTGGTATTTTGAACCAGCTACTACCTATGAAGGATTGATTTCTGCACTACCATATCTATTACTCATAGGTATCTTTATCTACGTCATCTCTAAGATCATGTGGATAGAATCCTTACACCGCATTTCCATCACAAAAGTCTCTGCCATGATGGGTTTAGTTCCCATGATGACCCTCTTTTTTGCATACTTCTATTTAAATGAAGTGCCGGAATTTCGTCAAATACTCGGTATTATTCCTGTACTTGTAGGTGGTTATTTGTTGACTAAACCTATAGAGAGTTAATCTCACTTGGCATATATTTTTTACTGATAATTACCGATAAAGGTATCTGCACAACATAGGCAAACATGATAGGCAGCAACATAGATATACCAAAAGTGTTGGCAGAAAAAGTTGAAATGACCAAAGCAAGAGTCAAGTACCTTGTCACAGAGTGCCAAAAGGCTGCTCTCTCCTGAGGTGAATTCAAATCATATATCCATTTTGACACAAAAAATATCAGCATATAAAATACAAATACAGCGATAAATGAGATATAAAAAAGTTCTGGTTCAAAATCGTAAATATCTACAAGAAATTGAGAGTTTTGTAAACCAAAGAGGTAAAACAATATGATAAAAATACTAATATGACTGATGTATTTACGGTAGTTTTGTATCAATGTCAGCAATGGCGTTATATATCGTATGACTCTACTCACTATAAATGGGATGACAATCAAAAGCTCAATTACAGCTTCTGAAAACCTGCTGATACTTATCTTATCATCATACGTGACTCCAAAATAGCCTGCACTATAGGTAGCAAACAGATGTAGCATCAGTAGTGAAAGTGAGATGAAAACTAAATTGATAAAGAGTAATAAAAAGCCAAAAGATGTGTCTGCACCAGACCTCTTGATCCAATGCATTACCATACCCCCACCAGAGAGTACAGAAATCAAGAACAATCCCGAAGTAATACCAAAATCGTTCGTTATTAATCCAATGATCACTGCAAATAACGGCAGTATCATATAGTTAACAAAAAAACCTTTGATCAAAACTCTCTTATGTTCCCACACCAACTTCACATGTGCCAATTCAAATTTAAAAAGTGATGGCATGATAAGGGTTATCCCTGCAAAAAGACATATCTTAGAACTAAATATAAACCCATCAGTGTTATTCCCATAAAGAAAACCAAGTACGGCTCCTAAGATAACGATAAAAATTAACTGCATTTTCTCTCCCTAGGTATATTAAATTGTTATGGTATTCTAATCTATATCTGTGTAATTAACGAGTAATGGCTGTAGTATTTGTTAAAAAAAGTTTGCATAACCCTTTTAGTTTCTTCATTGTCAAAAGGGTAGATGGTCTCTACTCCGTTAGGTAAAGGCAAGGACTTTGGCATAGTGAAGTAAAAGTCTAGTATTTGTTCTGAAAAAGTCATTATCTCAAACCTTTTATATTTTACACTAAAAACAACATACAAACCCGTATATCATCATAACTCACATCTCCACCTAAAGCTTCAAACACCGGCTTTAGGCGCAACGTGCCATCTTCAGAAAAGTTCTCTTTTAGGTTCTTGGTTCTTAGCTTCAACACTACCTCATCTACTTGTTCAAACACTTCATCTTTAGGTTTATATTTGTCTAGGTCTATCTCAGGGTTTTCTTCTTTTATGAGTGCTAGATGGTTGACTATGGTACTTTTACCCAAACCTCTGTTTTGTGCCAATTTGATGAGTGTATCTGACTTTGCTATGAGGTGTTTTGTCTTCATATGCGTAGGTGTTACATAGGCAGAGTGTGAGGGTTTACCCTCTTTGATATTTTGTATCTCTTCATCTATCTTCTCTTTGCTTACTATGCCGCCAAGATGTGAGATATGACTTTCAAACATCGATACTAAACGCTCTTGAGACAAAGATTCTATAGCATCACTCGCTTTCTTCGATGCCATCTTAATGCGGTCATCTATGTGTAAGATAAGCGGGTCAACACGCAGTGCCATAGTATTTAAACCCATAAGACGTAAACCTTCTATATTTTTGATACGTGAAAGTGCCACATAGCCCTGTCCTGTCTCGAATGTCTTAGAGAGGTCTATCTCGGCAGCATCCAGCGTCATACCTTGTGATTTATGTATGGTGATGGCCCATGCTAAACGCAAGGGTACTTGTGAGACAGTTGCCATAACCTTGCCACTGTCGTTTTCAAGTGACCAGTCTTCTAGGTCTAACTTTATCTTTTTACCCTCTGTGGTTCTCACTATAGGCATGTTGTCTATGGGACTGAAACTTAGTACTGTTCCTGTCGTACCATTGACATATCCTGCTTCTGGGTTGTTTTTTATGAAGATTACGACTGCACCCTTTTTGAGAGCCAACTCTTCTAAAACCAAAGAGGATTTAAAAATCTTTTCTATGTTCTTTTGACTCCCTTTAGACTCATAGATAAACAGCTTAGGCTCTCCTTCAAGTTTATCTAACTCATCTAGGTTGATGCGGTCTACATCTACATTATGGGTGTACAATTTGGTAGGGTTAAAGTGTGAGGTGAGCTCTTTTTCATGTCGTTCACTCAGTATGTTTTCCGATGATCCTGAAATCTCTCCAGACCTTATGTCATCTAGTACTTGTATGAGTCTGTCATCATCTTGTCTAAACTTCTCTTGCAAGTAGCACGTCTGTAAATCCAGTGCTTTCCATGCAGGAGACTGCCATGCAAAACGCTTCTCTTTAGATACTTTTGAAACAGGGGGTAACTGAAAGAAGTCTCCACTTATCACTACTTGCACCCCACCAAAAGGAGCATCCGTACCCTTAAAACCACGCAGTATCAAATCCATAGAAGAAAATATCTCTGGTGAGATCATAGAGACTTCATCGATGATAAGAAGTTTGAGTTTCGAAAAACGTGTTTTGAGGTACTTTTTGTCTAACAAAAAATCAACATACCCCTCATCTATACTGTCACGTATCCCCAATGAAAAAAATGAATGTATCGTCTGCCCACCCAAATGTGATGCAGCTATACCAGTGGGTGCAACGATGGTTGGGTACACCCTACGCTCTTTTAAGTACTGCGTATACAAATTAAGAAGATACGTCTTCCCTGTCCCCGCCGAACCAGTGATAAATACATTTTTTCCTGATTTTAGTATGTCTAATGCTGTTTTTTGTTTCATGGAAGTATTATAACCCACACACGCAAATATCAAAGAGTAGCGAGAGTACAATTTTGCTATCATACATGAAAAAAGTATGATATGCCAACCAAGATAACCAAAAACATACAAATATCATTACTTCTAGTAGCCACTCTGGGTGTCATGTCTGGCATCACGGTTGTTTCCTCACTGCCCCTTATTAGTCATACCTTCTCAGACATCCCCAATATCGAGTTTCTCTCAAAGCTTATGCTAACCATACCTTCTATCATCATTGCTCTTTTTGCACCCTTTGCAGGGCATATAGTAGACAGGTGGGGACGTCTCAAACCTTTGTACATCGGCATACTTCTTTTTGTACTTGGTGGAAGTTCAGGGTTTTACCTTCATGACTTTTATAGCATTTTAGTGGGTCGGGCTCTACTTGGTTTTGCTGTGGCTCTCATCATGACAAGTTCTACTGCACTCATCGGTGATTATTTTGAGGAGAAAGCACGCCATAAGTTTATGTCCAAACAAGGTCTGGCTGTAGCTCTAGGGGGCATTCTTTTTATCACTTCTGGTGGTCTGTTGGCTCAAATGCACTGGTCGTACCCTTTTGCCATCTATTTCATACCTCTTCTGTTTTTACCTTTTTTACTTAAATCACTCTATGAGCCCGAAAAACATAAACATAGTGATGATCCAGAACTGGAAACAAAGCTTTTACCAGTCTATATTACAGCCTTTTTTGTAATGGTACTGTTCTATATGCTCCCCACACAACTACCCTATCTCATAGTCAATACCTTAGGTGGTAAACCTCAAACCATAGGCTTTGTCATTGCTACAGCTATGATGTTCAATGCCCTTACATCTATGCAATACGCCAAGATAAAAGCAAGACTAAGCTATATGCAAATCTATGCTGCAACATTCATGCTTTTTTCCATAGGACTCTTTTTTATCTCCCAGGCTTCTAACATAACAGGACTCTTTTTTGCCACCACACCCATAGGTATGGCATTTGGGCTTTTATTTGTCAATACCAACGCATGGTTTCTCTCCCAAGTCCCACCGAGAAAACGTGGAAAAGCCTCTGGTATCCTTACTTCAAGTTTTTTCTTAGGTCAGTTCTCTTCACCCTTACTTTTTGAACCTATAGTAAGTAGCTATGGTATACAGGGTTTGTTTTTGTTGATTTCGGTGGTTTCTATTGTTGTTTCTTTGGTACTTTTTGTTAAAAGTAGAATCTAATGTTGTTTCTTTATTCATTAATGCTCTCATCTCAAAAGATGTAAAAAATCATCTTTACTGCTATACCCCACAAAGGTGTATTCTATCTTCTCATTACTTACGTTGACTATGTAAAGCGTAGGTGTAAAAACAATTTCTTGAAACTGAGAAGGAAACTTTTTTTCATCCAAGTTAAGCATAAGAGGGATGTACTTTTGTTTAATTTTTTGATCTATATCTGCTTTCGAGAGTACCCTGCTTTCAAGTTTACGGCACCAGGGACAATGGTTTGTTGTCATAAAGATCATAAGTGGTTTACCTGCTTTTTTTGCTTTAAGCAGAGCAGTTTTGTAGTCCGTTTCATACTGCATTTCAGTAGCAAAACCCTTATGACTTACAACCTTTTTTGAATTAGAGATATTCTTGTTATCATCCTTGTACTGTAACGCAAATTTTTCAAGCATCTCTTCGGCATTGTCCAGTAAGTCTTCTTCCAAGTCTTCAGGTTTAAACATCCTGGTATCTACATAGGTAAGTGCAAATACCTTCTCTTTGCTACCTTCACGAGGCATATACTCACCCATCTCTAAGTCCATCTTCACCGCAACTGTGTCACCCACAGAAAACGGTGTGAGTATAAACACCAAGACACGTGAAAGATGCCCTTTTGTATCTACACCCAACTCCTTAGACATCGTTTGCATCAACTCTTTGATCTCTTCATTATAAACATCTGCCTTAGGTACAGAGTTCGCGACGATGGGATCATAACTTTTAACGCCTGTAAGTACGTAAAAACTTTGTGCATTTATGGCTGTTATGGTGAACCATAGTAGTGTCAATAGCTTAATATACTGCATTTGATTTCCTTGAGAGATAATGAAGATAATTATACCCTAAACAAGTTACTCTCTATCGTGAGCATTCCTTTGCTGGATTTAATGATTATCCATATTTAAATTCAGCTCTCAACACATGTGACTCTTTTGCCTGCAATACCCTTGCATCTTCTCTCGCATTACTTGTCTCCAAACATACCATGGTTCTATAGCCATCTTCAGTCATATCAGCCATTTGCTTTGACTTTTCTATCCAGGGATTCCAAACGACTAGTGAGTTTGAACCTTCTTGTTGTAGGCTTATCTTCTCATCCCTATCAAGTAAGGTGATCGTCTCCGTAGGATTTACATAGACTCTATCTACCTCTTCCTGTATGAGAATGTCACCATCTTGGATAGAGGTTTTTTCTTCCAAAGCATCATAATAAGCCCTGTTCTCCAACCCTTTTATGGAAATATTATCAATATCTGAAACAGAAAAATACGTATGTAAAGCTGTACTGATCTCGAACGGTTTTGTATCTGTATTGGTTACACTCAAAGCTATGCTTAGTTCATGACCGATGATAATATCGAGAGTCACATCAAAGAGATATGCCCACTGCGTTAAAGTATGTGTATTGGGTTTGAGTTGCAGTTGTATATAGGTCGTACCCTCATCTATCTCTTCTTCTAAAACAACTGTCCAAAGCTGTGTACGTGCAAAACCATGTTGAGGAAGGCTGGGATCCTCTTTGTTTTTTCCAAACCATGGAAAGCAGATAGGGATGCCACCTCTGATCGCTTTACCCTCTTCAAAATAAGCCGAATCACTTAACCACAACAAAGAAGCTTTATCCTTCACTTTGTAATGAAACAGATGTGCACCCTGCAATGCTATCTTGGCTTCTGCCTGCTTGTTCTGTATCTCTATGTATTTAAAATCGTTATCAAACTGTTTATGCGTGATCAAAATATATTCCTTATGTTCATTTATTTTTAAACCCGAATTATGAAATAGAATCGTATAAAATAGCGTTTATGCTTGTGCTGTGGGTGTTTACAAAGAATTTGAGGTTAACCCATAGGTTAATCGATGATTCTTTGTGAATGTCCACAGTGCAATGATACATGCTAGTTTTCGATTTCTATTACATAATCCGGGTTAAATTAGAGGAATCGACCATTTTTTATAATACGCTACGATCCTAAGTACAACACCAAGAACAAAGATGACAGCTATAGGATAAAAATGCATCATATCTACTAAGTTCAACAGATATAAACTCAACCCTACCAAGAGTGATATCGTGCCATAAAACCCTGTTTTAAAAACAAAGGGGATCTCGTTGATGATAATATCTCTGATGATACCTCCACCCACAGCCGTCACAAAAGACAAAGCCAACACTCCGGTGAGGTTCAGCTCCTGTTCTATGGCAATGAGTGCTCCTGTGATACTAAAAGAGATAAGCCCTATGGAGTCACTGACGATGAACAGGGGTTTGTTTTCTATACTGTCTCTTTTGTGGAATTTAAAAAATATGAGTAACACCATAACGATTATAATGATAATAGCCGGGATGTTATGTGTAAAAGTATATGGTGTCTTATCCACAGCGATATCTCTAAGGATACCACCACCAAGTGCCGTTAAAAAGACCGATATCAAAACCCCAAGGAAATCCAGCTTACTTCTCACAGCAACAAAAAAGCCAGAGATCGCAAAAGCGATGATACCGATGTATTCTGCTATTTCAAACATTAAGAGATGAACTCTACCACTTCATCAAAAGATAGCCTTATCTGTTCTGACTGTTCATTTACTCTATATCCAAAAGGTAATAATGCAGCGACTTGATACTTACTTGTATCTAATTCTAGGATCTCTTCAACCTTCTCTTTTTCAAAGCCCTCTATAGGACAAGAGTCAATGCCCACAAAAGCTGCAGCGGTCATCATGTTTCCCAGTGCAATGTAAGACTGTCTGGCTGTCCATGCATAGGTATTTTTATCTGTACTGAACGTCTCTTTCAGATGATTTGAATAGAGGTCCATATATCCGTCTAATTGCTCTTGTGACAGTGGACGTCTGGCAAATCGTTTGGCAGGTATACCACTCTGGGGCTTCACATTTTCTATAGCAGCTAAAACCACGACCAAATGGGAACAGGAAGTGATCTGTACTTGGTTCCAGCAGGCAGGACGTAACTTTGCTTTTAGTTCTTCATTAGTAATGACTAAAAACTTCCAACCTTCCATCCCAAAAGAAGAAGGTGACTTGCGCCCTGCTTCCAAAATGTAATGTATTGTTTCATCATCTATCTTTTTACTCTCATCAAACTCTTTACAGGCATGTCTAAAGTCCATAGCTTTTGTAAAATCATTGGTCATCATATTTCCTTTAATTCAATATGGCACTATACTAGCATAAAATTAAAAAGTTCATCTTTGAGAAAAAAATTTCTCTTTCATAACAAATTATACTAAAATAGTCTCTATGAAAACAACAAACTACTGCATCATCACCACAACCATAGACGATGAAAACATTGCTGATCAGATCACTGCTACTCTTCTTCAAAATCATCTCGTAGCTTGTGTACAAAGCTACTCTATACAAAGCAAATATCATTGGAATGGCACTTTAGAGACAAGCCAAGAGATACTCCTACAGATGAAAACCAAAGCTTCACTTTTTGAAGAAATTAAAATTCAGATAGAAGCATTACACTCTTATGATGTACCTGAGATCATCATGACACCTATTCTTGATGCTAATGAAGACTATCTGAACTGGATAGACAAGGAGACAAGATGATAAGAATTACAAGCGTTAAAACGCAGTGCAACAAATCACTAAATGATTTGTGTAAAATTCAATACAAGCGAGGAACTTCTAGGCTAAAGCCTGATGCAATCCTTTCACTAAATGAAAGGATGTGAAATGCTGAGTCGTACACGCATTCTTTTCGTATGTTTAGGCAATATCTGTCGAAGTCCATTGGCTGAAGGAGTCGCTCAATATATCTTAGAAAAAGAGGGCTTAAAGCTAGTGGTAGACTCTGCAGGCACCAGCAACTGGCATGAAGGTGAAGCACCTTGTGACCACTCTATCAAAATTGCCAGACAAAATAAAGTAGACATCAGTCAACAAAGATCAAGACCTGTCACAAAACAAGATATAAAGGACTTTGACTATGTCATAGCGATGGATGCACAGAACAAAAGTGATCTGGAGAATTTCGGATTTACCAATGTCTACAAACTGGGTGACTTTGGAGACTACAAAGGAGCCAATGTCCCTGACCCCTACTTCTTTCCTGGTTTTGAAGGGTTTGAGAAGGTGTTTAAGATGGTAGATGTTTGTGTGAAGGATTTTTTGGAGCAAGAATGCAGATGATTTTCACCCCTCCTCATTACATCTTTCCAAGGTGTAATGCCTACTTCAATTTAAGCGTAAAATAACTCCAAATCCATCGCTAGATGATAAATAAGTTCATATCAAATTGTATAACCACCTAGCGGTGTAAATAGATATTGTTGTATAATAAATACTATATGCATTACGCCTCAGGAGAGACGTAACGAGGAAAAAGTTAGTGAATATGGTGTTAAAATAGAATATGAAAAAATCAAATAAGTATCTAACAAAACGCAGGAGCCTAAATCAATATAATTGGTAAATATAATATGAGGATAAAATTATTTTTTATATTGTGGCTTTTATTTAGTGATGCTGCTTATTCCGATATAGATAAAAACCAACAAATGGAAATAGATTTTCTTATTTCCTACGTAAATAATTCTGAATGTATATTTAATAGAAACGGGATCGACTATAAAGGTAGTGAAGCTATTACTCATATAAAAAGAAAATATGACTATTATAAAAATGAAATAAAAACCACCAAGGATTTTATTGAACTGGCAGCCACTAAAAGTGAAATAAGTGGTAGAAATTATACGGTCAAATGCAAAAATAGTGAAATTCAGGAGTTAGGCAAGTGGTTACTAAAGGCTCTAAGCACTTTAAGGAAAAAGGGTCATGCACACAACAAGTCGCTCAAGCAATGACGCAGCATAGCTGTACCACTTAACTTAGCGCTAATCAAGCCTAACCATATTTAAAGTATAATCCCAACATGCATAACCTACTCATAAACCAAGTCATACCCCAAGTAAAACAAGAAGTACCTAAATGAAAAAAATATTAATCATCGGCTATGTATGGCCTGAGCCAAATTCATCGGCTGCAGGTAGCCACATGATGTCTATCTTACGACTCTATAAACAACAAAACTGGCAAGTAGAGTTTGCGACACCTGCCCAAGCAACTGAGCATATGATCGATCTAGCTAATGAAGGAATTTCAAGCCAAAGCATTGCGCTAAATTGCGATAGTTTTGATACTTATATTACACAGTACCAACCAGACATAGTCATGTTTGACCGTTTCATGATGGAGGAACAGTTTGGGTGGAGAGTTGAAAAAAATTGCCCAAATGCACTAAAAATCCTGGACACGGAAGATCTACAATGTTTACGTAATGCTCGCCATCAAGCCCATAAAACAGGAGGTAAGTTTACACAAGCAGATCTGTTTAGCGATCTGGCAAAACGTGAAATAGCCGCCATATTACGCTGTGATATTTCTCTGATCATCTCCAGTTTTGAAATGGAATTACTGGTAAATACTTTTAAAGTAGATGCTTCTTTGCTGCATCTCTTGCCATTTATGGTTGACTTGGAAAAGTGCCCAGCTAAGACAACCCCTTTTTCCGATCGTAAACACTTTATGACCATTGGTAATTTTCGTCATGCTCCAAATTGGGATGTGGTATTAACTCTACAAAAGATCTGGCCTTTGATCAGAAAACAGATTCCTGAAGCTGAGTTACACATCTATGGATCTTACCCACCACCAAAAGCTACAGCCTTACATAATCCCAAAACAGGGTTTTTAATCAAAGGTTGGGCTGAGAATGCATTCAGTGTGATGGAAGAGTCTCGTATCTGTTTAGCTCCCATACGATTTGGTGCCGGTATTAAAGGTAAATTGTTAGATGCTATGATCATGCAGACTCCAAGCATTACAACATCACTAGGCAGTGAAGGCATGCACGATCAAGAGCCTTGGCCTGGTTTCATTGCAGATGATATGACTGAATTTATAGAAGCCGCAGTTAAACTCTATAACGATGAACAAGCGTGGCTTGATGCACAACAAAACGGAACCGCACTTTTACATGCACGGTACGACAGTGAAGTGATAGGAGCAAAGTTAATCACGAAGATAACTGAAGTAGAAGAAAATCTAGACCAACACCGTTTAAATAATTTCACAGGTGCCATGCTTAAACATCATACTATGATGAGTACAAAATACATGTCGCAGTGGATCGCAGCAAAGAATAAGAATGTCTAAACTACTCTTGTTTCCATACTTCACTAGAAACACATAACAAACCATCCATTAATCACACAACGTGTGCTCTGTTGTGGCGAACGCCCTTGAAAGCAAAGCGATTCGAGAGCACAACGATTTTTTGCTTCGTTTTTACTAAAAAAATGAAGAGAGAAACAACGCCACAAGTAAAATAAAAGGCATTCCAAAAAAATATTACAATACTATTTAAATCATCTATTTACTAAGTCATCCAAATCTTTTCTCTCACAACAACACTCTCTTCATCCTCGATCAAAGTTAGTTCACCATCCAAAATATTGGCTTGTAAATTCATAGCACGTTTCGCAAGTACTTCTATATCACCTTCTATCTCAAGATAAATCACTTGAAGGTTTGAAAAGCGTGTAAGCGATGTCTCAATGCTTTTCCACCAAGATGCAGCCATACCCTCTTGATAAGTATAAATAATGACCTGTTCAGAACGTCCACAGGCTTTTTTGATACGCTTTTCATCAGGTTGCCCCAAGTCTATCCATAGTTCTATATCTCCACCTAAAGACTTTTTCCACAGATCAGGCTCATCTTCTTGCGATATACCTTTACAAAAGACCAACTCTTCATCTGCATTGAGTATGAATGCAATCAAACGAATCATCAGACGCAAGTCCGTTTCAGAGGGATGTTTCGCCATGGTTAGGTTATGCTCTGCATAATAATGACTATCCATGTTTGCGATGTTTAGTAGTGCTTTGTAGATGGTTGCTTTGGTTGCCATAGAATTCCTTGTATTTTAGAGAGTATATTATAATATAAATCTAGTATAATCACCCATGAAACATTTACCCCTAAACAATATTTTTGTCCCTTCTAAAGTACCTTCTAAAAAGCTGATGATCATTCTTCATGGTCGTGGAGATTCATCTGATGGATTTACTTTTTTGCCAGAATACCTAAACATAGATGACATGAACTACCTTTTACTTGATGCACCCTTCGAGTATTACGGGGGCTTCTCCTGGTATGACTTACCTCCTCATCAGCTAGAGGGTATCGAGTACTCACGCAAGGTACTTACAGGGGTTTTAGATACATTGTTTGAAGAACAGTTCAATGCACATAAGAGTTTCTTGTTTGGATTTTCACAAGGTGCACTGCTGACTTTTGAGTTCGGTGCCAGGTACGAGAAAGTACTTGCAGGGTACATCGCAGTAAGTGGCTATATCTATGATGCTGATACTCTACTACAAGAGATGAACCAAGACGTTAAAGCTTCAAACTGGCTATATACACATGGAACATATGATGAAGTTCTGCCTTTTAGCACTTCAAAAGAGCAAATTGAAGTGTTGCAAAATGGTGGGTTCGACATAGAGTTTAAAAGTTATCAGAAAGATCATACAATTGCAGAAGATGAGTTGATGATGTTGGCGGAGTGGGTAAAGAGTATCAAAACTTAAGGTCGCAATTTGCGACCTTAAAACAATAAAAATGATGAAAAAATAAAGTATAATCCTATCATGCAAACCCTACCCATAAACCAAGTCCTCCCACAAGTAAAACAAGCACTCCTCTCTTCAAATCGTCTCGTTTTACAAGCTCCTCCAGGGGCAGGAAAGACCACTGCACTCCCTCTTGCACTGTTAGAGGAACCTTGGTTAAAAGACAAGAAGATCATCATGCTTGAACCTCGTCGTTTGGCGGTGCGTTCTTCTGCTGCACGTATGGCTGAGCTTTTGGGTGAAAAAGTGGGTAAACGTGTAGGCTATCAGATAAAGATGGAGTCTGTGCAGAGTAAAGATACAAAGATACTCATAGTCACTGAGGGTATCTTGACACGTAAGCTTCAGGCTGACCCTGGCTTGGAAGATATTGCTTTGGTCATCTTCGATGAGTTTCATGAACGTAGTCTTCATGCTGATCTCTCTTTAGCACTTACGCTTGAGTCTCAGTCTGTGCTTCGTGAAGACCTCAAAGTACTTGTTATGTCTGCAACACTCAACACTTCTGCCATTTCAAAATTACTTGACCAGGCACCCATCATACAGAGTGAAGGGCGTTCTTTTCCTGTGGAGAGTATTTACCTACCTACGCATACACCCCAACCTACTAAAAAAGAGATACCATCTTTTGTACATACACTTCTGCTAGATATCTTACGAAATGAAGAGGGGAACATACTGGTATTTTTATCAGGTATGAGAGAGATAAAAGCTGTAGAGAAGCTTTTAAACACCATGAAGCCAAAAGATGTTTTCATCTCAACACTCTATGGCAACCTTAGTAAAGATGCGCAAGACAGAGCCATAAAAGCACCAGCCAAAGGCTTTAGAAAGGTTGTGCTTAGCACTAACATAGCGCAAACTTCTTTGACCATAGAGGGCATTACTGTAGTAGTAGACTCAGGACTTCATAACGTCTCTGTTTTTAACCCTTTCTCAGGCATGAATAAGTTAGAGAGTACTTTTATCTCCCAAGATTCCGCTACTCAAAGAGCAGGACGTGCAGGACGCTTGTCTGCGGGAAAAGCCTACCACCTTTGGCATAAGTCTAAAATACTTCTAAAGCATGATGTCCCTGAGATACTCTCCGCAGACTTGACGCAGATGTTTTTAGAACTGGCACTTTGGGGTAATGATGATATGAATTCTCTCTCATGGATGGACACCCCTCCTGCCACTGCCATCACCCATGCAAAAGAACTACTGGAGCAACTAGGTGCGCTGGACAGTAAAGGCATCATCACCTCACATGGTAGAGCCATGAGCCGTTATGGTTTACACCCAAGACTAGCACACATGATGCTCAAAGCCAAAGCACTTGACCTCTCTTATGAAGCTTCACTTTTATCTGTTTTAGTCTCAGAAAAAGACATTTATCATAATGCTTTTGGCTCATCTGATATGCGTGAACGCGTCTCAGTGCTTCATGATGTGACTAACAAAATAGCGGTCAATACCCAATTCATCAACCTCAAGCAATGCCACTATGTTCTCGCTAATGCCAAACGCATAGAAAAGGTACAAAAAGAAACCATAAACCTAAAGATGCTTGGCATACTCCTAGCCTTTGCTTACCCAGACCGCATCGCCAAACAACGCTCAGAACATAACAACACTTACCTACTTTCCAACGCTAAAGGTGCATCTTTACACAGAGGAGATGAACTTTTTCATGCACGTTTTTTAGTCTTGTCTGACTTAGATGCCCGTACCAAAGAAGCAACTATTTACAAAGCTATAGAACTCACCCAAGTGCAAATAGAAGAACACCTCAAAGAGCAGATAGAAGTAAGAGAAGCCGTAACGTGGAATGAAGAGCAACAAAGGGTAGAAGTACGTAGAGTACAGTGTTTAGGTGCCATCATATTAAGAGAAATACAGATAACCAATGCTTCAAATGAAGAGGTTTTGACCGTACTGCTAGAGGAACTTGAAGCGTTAGGATTAAATGCATTAAACTGGAGCAAGGAAGCTCAAACACTTAGACAAAGAGTCAACTTTGTCAATGCTTATGGGATGGCATTCCCTGACTTTAGCAATGACTACCTTTTAGAAAACATGGACGAATGGTTAGCTCCTTACCTCACAGGCGTAAGTACGCTCAGAGGCTGTCAAAATTTAGACTTACATAACATACTTTTAGGACAACTAAGTTTTGAACAAACCAAACAACTAGACACCTTAGCCCCTAGCAAACTCAAAGTCGCCAGTGGTTCACACATTGCCATAGACTACAGCAACCCCAAACAACCCATCTTAGCTGTACGCCTACAAGAGATGTTTGGTACAAAAGCCACACCAACGGTACTAAATGGAAAAGTCAAACTCATGATACACTTACTCTCCCCAGCCTCAAGACCTATGCAAGTCACACAAGACTTAAAGAACTTTTGGAAAAGCACCTATGATGAAGTGAAAAAAGAGTTAAGAGGAAAGTACAAAAAACACTACTGGCCAGATGATCCGCTTACAGCTCAAGCGACTAGCAAGACCAAGAAAAATATGTAACTAATTTTGATCATACAAATAAAAACAGGGTATTCACATGACAAAGCAGAGTCACTTAAGAAGAACCTTTATATAATAACAGATAATAATAATTATAAAAGGAAACCAAATGAATAGAAGAAAAGCATTAAAAGTAGCAGGTGTAGCTGCAATGGTAGCAGCTGTAGGTGCTGAAGCAAAAATGGCAGTAGAGCATATGAACCGTATGGATATGAAACCAAAAGATCCGGCAAAGATGGACAAAGGTGAACTCAAACACTCTCCACTCGTAACGATCAAAGAAAAAGATGCTAAAGGGTATACACTTATAGAGATCACTGTAGGTCAAGGTGGGATCATTCATCCAAGTACACCGGATCACTGGATCGACTTTATCGAGCTCTATGCTGATGACAAACTGGTAGGAAAAAGCACCCTTGAACCAGAGATTTCACGTGGAGCAGCTTCTTTTTCATTAAAACTTGACAACGTTAAAGTACTCAAAGCAAAAGCCGGTTGTAACCTACATGGTATATGGACAACATCCGTAACATTATAATCACCTTTTCCAGTTACACCTCTCCCGAGGTGTAACGCATACATCAACTCACATAATAAAATACTTTCTTACTTTTATGTTCTACACAGATATTGCACTGTATTTCACTAAGCTAAAGACAAAGAAGTAGCTTTATAAGGAGTTCATTATGAATCTTTTTTTACCTATAAAAATAGGAAATTACACTTTAAAAAATAGAATTTTCATGGCCCCGATGACACGATGCAGAAGTGTCCAAGATAATATACCCAATGACTTGATGGCTACGTATTATGCTCAAAGAGCTTCTGCCGGATTGATCATATCTGAGGCAACACAGATCTCAACCCAGGGCATCGGGTATCCTTGTACTCCGGGTATTCATACAGCCCAGCAGGTAGAAGGCTGGAAAAAAGTGACTCAGGCTGTGCATGACAAAGGGGGGACTATCTTTTTACAACTATGGCATGTGGGAAGGATCTCCCATTCGGCATATCATGGCGGAGAACTGCCTGTAGCTCCTTCTGCCATAAAGCCCTCTGGTGAAGTCTATACCTTTGAGGGTATGAAAGAATATGAAACACCAAGAGCACTTACTGCAGAAGAGATAAAAGAGATCGTTAAAGCATATGCTCATGGTGCGAGAAATGCCATAGAAGCTGGGTTTGACGGCGTTGAGATACATGGTGCCAATGGATACCTGCTAGATCAGTTCTTACGCGATGGTACGAATATAAGAGAAGATGAGTATGGTGGAAGTATAGAAAACAGAAGCCGTTTTCTTTTTGATGTCATCAAAGCAGTAACGTATGAGATAGGTACAGATAAAACAGGTCTCAGACTCTCTCCAAGTGGTACTTTTAATGACATGACAGACTCTGATCCACAAAAACATTTTACTTATGTCTGTGATAAGTTAAATGCATTTAATCTTGCTTATCTTCATATCGTAGATGCTCTTGAAGATGACATAAGACATGGGGCTAATGTCGTAGAACTTTCCATACTTAGAGAAGCCTATAAAGGGGTTCTCATCACCAACGGAGCTTATGATAAAGAAAGAGGAGATGCGACTATAGAAAATAATCAAGCTGACGCAGTAGCTTTTGGAGTGCTCTTCCTTGCCAACCCTGATCTACCTGAGCGTTTTAAAACAAACTCAGGGTTTAATGAAGCAGATCCTGACACTTTCTATACACAAGATGAAAAAGGTTATACTGATTATCCTGTTCTATAAGAGTACTAGGTAAACCCTTTCATCTCTTATACAGCTCTATAGAGCAAGCTAATAGGAATATGTCTCATCATAGTAGGTACTCTCTAGGAAATCCCAAAATGACTTGCCTACTATATCGGCTTGGACTTTATAGACCAATGTAGTAGTGATCCCATAAAGATATGTATCATAAACGGTTTTTCGTTCATGTGCCAAAGGTGTGGCACAATGACATACTTCATACCAGGAGAGTGTCTCATCATCTATCATCAGAGCTTTTTGCATCGCATTTACGATCGTAGGACCATCAGGCTCTTGATTGGCGATGCTTCCATCCGTTAAAGCAGTAAAAAAAGCTTCCATTTTACCTTCGCGCATTTTCGCTTTTACTTTGTATAACATCATATATCCTTTCTAACCCGAAATATGACTTATAATAGCTATTCACTGTGCAATACTTATGCAATAACTCTTATATACAACCTTTTTTTAGATATATTCTTATAACTAAACTAAAGATCTAAAGATCGATGGCATACGTCTTTAATATCTCAAGGTCTATAAGTTCAAGCATCCTTTGATGTGTCGCATGGATGAAGATGTGTGGTGCCATACCATCATTGTGTGCCTGAACAAAACGAGGTCCAGACAGACACCAGCTCTGCCCTGCTTTCACACCTGCAAAGTTGTACTGAGGCATAGGGGTTGAAAGGTCATTACCCACTTTTTTAGAGTAAGCTAAAAATTCTTCTGTAGCATAAATACAGATAGCATGCACACCCGGGTTGTCCTCTTCTGTATTGCACGATCCATCCCTGTAAAATCCTGTAAGCGGTTTCAAAGAGCAAGGTTCCAACGGTTCACCCAATACATTTAACGTTTCATTCATAGTCTATCCTTATAGAACCCTCTGAATAGCCTAGGTATTCAGAGGGTTCTATTCTTTTTCATACAATACGCAGCACACATGAGGCGCAATGGGTTTTTTCTCTACTTCCTGTTTACTATATACTGCTTTAAACCCTTTAGACAAGAACAGATCAAACTCATGACTGTACAACGGCCATGGCGGTCCACCATAATCATCTTCATCATCCTGACCATGGGCATAGACAAACAACTTACCACCTTTTATAACTAACCCGGAGATGATATCTACCACCAACTTCCTCTGCTCCCTGGGAAGAGACTGCATGGTGAGTCCTTCATAGACAAAATCATAGGCTTCATTAAAGTCCTCTGGCAATGTAAATATATCCTGCACAGAGAAATGTACCCTACTTTCTCCAAAGCGTTCTTTAGCCATCTCAATAGCTGTAGATGAGATATCAATAGCATCTGTCACATACCCTTTCTTTGCCAATACTACTGCATCATCTCCCAGACCACAGCCTATGACCAATGCCTGTTTATCTTTGACATCTTCTGCTTCTTCCAAGTACTCTACCAAATGAACATTGGGTGACATCGTAGCCCATGGTATACTGCTTAAGTCATCACTCGCATTCTGATACACTGTTTCAAAAAAATTCTCTTCTTTCATCTTAGCTCTCTTTCCATTGTATAAATCGTTGCATTTTTGATCTTTTTATCGACCGATCCTTCAAAACCCTCTTTTTTGAGTTCCGATATAAGCACATGCATAAACAATCCATGTGAGATAATAAGTACATCATCTGTTTCTTTGAGCTTTTGTATAAATGATCTTGCACGCTGGGTAGTATCTGATCTTTTCTCTACCTTTCGTACATTAAGATACCAGCGCAACCTGTCAATAAACAACCAAAATTTCTTGGGAAGTTTTATTTTTCCAGATATAAAAGCTTGTGCATCAACTTCAACCAACAGATCACTTCTCTCATACTCTAATTCCAAAAATATTGCACTCTTTAATGCTCTTTGTTGGGAGCTGACATAAACCTTATCAAGTTTTGTTGGTAAGTTCACTCTGAGGTATTCCATGTCACTTTTATCATATCTCTTCACCCATGCTAAAAAATCATCTGCATTCATGAAACCTTCACTGTGGTCTTTCACACGGAAATGTCTTAGTAGATGGATTTTTTGCAAGTTACAACATCTCTCTTTGCTTCTTCGTCAACTTGGAAAACACCAACTCATACGAATGATCGATCAACTCTTTAACACTCTCATCGTCTATATCACTATTGGTTAAGGTAACTGTATTCCAATGCTTTTTATTCATATGATACCCCGCTCTCACTCCTTTATAAATAGAACGAAGTTCCAGAGCATAGATAGGATCACATTTGAGATTGACTTCCAGAGGTATCTCATCGGCAGTCAAAGCAAACATTTTTTCTGCAATGCGATATACACGTACTTTTTCATCAAACGGGTAATCAAAAGTAGCACCTTGTTTACTCAAAATATAGTTATCAAGTTGTTTAAAATTCATTTTAGCTCCTTACTCGGTACCATAATTGTAAATACATTTTCTGCATTGCTATAAGTATACTCTAGATCCAACTTCAAGATCTCCATAATATTATGAACGATATAAAGTCCCAAGCCCAGGCCATGCCCTTTCCCATGAAATGGTTTGGCATAGGTATCTAATGTCTCAGTGAACTGTACCCCTTTGTTAGCAAGTATCAGACTCTCTTTTGTGATCGTAATGGTAACCTTATGGTCAGGCGCATATTTTATGGCATTGTCTATAAGGTTTTTCAATGCCAACGCAAAAAGTTTAAAATCAGTATGCACGATCAACGGCTCTTTTTCTATGATGGTTACCTGTTCTTCTATCTGAACTTCATCCATGATCATCAGTTCCAAGGCCTGCTCGACAAGATCTTTGGCATTGTAGGATGCAAGCTTAAATGCGTAGCTCGAAGAGAGCATCTGCTCGATCTTTGAAAACTCATCTATAAGCAGTTCAAGGCGTTCAAAGACTGCATCATACCCTTCTTCAAGTTTCTCATCTTCCAGAAAGGTGTTGAGCAGCTTTCCTTTAGCTATGGGAGTTTTGAGTTCATGCATGATGGTACGTAAGAAGAGTTGTCGGGAATTGATAAGCGATTCGAGTTTTCGCAGGGCATCATCAAAAGCATTGGCTACTTCTGCTATCTCATCACGCTGTTCACTTTTAACTGAAACACTCAAGTCTCCCTCTGCAACTTTCTGTATCTGACGCTGCAGAATTTTGAGTGGTTTCAAACTCTTGGTAAGCCAAAAGTAAAGTCCCAAGAGAAACAGCAAGGAGAGAAGATACCCACCCAGTAACTGCCATGGCGGAGTAGAGAGTTGTTTATCTTTAAGAAGTAATTGAAAATGAGGATGCTCCAAAGAGAGATAAAATTGATTTTTTATTCTGAGTATTTTAAATTTACTGCGTAATACTCCTCTTTTTGTGACAAGATGTGCTTTTTTGCGGATCTTACGTACTTTTTCTACATTGAGGATGGGTTCAAAGCTGCTCTCCTGTAAAAAAAGGTCAAAATTGGGTTCTTTATGCTCTCTCTTGCTTTGTCGATAATGTTTCTGAATAAAACGAGAAGTTTGTACATAGCGTTTTTGCATCTCTCTGAGGTGTTCACCTTTTTGTATATAAAAAGAGGCTCCAAAAAATGCTGTAACAAAAAGTACAGAGACCAAAAATATGATGCGAATCTTGCTGTAAATACTCATGACAACAACTTGTACCCTATACCACGTACGGTTTTGATATGCACATCATCACCCACTTTTTTTCTAAGCCGGTTCATAATGACTGAGAGTGAGCCATCAGTCCCGAACTGAAACACTTCAGAGTCATAGAATATCTGCTCTTTTGAGACGGTTGAACCCCGTTGTTCTATAAGGAGTTTTAACACTACAAATTCTGCAGGGGTAAGGTCAAGTTGTTGACCATCAAGAGTAACCTCTTCTTTTTGCTCATCCAGCATCAAAGAGTAACTTGGTTCATCTTCTGTTTCGTTGATCTTCTTATAGCGTCGTAGAAGAGAGATGATACGTGCATACATCTCTTGGGGATCATAAGGTTTGGGGAGGTAGTCATCTGCACCCAGCTGTAGGCCGATAACCTTGTCACTCAAGTCAGAACGTGCAGAAGATATAATGATAGGGATGTCATACTTATTCACCACCTCTTTGCATACTTCAAGTCCATCCATGCCAGGCAGGGTAAGGTCAAGTATAAGAAGGTCAAACTTATCAACCCCTGCACTAAGTCCAAGATAGGGATCCTGGTAATTAGTGACTTTGAGGTTATACTTTGCTAAGTAGTGGGTAAGAAGTGATGCAAATTGGGCATCATCCTCTATCATCAAAATATTTATCATAAAATATTATAACTTATTTTTGTGCTTTTAGCAGCTCGATCAACTTTAATCTCTGTTCAGGTGTCAATACACCTATCATCGTTTCAAACTTATCTGCACGCATCTCTATCATACGCTTGGAGTTTTGGGTTGCACTCTGGATAAATGCTTCTCTGTTAAATCCATCTACAGTTACGAAGTTTTCGATCTTACGCTCTTTAAACATCTTTTCACGCTCTGCTTTTCTCTGCATTTTTGTTGCTTTACGATGTGCTTTGAGTGTTGCTCTTTGCTCTTGCGTCAGATCAAGCTCTCTAAATATCTTCATCATAGGGTTCTTGTGCATCTTATGATGTTTATTCATCCCTTTATAAGACTTACCTGCAGCATTTTTCTCTGCATTACAGTGTTGTTTCATCATCTTGCAATTTTCCATATTCATAGGTTGTGCATGCAGTGTCATCACACCTACTACACCTGTGACTGCTACGATAGTTAATACTTTTAATGTTTTCATGGTTTATCCTTAATTATTTATATTTTGTCTTGGAGATTTAATCCCTTTTGACTCTGTAAGTATGAACCATGAATCTAAACGAAGATCTACACTTTTCTTAATAAAGTTTAACCATCTTCTATCATTTTATTCTACTCACACTATAACCTTTGCCCTCAAGATGCTCCACAACACTCTTCTGTCCTAAAAAGTGCATTACACCAAATGCAAACAGATAACGTTTTGCAGGATGCTCTTTGAGTAATGATTCTATCCTCTGAGCCATCAATATGTTTCTATCATAAAGAAGTACTTGCATAAACTTCTCTTCAAACTTTTTATACTTCTCTATATTGAACATCGTCCCTTCTATAAAAGCCATCATCTTCTTTTCATCACCTAGCATATAAAGATGTTTCATCTCCTCCATAAAGTCATTATTCTGCTCAAGGTAATCCAGTGTAGATTCTAGTCCCATAATCTGTTCATTTAAGGAAAATTTATCCATAGCGCTTATCTGCTCTTCTATAGTTTCAATACCACCTACACCCTTGTTTTTACTTTGCGCATAACGATATATCTCAGAGTCAATAGCTTGCAACATAGGGTATTTGAGTTGATTTTCCAACATAGCAGTCACGGCAGAGAGTGCCCAGATCTTCATTTTATCAAAAGGTACAAGGTTCAGTTGAGGATTGATCTGCTTGATGTAATTTTCTGTTCTGTGGTAAAGTGCTTTAGGAATGATCTCTTGCAAACCTTTATCATCACTCCTCAGCATCAAAGCTGCACTCTTCATTTGAAAGCTTGCATCCATAGGAATCTCAGTACGAACCTCATGACTCTTGTCTATGGCAACTTTAAGTGCTTTGGGAAGTACATGAAACTTAGGATCACCCAAATGCATCGTTCCAAAAAGATAAAAAGTCTGTTCCCCTTTTTTGACTTCCCATAGAAACGGATGTTTTATACCCTCATTGGCTACTGTTAAAATAGTAAAGCTTAGTAAAAGTATTAGTAGTTTAAATAGTTTCATGTTTATTCCGTAATTTCGTTTTTACAAGTATAGCAGGGTTTGGAGTTTTCTAAATTAGGTTGTATTGTTGTAGTAAAATTATAATTCAGAAAAAATAAAAACATTATAAAGTTATATATTATAAGGTTTTAGAGAAAGTAATTACTTTAATGTATTAGCTTTTATTCAAACAGTTCTCATTTTTAATATTAATATTATTTATTAGTTGATAATTATTTTCTTCTAAGTTTAAAAGGGTTATACTTTACAAAGGATAATTATTATCCTTAATGAATAAAAGGGATGTTGAATGAGACAATACGAAACTTACAAATGTAACAAATGCAGTAGCGAGATAGAGGTACAAGAGGTTGGTGCTGGGACACTGGTCTGTTGTGGAGAAGAGATGGAGTGTATTACTGAGAACTTAAC
The DNA here is from genome assembly GCF_047716765.1 of Sulfurovum iocasae. Lineage (GTDB taxonomy): Bacteria > Campylobacterota > Campylobacteria > Campylobacterales > Sulfurovaceae > Sulfurovum. The sequence goes on from NZ_CP180410.1 coordinate 2,003,373, forward strand.
AGCTGTAAATCTTATGAAAGCTTTTGCAGGTGAGTCACAAGCACGAAATAAGTATGAATTTTTTGCTGATGTAGCTTATGCAGAGGGATTACATAGAATTGCACGACATTTCCAAGAGGCTGCTGATAATGAAAAATATCATGCGATGGCAGAATTTAAGGCTTACAATAAATTAGTAAATGACATAGAGTTAGACACTACCAAGAAGAACCTTATCTATGCAGCAGATGGTGAACGCTATGAGCATGAAGAGATGTATCCTAACTTTGAAGCCATAGCAAAAGAAGAAGGCTTGGTTGATATCGCTAGACTTTTTAGAGCCATCGGTAAAGTGGAAGTAGAACATGAGAGAGAATACTTAGCACTTAAGTCTGCACTTGAAGCAGAAGGTTTCTTCGATAGTGAAAACAACGAAGAGTACATTTGTGAAGTATGTGGACATGTACATAGAGGTAAAAAAGCACCCAAAGCCTGTCCATTATGTAAGGCAGGTCAAGAGTACTTTAAAAAAGCATCCGAAGATATAACTGTAGGATAAATGATTATTTGATAATTTAAAAAGGATAAACTATGAAAAAGATAGATTTGACAACGGCAAACGGAAGAAAAGTAGATAACAATCAAAATTCATTAACAGCAGGTTCACGTGGACCTGTGTTGATGCAAGATGTATATCTTCAGGAGAAGTTGGCACACTTTGACAGAGAAGAGATTCCTGAGAGAATTGTTCATGCTAAAGGTGCAGGTGCTCATGGTACTTTTACTGTGACAAAGGATATCACTGCTTATACTAAAGCTGATATTTTTTCTGAAGTAGGTAAGCAAACAAGAACTTTTACAAGATTTTCAACAGTTGGAGGTGAACGGGGTTCTGCGGATACTGCTAGAGATCCTAGAGGTTTTGCAACGAAGTTTTACACTAATGAGGGCAACTGGGATTTAGTGGGAAATAACACACCAGTCTTTTTCATAAGAGACCCGTTAAAGTTCCCTGACTTTATCCATACGCAAAAAAGAATGCCTGATAGCAACTTGAAATCAGACAATATGATGTGGGATTTTTGGTCAAAATCACCAGAGTCTTTGCATCAAATAACGACACTCTTTAGCAACCGTGGAACACCTGATGGTTATCGTCATATGAATGGATACAGTTCTCATACTTATAGTTTCATCAATGCAAATAATGAACGATTTTGGGTGAAGCTTCATCTCAAAACTGTCCAAGGGATTAAAAATCTCTCAGCAGATGAAGCGACAAGATTAGCAGGAACAAATCCTGATTATGCAACAGAAGACCTTTTTGTATCAATAAAAAATGGTGATTTCCCATCATGGAAAGTGTATGTGCAAATCATGCCTGAGATTGAAACTGAGAGTTATGCCATCAATCCATTTGATGTGACTAAAGTTTGGCCTCATGGGGACTATCCACTGATAGAAGTAGGTATTTTGGAGCTTAACAAAAACCCAAGAAACTATTTCAACGAAGTAGAGCAAGCAGCTTTTTCACCGTCAAATAAAGTACCAGGTATTGGACTTTCACCTGATAAAATGCTTCAAGGAAGATTGTTCTCATATCCAGATACACAAAGATACAGACTAGGTGTAAATTATAATGCCTTACCCATCAATAAACCAGATGTAGAGGTCAATAACGGTTTTAGAAATGGTGCGATGCGTTTTGATGATAATGGTGGGGATAGCTTAAACTATGAACCAAGCCATTATACTGTACCGACTGAGTCACCTGAACTTTCTGAACCACCATTAAAAATAAGTGGTGATGCAGACCGTTACGCTTATGACAGTGATGAAAATAGTGATTTTGTACAAGCTGGAAATCTTTATAGAGTTTTAAATGAAAAAGAGCAAAAAGATTTAGTTTCAAACATTACAGGTAGTCTAAGAAATGCTTCAAAAGAGATTCAGAATTTGCAGATATCACATTTTAAAAAAGCTGATATTGAGTATGGAACAGAAATAGAAAAATCAATTGCTAATTCTTAAGGAAATTACCCATCAGTAGATATGAACTGATGGGTTTATCTATTTTATCTAATTAATAAGAATTAAAAAAATTTTATCTCTAAAATCTTTAGTTGTTCAAAACCTTATAATGTAAATATAACAAAGTTTATAGTCCTCTAATAATCGCTTCTATCTGTCTTCTATGCACCATTTGGTGAATGGCACCCATTACCGACCAATCTTTTGCTTTAAGCTCTCCAAACCATGGATGCTCATGGCGATTCTCAAGATAGATATTATCTACATTCTCTTCCACCTCTTTTCGAAAACTATGTAAAAATATCTCATATTGGTCTATGATCGTTTCATCTATTTCCATATAGGGTTTATAATCCTCTATTTTTATCTCTTTATCAAGGTTTTTTCCTTGACTAAGCAATGGTATGCGCTTTTTTAATGCACTCCCTACAATGATAAGGTGTTCGATGACCATTGCTACACTGTAGTAGCGTGAATTATCTTCCAGACCAAAAAGTTTAGGCACAAGCACACGTTCAAAAAGTTTATCTTTTTTCATAGAGCGGGCTAAAAAAAGCACTTTTTCTCCTTCTTTTTCAAAGATATCCAAAGCACGTTCCCATGAGATAATGCTGTTAAGTAACGGAAAGCCTAAATATCTGAGAAAAAATGCTCTACCACTACTTAAACCATCACCGGCTTTTCCAAGATCTTTAATTAGCTCTTGTGAGTCTTTCGTTGAATCATTCATTTTCTATCCTGCTTTGTTATATACTTTTTAACATAATCCAACGCTTCCTCTTTTGTGCAAATATCTCCCTCCATCTGCAACTCATACACTTCATCCAAGATAAATTTAAACTCTGGAGATGGCTCTAACCCTAAGTCTATGAGATCTCTTCCCTGTAAAAGATTATCGAGTGGTTTGTTTTGCACCTTTAAGGCTTTTGCTTTTTCAAGCAGCCACTCTCCTGCCTTATAGTTACCTCGAAGTGACTCTTGCGTAGTACGCCCTAAAAAACCTGCTTTTGCAACGATCACCAGCTCTTCTATATTGACTTTTGTGGCCAGTTTTCGAATGGCCCTGTTTTTAGACTTTGCAGCATAAAACTGTGAAGGTTTTAGATGATATTCTACTAATGGCAAAATACTTTCTATGAAATCATGTTCACTTGTGAGTCTGTACATAAAACTTTTAGTAGGTTCCAAGCCTTCAACTTCATGCCCTATGGCTCTTATGCATCCATCTTCATCTGTGGCGGTAGTGGTAGCCTTACCGAAATCATGACAGAGGATGGCAAACATGTATTTGAGGTTTTTCTTTTTATCTTCTCCTAAAAGTCCTACCATCGCATCAATACATATCATGGTATGCACCCACACGTCTCCCTCCGGATGCCATTTTGAATCTTGAGGTACATCGATGATGGCTTCAAGCTCCGGGAAATAACGTAAGATACCAAGTTCACGCATCAGTTCAAACCCTAGAGATGGTTTTGGAGACTTCAGAAGTAACTTTACAAACTCTTTATAGATACGCTCTTTAGGCAGCTCCTCAAGCAAGTTATCTTTAACCATATTCAAACACAGTTTCTTCGTTTCAGGTGCAAGTTCATACCCGAACCTTGCACAAAACTGCACTGCTCTATAGACACGTAGGGGATCTTCTACAAAAGAGTTGTCATCTATATGCCGAAGGAGATGTGCATCTATGTCTTCTTGGGCATTAAATGGGTCTAAAAAGGCTTTCCCCTCTATATCATAACCCATGGCATTGATAGTAAAGTCACGACGTAGAGCAGCTTGTTCAAAGGCCATACTTCCATCCGTCTCTACATCAAACCCTCGATGTCCTTTCCCCACTTTAGACTCCAAACGGGGAAAAGAGAAATCATATTCCTCTTTCTCATGCACAAATTTAAGTACACCAAAACTTTTACCTACCAGATTGACCGATCCAAACTCTACTAGTATCTTTTCCAACTGCTCTAGATTATCAAACCCATACACTTCTATATCATAATCTTTAATTGGAAGTTGTAAAAAATGGTCTCGGACAGAGCCACCCACTATGATAGCTTTGGCATGATGTTTTTGAAGAGAGAGGGAAATGGTTTCAATAATTTTCGGTAGGTACATACATTATCACTTCCGTAATTTTTTAAGCTCAACTGCTTCTATATTTAAAATAAAACTCTCTTCAAAACCCATAATAACAGTTCTAAGTTTCAAAAACAACTCTGAGAATTTACCTGTGATATCTTTATCAAACTGCACAATAGCTCTCCATATTCTATGTTACGTATAAATATTTATTTACTTCTTCTAAAATCAGATACAATGGTAACAATATATAATCATACAATCAAAGGATAAAACTATGCTAAAAACATATTTCGGAGAATGGGGAACGGGTAAACTTCAGAGATTACCCTATTTTGGATATCACATACTATTGATAGTACTCATTATAGCGATCATTTTGGGTTCTATTGCTACAGTAGGAGCAGTTGAAAACTTTATGGGTGGTAACTTGGCTGAAACGCAAAAGATGCTAATGGACAAGTTTGGCTTTGTTGCTATAGCAGGTATTATGATTTTAATATTTGCTGCAATGCTTGGTCAACTCAATATTTTAGGAAAACGTATTAGAGATATGGGTCTACCCGTATTGGGGACCATTTTGGGTATTATGTTTATCTCTTTGATACTTAATATTGTACTTCCTCCACAAGAAGTGGCTATCAGTGCTGCGGCTGTACAAACAGCCGATGGTTCAGCTGCTGCTGTTGCAACAACTACAACTAGTACAAATATATTCATACAGATCTTCGATATGATCGTATTTCTATGTTTGGTTTTTATTCCAAGCAATACTTTTGGAAACAAATAAAAATAAAGGCAAACATATGCAAACAGCATCATTTTACAAAGATCTGGAATTTTCAGATGAGTGTGTAGTCATCAAACCCATGCTGGATAGTGATTTTGGTAAAGAGATCCGTATCGCTTTTCAAGATGGTCAGGTAATGAAGGAGCATAAAACCAAGTTTCCTATTACAGTGATGACAATGAGAGGATCCATTAAGTTTGGTGTCGGAGAAAAAACTGTCATTTTGAATGAAGGTGATGTCATAGCTTTAGAAGGAAATGTCATGCATGAGCTTAAAGCCCTTGCAGAGTCTGTAGTACGCCTCAGCCTTCATAAAAGTGATACGATTACCAGAGTAAAAGGTGTATTGAAACTCTAGCATCGTCACATATAGGTGAAACTATCCTACTTGGTTTCCACTGTGTATTTGGGAACGTGTTTAAGTCTCTTTATCTATTAAGATCATAAATTATTTATAGAATAACTACACTTCTTCACTAAGTGTTTCAATATCTACTTTACTATCTGTTTTTCGTCTTTTAGGCACAGGTTTATTAAGAGCTGAAGCATCTTTACTAAATAGTCTGAACAAATCAGCTAATGTCTGATGCATATCACCACGATCAACTATCATATCGATAAGACCATGTTCAAGTAAGAACTCTGAACGCTGGAAACCTTCCGGCAGATCAACACCTACAGTTTGTTTGATAACCCTTTGACCTGCAAATCCTATGAGTGCATCCGGTTCTGCCATAATGATATCACCTAGCATTGCAAATGATGCAGAAACACCACCCATCGTAGGATCTGTTAAAATAGAAATAAAAGGCAGACCTTTATGGTGCAATCTATTAAGTGCAGCTGATGTTTTACTCATCTGTAGTAGAGAATAGGTACTCTCTTGCATACGTGCACCACCAGAAGCAGACACGATAATAAACCCGCACTCTTTTTCGATGGCTCTGTTGATACCACGAACGATCTTCTCACCCTCTACAGAACCAAGACTTCCTCCCATAAAAGAGAAGTCAAAGACTACAAGCTCTATATCTTGACCGTCGATGGTACATGAACCGCTCATTACAGAAGATGTTTTACCTGTTTTGGCTTTTGCCTCTTCAAGACGTTTTTTATATGACTTTTTATCTGAAAATTTCAATGGATCTACTGGTGCCAATGTCGTATCAAACTCAACAAAACTTCCTTCATCAACGATAGCTGCTATTCTTTTCTCCGCAGAGATACGGAAATGGTGGTTACATTTAGGACATACATTTTGTTTCGCTTCTACCTCTTTGTAGTACATCAATGAAGTACATTTTGGACATTTTATCCACTGATTAGGCTGCTCTTCCTTTGTTTCTTTTAATATATTATCAAAAAGACTTCCAAACATATCTACTCCTACTGTAACTTATTATTTTTAATTAATGTTTCTATTTTCTTAGCTATAGTTTTATCTTTGGATACTATAACATAATCCGCCTCAACAATCACTTCAAGCCCTTCACAAAGTGCCAAACCTGCAGCAAAATCGTAGATACGAAACTCTCCCATAAAGAGTACATAATTCACAGACCTTGCATAGGCAAGTGAAAGTGCTATGGCACCTGGTGCTCTAAATTTTAACTTCTCTTTATCCAATGCTGCAACCAAAACAGGATTGGCATAGGCTTTTTCAAAAAGTCCTATTTCTGAATGGGGAACAGTATGAGGAGTATGAAAAGCATCTGTAAAAAGTTTCCCCTGCTGTACTTCAGTGGTATCAGACTTCAGAAAAATATCTCCATTGACAAGATTACACACTACAGCAGCATCTAAAATACCCTGAGCATTTACTTTTGCAACTGAAGTACCGTAAAAAGGGAAAAGAGAAAGCGCATTTGAAGAACCATCAATGGGATCAATGATGATCTTTTCTTCACCGGTGCCAATAATGCCAGACTCTTCAGATTCTATCTCTCCAAAAGTACCTAAATGCTTGACAAATATCTCTTCAGCAAAGAGATCAAGCTTGGAACTGACATCTCCACCTGCACCTACAACAGTCTTTTCAAACCAAGAAGGATCAAAACCCTCTTTGAGTGCTAAAGAAATCTCTTCATTGGCTTTGATACAGGCTTTGATAAAATCTGTCATTTGATTCCTCTTAATCGACCAGTCGATTGAGCCTTCCGCTGAAGAAAACTCAGTGTTAACAATCAAAATTTTAAAAGGTGCTAAAATGCACGTTTTAAATTTTGACAAATATGGGGCTTTTGCTCCATATGCATCCTATAATGTAAAACTCTTCACCATCGCTCTAGCCGCATCACGTCCATCACGTACTGCAGTAACAACCAAGTCAGCACCACGATGACAGTCACCACCGGCATAGATACCTGGTTTAGTTGTCTGGTAATTCTCATCAACCAATACACCACCCCATTTATCTGTCTCTATGCCGTTACTCGCGAAGAATGGATAATCAATCGTATCAAATCCAAGTGCAAAGATAACCACATCAGCATCTATATTGTATTCACTACCTGCTATCTCTTCAACACGTTGTCTTCCAGATGCATCAGGTTCACCAAGTTTTGTTTTTACCATTTCAACAGCGATAATATCACCTTTATCATTGGTTACTAGTGACTTAGGCGAGACATGAAATTCAAACTCAACTCCCTCTTCTTTGGCATTGATATACTCTTTTCTACTTCCTGGCATATTATGTGCATCACGTCTATAAAGACATTTAACAGATCTTGCTTTTTCACGGAGTGAAGTACGTACACAGTCCATCGCAGTATCTCCACCACCGATGACTACTACATTTTTCTCTTTTACTTCAATGTTTTCAGATCTTGGTTCATCAAAGATCTTCTTTTGGATATCAACAAGGAATTCCATCGCCAAGTGAGCATTGGATGCATTTTCACCTTGAAGTCCAGACTTTCTACCTTTAACTGCACCTACACCAACGAACACTGCATCAAAGTTTTCTGTGAGTTCTTCAAAACTCTTATCTTTGCCTATCTCCACATTTTGATGGAACACTGCACCTGCTTCTTTAAGAAGTTTTACTCTTCTGGTGATGACATGTTTATCAAGTTTAAATCCTGGGATACCATAAGTAAGAAGACCACCTGCTCTTGCTTGCTTGTCAAAGATCTCTACATCCACACCTTCTCTAAGTAAAAATGTTGCAGCAGAAAGACCGGCAGGACCAGCACCTACGATAGCTACTTTTTTACCTATTTTATTTTGTGCAAATTTTGGTTTAAGCCCTTTTTTAAAACCCTCTTCATTGATAAAAGTCTCTACTGAACCGATAGTGATCGCGCCATGACCATCATTGAGTGTACAAGCACCTTCACAAAGTCTATCGTGAGGACAGATACGCCCCATCACTTCCGGAAAAGGAGAAGTCTCATTGGAGAGGTCAAATGCAAATTCCAGGTCATTACTTGCTGTTGCTTTAAGCCAATGAGGAATGAGATTATGCAAAGGACAACCGTTATGACAGTATGGATCACCACACTGAATACATCTGTCTGACTGTTCACTTCCTTTTACAGGTTTGAACACTTCGTAGATCTCATCAAAATCTTTATTTCTTTCTACGACATCTCTTTTTTTAGCATCTATTCTTTCTAAATCAAAAAATCTTAACATCTTACTCTCCCTCATCCATCTTAAAAGGTCCCTTCGCATCTTTTGGTCTTACTACCCAAAAGTTTCGAATCTCTACTCTAAAGTTATCTAGTATCTCTTTAGCTCTGTAACTCTTTGTCTCTTTATAGTAGTCTTTAAGAAGCTTTTTGAGGTAGTATCTTTCGATATCTGTATCTTCCGTATCGATACGTCTAGCCTCTACAAGTTCCTGGTTGACATTTTCTACAAATTCATGTGCTTCGTCATAGACGAAAGCAATACCGCCTGTCATACCGGCACCAAAGTTTACTCCGGTCTTACCAAGGATAACCACAGCACCACCCGTCATATATTCACAAGGGTGGTCTCCTGTTCCTTCAACGATCGCGATCGCACCGGAGTTACGTACACCAAAACGCTCACCCACTTGACCATTGATATAAAGTTTACCGCCTGTTGCACCATAGAGACAGGTATTTCCACCTAGGGAGAAGTCTGCACCATTTTTATCAGCAGTGATAATAATACGGCCACCACTCATCCCTTTACCGATATAGTCGTTACCTGCACCATTGATATGTATGCTTATTCCATTACTAAGGAAAGCACCCAGTGATTGACCTGTTGTACCTTCAAGTCTAAGATCGATCGTTCCATCAGGAAGACCTTTATCTCCATAATACTTCGCGATCTCACCAGAAATACGTGTACCGAAACTTCTGTTCAGGTTAGAGATCTTCTTCTCTAAAACGATAGGATCATTTGGATTTTTGATCGCGGGCATCAGCTCTTTGAGTATCTCCTGCTCATACTCATTTTTGTCATAAGGCTCATTGGACTCTACTTGACATGTGTTGTCACCATCTAACTTATAGAGAAGATTTTCAAAAGAGAACTTCTTCGCAAACTTATCATCTATCACTTCCAACAGATCATTTTTACCAATGATCTCTTCAAGTGATGTGTACCCTAGAGAAGCCAAGATCTCACGTACATCTTCACCAAGAAGTGTAAAGTAGTTGATCACTCTCTCTACTGAACCTTCATAATGCTCTCTAAGCTTCTCTTCCTGTGTTGCAATACCTACCGAACATCTGTTCAGGTGACAGATACGAAGGATCTTACATCCGATGACCGTCAAGGCACCTGTACCAAATGCATAAGACTCAGCACCAAAGATAGCGGCTTTAACGACATCCAGTCCTGTTTTTAGTCCACCATCTGTTTCAAGCTCTACTTGTCCTCTAAGGTTGTTGGCTTTAAGTGCATTGTGTGCTTCTATCAGTCCAAGCTCCCAAGGGTTACCGGCAAACTTGATAGACCCGATAGGTGCCGCACCTGTACCACCATCTGCACCGGAGATAATGATCTTATCAGCATAACATTTCGCTACACCCGCTGCGATCGTACCTACACCGGCAGTCGATACAAGTTTGACTGCGATTTTTGCTTCCGGATTGATCTGTTTCAAATCAAAGATAAGCTGAGCTAGATCTTCAATAGAGTAGATATCATGATGTGGTGGAGGTGAGATAAGTGTCACTCCAGGCATCGTATGTCTAAGTCTGGCGATCAAAGGACTTACTTTATGTCCTGGAAGCTGACCACCTTCACCAGGTTTCGCACCTTGAGCCACTTTAATCTGAAGCTCTTCTGCCGAACGCAGATACTGAGGTGTTACACCAAAACGTCCAGAAGCGATCTGTTTGATCTTAGAGTTTTTGATAGTACCAAATCGTACTTCATCTTCTCCACCCTCACCTGAGTTAGAGCTACCGCCAATGGTGTTCATCGCTTCAGCAAGACACTCATGAGCTTCAGGAGAGATAGAACCTAAACTCATTGCTGCTGTTGAGAAACGTTTGAAGATCTCGCTTAACGGCTCTACTTCATCTACCTTGATTGCTGATCTGTCACTTTTGAGTTCAAAGAAGTCACGGATGAACTTTTTATCTCTACCGTCTACAAGCTCTTTAAACTGTTCAAAATCCTCTTTTCTACCACTTTTAGAGAGTGCATGGATCGCATGCACGGTTGCCGGAGAGTAATCATGGAACTCTGCACCATCCAAATACTTATAGAATCCACCGATATTAAGCGGGAAGATACGATTGGCTGTCTCTTTTGCATAAGCATCATCATGTGCTTTTGTAATACGTGCTTCGATATCTTCATAAGTCAGGCCTGAAAGGAATCCATATGCCCCGGTAAAACATTCTGAAACGATCTCATCACTCAAACCAAGTACATCAAAGAGTTTTGAGTTTCTATAACTGGCAACTGTTGCAATACCCATCTTTGACATGATCTTAAGAAGTCCTGCATTGATAGACTTACGTACTTTTTTAAGTATAGGTGCAAGATTTACATTTTCATCTTTTCTATGTTCTATCATCGCTACTGTTTTATAAAGCATATATGGGTAGATCGCAGCTACACCAAAAGCCAACATACATGCTGCCATATGAGAGTCATACACTTCACCTGTAGCAGCAACAATACTTACTAGACTACGCTCACCAGCTTCAAGCAGTGCCTGGTTCAAACGACCTACTACCATAAGCATCGGCATTACTTTTGTATTTGCATCCAACGCTCTGTCATCTAAAACAACCGTTCTGATACCTTCATTTTTTACATCTGAAATAATGGTTTCTACTAAGACAGAAAGTGTTCCTTTAAGATCAGAGCTAAATACTGTGTCATAGGTTTTTGATTTATAACATGCGTCAAACTTAGGATCTCTTTCATCTCCAAATGCTTTCAGCAGTTCCAACTTTTCCAACGACAAGATAGGAGAAACTGTTTTAAGTCTTTTTGCATGTTCTGCATCATCTGAAAGGATATTTCTGGTCTCACCAAATCCTGTATTTAAACTCATGACCACTTTTTCACGGATAGGGTCTATCGGAGGGTTGGTGACTTGTGCAAACTTCTGTTTAAAGAAGTCAGAGAAGTTTCTCTGTTTTGTAGAGAAAGCAGCCAATGGACTGTCATCACCCATAGATGCAGTTGCCTCTTTACCCTCTTTTACCATCGGTTCAAAGACTTGTTCTATGACTTCAAGTGTGATGTTAAAGAAACGTTGTTTTGCTTCCATCTCTGTTTTTTCAGGAATGTCAACCTTTGAGAATGGATCCTCCATATGCTCTTGAAGATAGATCATGTTGTCATTGAGCCATTTATCATAAGGATCTATATTTTTAAGATAATTATTAACATCATCATTCTTAAGTACTTTTCCATATTTCAAGTCTACACCCATCATCTCACCGGACTGGAGTCTTCCTCTCTCTAAGATCTCATCTTCCGGTGTCTCAAGTACACCATACTCAGAAGAGATAAGCAGTCTATTGTCTTTTGTGATGATATATTTCGAAGGTCTAAGACCATTTCTGTCCAGTACACAACCAATGTAGCGACCATCTGTCATACTCACAGCAGCTGGACCATCCCATGACTCAAAACAGGTACTTGCATACTCATAAAAAGCTCTTAGTTTTGCATCCATGTGGGGTGCATTCTGCCAAGGAGCAGGAAGGATAGATCTTGCTGCCTTAAAGAAGTCCATACCGTTAATACGTAAAAACTCAAAGAAGTTATCAAGACTGGCAGAGTCACTCATCTCTGATTGGATAATAGGTATGAGTTTTTTCATCTCTTCTTTAGAGAAGACATCACTTTCAAGTGCTTCCATCTTTGCTGCTACATTAAATCGGTTAGCTGTAACAGAGTTGATCTCACCATTGTGGGCGATGGTTCTAAATGGTTGAGCCAATCTCCACTCTGGAAGTGTGTTTGTAGAAAATCTTTGGTGGAAAAGACAAAATGAGATTTCAAAATCTTCATGGGCCAGATCCTGATAGAACTCTTTGATGTGCGTTGGCATCACTAGTCCTTTGTATGACACTACAGAAGTAGAAAATGATGGGATATAGAAATCTCTGTCATCTGAGATCTTTGCTTCTATCTCTTTACGGGAAAGATATACAAGTGCATCAAATCTTCTTGCACCCATGAGTGAATACGGTGCTATAAAAACCTGTTTGATCGTTGGAAGTGACACAAGTGCCTTCTCACCAAGTGCATCTGTATCTACAGGTACGGTACGCGTATAAATAACTTTAAGGTCATTATTTTCACATACCTCTTTGATGACATCGAAATCTTTCTCATTTTTAGAAAAGACCATTGCTACAGCATAGACATCAGGAAGTGTTATCTCCTCTTTCTTTGCCACTTTCGCAAAAAACTTTCTAGGTATAGAAATAAGAAGTCCAGAACCGTCTCCTGTCTTTCCATCTGCTGCTACAGCCCCTCTGTGCATCATACGTGACAGTGCTGTTACAGCATCTTCTATATTTCTATGTGAAGGAGTATTGTCGATGGAAGCAAGCAGTCCAAATCCACAATTATCCTTAAACGAGGTAAATAAATCTCTCATAAGCCAACCTTTAATTTAATTTCGCTAGGGTTTCGTAAAATACCCTATAAATAGGGGCTATTATACTGAAAAGGTGGTTAAAAAAAGATGAAAGGGTTTGTGTTAGGGCTTCGTAAAGCCAAAAATGAAGACAGCATTGCCCTTGTACTCAGTCCTAAAGATGTAAGAACCTATTACCGTTTTTTTGGTGCAAGGCACTCCATCTTACAGCTTGGAAATCTTATTGATTTTGAAGTGGAAGGTGAAGGTTCCAGTTTCCTTCCTCGCCTCAGAAGCCTCTCTCATATTGGCTTCCCCTGGCTCTTTGACAAAAACAAACTTCTTCTCTGGCACAACTTCATCAAGCTTTTTGAACCTCATCTCAAAGATGCGGAAGAGATAGACTCTTTCTACTATGATCTACTCCTCAACGCAGCCAAAAAATGGGACAGACAGAACCCTAAACGCATCGTATGTGAAAGCTACATCGAACTGCTAGAGTACGAAGGAAGACTTCATGATGAAGAGAACTGCTATATCTGCGAAAACCCTATAGAAGCTCAAATGGCTCTCATGCAAGCCTTCATCCCTGCTCACCCTGAATGTCTTTACTCTTCTTCTTTACCTAAGGAAAAAATACAACTATTTTTTGAAACTAAAAAAACCATTCATTTGGAAGATTATGAGGTGGAGTATCTGTTTGATATTGTAATGAAAGGGTTGTAGACTCTTATGTCGTAGCACGATTCCTACCTCAATTAAGCAGCAACTGTTTCATAAATTCTCTAGAAATACTTCATATAGAGTTTTATATCCAAGTACTTTTTTAACTCTGTAATCAATACAGGTTCGTATTGATTGTAAAATCAGCGATACAATAGTTATTTATATCTTAAGTTACAGAGAATATCAAAGTTGGCATGTAACCTTATAAAACCTATCATATCGGCATGTTTTATAAGGTTTTATCTTCTCACTCTCTTAAAATAGTCAAAACATATCGCTACAGCGATAAACGTTATAAAATATGTTAGATTATAAGGTTTTAAGAGTCACGTTCTAATCCTCAGCAAACTCTGAAAAGATTGATTCGTTCCAGCCAAATGGATTTTCATCTTCTTCCATCATACCAATCTGGGAAGGTGTTTTGTTGAAATAGTTTTTAAAACTTAATCCGAATTCTGAAAGACCATGAATTTGGTATTGTTCCAAGATAGATGTCACAGTGATATCTTCCTGCTTTCTCTTTCTCAGTTCTGTCTCTATAGACTGCAAAAGAAGGCGTTTATAGTAACGTTTTGGAGATAGTTTAAACTCTTTTTTAAATGCTAGTTCCAATGTACGGATATTCACTTCCAGCGCTTCGGAAAGTGTACTGATCAATAGAGGAGATTTAACATTCAGATGCATAAGATCAATGGTTTTTTGTACTAAGATATGGCTTTTTTCAAGAGAAGAAGTTTCTGCAATTGGATTTTGTAATATTCTCAATAGCAATGAACTGAGCTCATCTTTGCTGACAATTTCATTTTTAAGAATACGTGTATGGATATCAAGAAAAACAGTGACATCTTTGTCATCAATAAAAAACATCCTGTTTGAAAGATCAATATCATCACTGCAGCACTGCTCTTTAATGTATTCAAGTAGAAGCGTTTTTGTGATCAGGATAAAACGAATATCTGCATGATCAAATGTTACCCCATCAACGGAATTTTGGTCACCTTTGGTTTCAATGATATTTTTATTGAGTATATTTCCGTGCCATTTACAGATACCTGTTGACTTCCCTCTATAGGCAAATGGGTATAGATCTTCCGGTAAATTTCCTATGATATGGATACTTTGATCTGTCATAAAAGATGCTGCTCCCACATCGTTTTGCATGTTCATAGTCATAGTAAATTGTTTGATCTCTTTTTCTAATGGAATTGCAGTAATCATGGGAAACAGTTTAATAATTCATCCTTTTAAAATCAACCTTGGTGATATATTTATATAAAAATTTCGTTTTTTACATAACCATATTTCCCAAAATTATACTATTATTAGAATAAGACGTTAGACCACAATGGAGGTTCACCGTTATGAAATTAGATTTATCTACCATTAATCACTCTTTGAACAGACGTTCATTTCTTACTTTAAGTGCTTCAGCAGGTCTTGCACTGGCAGGATTAAGTTTCCCTTCTTCGTGCGAAGCTGCGAAGTTTTCAACAAAATTACATAAAGTTTCCATGTCTAAACTGGGTATGGGTACATATGTCAACATAACAGCTCTCGACCCTTCTAGGGATAGATCTGAAGAGGCCATAGGACAAGCTTATGCAGAGATTGATCGGCTCAGTTCACTTCTGTCTCGTCATGACCCATCCTCTCCTGTCAGTTATTTAAACACTAATGGTTCTCTCTCTGATCTGCCGACAGAACTTTTTCATGTGCTAAAAGCATCACTCTATTATAACCGTCTTAGTCACGGGTATTTTGATATCAGCATCCTGCCTGTTCTTGATCTCTATGAAGAGTGTTTCAAAACAACAAATAAGCCTCCCTCTTTGCCTGAAATCCAGAACGCCATGTCACTGGTTGGAAGCGATCATATTGACCTGACTTCGAATTCAGTCACCTTTACCAAACCTCATATACAGATCACATTGGATTCCATTGCCAAAGGGTACATTATAGACCGGGCTATGGATGTGCTTAAACGACATGGGATTGAACATGCTCTCATTAATGCAGGAGGGGACATAGCGGTTCATGGGGGTACAAACGTGAACAAGCCATGGCGAATCGCCATCCAGGACCCTCAGACAAAAGAGAGCAATATTGATGTTGTTGAGATGATAAATGGTGCCGTTGCCACTTCTGGTAATTATGAGATCTATTTTGATAAGGAAAAGATCTATCATCATCTCATCTCTCCTCTTAGTCTTGACCCTGTCAAAAATATAAGCTCTTCGAGCGTACAAGCACGAACTGTTATGGAGGCTGATGCTTTGGCTACAGCTGCTTTTGTGATGGGAGTAGAAAAAGGTATGAAATTTATGAATAGCACACCGGATGTAGAAGGACTTATAGTTGATAGTTTCGGACAGAAGCTCACCTCCAAGTCTTGGGACAAAGCCTGATGGTTTATAGTAAGAATTTAAAAAAGGATTAAGTATGGATGAGCATAACAGTGAAAATGAACAAAATATTGAAAATGAACAAACTCCTGAAGAGGAACAAGATAACTCTAGAAGAAATTTCCTAAAATTTGGTGCTGTCGGGGCTGGTGTTGCTGTTGCCGCTGTAGCAGGAGTAGAGATCGCACGCAGGATGGAAGGTGTTCCTCTTGATCATTTTCCCTTGCCTATTAATGAAGATTATGTTCGTATAGACCAAAGAAATCAGGTCAATACTTTTTGTAACAGTAAAAAACTTAATGATGAGCATCCTGAACGGGCTAAAGCCTTTAATAATTTCAACTTTTATGAAAAGAAAAAGGGCTTTTACAATGGTCCTTACCGTAAGCACTCTGAAGGACAAGGCCAGATTGATCGAGCTTTGGCCGCAGCTGGTTTTTACAGTGCTACCTCTCAACTTGACTACACCTTTAATATGGACATAATGAATGAAGGTGTTGCTACCTGGGAACAGACCATGCTCTCTAAGGACAAATACCAGTTTGAAAGTCCTGAGGAGGCAACCACAAAAATTAAAAGTGCAGCAAAGCTCTTTGGTGCAGTTCGTTGTGGTATCACACCACGGGATGAACGCTGGGATTATGATCCTCTTTATGATACCAATAGTGAGCAGACGTTTACTTGGGAAGATGATTTTCCTTTTGTACCAAAAAGTGTTATCGTGATCATGGTAGAGATGGATTATGAAGCGATTGCCACAGCTCCATCATGGATTACTGATGCAGCAACGGGTGAGGGATATACAAGAGCTCTTAAAGTTGCGGGACAGTTGGCACTGTTTCTGCGACAACTTGGCTATAAGGCAGTAGCTTCTATGAACGATCTGGGAATGAATGTTCCTTATGCCGCAGCGTCAGGTATAGGTGAATCAGCACGTAATGGAGCTTCAATTACTCCTGAGTATGGACCTAGAGTTCGTATTGCTAAGGTATATACCGAATTTGACTATGTAGCGTATACACCGCCAAGAGATTACGGCGTTGCAAGCTTCTGCTTAAATTGTATGCTTTGTGCTGACTCTTGTCCCGGAGAGGCCATTACCCATGGTCCTCCGACGTGGGGACCTGAATACTCAGATGATCCGGACAATATTTGGAATGCTTCCAAGGGTATATTGAAATTTCATAATGATTCTAAAAAATGTTTTCAGTTCTGGACGGAAAATGACGGTGGATGTGCAGCCTGCATTGCTGCTTGTCCTTACAATAAACCTGACTTCTGGCATCATAGACTCGTAGATGCGCAAAATGTTATTGCCCCGGGTCCGGTTCACAGTTTCATGCGAGAGATGGATGTTCTCTTTGGATACGGCAAAATAAATGATCCTGTCAGAGTTGCGAAATTTTGGAAGTCAGGGGATGAGATATGATGGATTTAACCTGGTATATTCTTGGCATACTCTCAGCACTTTTGGGCTATTTGATGTATGAATATTCGCTAAAACAGCCACTCAATTGGATCTCTTGGTCTGGGCTTGTATCTGGTGTTTTTTTAGTGCTGTTTAGTGTTGCATGGGGAGTTGGAGCTGTTCTTGAGGGTGTCCCCCGAGCAGGCAGCATGGGTCTACTCCTATTTGGCCTTTCTGGGATCATCTTACTTACAATAACCGGACGGTACATCACTGCAGAAGGAAAGGATACGAAGATATGATGGGATTAACCTGGTATATTCTTGGATTGCTCACGACAGCATCTGTCATTTTTATAGTAAAGCTTTCTAAAAAATATGTGTTGAACTGGATCGCTTACTCAGGATATGGAATGGGTGTTTTTCTCATTTTGTTCAGTATTGCCTGGGCAGTCGGTGCTGTTCTTGAAGGTGTGCCTAGAGCGGGAAGTATGGGGATGTTGCTCTTTGGATTACCCGGCATAATTTCCCTGACATTGACACTACGATATATCACTGAGAAGTTAAAAAAGCGTGCTACTTTTTCTTCATCAGCACCTATTGTAGAACAAAAGAGTCCTCTGGCTGTACAATCAAAATCAAGCGTAAAACCTAGGTTAACAAATAGTGAGTTAGTTAGTAATATACTTCGTTACGGTGCCTATCTTTCTTTACTTGTTGCCTTCGTCATTGGAATGAATGCTGACACTAAAGATTATGAGGCCATGGTTCGTGCCAAGTTTAAAGATGAGAAATTAACCAAGATCAATGATGATCCTATCGTCTTTCAGCTTGGGGAGAAAAAAGCAGAAGGCGGTGAGTATATTCTCATCCAGGAAGGTCAAGGTTATGGCGGTCCTTTTGTCATCGGTGTTCGTATACAAGATGATGCTAAAGTACATGAAGTGCTGCCTTTGGAGCATAAAGAGACACCAGCCTTTGCACAAAAGGTTGAAGAGGCACATTACGGATCACAGTTTATCAACAAACATATTTCAGATAATTTCATTGTGGGTGATGATATTGATGCCGTTTCTGGTGCTACTGTTACGGTCATGGCTGCGACTGAAGCAGTCCGAAATGGTGCGCATCTTGCAGCGGTACAGTACTTTAAACTTGAACCTAGCTGGGTGAAGGTTCCATGGAAAATCGGGCTAGCAGAGATTCTTATTCTGATCATTTTTATTTTAGCATTCTTTCCAAAACTCATCAATAAAAAGCCTTATAAATATTTCTATATGATCGCGACCGTTGCTATAGTCGGATTTTATCTAAATGCTTCTGTTTCTATTGGTAATATGGCTGCGGTGCTCATCGGATATATCCCTAGTTTCAAAGATCACTTGACCTGGTGGATTTTAGTAGCAGGTAGTCTATTGGCTATTTTCTTTACGGGTAAAAATATCTATTGTAATAGAGTTTGTCCGTTTTATGCGATTGAGTTTCTTTTACAACAGATCAGTGGGAGCAAATGGACTCCAAGCCCTGCTGTACTCAAGCATGCAAAGACCGGTGTAAACTTCCTTTTGTGGCTCTCTTTGATGTTAATCTTTCTGACGAAACATCCGGCACTGGGATCTTTTGAGCCATTTGCTATGATGTTCTCTTTGGAAGGACTGGGAATACAGTGGTATATTCTTCCTTTCGCCATTATTGGTTCATTTTTTACATCGTCGTTTTGGTGTAGGTTTTTCTGCCCCGTTGGCGGGATGTTCAACAATTTAATTAAACTGAGAAAGTACATTCTTTCTTTTGTTCCAAAAAGAGTGAAGAAAGGAGTCAAGTAATGGCAAAGAAAAAAGAAAAATCCATATGGGGTGAGCGATTGACAACGGCACTCTATGTTGTCATGTTTATATTTGTAGTCTCCTATCTATATCAGGCTGTTTCATCGCATTTTGTTGGTTAGCAATAGGTATGAAATACCAAAAAGATAGATGGAGGAAGCAGGTTTGACAAAACGTACCAAAGTAATCATGATGGTGATTTTTGTAGGAGCAGTAAATTGCAGTATTTCCTGGGCTAATGATAATGTTCCTACGATACAAGATCACCCTATTGATATGCAGTATTCTTTGATTGAGGGGCCTTCTGGTGTATCCAGACAGCTTGATGAGGATGAAGATGCTTATGATGATAAGCCGGATATGAATTCATTCCCTGCTCTTACTGAATGGAAAGATCAATTAAAAAAAGAACACGGTCTATCATTTGGAGCATATGCCATCTTATTATATCAATATGCCGATGAGGTACTTCCAGAGAACGAGCATGATGCCGCAGGTACTGTTCTTTGGTTTCATGGTGACTGGACTGCTTATGAGCATGATGATGGACATTTTGGCCGTATTCAGTGGAGAGTAGAGAAACGTTCTGCCATAGCAGGCTTGCAGGCTCCAAATGATATTAAAGATGCAATTGGTCTAGCCTCTTCTACTACTGCAGCAGGGTACGTTGGCAGCTTCAATACGGATATATCTGTACTCAATTGGTCCCAGGGTTTCAAAAATAAAGCGAGTATTGCCATAGGGCGTCTTGCTTTTGATGCCCATCTTGATGCCTTTCTCTTTCAAACATTCTTCAGAACCTTTTTAAGCAGTGCTATTGCACTCAACCCGACCATTGCTACGACAGGCGTAGGTGCGTTGGGAGTAGTGGCCAAGGGCTTTGTAACAGATAACATTTTAATAGGTGCACATATTTATGATGCCAATGCTATTAGCGGTGAGTTTGATATTGACACGTTTAAGCAGCACGAATGGCTAACGGCTATTGAGATCGCTTGGACACCTTCTATTGAGAGATATAAAATTGATCGTATCCAATTCACCTATTGGCACAAAGATGAACGGCAGGAAGCTGGAGTAGAAGAAGGTAGTGGCTGGGCTGTAAGTGCCAGTCATCAATTGACTGATGAACTCATCCCTTTTATACGTTTTGGTCACTCAGATGGTGGTGCCGGTGTAGCAGCTGAGAGTTCGGCCAGTATTGGATTTGAATATACACCGCGAGAATATCATGCATGGAGTCTTGGAGCTGGCTGGGCCAAACCCTCAGAAAAAACACATGGAGCAGATCTTGAAGATGAATATGTTTTTGAAACCTCTTACAAATTTCAAGTATCACGCAATATCTCTATTATGCCAGATGCACAGCTGATAGTGAATCCGACTAATAATCCGGATGTAGACAAAGACTGGGTACTGGGGCTTCGATGTATTTTAACACTGTAGTAAAAGAAAAGTGTCTATTTGATTAATGTCATGGAGTTTCTTTGAAAATAAAAAGAAGTAAAATATAGATTTTTAAGGTTATTGTTAAAACAACCATTACTATTTTTGAAAACCTTATAAAATAGAGCCACTTGCAGATTCTAATAAAAAGTTGATTATTAAGAGTATAACGCAGAAAAAAGCTGATTCTGATTTCAAAAGGTTATAATTTTTTACCACAAAAATCTAACAAAAAAAAGAGTCAGCTTATGAAAAAAATTATACCTTCACTTTCAAAAATGTGGCTTAAAGTCATTAATTTAGAGCAGAGCCTTTTTCCCAAACTACAAGAATCTATGGGGTCGTTAAGTCCTAAAGAAGAAAAGCTGATAAAGATCCTTGACTTTGCAGAAATAGAAAGGTTTGTCTCCACTGTACAGATCACTAATCCACCTAAAGACAGAGACGAGATGGCTCGTGCCTTTATTGCCAAACAAGTCTATAATTTCCAGACTACAAGTGCATTAATAGACAGATTGAAAATTGATAGAACATTAAGAGTCATATGCGGATGGAGACATCACAATAAGATCCCCAGTGAATCTAAATTCAGTCGTGTCTTTAAAGAATTCAGTCAACAACGTATTGCAACCAAAGCCCATGATATTTTTATAGAGAACTATTTAAGTGAGACACTTTTCTTTTATAGCAGTATTGATTCCACAGCTATTGAACTTAGAGAAAAATCTGTGAAGAGTAAAAAAGAAATCAAGCCAAAACGAAGACAGGGACGTCCAAAGAAAGGAGAAGAGCTTCCTCCTAAAAAGCCAAGTATTCTACAACAGCAGGAGAAAATGAATGAAGCCAAAGAAATATTATCTCTTATAGGAACAGAGTGTAATACTAGTATCAAACAGAATTCAAAAGGTAACCGGCACAAATGGACAGGAGGTAAACTTCATCTCTCAGTAGTAGATGGTGATATTCCTATCACAGCACTATACTCTTCTGCATCTGTGCATGATAGTTCATTGGCATTACCGCTCATTAAACAGAGTAGTCAAAAAGTAAACTATTTGTATGATCTGGCTGATGCTGCCTATGATACCAGTATCATAAGGAATTATTCTAAAAAACAAAATCACAAACCCATTATTGATATCAATCCAAAGAATTCAAAAAAGCTGAAAGAGAAAATAGCTTTAGCTAAAAGTGAAAAGAAGATATTACAGCCACTCAGACTCTATAATAACTCAGATGATCTGCACTACAACCAACGAAGCAGTGTTGAAAGAGTCAATGCCTATTTGAAAGACAACTATGGATGCAGTAAGATCTATTATCAAGGAGCCCAAAAGGTAGCTTCTGTGTTAGCTTTTGCTGTGTTGTCTGTCTGTATAACTCAATCTCTGAAGCTTGTTACCTAACTTTGTCTAAATAACAGAACCAAAACACCATCTCATTAAACTCAAACCATAAAGCACGCAGTAAAAATAGGGTTTTTAGTGATTTTTATGGTTTTAGCTGTAAATAATCTGATAGACAACCTTTTTTCAATAGTAGATTATAGACTATTGAAAATTAGGTGCTTTATGATGTTGAATTTGCAAGTGGCTCAATATATAACTTTATAAGGTTTTTACTACTCTTTTTTAATACTTGAATATCGTTATAACAACAAATGTTATATATTATGTTAGATTATAATGTTTCTAAAAAATAGAAAATTATTCTTTATCTTTCATGATTGTATATTTACCATTCCTCTTCGTTAATACTCTCTATCACACTTTCAGAAAACATATAGTCTGTCTCCTTGGCTTGCGTATGGCATTTTATACAGGATTTGATTTTGCCCTGATAGTATCCTTCCATTCCGCTTTCATCATAGACTCCATACCACCAATCACCATTTTCAGGGTCATAACCTTTTTCCATTTTTATCATAATGGTCAGTTTGGCTGTTTTTGAGCGTTGTAGATCAGGATAGAGTGGCTTCAGTATAATTGAACCCACTGGCAATAAACTTAATTTTTCAACATAAGCCTTTTTAGCTATTGTATTAACATAGATGTCAAACCATGCATTGTGATCAGCGGATACTAGTGTTTCGGTATTGAGTTTATGCAGGCTTTTCCAGCGTGGAAAGGTAAATTGGTTTTTATAATCATGTTTGATTACCCCTTCATCATTATCTGTTTGGGAGGCAGACAGATCGAGCATAATCATCGTACTAAGTATAAAAGATAAGAGTACAGGTTTCATTGATCCCAATGGTAGAAGACTTGCTAAAACTAATTTCTTCATAACTTTTCCTTTTCGTACTCAATTTTAGAAGTCATTCCATTTTTGCATAACAATTATATTAAGGGAGTGTGTAGAGTGTGTGTAAAATTCATATACATTTTATACTATTAGTCGATATTAACTTAATTAAAAAACTGAAGTCCTAATAAAAAGTATTTTAAAGATAATTGGAATGACCCCAAAAAACTAGACAAAAACTAATTCAGTAATTCGATAATAAAAGTGAGTAGAATCATTTCATAGAATTATAGGATTAAAAATGGCAAGACGAACATATACAGAAGATTTTAGAATAGCAGCAGTCAAACAAGTCACAGAGAATGGGTATGAGATAGCAGATACAGCCCATCGATTAGGTGTGCATCCAGATTCATTAAGAAGCTGGATCAAAAGATTAGAGTCCCCAGAAGCCATAGAGAAAAACAAAGCTGTAGAGTCGTCAAGCGCAGAGATAAAGAAATTACAAAAAGAACTCAAACGGGTAAAAGAAGAACGTGATATATTAAAAAAGGCCGCGGTGTACTTTGCAAGCCACACAAACTAAAATACTCTTTTATTAAAGAGTATAGTCATACTTATACAGTAGATAAAATGTGTAAAGTAATGAAAGTGCACCGAAGCGGATACTACCAGTGGCTAAATCAACCCATTTCCAATAGAGAGTTTGAAAATCAGAAGTTACTAACCCATATAAAAGAGGCATACAAAGAGTCCAATGGTGTATATGGTTCAAGAAATATACATAAGGATTTAAGAGAGCTTGGTATTCATGTCAATAAAAAACGTGTGGCAAGATTGATGAGTAAAGCTAAACTCTATGGTGTAGGCACCTATAAACGTAAACCCTATAGCAAAGCTGGATCAGTTCATAAAGCACATCCTAATTATCTGAAACAATGTTTCATCGTAGAAAAACCAAACGATACATGGGTAAGTGACATCACATACATTAGAACTAAAGAAGGATGGGTTTATCTAGCTACTGTGTTAGATCTCTATAGTCGAAAAATAGTAGGTTGGGCTACAGGTCATAGGCAAACCACGCCTTTAATCATAAAAGCTCTTAAAATGGCTACAACAAGACTTAACAATACAGACAGCGTGATACTGCATTCGGACTGTAAGCCTCCCCTTAAATCAAACCAGTCTAAGCAGAATAACTCTGTTCTAAATTGTACTTTTCTAAATATTCAACAGGACTTAACTTTCCTAAAAACTTGTGTGGTCTATTGTAGTTATAATCATCAATCCACTCTTTGGCTGCTACTCTTACTTCATCCAATGTATCAAATAGATAAGCATGAAAAAACTCTCGTCTCATAGAACCGTTAAAACGTTCAACTCTTGAATTTTGCGTAGGACAGCCTGGCTGTATAAACTTTAACTCTATAGAATGGATATAGCACCATATCTCTAGTTTGTGAGAGATAAATTCTGGACCATTGTCTACACGTATGGACTTTGGCTTACCTCTAAAATCTACAGCTCTTCGTAGTGCTTCAATCACCTTTGCTGAAGGCAATGAAGTGTCAACTTCAAACTCTATGAGTTCACGGTTAAATTCATCCATGATATTGAGGATACGGTATCTTCTGCCTCCAAAGAGCGTATCTGACATAAAATCCATACTCCATTGTTCATTTGGATGATAGAGATCCTGTAAAGGATTTTTAATACGCTTAGGTAATCGTTTCTTTGTACGACGCTGGATATTAAGTCCCATAGCCTTATAAACACGATATACACGTTTATGATTCCATACATAGCCTTGCTTACGAAGTCTATTAAAAAGTAGCCAGAAGCCGTTTCTAGGGTATTTATCTACCAAGCTGTTGAGAGCTTCAATTACTTTGCTATCATCTTTAGGCTTCTTCACATAATAATAAGTTGACTTGCTAATTTCCAACATCGTACAAGCCTGATTGATACTTAATGAAAAATGCATTACGATATGCTTTACTGTATCTCGCTTCTCATCAGGCTTTAGAGCTTTTTTTCAATCACATCCTTGAGAGCTTCATTCATCAGTGCCATCTCTGCATACATCTTTTTGAGCTTGGCATTCTCTTTTTCCAGATCACGGAGCTTTTTGACATCACCACTCTCTAGACCACTATATTTACGCTTCCATTTGTAATAAGTGTCTTTACTTACACCTTTTTCTCTTAGTGTTTCAACTACGGGTGCCCCGTCTTCTATATCTTTTAGGATACCAACAATCTGTCTCTCTGTGAACTTACTCTTTCGCATGAACTCTCCTGATTTATTTTATCAGAATTATTCTGTTTTAGGTGGTACGGTTTTTGGGGAGGCTTACAGGACCAAGGAAGTCAATATAGCTCGTATGAGTATACAAAACTTGCAAAAGAGCATAACATTATCTTGAGTATGAGCAGACGTGGAAATTGTTATGATAATGCAGTGGCAGAGAGCTTTTTTAAAACACTCAAAAAAGAGTTAGTTAGAAAGCAGAACTTTGAGACAAGAGAAATTGCAGCATCCAAAATATTTGAGTATATAGAGATGTTCTACAATGCCAAAAGACGTCATAGTTATTTAGGCTATATCTCACCAAATGAATTTGAAAAAAGGTATAATATTGAGACTTCATAAAATTAGGTTTTTACTGGATTGGTAAGTGTCTAGGTTATAGGGGTCATTCCAAATGTAAATAGTGGATATTATACTGGTTGCAAAAAGTTAGTTAGGGTCAAACCTTATAAAATATATAACTTTATAAGGTTTTCATTACTCATATAAAATACTTGCATGTAGTTATAGCGATAAACGTTATAAAATATGTTAGATTATAAGGTTTTGGAATTAAATAGAAAATCATGACTCTATTTAAAAGCTGAACTTTATATAAATAGAATTGACGAAACAATGGAAAGCCTATATTGAACTAAATAATTTTGGAATAAATTACAGTTAAATTTGAAATGACAATATTCCGACAAATTGTTACGCTAAACTGTTGGTGTAATTTAACACAAAGGAATAAAATGAAAAAGTTTAACCTTTCATTAGTAACAGTTTTGGCAATGAGTACATTCGCAATGGCGGGTGGAGATATCGCTCCAGTAGAAGAGCCGGTAGTAGTAGTTCCAGAAGTAGTTGAGCCAACAGATTCTGGTTTTTATCTTGGTCTTGCATATGGTTTAATCCAAGCAGATAGCGAAACAACTTTCCCTGGTGGAAATCTTACATATGATGAGCATTCAGAAAGTTATTCTGAAATCATGCTTCAAGCAGGTTATAAATTCAACTCTTATGTAGCAGTTGAAGGTAGATACTGGATCGGTATGAGTGACAATGGCTGGGATGCTAGATTTGATGATGATTTTATTGGTGTAACAGGTGAAATTGATACATGGGGTCTTTATGTAAAACCAATGTACCCAGTAACTGAAAACTTTGATATCTATGCACTTCTTGGATATGCAGATATTGATTATCAAATCAAATCAGCTGGATATACATATAGAGGCGATGCTGTTGATGGATTCTCTTGGGGTCTTGGTGCAGATTATTCATTCACAGACAGTGTTTCTGTATTCATAGACTATGTATCATTATATGATGATACATGGGTTAATGCTGATGGCAATAACGTAGATGACAGAATTGACACTTGGAACTTTGGTGTAACTTACCAGTTCTAAAAACTTTTCTGCCGAGCCTTCGGGCTTGGTAGGACCACTCCTTAATATTTTGGGAATCATTCCCTTGTCCAGTAGTTGTAGATATACAGATAAGATAGCTATGCTTTATTTTCAAGCCTAACTTATAAATATTATAATATAAGACGCCACATGAAAACTTTACTATCAGCCTTACTACTATTAATAAACCTCAATGCTCAAGATGGACTTTGTAAGCAGACACACGAATTGACAGACACAGAGTGGGTACCATCAGAGACTGAAGAGTTGTTCAAATTGTCTTACTATAGCATGAAATCTAAAGTCATTATAAATGATATGGTGTTTGACTATGTACAGGCCAATATTGAGTATGATGAGTATGATTTCAAAAATCTAGTAGGTTTAGGTATCTTTCATGATGACCCTCTGGCTTTCCTTTTAATGTCAGATGAAAAAAGTGTGCTACTACGCTGTTGTTTCATTTAGGTTATGATGAATGTATCTAAAAAAGAGCAGAAGGTGAGAAAACACTATCCCTAAGAGTGGAATAACCCCAATTTTGTAGACACTTTTTAAAAACCTTATAAAATAGAGCCACTTGCAAATTCAACATCATAAAGCACCTAATTTTCAATAGTCTATAATCTACTATTGAAAAAAGGTTGTCTATCAGATTATTTACAGCTAAAACCATAAAAATCACTAAAAACCCTATTTTTACTGCGTGCTTTATGGTTTGAGTTTAATGAGATGGTGTTTTGGTTCTGTTATTTAGACAAAGTTAGGTAACAAGCTTCAGAGATTGAGTTATACAGACAGACAACACAGCAAAAGCTAACACAGAAGCTACCTTTTGGGCTCCTTGATAATAGATCTTACTGCATCCATAGTTGTCTTTCAAATAGGCATTGACTCTTTCAACACTGCTTCGTTGGTTGTAGTGCAGATCATCTGAGTTATTATAGAGTCTGAGTGGCTGTAATATCTTCTTTTCACTTTTAGCTAAAGCTATTTTCTCTTTCAGCTTTTTTGAATTCTTTGGATTGATATCAATAATGGGTTTGTGATTTTGTTTTTTAGAATAATTCCTTATGATACTGGTATCATAGGCAGCATCAGCCAGATCATACAAATAGTTTACTTTTTGACTACTCTGTTTAATGAGCGGTAATGCCAATGAACTATCATGCACAGATGCAGAAGAGTATAGTGCTGTGATAGGAATATCACCATCTACTACTGAGAGATGAAGTTTACCTCCTGTCCATTTGTGCCGGTTACCTTTTGAATTCTGTTTGATACTAGTATTACACTCTGTTCCTATAAGAGATAATATTTCTTTGGCTTCATTCATTTTCTCCTGCTGTTGTAGAATACTTGGCTTTTTAGGAGGAAGCTCTTCTCCTTTCTTTGGACGTCCCTGTCTTCGTTTTGGCTTGATTTCTTTTTTACTCTTCACAGATTTTTCTCTAAGTTCAATAGCTGTGGAATCAATACTGCTATAAAAGAAAAGTGTCTCACTTAAATAGTTCTCTATAAAAATATCATGGGCTTTGGTTGCAATACGTTGTTGACTGAATTCTTTAAAGACACGACTGAATTTAGATTCACTGGGGATCTTATTGTGATGTCTCCATCCGCATATGACTCTTAATGTTCTATCAATTTTCAACCTGTCTATCAAGGCACTTGTAGTCTGGAAATTGTAAACCTGTTTAGCAACAAAGGCACGAGCTAACTCTTCTCTGTCTTTGGGAGGATTAGTGATCTGTACAGTGGAGACAAACCTTTCTATTTCTGCAAAGTCAAGGATCTTTATCAGCTTTTCTTCTTTAGGACTTAACGACCCCATAGATTCTTGTAGTTTGGGAAAAAGGCTCTGCTCTAAATTAATGACTTTAAGCCACATTTTTGAAAGTGAAGGTATAATTTTTTTCATAAGCTGACTCTTTTTTTTGTTAGATTTTTGTGGTAAAAAATTATAACCTTTTGAAATCAGAATCAGCTTTTTTCTGCGTTATACTCTTAATAATCAACTTTTTATTAGAATCTGCAAGTGGCTCAATATATAACTTTATAAGGTTTTGGATCTAGAGATAAAATTTCCTTTTTTTAGAATAGATAGTTCAACTCAAACCGAAAATCTTTATAGGATGGATCAAGTTTTTTTGTTCCATCCATTATTATCGTATTATCATCACCCTTAACTCGAACCATACGCAATTTAGCATAAAAGTTTGGCAGACTGTCAAACTTTTTGATCAGATCAAGTTGAAGTACATTACTGTCAGCTTGAACTCCCGGTTTATCATCATCAAAATCTTGGATCGCATAACGCATCAACATATGCAAATTATAGGCTTTAAAATCATATTTTCCTTCCAACAGATATGAAGTAGTATTTGCATACCAATTGTACTGAAGCAAAGAATAACCAAACCCTCCAGTAGGAAACGCTCTCCAAGGTGAAATAATATCTGCCTTGTCGGCAACTCTACTGACTCCAGTTCGGATTCGCCAATTATCTTTGCTTACGTCAACTCTAACACCATACAGATCAGTCTCTACACTGTCAGGATCGGAGTAAGCTATATTGTTCGTTTTTAGATTCGCTCCTCCGATCTCTCCTGCTCCATGGTCAAACTGGTGCATATAACGCAAGGCTGGTGAGATTTTGAATTCATTTACTACATATTTATAACCCAGATCAATAGTCATTGAAGAGAAGAGTTCAGGTACTAAAGTGTAGTTAAATAAATAGGTAAAATCCTCTTTTATACCATTATCCAGTTCAAAGAGTAGCAATCTATCTTCTATACCAAGGGCTTCTAGTTTACTTAGGGTTATCCCTCTGTGCATCGCTGTATCGTCATTTTCTCGCCACATATCATACTCACCCTCTCCATCATCATAAGCAAAAATGTGGTGAAACTCCGTATGATCTCTTAGTTTCTGTTTGGTGAGGTATGCAGCTTTAAGATTATGTTTAGGGATGATGGTTGAGTGGAGCGTTACCCCTTCAAAAGTGTTGGGTATCATTTTGATATCATTACTTTTACTCATACGACTCTCAAAGATCTGCCGACCAATTTTAAGAGAGAACTCTTCACCTTTATATTCTAAATATGCTTGTGCCAGAGAGCTGATTCCATACTTTCCTTTGGTTGCTACATCATAGCGTTCAAGAACACCTTTCCCTACTTTGTAGTATTTGACATCTTCATCATCCATATGCCAGGGGTTCTGTGATGTATAGCCTCCTACTGTAAAGCCTAAGCCATTTAAGTAAGCACTTTTGTAAATGAGGCTTCCTCCTACACCTATGGTATAGTGGTCTTTTCTTTTATTTTCTACCTCCGTATCCCAATCAAAGAGAAAAGAGTTAAAACGAAGTCGTCCATAGTAAACACCTTCTGTAAACATCTCACTCAGTGTTTCAACTTTATTAGGCTTTATAAGTTCTTTTAGTGTCGAGTTACTTTTGAGTTCTCGTTTGATAGTATCTTCTTGCGCATAAATGAATAGTGATAGCGTTAAAAATATATAAAGTAGTCTCATTCAGTCCCTTTTGGTTATAGTATTAAGTATATAACGGTTGTTAAAAAAAATTAAGTAACTGGGCAAAAGTATATCGTTATATACTTTAATATATAATGAAATATCAAAGCTAGATGATCCAGTTTTTATGACGAAATTAAGGTGATGTTTGTAAAAACTCTTTTATTAGCTGTTTGAACTCTTTATGCATTTGAAATGTCGGGTCTGGTGCATAACGGAGTTGATGATACTGTTGGTTTATCCTTTTAAGTTTGTCAGATTCATGATCAAGTTGAATGCGTGTAAAAAACTGCTGCAAACTCTCATCTACTTTGCGGTAATAGCCCATTTTTCCAAGTTTTTTAAGCACAGGGGAAAGAAGACAAAGCAACTCATCTTCACAACTTTGACGCCTCAGTAATTTCCACCCCAGCACGGTAGCAATAATAAAAAATAGTAATACCAAGATAAATTTAATAAGAAACAGAATGTCAGATCTGAGATACTCAAAAAGTTTCATCTGTCTCAAATAGCTGTATTCAAGTATCCATGTTTCAATTTGGTACTTCAGATAAAGAAGATTTAGATTAAGTTTAGCCAATGTAGTTGCAGATGAATCCATTTGTCTTTGTTCATCTTCTCCTATATCTATATGTGCTGCCAATGCTGTAGACTCTATACGTTTCCATTGTGAGTCAAGATAGACTTCAACCCATACATGGGCATCTTTTTCTTTGATGACAAGATAGTTTTCTACACTATTCTTCCCATCTGATTTGTATCCTGTAGCGATACGGGAAGGTATCTCACACATACGGGTCATCGTAGTAAATGCTGCTGCGAAATGTACACAATAGCCTCTCTTGGTATCAAAAAGGAAACTATCGGTACTGTTATTAAGGTCAAGAGGCTTCGGGCGTAGTGTATAGGTGAGTTCCTGCTTTTTAAAGTGGCTCTGTACCGCAATGAGCCTTTCTAAGGGTGTACTAAACTCTTTTCGTATATCGTCTGCCCTGCTTTGACTTCTAAGATTGGCATTTTTGTCGTAGGAGAGTGCTGCCTTACCGGTTCTGGTATCTAAAACTTTTTTCGTCTGATGACTAAGCACTGATGTGGCTACATAGCGTTGGACTTCAGTGATATTTTTTTGCAGTTTGGTTTCAAGATCAGCATTAATGGTCGCACCCTTAGGTGCTTCAAAAGGCATATCGAGAAGATAGAGCCATCTTTTATGTGTAGGATAGAGTGTGACTTTATACTGGGTAAGCTGTTGTATCGTATCAAAAGCTGGTCTGCCAGCGTAGTCCATTCTCTGTGTGATGGGTTCCCATTGATTTTTCTTATCTTCGTAGAGGACACTCCCTCTAAAGTAAAGTCTATCAGAAGATGGAATATCTCCATTAAATCCTACCTCCATCACAATACGCTCAGAAGGCACAAGCAGTGCCGTATTATCAAGATGCATCGTACCATCATGCCCCATCCGTTTAATGGATTCTCCCTTAAATCCATAAGTAGCATGTTCAAAAGAGATACGGGGGAAGAAGATAAAAAGCAGTATCACCCAAGGCAAAGCGCTTAAAAACAGCAGGGATGTAACACGAAATACACGACGAAGGTCACTCTGCATGATCTGCCAAAGAATAAGCAGTATCAGAATGAATATCTCCACCATAATATAAAAAAGCATTGGGATGGAGTGAAAGAAAAAAAGACTCAAAGCAAGCAGTAGAAGTGGAGAGATCTTTAGATATATATTAATAACCCCGGTAAGTCTTTGTAGTGCTACAGCGATAAAAAGCAGATAGGTCAGTAGTTCAATAAAGAGTTTAAGACGTGAGATACCCGCGAAATTGAACGATCCATACAGAGAAAGAAACAATGCAAATGCACCCAACAGACCAACACTTATCAAAGTAAGTACTGTAGGTTTTTTATCTTTAATAAGTAGTACAAGTACAAGCAGCAAGAAGAGCAACATTGGTACTTTGATGACGACCAATAAAGGTAATATTACAACAATATAAGCAATATCAAGCAGCTGCAAGGATGAGGGCTTAAAATCAGTAGAGAGCCAATTTGGTAAGAATCTCATCTATCTCCATCCTTTGTGAGTGTAGTCTTTCCTGTGGCAGCAGAATTTCAAAATCCAAACTTCTCTGTTCGCACTCCAGAGTCCAAAGTGTCAGTTGTGAGAGACGTGCTTCATCACTTTCTCCTGCATCAATAAAATCAAAATGCAGTGTATCATGAGGAAGTTCATGATCAAATACTTTAATGGCCAATTCCCCTTTTGCTACAGAAGGCCAATGAACTTTAGCCAGATTGTGTGCCTGTGCATCATAGCGTATACCATCAAAATCCTGTTCATCTCCAAAAGCAGCTTTATGTTTTGCCAAATACTCTTGCAGTGAGACACCAGCTGGTCTTGGATAGACAGTGCGTGTCACTTCACACTCCAGAGGCAGAATAAAACGAACTGTATAAAGAGGAAAAATACTTTGTAAAAAACACTCTTTAATTTCAAGATTGCCGCGTTTTTGTGGGATAAGAGAGAGTTTGACAGGGATGGTCTTTTGTGCAGGAATACGAGTGATAGACGTATGTTGCTCCATACAATGCAGCTCTATAGCATAACTTTCAAAAGTAGCCGGGTTATGACAGTTAAAATAACAAAAACTCTGCTCCTTGGCAAACAGCCGTTCACAGTTTTTCAGTTTTACCTCAAGTCTGCCAATATTGAGTATCCCCAGAGGACTGGCACTCATGGCAGCACCAAAGACAAAAAAAAGTGTGATATAGACAAGGTTGAAGTTATGCATATAAGCTTCCAAAAAGAAGCCAAAAAGCATAATGACAACAAGCAGACTATACCATGTGGCACGCTGTTTAAGTCGTTTACGTGTCTGATTGAATGTTTGAAAAAAGTTCATCACTAATGCGTTGGGAGGTAGTTTTTCCCTCTTTAAATTTCAGACGATGCTTACAGACACCAGGGATGATCGCCTGTATATCATCAGGGACAGCATAGGTGCGTCCATGCAAGAGAGCCCATGCACAAGTCATGTCTCTTAAGGCAAGGGCACCACGTGTAGAGAGTCCATGGTAAAACAACCCGCTTTCACGGGTAAATGCAATGATCGCTTGCAGATAATCCAACAAAGCATCAGAAAGATGTACTTTCGTCACATCATTTTGGATCGTTTGAATGCGTTCTACATCTAAAAGTACTTCGCTGTTTTCTGTTTCTTCTGAAGCATTGTTAGATAATATCTGTCGTTCAGATGCATGATCAGGATACCCGATACCAAAAGAGCAGATAAAACGATCAAGCTGAGAATGAGGCAAAGCAAAGGTACCTACTTCTTCAAAAGGGTTTTGCGTACCCATTACAAAAAAAGGCTCTTCGAGTTTATAGGCAGTACCATCAAGTGTGACCTGATGTTCTTCCATGGCTTCCAGCAGAGCAGATTGGGTTTTTGGCATAGAACGGTTGATCTCATCTGCCAGTAAGAACTGTGTAAAGACAGGTCCTTTTTTAAGTACAAAACGACTCTGCTTCTGGTCAAAATAGTTGACACCCAAAATATCAGAGGGAAGCAGGTCACTGGTAAACTGTATACGTCCCAGATCAAGTCCTAGTACATGGGCAAGTTGTTTCGCCAGTGTGGTTTTCCCTACACCTGGGATATCTTCAAGTAGTACATGTCCTCTGGCAAAAAAGGCCGCAAGGGTCATGGTAATAGCATGACGTTTACCTATCAGTTTAGACTCAACAGCATCAACAATAGAACTAAATTTCGGATCAAGATTTTTCATATGTTATCTTATCATAAAGAGTAGTTAAAATCAGAGATTATTTAAATAAAACCATAAAATAAATAAAAATACTAATCGTTTTTACTACATACATATTCCACAGACTTCACCTATACTTAACATACTTAGCAAAGGAGGATAAAGATCATGATTGAAGTTCTACATCGTAATGACTTACCATTGGGTGGTTTTGCCGGTTTAAAAGAATATCGTTTGGTTATGAATCCAAAACTTTTCGGACAGCAAGCTGCTCCATATGCATGGGATGGCATCGGTAATTTAGTCTACCTTGCTGACGCAAGATTTGATCCGGAAGGTGAGACACACATGCACCATCATGAAGAGATCGATGTTATCTCTGTTATAGTAGAAGGTCAAATTGAACACCAAGGTACACTTGGTGCCGGAGAGTTGCTTAAAGCAGGTGATGTTCAGGTGCAGCGTGCAGGAGGTAATGGTTTTTCTCATAATGAGATCAATCCGGATAATACTCGCAATCGAATGATACAACTATGGGTTCTTCCTGAACACAAGGGTGAAGCTGCGGAGTATAGACTTTATAAAATAGAACCAAGTCAAGTTACTCGTGTTTACGGAGGTGAAAATGATCAGGATGACACTCTTGCCAGTCACACTACTATTGAGATCGTATCATTAAGTCCCTCACAGGTATTTATATTGAAAAGACCTTTTTTAGCGTATCTCACAGAAGGTAAAGGTACAAACAATACTTTGGATTTTGAAGAAGGAGATCTCATCAAAGCAGATCAAATTTATTTTAAGGCTACCTCAGATGTAACTATGATCGTTATGCAGGCAGAGACAAGTTAGAAATAGGTTTATCCCGGATTATGCAATAGAATTGCTTGAAATCCATCGAATGCTTGTGCTATGGGTGTTTGCAAAGAATTTGAGTTTAACCCATAGGTTAATCGATGATTCTTTGTGAATGCCCACAATGCAATGATTTGATGTAGTTGAGTGATCTCTATTGCATATTCCGGGTTTATAGAGCTTATAAAAACGAAAACTCTACAGTGAAGGTATTTACAGTTTTTTCAAAAATGCAGAAATGATGAAAATCATAGTTCCGTTTACACGTCCCTGTATATGTGTCGGGTCACCTGGTACCATACGTATGTTTTTTACTGTTGTACCTTGTTTAGCAGTAAATCCGGCACCTTTAACCACAAGGTCTTTGATGATACTCACAGAGTCACCCTCTTCCAAGATAGTCCCATTGGCATCACGTGTTGGTTCTTGCTTCTCCTCTGCCAGACCTTCCTCAGCCCATGATTTTACATCATCTTCCAGGTAAAGCATATCAAGTTGATCTTGTGCACCAAGTTGTGTCAAGAGTCTAAATGCCATCACCTGTACTGCGGGCTCTGTACTCCACATACTGTCATGCAGGCAGTTCCAGTGTTTCTCATTACTGGTTGGTTCTTCTATAGATGCAGCACAGGTACTACAGATAACGATTGCTTCATCTTTAGGTGCTACTTCATAAGCACTGAGTCCATCCTCAGAACCACACAACTCACACTTACCACCAGATCTATCCATCAATGCTTTATCTATACTCATTTTGTTTCCTTCTATATTATTGGTCGTATTTTACTCTATTAATTTTAATCTAGCTAGTATTCCAGCCGTTGTCGTATATCCCACTTCAGTAAACCTCAATTCACCTTTACTATCATAGATAAAAGTCGTCGGAAAAGCTTCCACTTTAAACTTCTTTGCCCATACCCCATCTATATCATTCAGCACTTTAAAATCCAAGCCATTCTCTTTCATATAGGTTTCAACCTCTCTATCATCTCCAGACTGCACTGCGATGGTCAATACTCTGAATTTTTCTGAGATACTCTGGATATTTGCAGCTTCAAGCTTACACGTAGGACACCATGTCGCCCAAAAATGTATGATGATGGGCTTGCCTTCTATAGCTTCGCTTGTAAACAAAGTACCATCTAGAAGCTTCTCTTCCATCTGAGGCAATACATTGCTCTCTAGCGTAGGTTTTCGTAGATAACTCATCACGTTACTCACTACAAAGATCATAAGCAATGCTATGGCTATCTCTTTGAGTATCTTTTTTATATTCCAATTTTTTGGATTCCATTTTGTAGGACTCTGCATTTAGTACCTCCCTGCATTGGATTGTTGATTCTTATCATACTTTTAACCTTTTGAGTACCTCTTCAAGCTGTCCTGTATACGTACTGCCATAGAGTGCGACATGTACCAATAGTGGATAGATCTGATAGAGTGGTACTTTCGTATTATAAAAATCTTGACTCAAGGGATGTACTTCTTTATAGGCATTAAAAAATGTTTCTCCAAAGGTATTAAACATCACGATGAAAGCCAATTCCATCTCTCTGTCTCCAAAATAGATAGCGGGATCAATCAGTACAGCACCTTTAATATTATATAATATATTACCTCCCCACAGGTCTCCATGTAACAGTGAAGGTGTAATACTACTCATATCAATACGTTTATAGATATCTCTACACAACCCTTCTAGCCTCACTAGCGTCTGCTTAGATATTTCACCTTTATCATAACATATCCTAGCCATAGGCATAATACGCATCTGTCCTAAGAAAAGCCCCCAATTGTATTGAGTCTGTTCATTGTGTTGCATAAAAGAAGCAATGGTCGTATCATAATAATATCCATACATTCGACTCTCATTGGTCACAGAGTGCAGGTCTGTCAATACTTTGGCAGCGGCTAACTCTTCTGCTTCTTTGCCTAAGCCTTTTTCTTTTATGAACTCTAAAAGCAGATAGGTTTCAGAAAAAGCATATACTTTGGGAACAGGTATATCATATTTATTAATATCTTGGAGCATTTTTGCTTCTATTTGAAGCCTGTCCGAGGGTAGTGAGGTTTTTAGTATATAGCTTTCATCTGCTGTTTGGATTATATAGATGTCACCTATCTGCCCCTCGGTAAAGAAGTCTACAGATAAAACTTCTTTTCCTAACTTACTGGAGAGATGTTGTTTGATTTGCTCCATCTAACCCAGATCCAATCCATCCCAAAACTCATCATAATCCAAGTTGGTCATGGCATTTTCATCGTTCATATTCTTCTCTATAAGCTTTTGTTGTTCACTCTCAAAATATTGTTCAAGTGCCTCTTCGATCATCACGTTAATATCTTTTTTCAGTATCTCAGAAAATGCTATGAGGTCATCTACGGTGCTTTGTTTAAATTCTATTTTTATATTTTGTTCCATATTGGTATTTTACTATAAGAAATCTGTTTTCTTCTTTTTTAGATTTTGATATACTGTTGAAATAACATTTATTACCACATCAAGAGGAACATTATGACCGCAGAAGAATTAATTGAAGAAGCACGTAAAGTTGTTGGAGAATATAAACTAAGTAACGCTGATTTTTCTGCAGGGTCTGTTGGTGCTGCACTTTTAACTGCAAAAGGGAATGTTTTTACCGGTATCAATATAGAGGTAGCCTGCGGTATCGGATTTTGTGCAGAACATTCAGCCATTGCTGAAATGTTAAAAAACAGAGAAACGCAGATCGAAATGATCGTTGCAACAAACTCAGAGTTTATTATACCCCCATGTGGACGATGCAGAGAACTTATGTTTCAAATCGACAGCAAAAACTTAAACACAAAAGTGTATCTATCTAAAGAGAAATATATGACCTTGGACGAACTGTTACCTAACCGATGGGAACCAAGTATTTAGCAAATCATTTCTCTTATTTCCACTTACAAAACAGTAACAAAACCAAAGAAAATCTAGATACAATGACATATGGAACTTACAGATAAAAATTATGAAAAGATCATCAAGAACAACGAACAGCCTGTCTTTATAGACTTCTATTCTCCTACCTGTGGACCTTGTCAGATGCTAACGCAGCTTATAGATGAAAGACTTGAAAAGTATGGTGAAGAGAATGGTATCGCTGTTGTAAAGTGCAATGTCTCCAGAAACCCTAAACTGGCTGAATCTTTTAAGGTACGGTCTGTACCTTTTACCATAGCCGTCATGCCAAACGAAAAACTCAAGTATCCGGAACTTGGATTAAAGCATGAAACGTATTATTTTGAACTTATTGATAAGTTGGCTGGGAAAGGGTCATTTTTTTCGAGATTGTTTACGTAAAAGTTCTATTTCACATCAACTAGCTTCCGCCATGGCTTCATTCACTTTGTTCATTCCGCATCCCAAGGGCATTTCCTCCCTTTGGTTAGGGCACCACTCTGGTTCCGACCCTACAAACGACAAACAGTTGTCATTTATTTAACGGGTCTCATTTCCCAAACAAATAAATCAATTCAGGAAACATCACAATAATCCCCAAAGCCAACACCTGTAACAAGATAAATGGAATCACTCCTCGATAGATAGCTCCCGTACTTACTTTGTCCCCTGCTGCACCTTTAAGGTAGAAGAGTGCAAAACCAAATGGTGGAGTAAGGAACGAGGCTTGTAAATTCATGGCTATGAGAATGGCGAACCAGATGGGGTCTATACCAAACGATGCTACAATAGGCACTAAAATAGGTACAACTACAAAAGCTATCTCAATGAAGTCTATAAAGAAGCCCAGCAAGAAGATGACCAGCATTGCTATGAGTATGAACATCCATTTGTCACCCATATCACCAGCAAAGAATTCCATCGCCATGTCTCCACCACCCAGTTCATTGAAGACTAATGAGAATGCAGTTGCTCCGATGAGTATCATAAAGATCATTGCGGTGAGTTTGACTGTTTCTATGGCTGCGTAACGTACCATCTCATAAGAGAAGTTTCTCTTGATGGCAGCCAATAACATCGCTCCCAATACACCAATGGCAGCAGACTCTGAAGGTGACGCGATACCTGCAAAGATGGAACCAAGTACCACCATGATGAGCAACAGCGGAGGAATGATCTCTTTGACTGCCTCTTTAAGCACAGCACCATAGGGTTCATCTGAGATAATGGCAGGTGCTACCTCTTTGTTTAGGTAAGAGATTACTAAGATATAGATAACGTACAAAACGATGAGCAAGAGTCCCGGAACAACAGCTGCACGAAACAGATCGCCCACGCTCAAGTGCATTTGATCACCAAGGATGATGAGAACAATTGAAGGGGGAATAAGCTGTCCTAGTGTACCACTCGCAGCAATGGAACCAGAAGCCAATGCAGGTGAGTAGTTATGTTTAAGCATCAAAGGCAGAGCAATGAGACTCATCATCACCACTGAAGCTCCTACGATGCCTGTACTCGCAGCCAAGATTGCTCCCACAAGTACCACAGAGATAGCCAAGCCACCCCTCACCTGCCCAAAGAGTTTCCCCATAGAGATGAGCAATCCTTCTGCCATCTTGGACTTTTCGAGTATAAGCCCCATGAAGATGAAGAGTGGCACTGCCATAAGCGTGACATTGCCCATGATGCCGTAAGTTCTATAAGGGAGCATCTCAAGTACGCCTAACCCTACCTCATCAGCTATGAGAGCAAAGAAAAGTGCCACCCCTGCAAAGACAAAGGCTACCTGGAAGCCAGCCATGAGCAAAACCAAAGCCAAGCCAAACATGAGAAACACAGGATCAAACCAAAACTCAAGTCTGTTATACCAAGCCACATAAACCAAAGTACCTAAAAGCAACACTATCCTAAGTGTACGCCATAAGACTATCTTCTTCTCTATCCGATGATACGCCTTCAATATCTCACTTACGGCTTGGAGTATGAGTAACACAAAAGAAAGTACTAACATAGCCTTGATAAGCCAACGATGTGTAAGCCCCCCTGGGTCAGAAGAAACTTCATTTTGTAGATAACTCTGCATAGTCATATCAAAAGCATCATTTAAAAAGAGTAGTGAAAAAGGAAGCACAAGTAACAACATAGAGAGTATCTGAACTATCATCCGTGTATTTTGGCTATACCGTTCAAAAAAGATATCTACTCTTACATGTTTGTCATGTTTAAGTGCATAAGTAAGCCCAAGCAAAAAAATCACATCAAAAAGATGCCACTCCACTTCTTGAAGTGCTATAGAGCCAGCCGAAAAAAGATAACGCATCCCAGCATCGTAGGCTACCAGAAAGGAGAGGACAACTACTAAAATAGCGGCAAATAGTCCTGAGTATTTAGAAATCCTATCTAAATAATACGAAAATTGTAATTGTTGCATATTTTATTATTTCCAATAGGTAGTAAGTCGTACATTCCATCCCTTACGCCATCTCTCTTCCCCTCTAGCAGGAGGAGAGTTCTTAATGCGTCTTGAGAGCATGGCTTTGGCTGACATAGCAAAGGCTTTAAGCTTGTTTGGCTCTTTAGGATCCATGTGTTCAAGTACTTGAAGTAGTCCCCAGCCTTGCCCTTTGTAACGTTCGCTTTTAAGTGTACCTTCACCTTTGAAGTTAGTATAGTCAAGTAGGACATAGAGACCTCTTTCATTTACTGAACCATCTTTGTTATGCATCACTTCATAAAAACGTTTCTTGATAAGTGCCTGTTTTTTAGGGTCATCTATAGTTTCCAACATTTGAGGAAGTGCTTGGCTAAGACGTTGTGCCATGAACTCTGCTTGTTCAGGCATCGTTGCTTTGAGAAAAGCAAATAATTCTGTATGCTTTTTACTATGTGCTTTTTTAGCTGCATAAAACTCAGCTTTGGAGTTCCAAGGCAGTGATGTTTTAGAGTTGAGCCAAGAAGGCATCTTTACACCTTTTTTCTCCATAAATGCCACAACCATAGGAAACACTTCTCTAAAACGTTCTGTATGCCCTTTAGAGAACCAGATGAAGTGACCTATACCTACTGAAGCGAAATCCTCTCCATCATTCCAGTGGACTAAGTATTTGTCAAGACCAGCCCCTTCATTTTGCCATACTTTTTTAGCGATGTAGTTAGCTTGTTTGTCGGTGAGTTTGATCTCTGAAGAAAAAAGTGTTGACAAAAACAAAATAAAAAATAAAATAACTCTCATAAATGCTCCGTTAATCATATCAATGTATAGTTTCAATTATACTATATAAACTAGGAAACTTTGAATGCTTTACAAAAAAATCTCTATCTTAAGTCTACTTATCTTTTTATCTACAAATTATCTACTGGCAGAGACAAAAACTATAGATTTAGACGATCTCAATGGCAACTGGCATCTACGCGTTATGGATGGGATGGAAGTACGAAAAGCCAGAGCCATCTTGGACTTTGACACAAAGAAGATGAAAATCAATGGCTTTGACGGATGTAACCGTATCTCAGGTATATTGAAAAAAAACAGTAACGCAAACATGAGCTCACAACTTGCCTCAACAAGAATGGCATGCAGAGGGTCTATACAAAGTTATGTAAGTAAGAGATTACATGAGACAGTAAGTGAAGGTTTTAGCATCACTGAAGCTAAAAGATATGGCGTAAATGGCATCACCATTAAGAGTCCAAGTCATAATCTCTTTTTTAAGAGAATGGGGGATTAAAGGCTAAGTGCTATCATAAAACTATTTTAAACTTAATAATTTCATTTTAGTTTGCTTTAGATTTGGTTGAATGGGTTTTGTGTAGTGAAGAAGCTTACTAATAGTAAGTGACTGAACGGAGCAAAGCCCATTCAACCAAAGATGAAGTAAAGATAGTATGAAATTAGACGAAACTTGGAGCGTCATTGGCAAAGAGTATTAGGTCTCCTACAGTAGTCTGCTCTACAAGCATCTCTTCCATCTCCGCTTTAGACGCAAGCTTCACTAACTTATCTGGATCTATATGTTCTTTAAAGATGGCATAGTTCAGATCACCGGTAACAACCACTACATCAAACACTTCATCAGCTTTTTTAGCCACTTGAACATTCAACTCATCATCTACCTCAACAAGCCCCGGGGTAATAACAACTTTACGCCCTTTATAAGTACTTGCCAAGTCAAATGAAGCCATCATACCATCGATGTTTCCGTTGAAACTGTCATCAAGTATGACTTTCCCTCCTGCATCGATACGTTGCAGTCTATGGTCAACCGCTTTAAGTGTAGAGAGTCCCTCTTGTATCTGTTCATCACTGAGTCCCAGTGTTTTAGCTACTAACACTGCAGCAGCTAAATTCATAGCATTAAACGCACCCAGGATACTTGCAGAGTATCGTACACCATCAAGAGTAAAACTTGTTGCATCCAGTGTAGCTTCCACATTTTCTATAACATACTTTGGTGCGGGTACATTCATTTTAATATCTAAGTTCGTATTTTCACCAAAAGTATGTATATTTGACTCAGGTTTCACCATGGCACTCTCATGTATCCACGCCTCTTTGAGTCTATTTGTTTGGAGTATCTCCATCTTGGTATTACGGATGTTTTCCATCGTTTTAAAGTACTCTATATGTGCAGGGCCTATCTTTCCTACTACAACATAGTGAGGGTTTACAAACGTAGTGATCTCAGCAATGTCACCCTCACCTCTCGCACCCATCTCAACAACATAAACTTCTGTATCTTCAGGCAAGTCATCGTTGACATCTTTCATCACACCGCCAAGTGTGTTGACAGAACGTGGTGTAGCGTAAGTTTTGTACTTGGCTTTAAGAAGATGCTCCACATAATTTTTGATACTCGTTTTACCATAACTCGCTGTGATCCCCACAACCGTCAGCTTCTCCATAGATTCTATCTTCTTTTCTGCTTTCACTTTAAAACCGTTAAAAAGCATCATTTCGATGAATAGTGAAATAAAGTACGCTAAAAAGAGTGGGATAACCACCGTAAAATGTCCAAATGTTACAGCGATAAAAATAGCAAAGAGAAGCATCGCGGCAAAGAAACGTTTCACTCTTCCTGTAAACACCAATGGTTTATCAAGCCCTTTGTACCATTGGAACAGTAAAGCCAAGTATGCGATGACAACAACAAAACCATAGTCACTTGTGTAGCTTACAAGCATATAGAGTGCAAACGGTATTAAGAAGTAAACAAAATGCCACCACGTTTTAGTATGGTGAAAAAGTACACGATTTAACTTATAGCTGTACCATTGTAAGTTCGTGATGAAATAGTAGCCCATAGCTAAAATAAAAAGTGCATAAAAAAGAGAATTGATCAGTTGTATCATTTTGTAATATCCTTGTTATTAAAATCTCATGAATGATAAGCAAAGCTCACCATTCACTCAGTCACTAAAGCTTCGCCTTTGGCGAGATACATTGTTCAGTAATGGTCTGTGCAATGAAAGCACTATGCTTTAAAAAAAAGAAGTGATCTCCATCTAAAGGGTAGAACTCAGAGTTCTCTATAAGTCCGGCTATCTTCTCACCTGTATAGAGTGGTGTTGCTGTATCTTCTTTACCCCAGAAACAAAGTGCTCTACTCTGACTTTTTGCAAATGAAGCTTCAAAGTCTTCATCCACTACATTTTTAAAAGTCTCATACATTTCATGGCTCATCCCTTGAGCATCCGGAGCCACAAAAAGTTCACGTATCTTTTTCATACCCAGAGGTTTAAGCAGTTTAAATGTAGCGATCTTGATCTTCACTGACCATGGCTTTACCGTAACAACACCCGCAGAAGAGAGAAGCACTAAACAAGGAGTGTCAAGCAATGTTGACACCTTACCACCAAAGGAGTGTCCCATGGCTATGGTTGCACGCACACCAAGCTCATCTAAAAAAAGTTTTACAATGTTTGCATAGTCTTCAGTAGTGAGTATCATCTCATTGGTACTTTTACCAAAACCCGGCATATCCAGGTAGATGTGTTTATACTCCGGTAGTGTCTTAGCAAAGGCCTGTTTCATGATCTCTTTATTGCTTCCCCATCCATGTAATACGAGAAGTACCGGCTCTTGTGCAGGGTTCACTAATTCATAAGAGAGTTGGAAAGGTTGTTCTTTATAGGTTATCTCTTTAGATGCCATGTTTCACCGTTTATTTTAAATTGGATTATTTTAACATATTAATCGAGATATTTATCTTCTTTCATCGATTTCTCTTCAATATACTCTCTGTAGAGCATTGCCAAACCTAAAGTGACTATGACAATAACAGCAGCCGTAATACTGATCTTGACAAAGGTAGCCCATGGAACTACTGTCATCCATAGTTGTATCAAGGCAAATATTGCATACAATACCAACACAACCCCTGTGATCACACTTGCCAATTTCATTGCATTCATTTTTTATCCCTTTTGAGTATTACCACATACCCTTCTCTTTTAAAAAGAAGTAACATCCTACGAATATCTTTCTCCATCGTAACCACTTCCCAACCATCTTGGGCATTGGCATTAAGGAATTCAGAGAAACGTACAGGATTGACCTTGGACTGACCCAAAAGAAGTGAACCAAGCATCCCCTCTTGATAGATCACTGCTTTATATTCTGTCATATGCTATACCTTATAAATTAATGCAATAATTTTATCATAAAGGGACTATTTGTTGGCTTCATATATCATCCAACACTATACCTCTGCATTTTTCTTATGGTATAATAAAAAAATGTTAGAAAGGAAGCAACCATGTTGAAAGATTTAATTTATATAGGATTGGGAGGTGCTCTCCTGGCCAAAGAAAAAGTTGAAAAAGAGCTCAGTGAATTGGTTGAAAAAGGAAAGCTGAATAAGGAAGAAGCGCAGAATTTCATTGACAAAGCCAAAGTCAAAGGTGAAGAAGAGGAAAAAGAGTTCAAAGCACATCTTAAAGAAGTGATCAAAGAAGCACTTGATGAGATGGGTGTGGCCACCAAAGAGGATATCAAGGCACTTACAAAAGAGATGAAAAAGTAACCCATTGCGACTCTCAAACTATTCACCCGGTCGGATTTGGCGGGTTTTTGTCTTCCTTATGACTATTTTTTTGCTGATCAAGCATAAAGAACGTTTTCTTTTTTTTCGGCCTCAATCACCTGAAGCACTT
The DNA here is from genome assembly GCF_047716765.1 of Sulfurovum iocasae. Lineage (GTDB taxonomy): Bacteria > Campylobacterota > Campylobacteria > Campylobacterales > Sulfurovaceae > Sulfurovum. The sequence goes on from NZ_CP180410.1 coordinate 2,048,301, forward strand.
AAAATAAGTATCAATGAACTCGGTGCAAGTTTCATTAAGCTGGCGCAGGTATTGGCAACCAGAGCCGATCTATTTGACGATGTTTATCTCAAAGAACTACGCTCTTTGCATGATGAGATCCCTCCCATGTCATCAGAGGATTTCCAGAAAGTCTATCAAAGTGCCTTTCCCAATAAAGAGCCTTTTAAGCGTTTTGAAAAAACACCTATTGCCAGTGCTTCCATTGGAGAAGTACATGAGGCCTGGCTAAAAAGCGGTGAGCATGTAGCCGTAAAACTAAGACGTTACCAAATCGTTCCCCAGGTTCGTGCCGATATCCGTATCCTCACATTTTTCAACCGTATCTTCAGGCCACTCTTTTCGCACTATACCAAAAACTCCATGGACGCACTGATCGCCGAATTTACCGATATGATCCTCAAAGAAGTAAGCTTTCAACAAGAGCTTTCCAATCTGAAGAGTTTTTCCGCCACTTATCAAAAGAGCGGTATTGTTTTTCCCAAACCCTATGAAACATATTGTAGTGATGATGCGATCGTAATGAGTTTTGAAGAGGGAATGCGTTTTGATGACAGGGAAGCCCTATTGGAAAATCAGATCGATTTTTATGCGACAATGGAGAAGCTGATCGTTTTCTATACTGAGCAGATGCTTCTCAATGGTTATTTCCATGCCGATCCCCATCCCGGGAATCTTCTGATCCGAAAAGACGGGACTCTGGTACTGCTGGATTTTGGTATGGTCAAACGTATCAGCAATCCCTCACGTATCGCGATCATTGAGATGGTCAAGTCGGCACATGAGCAGGATTTTGAACTTTATATCTCCAGCTGCAAGCGTCTGGGAGTTATCGCCTATGAGGCACCGCAGGATCAGATGACCGAACTGGCACAGCGAATGTTTGACATCTTTGGTGACGATACACTCGATGCAATAAGTATGCAGGAGCTTGCCTTTAGTGTCATGGCTTCGATGCGCGATTTTCCTTTCAAACTCCCGCAGGAGGCTGTATATATTCTGAGAGCCTCTGCCATTATCGAAGGTCTTGGAACTACCTATATCGATAATTTTAATGGTGTCAAGGATATTCTGCCTATTCTCCAAAAAAATATCCCCAGAGCTTTAGGTGCTGACAACGGCATACTTGAAGCACTGGCTGACGAGATGGGATCGCTTCCTTTGACGCTCAGACAGGTACGTACAAGCATACAGAAGATCAGTGAAGATGAAATACGGGTACATCTCAGTGAGAGACAGATAGAGTGGCTGGAAAGCCGCATCGGAAACCGTATCAGTGCATTCAAGAGTTCTTTAATTCTTATTTTACTTGCTTTTTTTCTACTGGCTTTGGATCCATCGTTGAAGCTCTATGCCATAGTTATTTTTGCAGTGGGAGCAATCAGACTACTCTATAAATAGCAATAAGTTTTTGAAAATAATTACAGAAGAATTGTTCTTCATTTGCATACAGTTAACTTATCTATATTATTATGCGCTTAGAAGAGCATTTGGGGATATTTTCTTTCCTTTGAAACAATTTTAAACCCCAAAACTTAGAACAGTTTCCTCCTTTTAGTCGCCAGGTGCTCTTTCACGTTCATGATTCTAAGTAAATACCAAAACTATCAACCATCTGGTGCGACACACCTTGAATAGTTGACTGTATGAATTATAAACGATCATTAGATCACCTCTTGGCGATAAATATCAAAGAAAGAATAAAAATGCATCACACAACAAAACATCTCGCAATAAAAAATCTCGTAGAGAACAGTAAATTTCAAAATTTTATCATGGGTATTATCATTCTCAATGGTATTACAATGGGCTTTGAGACATCAAAAAGCTTTGCCACAGATTACTATACCTTCTTTGAGTTGTTTAATCTGTTTGTTGTCACTGTCTTTACCATAGAGATCACTTTAAGGATCTATGTACACAAAGCATCATTTTTCAGAGATCCATGGTCACTATTTGATTTTACCATTGTTGCGATCTCCCTGGTTCCTGCAAGTGCAGGATTCGAGATCTTTAGGGTTTTAAGAGTATTAAGGCTATTCAGACTTATAACGGTTGTACCGCAAATGAGGAAGATCATCACTGCTTTATTGAGTGTGATCCCAGGTATTGCTTCTATTGCAGGACTGCTGACACTCTTTTTCTATATCTTTGCCATTATGTCGACACAACTGTTTGGCGAAAAGTTTCCTGAGTGGTTCGGAACACTGGGTGAGTCCTTTTATACACTGTTTCAAATTATGACACTGGAATCCTGGTCTATGGGAATTGTGCGTCCTATCATGGAAGTTTATCCACTTGCCTGGATATTTTTTGTTCCATTTATTTTCCTAGCTACCTTTATTATTGTTAATCTTATTATCGCTATTGTTGTAGATGCTATGAATGAGATGAATGCTAACGAGGAAGAACATATCATTGAAGAATTTCACGCAGGTGAAGATACAGCAAAGTTAGAAATTCAAAAGTTACGAAATGATATAAAAGAGCTCAAAGAGTTGATAGTGTCCAGATAGAACCCACGGGCGACTTACCGATTCGCCCTCAAGTTATCACTGAGTCTCCACATATCATTCTCTTCCACTATTTTTCCTATTTCTATACCGTACGACATACTTCTCCAACTCTACAAGGAAGAGCACGGAAGATGCGACCAATATAATACGCAACCATATAGTAAAGTCAATCGCTGTGGTGCCAAATAGAGCTTGCATTGGTGCAAGATAGGTAAAACCAAGCTGGAGTATGATGAGTATAGCAATGGCTATCAGTACATAACGGTTACCGGCTACTCCTTCCCAGTTCAAGATCGAGTCTGTAATATAACGAGAGTTGAACAGATAAAAAATTTCGAACATGATCAGTGTATTTACAGCCACAGTTCGTGCATGTTCGATACTGACACCTTGCTCCATCTCCCAAAGAAAAAGTCCGAATGTCCCACCCATCAGAATAATTGAGACATAAGCAACACGCCAAATAAGATAAGATGTCAGTATAGGTTCATGGGCATCGCGTGGGGGTCGTTGCATTACATTTGGTTCGGATGGTTCAAATGCCAATGATAGTGCCAACGTAACTGCTGTCACCATATTTACCCAGAGTATCTGCACTGGTATTAATGGCATCTGATGAAAACCAAATGCGATGGCAGCAAGAATGATCAATGCCTCACCACCATTCGTCGGAAGGATGAACAAAATAGCCTTTTTGAGGTTATCATAGACAGTACGCCCTTCTTCTACGGCGTGAGTAATTGAGGCAAAATTATCATCTGCCAGTACCATTTCAGCAGCTTCTTTTGCGGCTTCTGTACCATTGTGTCCCATAGCAGTACCTACATCAGCACGCTTCAAAGCCGGTGCATCGTTCACACCATCACCTGTCATTGCTATGATCAAACCATGCCCCTGTAATAATCTTACTAAACGAAGTTTATGTTCAGGATTGACACGTGCATAGATATCAACGTCTAACACGCGTTGGCGTAAGACCTCTTCACTCATCAGTTCAAGTTCTTCTCCAGTAAGCACATCATCGGTATTAACAAGTTTCAGTTGCTGGGCGATAGCACGTGCAGTTGCACCGTGATCACCTGTGATCATTTTCACTCTAATACCCGCCCTGTCACAAATATTCACTGCTTCAACAGCTTCCTCTCGAGGTGGATCGATCAAGCCAAGCATGCCCAAGATGATCAGGTCATTCTCCAGGTCAGAAAATTCAAGTTCCGTCTGTTTAGGATTTGCCGGCTTGAAGGCGATGGCTAATACACGCTGTCCTTGCGCTGCCAACTCTTCAATACGATCCAGCCAATAATTCTTATCCAAAGGTTGATCACCATTGACACTTCTCTGATAAGCACACATCTCTAAGATCTGTTCAGGGGCTCCTTTGAGAAAGATGAAACTATCACCAATATGATCATGGTGAAGCGTTGCCATAAAACGGTGCTCCGATTCAAAAGGGATAAGATCGGTACGAGGGTACTGTTTAACTTCAGTCTCAGTATCCAGTCCTGCCTTTAAACCAGCCACCAGCAAAGCCCCTTCCATCGGGTCACCATGGACAAGCCATTTACTGTTTTTTTGTTCCATCGATGCATCATTGCAAAGCATCGCAGCCCGGGCCACCTCCTGTAAGAGTGGTCTTTCTTCCGGAAGCACATCCCTGTCCGACAAAGATATCGCACCATGGGGATCGTAGCCTGTACCACTTAGTTCAAAGAGATCAGTGGCAGTAGCGATCGTACGTACAGTCATTTCATTGCGGGTCAAGGTACCTGTTTTATCTGAACAGATCACCGTTACTGCTCCCAGTGTTTCAACGGCTGGCAATTTACGAATAATCGCATTACGGCTTGCCATACGCTGTACACCGATTGCAAGTGTAATAGTCATAATGGCAGGTAGTCCTTCAGGAATGGCGGCCACTGCCAGACTTACAGCAGCAAGGAACATTTCAGCAGCAGCATAATCCCTGACAAGTAAGCCAAACGCGAAGGTAATGAGGGCAATACCCAAAATAGCTACCGTAAGCCAACGGCCAAACTGGGCCATTTGACGCAGCAGAGGAGTTGTCACTGATTCCACTTCTGATACAAGGCTGCTGATACGACCGATTTGTGTTTGTGCACCAGTCCCTATAACCATACCGCTACCTTGACCATGCGTAACAATAGTACCCGAATAAGCCATGCAGCGTCGATCGCCTATGACACTCTCCTTTGCAACAGGATCTGTGATCTTTTCTACTGCCATCGACTCACCTGTCAGTGCCGACTCCTGAATTTGAAGTCCCTTGACACGGAACAGTCTCAAGTCTGCGGGTACCTTATCACCAGACTGCAGTATGACGATATCACCAGGCACTAAATCTTCTGCCTCGATCGTTATCTGTCGGCCATCACGCATCACCATTGCATGAGGAGAAAGCATCTGTCGTATGGCTCTCAAAGCATTTTCAGCCTTGCCCTCCTGTACAAATCCGATCACTGCGTTGAGAAGAACCACAGCGAGAATTACACCAGCATCGACCCAATGCCCCAGTACAGCTGTAACAATACCTGCAGCAAGCAACACATAGATCAGTATATTATGGAATTGATACATAAAGCGTACAAAAGGACCACGCGTCTTTGGCTCAGGAAGCTGATTTGGTCCATACTGATCAAATCTCTTCTCTACCTCTTCTTCAGAAAGACCACCTGCTGATGTTTCAAGTAGAGTGAAGGTTGATTCTGTGCTTTTAGCGTGCCAATTTTCTGATATCAAAACCGAAGCACTTGATTGAGTATTCATCTGGACACCTTTCTCTTATCTAAAATCGTTTACAGGACCTACTGCAGATAAGCCAGTACGTTATCCCCAAAGCCAAGATAACCGCTGCCGTACCAAGGACAAAAAGAGGTGTTATCTCTCCAAAGTCAAAGATGATAACTTTACGTGAGATTGCCATCAGCGCGGTTGCAACGACCAGCCTGACCGGTATAACGTTGGTTTTGAGATAGAGCGTAATATTTATAAAAATTTCTATGGCGATCAATACCGCAAGGAAGGCACCAAAGGTTGCCAGGATGTCGCTAATACTTAAAAGTAAAAATGGTGGCGAAACGAGACGTTGATACAAAACATAAACAACATCACCGATACCCCAGACAATGACTACGACCATTAAAGCCGCCAACACTTTTACTGCCACACGTATAATCTTGTGGAGAAATTCTATAAACGGATCTTCTACCCTATCTGCCAATTCATGGCCAGGTTCTTCAAAAGAATCATTTTCGTTTTCATTACTCATCTAACTGCTCCTCTCTTTAACAACGATAATTTTATTACACTACTTCTCTTATGCAATGCACATACCCTCTATTAAAAATTATATCACAAATAGCTGTTTAACTGTTATTTAGCTGTAAGCTCATTAATGTGTTTATGATAGCATTGGATAAGGGAGGAGGAGTATTATGAAAAAAATCAATCAGATATTAGTTGCCATTGACAGGTCAGCCATGGCAGCAGAGGCACTTAAACGTGCCATTTCCATTGCAAAGGAAAAAGATGCACAACTTATTATTATGCATGTGATCGAACCTTCTTTTGTAGAGTCACCATTTGTACACGCCATAGATGAGGATGCAATAAAAAAACAGCTCATAGAGCAGATAGATCAGCTCAATAGTGAGGCTGATCTTAAGTATATACTCTTTGTTGAATCTGGTTCATCAGCAGCTTCTATCACACTCAAAGCACAAAAGACCAAAGCTGACCTGCTCGTTATCGGTACGCATGGGAAGGATGATATCAAGAGCAACTATTTTGGATCTACAACATTAAAGATTATCCAAAATACACATATCCCGGTACTGATCGTTAAAAATGAAACCAAGAACATGTATGAAAAGATGCTTGCTCCGACAAATCTGTCTGATTACTCCAAAGAGAGTATCTTATTTGCCAACATACTTTTCAATACACCTTCCATGAAGTATCTCTATGCTTTTGTGACTGTTGATGAGTTACAAGCTTTGAGGTATCGTATCAGTAGTGAACAGAAGGACCAATTTAAAGAAGAATTACTTTCGGATGCAAAAACAGCATTAGAAATATTCATAAAAAAAATTGGAGAGGGAGAGATGGCATTAATCGGTTATAGAGCATCGATCAATGAAGATCTCTTGGAATATATTATCAAAGACAAGTCTGATCTACTTGTATTGGGTTCTAAAGGTGTAGGTAACCTAAATTCATTTGTTTTTGGGTCAACCGCATCCTATTTAGTACAAAGTTCTCCTATTGATGTGCTTGTATATGTTCCTGCATCAACATGATCGACTTAATGCAAAAACAGGCAAACAGGAGATAATGTTCCACTAATACATAGTTGACCATGGAGAATAGAATGATCCATTTCATAAAAGTCCATTCTGAGCAACAGATAGCAGATGTCACATATCTTGCCCGGGAAATATGGCAAGAGCACTATGTGTCCATCGTCGGGCAGCAGCAGATAGATTACATGTTGGAGAAGTTCCAATGCGAACAAGCGATCGCTAAACAACTTACTAACGGATACGAATACTACTCTGTTACCTATAATGGGCGTAGCATAGGCTATATGGCTGCTACTTCAAACATGAGTGATACATCACTCATGATAAGCAAAATATATGTACGGAAGTCAGACCGTAGCTGTGGGTTAGGAAAACAGATGTTGGAGTTTGTGGAAGAACTATGCCGACAACGAAGAATCAAGAAAATCTGGCTGACCGTAAACAAGAACAACAGGCATTCCATAGAGTGGTACTCCCGAATGGGCTTCATAAACAATGGACCGATTGTTCAGGATATTGGGGGTGGTTTTGTAATGGACGACTTCAAGATGGAGAAAGTCATTGGATCACAAACTCCTACAATCGATGTACTGAAAGCCTCGCATGAGGAGTGACGTTATTTAAAGAAATAAAAGACATTAAATAAATAGTGTTAATCGAATTTCTTATTCTATAAAAATGAAAACCTTATAATATTATATATTTTATAAGGTTTTCTACCCAGATCAAACCCTAAAAGATCTGACTATCCACCTGTCAGTACTCCAAACATTACAATGATGGTGATACTGCTGGCAACAAGGGTGGCAAAGATCAACTTGGAAGCCAGTTTTGCATCACAGCCGTAGGTTTTGGCAAATACTACTGTCAACAGGGCTGAAGGCATTGCAGCTTCCAGTATGAGTACTTGCAGTTGCCAATCCTGCAGATCCATAGCCAGTGTTGGTACCCAGACTATCAGTGGTTTGAGGATCAGTTTGATCAAGACCGAGAACAGCACCAACCATACGATCACACGCATACCCGAAAAGTGCAGCAGTACACCGACCGTCATTGCCACCAAAAAGGTATTTGCTGAAGAGAGCACTTCCAGAAAGTGAAATATCGGGGTGATCAGCATCCCCTCAACTGGTAGTTGAAGTGTCGACCAGAGTACCCCTGCAACGAGAGAGAAGAAGAGCGGTGATTTGAAAAAACTCGTAGTGGCCAGGAGCCTTCCTTTGCTATCCAGGTCAGACTTGCCGTAATAGATGGCAACCATCGTACCAACCGTAAAGAGAACAGGGACAAGTCCGACTTCGGAGATGATCACCGCTTCCGTCATCGCATCAACACTACCTGGAAATACCTGCGAAATCAACACATACCCCAAAAACGAAGAACTGCCAAATGCCGACGTCAGCATAAAAGCACCCATTTGGGCATTTTCAAGACGCAGCCTTTTGCCTACTGCCCATGCCAGGACCAGAGATATCAACTCAGCGGCTATCATTAAAAGGGCCAGCAAGACATACTCCGGGTAGATAGTCGCATGCGACAGTGAAGAAAACACAAGTGCGGGCAACGTCACGTGGGTCACCAGGTCGGCAAAAAGCTTCCCTTGCTCCTCTTTGATAAGACCTACACTCCTCAGCAGTACAGCGATCAGAATAACACCCATCAAAATCACGATTGATATAACTATTTTTCCATACATATCCACTGGTTCTCTCCTTTTTTATGTCCGACTCAGCACACTTTGCCTGTTTATATTTTCTATTTGGCGATCAATCCCTTCTCGTAGCATTCCAGATCAAACTCAAACACAACTTTCGGATCGTAAATAAGATTTTCCTCAATTTTCCCTGGGTAGTCTACATGACTCAAAAAATGTTTGATGATATTGATGCGTGCGGTTTTCTTGTTGTCACTGTGAACGATCCGCCACGGGGCATAGACAAAATCGGTTTTGTCTAACATCATATCCCTCGCCTCTGAATAAGCATCCCACATCTTCTGAGCTTTTGCATCGATGGGGCTGAGCTTCCACTGCTTCAGAGGATCGTCTTTGCGTGCCAGGAGCCGTTTTTCCTGCTCCTGCCGGGATATATCCAGATAGTATTTGAAAAAGATCATATCCGAATGGGTCAGCAAATGTTCAAAACTGCCGACCTCTTCCATAAAATTCCGGTATTCGCTGTCGTTACAAAAGCCCATTACCCGTTCGACTCCGGCGCGGTTGTACCAGCTGCGGTTGAAAAACATGATCTCGCCGCCCACTGGCAGATGCGGTACATATCGCTGAAAATACCAGGCGCTTCTGTCCCTGTCCGAAGGTTTTCCAAGCGCTACCGTCCTGGCATCCCGGGGGCTCAGGTGCTCCGTAAAGCGTTTGATGATCCCGTCTTTGCCTGCTGCATCCCTTCCTTCGAATACAATACAAACCTTTTTCCCTTTGTCAATGACATTTTTCTGGAACTTGACCAGTTCCACCTGGAGTTCGTAGAGTTCTTTTTTGTAAGTTTTTCCATTCATCAGATTACCTCACCCCTCATTTTTTGCGGCAAGAATGCAGTACTAACTTCTTGCACACAATTTTAAAATTAACCTTTTTGCTTCTATACAAAATTATACCAAATTAAACCCTAGGAGTCTGTTGGACTCATCTGATTGAAGTAAAACATTCAGGTTTTGAGGCAAATAACCGTAGCTATTTTCTGCTATAAGTGTAAGGTTGACCTATAAGTTTTAGCTTCTTTGTTGGCTTTGAGGTGCAGCGTTTTTCGATCGAGTTTACCGGTGGCAGTTTTGGGTAGCTGATTCATCACTTTCCAGCGACCGGGTACTTTGTAGGCTGCGAGATGGCTTGCTACCCAGGCTTTCAGATTTAGTATATCTGATTGCTTGGCATCTGCTTCCCACTCGATGTACGCTTCTAAAATGGCACCATAGTGTGCATCAGCAATACCTACAACACAACTCTCCTTGACGTCAGGATAGGAGTCTATGATATCTTCAACTTCATGGGGACCGATATTTGATCCCCCATGGATGATGATCTCCCGTTTACGCTCCAAAAAAGTATAAAAACCATCCTTATCACAAGAGGCGATATCGCCTCCATAGAGACAGCCATCACGTAAGGTTTCAGCTGTATGCTCTGGATCTTCCCAGTATCCTCTCATGACACTATCGCTTCGTACAATGATTTCACCTGCCTCACCGGGGGCAACATCGTTACCATCAGGATCAACTAAACGGACTGTTACACCCTCAGCAGGTTGACCGATGGTGCCATTTCGTTTCGGACCGGAGGGACGATTGGAGAGAAAGCCCTCGCATTCGGTCATACCAAAGGCTTGAAGCAAGTCATATCCCATGCGCTTTTTGAAGCGCTGATAGAGGTCATGCGAGCATTCATCACCGGCAACGAAACATGCCTTGAGTGAACTCAAATCACTTTTTTCCGATAGGGGGCTTTCCAGTATTTCCAGCAGCATAGTCGGTAACATCAATGTAGTATTGACTCGATAGCGTTCTATAGCTTCAATCAGCTTATCCGCCTCAAGTTCAGGCTCAAGAATAAGAGTAGACCCCATGAGAAAGGTCGGTAGCGCAATACCTGAGAGCCCTGCGATGTAACCCACCCCGGTTGAAGCCAGCAAAATGGTTTCAGGAGTGATCTCTTTGGTGGCGACTTGAATCTGCGCATTCCCCAGTAGTGAAAAGTGTGTATGGGTGACACCTTTGGGGCGCGATGTACTCCCTGATGTATAGAAGATAACGGCGGGATCATCTGGATGGACTCGTGGCCACTTATGACCCGTCGGGGCATGGGTCATATGGTGATGCAGGGACTCTGCATGTTGTTCAGACTCATCGACATGAACAACGATTTTCTGCAGAGATAAGACGCTCTGGTCGATGTTTTTTGTGATGTCAGAGAAGATTTTATCGATGATGAGCAATCGGCATTCACTATGCTCCAAAGCATATTCGATCTCCTGTCTCTGGTACCTGGTATTGACCGGAACCACGATAGCACCTATCCGAAAGCATGCAAAGTAGAGAAAAAGCATCTCCGGACGGTTGGGGAACATTAATCCCACTCTGTCTCCGCGCCTGATCCCCAGTCCAAGCATCATCCGTGCAGCTTTATCGATGTCATCATAGAATGCCCCATATCTGATGGATTGGCTTCCAAAGCAGATCGCTGTTTTTTCTGGATGATTTTTGGCATGGTATTGGATCAATTCATCGAGGATTTGAGATTTATTTGCATTCATTGATGCTCCTTAAAGGAATTGGTAATCATTATTCTATATCATGCCTATCGTTACCAGTATAGGCAGGCGCAAACAGTGCAAACACAGTACTGGCTATATTTTTGTTACTCTCTTCAGTTGATCATGTTATGTTCTGATAAACTTTATCAGGACAAATCACTTTTATAGACAATTATGTATGATCATAGTTATTTCATTGCAACCAACTATGAACAAGAGAGCTATAGTAATTGATACTTGAAAAAATTATTTTTCACATAATCACTTTCTTTTTCAAAGATGTTCTTAATTTATAATAACACTTTAAGCCTGAACTATTTCTTTATGTGCGTAATCAGTTAATTTTTATATATTTTATAGTTCAACTAATAATTATGTTAAAATTACAGTAAGTTGATATGAAAAATAAGGAACCTAAAATGTTAACTCAAATATTGGCAAATACTATATCTCCAATTGTCCTGATCTCGGGTGTAGGAATACTTCTTATGGTGATAAGTAATAGAATTACACATGTGATTGATAGAACTAGGCAGTTAGCTTTATATTTGGATAAAGAAGAGGGCACAAAGCTCTCTACACTTCAGGGTGAGATCAAAATAATGATGCAAAGAGCACATATACTTCGTATATCAATAATCTCACTTTGTATGAGCATACTTTCTAGCAGTCTTCTCTTGATCTGTGTATTGCTGGAGGCTTTTGATGATGGTGTGTATCATTATGCAGGTTCTTTTCTGTTAATTGTGTCGGTAGTTGGGATTGCCATTGCCACGGCAGCATTACTTATAGATGTTGTAAATTCACTTCGTGCTTTAAAAATGGATATAGAGGAGAGAGTATTATAATATTATACGAGTTTCTGTCTGCTTGAAAGCGGTTTGAAAATTGAGGATAGGTAGAGAGTCAGACGATACTGAAGTTCTACATAATGTTGATACTTATGAAATAGGAAGGAGATATTTTGACTAAACTGTTTATCATGATCTTAAGCTTTCTCGCCGGGATCGCTTCAAGCACACAGGGACTCTATAACGGCTACTGGAAAGATAGCATTGACCTGAAAACTATATTACTGGTGAATTCGTTGGTGGTTTTTGCTTCTGTGGTGTTCTTTTATATCATTACGGCGGAAGACGGCTTGAAACTCCCTCTGGAGAAGATGGGTCCCTCCATCCTTATCGGCGGCGTCTGCGGCTTTTTCGTCATTATGGTGTTTGCCATCGCCTTTCCCGCCATCGGAGCAACGGCGACGTCGCTGCTCTTCGTCTTTGGCTTGCTGATCGCATCACTCTTTTATGATCATATCAGTGCGCTGAATCTCGTTGCGAAGAGCATCACTTTGCAGAAAATTTCCGGTGTTCTCCTGGTGTTGGTGGGAGCCTATATTACCCTGAGGAGTCCGACATGAATCTTGTTGGTCAAAACATTGTCCGTGTCGATGCAGCATCCAAAGCTGACGGAACATTGCGATATACAGATGATCTAGACTTTGATGGTCTTTATGGTGCTATTGTACGTTCAACCATTACACATGGGAATATCCTTTCCATTAGCTTTAATAAGACATTCGATTTTTCAGATTTTGTGATCGCCGACTATAGGGATATCGAGGGTAAAAATGCCAATGTTATATTGACCGATGATCAGCCTTTTTTGGCCCAAACAAGAGTCAGGTTTATCGGGGAACCAATTTTACTGCTTGCGCATCGGTCCAAAAAAATGCTTGAAGAAGCCATAAAGCATATCGATATCGAGTATGAACCTTTGGAACCTGTGTTGACGATGCAAGAATCACTTGATCGTAAAAACATTCTTTATGGTGACGATAATATCTTCAAAACTATCCGTACAGTCAAAGGCATAGAGCCTGATTATAAGAGTCTAAAAAGTCTGGAAAAGAACTATACTACACCGCATCAAGAACAGCTCTATATGGAGACACAGAGTATGATCGCACGCTACAAAGATGGCGTCGTCAAGATCATCGGCTCGATGCAGTGTCCTTTTTATGTAGAGTCTGCTTTGTTTGAGCTGACCGGAGAGAAGATCGAGGTTGAGCAGGCACCGACCGGCGGTGCTTTTGGCGGTAAAGAGGATTACCCTTCCTTGATGGCAGCCTATGTCTATTTGTTGAGTAAAAAAGCAAAAGAGGATGTGAAGATCGTTTATGATCGTGCAGAAGATATCGCTTTTACCACCAAGCGCCACCCCTCCGTATTACGCTATAAAAGCCATTTTGATGAAACCGGAAAACTGCATGCCCTGCATATAGAGATCCAAATAGACGGTGGTGCTTACGTGACACTGACTCCTGTGGTTTTGGCTCGGGCGGTGCTGCATGTTGCCGGTTTTTATGATTGTGAGTATATTAAGGTAGATGCCTATGCATTTGCAACCAACACACCGCCAAATGGTGCCTTTAGAGGTTTTGGAGCACCTCAGGCTATCTTTGGCATTGAGCGGCATATGGATGATATTGCCCGATATTTGGGTATCTCACCGATGGAAGTACGACAGAGAAATCTGCCTCACAGCCATTCGGTAAGTGTTACAGGTGCAAAAATCGATGAATATGCAAGGTTACGAACCCTGTTTGAAACCACAAGGAAAGCGAGCAATTTTGATGAAAAATATAGTGCTGATATCCCTAATAGGGGCATAGGCATGGCACTTTTTATGCATGGCGGCGGTTTTACGGGGTCGGGAGAGACACTTTTGGCTTCGGAAGTATGGTTGGACCTTAAGAGTGACGGTATGGTTGAGATCAGGATCGGCAGTGTAGAGATGGGACAGGGAACTCTAACGGCATTGCCGCAGATGGTAGCCGAAGTGCTGGAACTTCCACTCACAATGATCCGTTATCATCTTCCCAATACTGCTAAAGTTGCCGATAGCGGACCTACCGTAGCTTCACGTACCGTGATGATCGTTGGAGAACTTTTAGTACAAGCAGCAGGCTCACTTAAGAAGGTTCTTGGTCCGTACAGTAACCAGTCAGAATATCTTGAAGCAGTCAGAGTTTATCTGAAAAATACTGCAGAGAATCGCTTTCGAGCCACCTATCAAAAACCCGACACTGTCCAATGGGATGAGGAGCATTTTTACGGCAATGGGTATGATGGCTACTCTTTGGGCTGTTATGTCGCTGAAGTAGAAGTGGATTCCATCGACTACAGGGTGCGAGTTAGCAACTTTTACGCCTACAATGATGTTGGAAAAGTGATTAATCCTATGTTGGCTGAAGGGCAAATAGAGGGTGGTATCGCGCAGGGAATCGGGTATGCGCTGTATGAGAGAGTGGTCCATAAAGACGGCAAGGTTAAAAACAACCGTCTAAGTGATTATATTGTGCCTCTGGCTGCAGATCTGCCAAAACTGCATATCGCTTTTCTCAACAGGGATGAACCGGCAAAAGGGCTTGGCGAGCTTCCCATGGACGGCCCTGCCGCCGCGGTCGCCAATGCCCTTACCCATGCACTTGACACAGCTTTTGATGACCTAACCATTACCCCTGAAATAGTGGAGGAAAAATGCAGATAACATGTAATATAAACAGTAAACTTTGCCGCTTTGAATGTGAACCGGACCAACGTGCTCTTGATGTTCTTAGAGAGATGGGTATGCTCTCCGTAAAAGAAGGATGCGGCGAAGGAGAGTGCGGCGCGTGCAGCATCTTTTTTAACGGTAAATTGATCAACTCCTGCCTGCTGCTCACACCTCAGATGCAAGATGCCAAAATAGTAACCTTGGAAGGCTTGCAAAAAGAGACAGAAACAATACGTAAAAACTTTGCCAAAGAGGGTGCGGTGCAGTGCGGTTTTTGTACACCGGGATTTATCATGCGAGCTTATGACTACATTGAACAAGGCGGCAGCAAAGATGAAAAGAGTTTAAAAGAGGCATTGGATGGTAATGTATGCCGTTGTACCGGTTATCAGAAGATTGTAGAAGCCATTTTAAAGAGTATGTCATGATGTACCTTAGAGCCAAAGATCTTGATGATGCAATGAAGTTGATCGCAGAACATCCTGATTTTCTATTGATGTGCGGAAGTACCGATGTAGCAGTACAGTTAAAAAAGCAAAAAAACGTCAACGGCATCATAGATATCAGCACCTTGAATGAACTTCAGTATATTAAAATAGCATCCAACACCATAGATATCGGGGCATTGACTACCATTACTGATATTTTAGAGAGTACTGAGGTACAGACACATCTTCCACTACTCATAGCTGCAGCGGAAGTTTTTGCTTCCCATCAGATCCGAAATCTGGCGACACTCGGCGGCAATATTGCCAATGCCTCTCCGGCAGCGGATCTTACTGCTGCGTTATTGGCACTTAATGCCACCATCATCCTGGGTTCACAGGAAGGAGAAAGAGTAATAGACCTTGAAGATCTTTTTTGTGGCTATAAATGTACGAAATTAGACCATGAAATGATACTTGGCATTACCATTCCTTTGCAAGAGCACCTATGGTATTACAGAAAGACGGGGGCACGGGAACGGTTGAATATCGCAAAAGTAAGTTTGGCTGTGATAAAAAACAGTGAAGGTTACTGTATCAGCGGTGCATCACTTAATCCTTACGCTTTGCGCTTTACTCATGTGGAAAATTTACTGAACAGCGGTGATTTCAATGATGAAAAAATTAAAGAGGCGTTAGAACTGGATATCTCTCCATCAGGCTCTTTGCGTTCGACAAAAGCGTATCGCATGCGGGTTGCATTCAATATGATCAAAGAAGCGCTCTTAAAGTTGGCAGCGTGATCACAGTGGTCTTGCTTGCTGCGGGAAAATCGAGCCGGACCTCTACAGTGAAACAGCTTTATCCGGTTAAAGGAGAGTATCTCATCAATATCCAGATTAGAAAGCTTCATGCTTATGGCTTTGATGTTGCAGTAGTTTTGGGACATGAATATAAGAAAATTCGTACTGTTCTCGATAACAGTGTGACGATAGTACATAATGAAAATTATGAAGAAGGGATGTTCTCTTCGGTAAAAAAAGTTTTTGAGACGTTGGATGAAGAGCAGCTTATCTTCTGTCATATTGATCGACCTATACCGGATCTGGCCGTATTTGAAGCACTTTTACAAAGTGAAAAGGCGATATCCGTTGCTTTTTATCAAGGAGAAAAAGCACCTCCGATCCGTATAAAATCCTCGATGAAAAAGCACTTATTGAACTCCAATCTAAAGCGTCTTGATCACTGGATTGCAGCGGAAGACGATGTGGATTATTTGGAGGTTGATGATCCAAAAGTGCATTACAATGCGAATACGGATGAAACATTAAAAAGGTATTTTGATGAATAACACTATCTTAATTACCTCCTTTTCGACATGGAAATCGCATCATACCTCGAACTCATCAGATGACCTACTGCATCTGCTTAGTGAAAGAGAACTTGGCCCGTTCAATTTTTTAAGAAATATTCCTGTTAATTTTGAGTTGGCACCCCAACATGTTCTTAGCAGATTTGATGAGCTTCGACCTAAAGTGTTGATCTGTTGCGGCATGGCGGAAGAACGTACAAAACTCAATATAGAGTCCAGAGCCGTTCTTAACGAACAGATCCTGCAAAGCAGTGTGGATTTGGACAAATTGGCCGCTGATCTACTGATGACAGAGATCAGCCATGACGCAGGAGAGTTTGTCTGTAATACACTCTACTACAAGACACTCGAACATCTATCTTCGCAAGAGGAGAGTTATCACTCTATTTTTGTTCACGTTCCGGTGATTACAGAGGAGAACAAGAGTCTTCTTGTAGCAGATTTTATATCGATCATAGAACGGTTATCTGTAATGTCATTTGAGTAATAAAAAGGAAAGCCATGTTATATCAAATCTTAAAAGATACGAGCGAACGACTCCCCAACAAGATTGCAGCAGTCTATGATGACAGAGAGTATACATACCATGAATTGCTTCTTTTAACTGACCGTATGGCAAACGCTCTTTTGAGGCTTGGCATGAAAAAAGGTGATCGGCTTGCGTTTTATTTGTATAACTGCCCGGAGATCATCATCTGCTATTTTGCCTGCTTTAAGATCGGCGTTACGGTTATCCCCATCAATTACCGCCTCAAAGAGGATGAGGCCCACTACATCATCGACCATAGCAAACCAAGAGTTTTGATCAGTCAGAAGAGTCTGTTTTCCCAAATCGCCGATAATATACCTGCGTTGTCGAGTGTAGAGCGCAGCTATCTAATTGACTCTGAGGGGGAGTTTGCCGATACCTTACTTTTTTCAGATCTGATGAATCCAGTAGAAAGTCCAACGGCTTATGCTGAAATTCCGGGTAAAACAGAGGCTGCTGTCTTGTATACTTCCGGAACGACAGGGAAACCAAAAGGTGCAGTGCTGGCACATGACCAGATGATGACCCACACTGTCGGTCACTGTAAGTTGGTAAATTATCAACCTCAGGATAGAACATTGGTATGTCTGGCACTCTCTAACAACTTTGCATTCAGTCATCAAATGCTTTCTTCTCTTTATACTGGTGCAACATTGGAGATCAATGCTGCTTTTGATCCAGATGAAGTTTTGGAAAAGATCGAAAGAAGTGGTGTCACCATGCTCTATATGATGCCGGTTATGTTTCATGCGCTCAACAAACAAGCAGCAGTGAAAAACCTTCCTATCCCAAATCATTTGCGTCTGGCTATCGTTGCAGGTGATACTACCCCTTTTGTGGTACTGAACCGGTTTAAGGAAATATTTGGCCTGGAGATGTGTGAAGGGATCGGCATGACTGAAACACAGATATATACACTTAATCCTTTAGGTAAGGGGAAAAAGAAAGGCTCTGTCGGACTGCCCGTCGGCTATACGGAAGTTGCTATTCAGGATGATCAGGGTTATCCATTACCGGTGGGTAAAATCGGGGAGATTGCAGTAAAGGGCGAGATTGTTATGCGAAGCTATCTAAACAACCCAAAAGTCACAGCGGAGAGTTTTCGCAACGGATGGTTTCTGACCGGTGATCTTGGTTATTTTGATGATGACAGCTATCTGTGGTTCAGGGGACGCAGAAAACAGCTGATCCTCCATGACGGATCCAATATTTCACCCCAGGAAGTTGAAGAGGTTTTCTATCACCATCCGGCTGTTTTTGAAGTCGGTGTCATCGGTGCACCGGATAAATTTGAAGGAGAGATGGTGCATGCTTTTGTAGCACTGAAGCCCGAAGCCGAGACTGTCAGTGAAGAGGAACTACTGGCGTTTGCGAAAGAGCATCTTGCTGACTACAAGCTGCCCGAAAGCATCACTTTTATCGATGCACTGCCCAAGGGTGCAACGGGAAAAATAGACCGTAAACTGCTAAAGAAATATGATAAAAGTTGATGAGCTACTGTTTTTTCAACAATAGTAAAGCTGCTTCCGTCATTGCCTCGATACCGGTTGTGATGGTGGCTTCGGGAGGAGGGGCAAAGTAGGGGGAATGTAAGGGCGGCAGTGAAATGCCTTCCTGTTTTGCCTTCGCATATGTTGCAGGATCGGTAGCACCCAGTCTGAACATCAAAGAGGGGATACGCGGTTCTACTCGGCCATACCGGGCAAAATCTTCACCGACCATTGAGGGTTGAATGTCTTTAACCTGTTCGCGGCCCAACTGCTTTTTAAAATGTTCATGAATCCGTTGCGATAGAACAGGATCATTGTAAACTGCCGGTGTGTATTTCTCTTTTACATGCACTTTCGGTAGCTTATCCTCCGGCATACCGAATGATCGGGCCTGATTTTCTGCGATCCGCTTAATAGACGTCAGCACTTTTTTTCTAGTCTCTTCGGCATAGGTGCGTACGGTGAGCTGTAGGTCTACCTGTTCAGGGATAATATTGCGCTTTGTTCCGCCGTGAATGGTACCGACGGTCACAACGGCTGCATCTTGGGGTGATAGTTCACGCGATACGATGCTCTGAAGTGCAATGACGATATGTGCCGCCAGGAGAACAGGATCTTTGGTAGAAGCCGGCAGGGCACCGTGTCCGCCCTTCCCAAACACGTGGATATCGACTGAATCTACATTGGCAAAACCGTATCCTGAAAGCACTGCCACCGTCCCTGTTGGCAGTCCGGGGTCTACATGCAGGGCAAGATTGAAATTTGGCCGTTCAAAGCGCTCAAACAGCCCGTCTTCGAGCATCAGACGAGAACCGGCACCCCGCTCCTCAGCCGGCTCGGCGATCATCATCAGGGTACCGGACCACTGCGCTTTCAAACGAGCCATCATACGGGCCGTTCCGGTAAAAACAGACATATGGGCATCATGTCCGCAGGCATGCATCACCGGTGAAGTTTGACCATTATCGTGTTCATGGATCTTTGTACTGGCATAGGGCAAATCTGTTTTTTCTTTGATCGGCAAGGCATCCATATCGGTCCGGATCATCACCGTCGGTCCCTCACCGTTGCGCATCAGGGCAACCAGACCGTATCCACCTACACTTTCCGTGACTTTAAAACCTGTTTCACGAAGCTCTTTTGCAAGGCGCTCGGCGGTTTTCTGCTCATGAAAGGAGAGTTCCGGATGGCTGTGAAGATGTGTATACAGCTTATGAATATATGGATAATCCTCGTTAATTGCATTTTTGAGCGTATCATCGGCACTACTCTGCATAAAAGCCGACAAAATCAAAATAAAGAGGAGCATAAATCTTGTTGCTTTGCAGAGCCCTGTTTTATGCGAAAATCCCTCAGTTAAATAAACTTTCATTATACCCATTTTTGTCATTATATCCCTCGCAAATTTATTTTGATTCTTTCTTTATTCTATCGAAAAAGAGACAAAAAACAAAACTTCAATATCCGTCAATATCCGTCACTATCTGTTAAGGGTAATTTACATATAATATTTTAAGATGTTACGCATTGAACGTTATGAATACAGCTTGAATTGAAAATATAAAGGTGAAGGAATGATTGATCAGGTAATAGTCGTTATCTATCTTATAGGAATTTTAATCTTGGGACTCTGGGCCGGGAAAGGCGTGTCTGACCTGAAACAGTTCTCGGTTGCGGGGCGCTCTTTCGGCGCGACGGTCATCTTTCTAACTTTGTCAGCGTCTTTCATCGGCGGCGGCTTTTCGATGGGAAATGCTGAAAAGGTCTTTTTATTCGGGATCGTTAACATCTTCGCGCTTTGGGGATTCAGCATCAAAGAAATCCTGGTGGCGACCTTGATCGCTCCCAAAATGGACAAATACCCGAATGCGCTCTCCGTCGGGGACATCATGTATGAAAATTACGGGAACTTCGCCAAGATCGTAACTGGAATTTTATCAATAATCCTCTGTGCAGGCATACTCGGTGCGCAGGTTGGGGCCATAGGCTATATTTTCAACGTCTTCCTGAACATCCCGCAAATCTACGGTATCCTTGTAGGTTGCGGCATCGTGATCGTCTACTCTACGATCGGCGGAATGCGTTCGGTTGTTTTTACCGATATTGTTCAATTCTTCGTCCTCTTCATCGGTATCACGTTGACGCTGATTTTTGGGTATTTCCATGTCGGTGGCTGGTCCGGCATCACAGCATCCGTGCCCGCAACTCATTTCACTTTCCTGGGAACTGACAAGACACTTCTGCAGTTCATCTCCCTGTTCCTGACTTTTTTGTTGGGCGAGACTCTTATCCAGCCTTATGTCCAGCGTCTCTTCCTCTCCAAAAAAGCCACTCATACGGCAAAGGGCACGTTTTGGAGCGGGGTTTTCTCATTCCCGTTTTTTGCCATTACCGGCTTTATCGGCATCATCGCTTTGACGATCGATCCCGATCTCAATCCTAACCTGGCGATGCCGTTTGTTATCACAGAAGTTCTTCCCATAGGTCTGAAAGGACTGGTCATTGCTGGAGTCATCTCCATCGTCATGTCCTCGGCCGACTCTTTTCTTAACGGAGCATCAGTAGCCTTTACCCACGATGTAGTAAAGCCGCTTAGATCAAAGGAAATGGACGAAAAGAAGGAACTTATCGTAACTCGAATATTCAATATCTTCGTCGGTATCCTGGCGGTGATCATTGCGATAAAAATCAAAAGCATCCTGGACATACTCATCTATTCCTACAATTTCTGGTCGCCTGTCATGCTGGTCCCTCTGGTTGCGGCTATCCTGGGAGTCAAGGCCAACGTAAAGCATTTTATTGCCGGAGCCTCTGCTGGGATCCTCGGTCTAATTATCTGGAACTTCGCTCTTGACAATCCTGGTGGCTTTGATGGTCTGATCGTCGGTGTTTTCTGTAACTTTTTTGTCTTCTTTATTGCTTACTTCATTGAAGGTAAAAAAAAAGGGGTTACTAAAGACAAATCTACACAAAAAAGACAATTTGGTAATGAGTTATGATATTTTGTAACTACCTGACCTTTTTATCTCTTTCCTCTTTTTCAATAATATATATTTAACATGGAAGGAGTTATACTGAAAATATGTAGCAATTATATGTTACGTAGTATGATAGTTAGAATTGCATTTTTCAGATAAAACCAAACCTTACCGAAAGGAAGGGACGGAAAGCTTAGAGTCTTTCAGAGACAGTCGAGTTGCCAAAGACTTTACTTTTTGATTTCTTGAAGGAGGAATATTATGAAACAATTTGATAAGAAGAAGATCGGTTTCTTTACCGTCATCGTTATGGCCTTACTCGTTTTCAGTAGTGGAGCAGTCGCCGCGGAAACTAACAAACTATTCAATGGTTTATGGGAAGGTGTCGACCCGGATGATGGCTCTACCATGCAAATTAGTATCATCTGCGACAAAAGTGCTGACGGGACATGTAGGTTGATTGCCCGTGAGTCTTATATCCACAAGTGCGAAAGTAATGGTGAAGCCGGCAGCGAAGGCTGGTATGAGGGTACGGGACAGGTCGCAACGGGCAACAAACGGCGTCTGGATGTTGTAGACTGGACGTTACACTGCCTAGAAGACGGCCATGAAGTGCACTTTACATCCTATTTCATTGTCAATCGAGCCAGGAATATCCTAATCATGAGCCCCCACGATCACGATTTTACGGATACCATCCTGCATCGCGTTAGCAATTAATTGGCAAGCAGAATAAGAAGTTAAATCGTTCCAAATTGATATAAACAGTTGAACATTAAACAACTCAAAAATAAAAAGGCGGAAGGTATGAAAAGAGTATCGATAGCGGTATTTGCAGTTTTTCTGAATATGATGTTTTTATCTTTACCTGCTGCTGCGCAAGCTAAAAAATTGGAAACTTCATCGGCTCAGGATATGCTGATAAAGAGTGAGGTTGAAACAGCAGTTAGTATGTTGCAGGCGATATATACAAAGCATCAGGAAGGTGAGATGAGCCTAATATAATCTACCCCTGTCCACATCAGATTCTTTTGTTATCCAACCTATATCTCTAACAAAAGGTCTCGTCTCATCTATCTCCTTTAAATGAAATTCTTTTTCCAATTCAAACATTAATGTGTTTATCTTTGAGGCGTTTTGTATCTGTAGTTTGGGTATATTCTATAAGTATTTTTGGCAATAGAATAGTACCTAAATCCTGCAAACCAAAAACAACACCATAAAATCAAACAAATTCAAAAATTCAATGTAGAGACTATTCAAATTCCACAGATATTCTAATAAAACAGTGTAATAAAAGCTAGTTTGCTATGTTTCAACTTCATATCTTGCGTTTTTTTGATAATTATCCTGATATTTGCACAGATAGCATTTTTTTGACAATAGTATTCTGTTGTACTTTTTAATTTCAGACAAATCACTTACAGGATATTTGATGACAAATGGTACAGATGATACTAAAAAAGGGGTTCCAAGTTTCATCCAGGCACTCCATTGGGTAGCATAGAGCTGCTCTGTATTAAAGTTAAGTCTATACTGTTTGGAACGATAAGTCAGTTTTGCAGCGATTTGAATGAAGAACATACGAATGGTTTTAACCTCCATCTGTTTTAAAAGCTTGTCACCTGTAAAGAGTACCATCCACTTTAGGGTATTGTAGGCGAGTATCGCACTTTGAAAGGCTGCAGCATTTGCAAAGAAGCCATGCATTCTTGCAGGTCTTATCTGGGATTTGGCTTCTTCTATCCAGGTTTCGCTTGTTGCTCTTTGTCCGTAGGTTTTATGTGTTTGCCAAGGAGAAAGATCCAGTGTGCTGGCATAGCAGAAATAGTCATACACCGTTATCGTCTCATAGAGTGCATTTTCAAGTATGACAATACGCTTTTTTCTTACCGCTTTAAATGTTCTGCTTTTCTCCCAGCTTCCTGCCTGATAGCTAAACTCTGTCTGCTCCCAGTCCGGTTTGCCTTTTATGGCGCTCCATTGCTGAGAGGCAAGAAGGGTATTGAGATTTTTCAGCTTTAATGTTTCCACCTGTTTCACAAACATGTTTCCAGTCATTTCACTTTTATGTTTCCAATTTTGGATCATTTTGTGAAATGAATGCAGGAAAATGGTTGGCGAATGTAAACAGACTAATTTAGATACGCTTAATCACCGACCAAGAAAATCACTAAACTGGAGGACTCCCTATGATAGGGGGTGGGCATTACTATTAAGTTAAGGGTAAATCTTTTAATGGGGTCGGGACTTCAGTCCCGTTTTTATGGGACTGAAGTCCCATCCCCTTATACAAAATAATTCCTTAGCTTAATGGCATTATAGGGGTAGGCTACACCCATCCTACCTGTATGGGCAGAGATAGGTAGATCTACTATTTTATTGTGCTCCTCTCATTACACCATAGGCTTCACCCATCAACATGTGCTTGTAGGTATTGGTGGCTCCACTACTCTTGGGCGCAATAAGCTCAAATCCGGCTTTGTCCTGGAAGAGCATGAGAAAATCAGATCCGCCAAAGAGAAAATTCCCAAGCATATCACCTTTGGTATAGATGATTCCAGGTTTAACAATCGCTTCAAATTTTACAGAAGAGACTTGAGCCATACCCATAGGGAGCAATGCTACCAAGCCATATTTGTCAGTATCCACCACGACGACACCTCTGGTTTGCGTCAACTGCCAACCTGTTGAGTCGATCAGTGTATATTTGCCCTCTTTGGCATCCCAGAACACTTCCAAAGAGACATTTTTGACAATATTTTTAACCTCTTTGATCTCTCCTCCTACGGCAAAATGATAACGATGGTAGTCGTTGACATCGAGAAAAGTATGTGTAAGGATACCATTGGCAAAAGCATCTTTATAAGGGCTGTCTTCACCAAGCAGATCTTTGACGCTGTAGTAGCTGGCAAGTTTGACTTTGAGACCACCTTCCACCTTGATCTTGGAGTCTTTGTCGATAGCCCAGGCTCCCTGAGGTACAGAATCTACCGGTGCCACCACTATTGCTGGATCACTTGCTGCGGCAATGGGTCTCATATTGACAGATTTTAGGTATCTACTGAAAAAATCATTAAAAGTTTTCCAGTTGCTTTCAGGTTCATACCATCCTTTTTGCAAGCTGAATCGTGGATCTTCGTAGAACTCCTGATAGGTTTTATCACTCCAGGATTTGTCTGTATCGAGAAACATTCCCCAGGCATTGGCAAAATCTCTCGTCCAAGAGGAGAATGGTTCGTAGTATTGAATGGTATTTCTATAAAGATCTTTGCCTTCCAGTTCTTCCAAGGGCTGATCGATAGGAAAATAGAAGTAGCAGAGACTCTGCATGATCTGATCACGAAGAAGATCTTTTGGATGATCGAGGACTTCAGATGGAATAAGCTCGGAGGCACGATCGAGATAACTATAGTAGCTATTGAGATCATGAACAGGATTTGTTTTGGCATCCGGGTTGATCTTTTTTGCTTTTGCGATCGATGATTCGAGCATGGTTTTGACATCAGGATGCTTCTTGAGCAGGGCAATAAGATCTTGTGTAATTTGCTTATGGGTATCTGATGTCTCCACACTCTTTGGCGCATTTGCCAACAAAGTATTACTACTACTTAAAAGCATAGCAAGAAAACAACAGGGATTAATAACATGAACTTATTCATTTTTTCCTCCGTTAAGATAAGATTGTTTGTAAGTGAGAGTTTGGCTCGCTTGCAATTCACCAATCTTGAAAAAACATCACTCAAGATGTCACAGCAACGATAACTATACCTTATGATACATCAACAAAACAAAAATATTACTGAAATGTTATCTCAAGGGTGACTTTTCATTACGTCATTTTTTCATTACGTCACTTTAAACTAATCTATTTATCATGATAATATTTATCTGGATTTTTAGGATAACAGAATTCATCTCCATTAGCTTTTTTTATCTTCATTTTGGTTAATTGTTCATATAGTTCAGGTCTTCTGTCTTCAATATAGGAACTCTCTCCAAATGGATGAGTTGGATAGGCATCATCAAGGTAACAATCTGCCAACAGAAGTGTTTCAACATTTTCAGCAGATACCACAATTTCTCCATTGGGATTGGCTATTGTACTATTACCCAAATAAACCCCTGAAAGCGAATCATCATCTGCTCTAAATTCAAAAAGTGAATGGTTTGCATACGCAACAAATATACCATTCTGATATGCACTTCCCGGTATGGCTGTTTTTGAAATATCAGGATAAGCCCACTTTTGCCATACGCCATGATCGTTACATGTTCCAATATCAGCTGCAGTAGGAATTAACAGCACCTGCACACCTTTGAGTTTTAAAATTCTGGAAAGCTCTGGAAATTCTGCCTCATAGCAGTTTAGAAGACCTATATTGACCCCATTGACTTTTTTAACCTCATATGCCTCTTCAGGATTTTCAACATAACCAAAATTCCAATTTTTCTTCTCGCCTATTCCCCATAAATGTGTTTTTCTATAGTTTTTCAATAATTTACCTCTTTTATTAACTAAAACCATAGAATCATAATACTTTTTCTCTTGAGAAGTCTCTATAACCTCAGGATAGGGACATACAATAGCAATCTTATTCTTCTTTGCAACAGGAGAAATCTTTTTTAGAACTTGGGACTGTGTTAATGTTACATTGTCTCTATCGGACAGGCGTATGTTATACCCAGACAAAAACAGTTCGGGTAACACAATAATTTGTGCTTTATAATCTGATGCCATTTTAGCCCATTTTTTTAGATGCTTCAGATTATACTTAATCGCTTTTCTGTTTCCTACAAGACCACTGCCTTGGTAGATTGCTATGCGAATACCTTTACCTTTTTTGGGTGGTTTTTTACCCTTAAGGCTACTTTTAATCAATGGTGTTGTTTTATGATTTTTCATTTTTTCATCCTTGGTTGAATATCAATGGGCAAAGCTGACATTTGTATAGCTTTCCGGTATAAACGGTATTTTTTCAAAAGAAGGATAGGGGTCGGATGACAATGACAACTTAAAACACTTTCTCACTCTATCCCCTTATAATACTCCACCACCCTATTATCCACATGTATCACCCTGCTCAAATACTGAGTCAGATCCCCTTTATTAAAATCCAACTTCAGATTTTTAGGATTAATCGCTCGTGAGATAGCTACGTAAAACTGACTGGGTGCAAAAATGTTATCTACGTTACAGACTAGGTTGTCGATGCTCATGCCTTGAGATTTGTGTATGGTCACAGCGTGTCATTGTCACCCTATTTCCTAATTTTATCTGCTTTGAGGCCAAAATTTAAATCTGAAGTGCAATTTTTAAGTTAAAAAATCATACCTATTTCTACCTTAAGCTGCCATTTCTAAACCATAAAAAGCTTCATTTGGAGTCTTCCAAGCCAGAGCTTTTCTTCTCTTTCTTCTTTTTCAATAATATATATTTAACATGGAAGGAGTTATACTGAAGATATGTAGCAATTATATGTTGCGTAGTATGATAGTTAGAATTGCATTTTTCAGATAAAGCCAAACCT
Source organism: Sulfurovum iocasae (assembly GCF_047716765.1). Taxonomy (GTDB): domain Bacteria; phylum Campylobacterota; class Campylobacteria; order Campylobacterales; family Sulfurovaceae; genus Sulfurovum. The sequence goes on from NZ_CP180410.1 coordinate 2,075,293, forward strand.
TACCGAAAGGAAGGGACGGAAAGCTTAGAGTCTTTCAGAGACAGTCGAGTTGCCAAAGACTTTACTTTTTGATTTTCTAAAGGGGAAATATTATGAAACAATTTGATAAGAAGAAGATCGGTTTCTTTACCATCATCGTAATGGTCTTACTCGTTTTTAGCAGTGGAGCAGTCGCCGCGGAAACTGACAAACTATTCAACGGTTTATGGGAAGGTATTGACCCGGATGATGGCTCTACCGTACAGGTGAGCATTGTCTGCAGCAAAAAAAGCAACGGGGAATGTAGGATGATTGCCCGCGAGTCTTATTTGCACTCCTGTGAAATAAATGGTGAAGCCGGCGGCGAAGGCTGGTATGTGGGTACAGGGAAGGTCGCAACGGACAACAAGCGGCGTTTGAATATTGAGTGGACAATATACTGCAAAAATGGCAGGACTCTGGAGGTCAAAGACAACCTCATTATCTATAAGGCTGAGAAGATTCTGATCTTAAGGAGCGAAGGTATTCAGGATTTGACCCTGCATCGCGTCAGCAATTAATTGCTAAGAAAAATAGGAAGTTAAATCGTTCCAAATTGATATAAACAGTTGAACATTAAACAACTCAAAAATAAAAATGAGGAAGTATGAAAAGAGTATTGATAGCGGTATTTGCAGTTTTTCTGAATATGATGTTTTTATCTTTACCTGCTGTTGCACAAGCTAAAAAATTGGAAACTTCATCGGCTCAGGATATACTGATAAAGAGTGAGGTTGAAACAGCAGTTAGTATGTTGCAAGCAATCTTTACAAAATATCAAAAGGGCGAAATGAACCTTGTGCAGGCAAAAAAGCTTGGTGCCGACCTTTTACGTGAACTCAGGTATGGTACCGAAGGATATTTCTGGGCCGATACGACGGAAGGTGTTCTTGTGGCTCACCACTTCCGAAGGGATGTGGAAGGAAAGAATCGGCTTGAGGCTAAGGATACACAGGGCACGTTCTACATAAAGGAATTACTGGCAAAAGGTAAAGCCGGTGGCGGGTATGTCGAGTACTGGTTTCCGAAGAAGGAACAGTCAAGCTCTCAACCGAAGAGATCATATGTATTCCTATTTAAACCATTTAAATGGGTTGTCGGTAGCGGATACTACCGCTAAAAGGTTGGAAAGGAGTAGTATACAATGTCTAATACCAAAAAATTCGAGATAAATAGCAATTGTCCCTGTTATGAATCGATTAAAAAGCTGGAAGAAACCTACTATTCTAAGAATGATGTCAAGTTTAAAAAGTTGCTGGATTCCGCTTTTAAAAACATGCATCAGTTGCCACCGGAATATCCGGGTGGAAATCCATGGATTGGCAAGAATTTTTCTGATCTTCTCATTTTCTTAAATGAGTGGTGTACGTTTCTGCCGACAATTGACGGGAGTCACGATGATGGTCTGAAGTATATTCAGGACTTTGCATGGTTTTACTATCAAAATCAAGATGGCGTAGATTTTGTACAGCAATCTCCCGGACGGGAAATTATGCGAGATTTTGCAATACAGAGGGGCAGGTTCATGGATAGTGAAGCCTCTACTAGCCAGATTGCCAATTGGTTAAAAGACATTAGAATTGAGAAAGAGGATTATGATCTTCCAGATCCAAATGCAAAAGATGGCGGGTTTAAATCATTCAATGAATTCTTCGCACGCACACTGAAAGACCAGGACAAGAGTCGTCCTCAAACTATGCCTGAGCGTGATTATGTGATTTCTGCTCCAACGGATTGCGTCATAAATTCGATCCCTCAGAACATAACCGATGCCAAAACACTGATAACAACCAAGGTCAATCAAGCCTTGAACATAAGCGATATGTTGGATGGGTCCAAATACGCAGATAAATTTATCGGCGGTACGGCACTCTCTTGTGTCTTGACACCTAACACATACCACCACTATCACTCTCCTGTATGTGGTAATGTAGTGGAAACCAAGGTAATAGAGGGGGCCTTCTACGGTTATGATAATTTTCCGGTCTGGGCAACTCCTAATGGAAATCCAGGTTATTATGGTACAGACTTTAATCAGTTTGAGAACTTTCAACGCGGGTATTTTATTGTTGATACCGGTATATACGGCTATGTTGCTTTGATACCGGTGGGGTTAGATACAATCAGTTCAATTGTGTTTGAAGAGAAGTTTATGAATGTAGTAAAGCCTGTGCCGGTTAAGCGGGGAGATACACTTGGATATTTTTTGTATGGCGGTTCACTGTTTATCATGATTTTTGAGCCGAACAGATATAAATCAGATGCCATACGGGTACGTTTGGGAAATCAAATCGGAATATTTGATACGGAAGATTCCGACCTAAAATAATAATCCGGATGTTGATAAGACCTTGGTATACTTAACTTTGAGTTTGCTAACACTGGAAGAGTACCTCTATAGTGGTTTTTAATTTCAATTAGCTTAGAATGGAGAAAATGATGAACCGATGGATGAAGATAGCATATAATGAAGCAACGGAAGGGATGCTTGCTGATGATGGAGGCCCTTTCGGTGCCGTCATTATCCAAGGTGACAAGGTCATAGCAACAGCACATAATGAAGTTCTTAAAACCAATGACCCCACTGCCCATGCTGAAATCAATGCCATCCGGCGAGCCAGTGAACAATTAGGTCGCTTTGAACTTTCCGACTGTATTCTCTATGCAACTTGCAAGCCTTGTCCCATGTGTTTAGGCGCTATCTTTTGGGCACGTATCGGTACGGTTTATTACGGTGCAACTGAAGAGGATGCTGCCAGAGGCGGTTTTGATGACCACCGTTTCTATGAGATGATACGTGGTCACAACAGTGATGTGATTTTCAAACAGATCGATTATGAAACCAATAGCAAACTTTTCGATCAGTGGCTTGAAAAAGATGACCGTCAGATCTATTGATGTCGGTCATTATTATCCAATTTGGCTTCGGCCTCGGCTTTGAGGTGAAGCGCCTTGCGATCGAGTTTTCCGGTGGGTGTCTTGGGTAACTGCTCCAATACACTCCAGCGATCGGGTACCTTGTACGCTGCAATGCGGGTTGATACCCAGGTTTTCAGTCCAGCTATATCCAAGTGTTTTAGATTGGATTTCCACTCAATATAAGCCGCCAGGATCGCACCGTAGTGCGCATCAGGAATACCCACAACACAGCTCTCCTTGACATCAGGATATGAGTTGATGATATCCTCAACTTCATGCGGACCAACGTTTTCACCACCGTGAATAATGATCTCGCCTTTACGCTCAAGAAAAGTATAGAACCCATCCTCATCACAGGAGGCGATATCGTCACCATAGAGCCAGCCATCCCGCAGAGCTTTCTTCGTATTCTCCGGATCTTCCCAGTACCCGATCATCACACTGTCTCCCTTCACAATGATCTCACCTGGCTCACCAGGAGCTACGTCGTTACCGTCGGGGTCAACCAACCGAACATTCATGCCCTCGGAAGGTTTGCCGATAGTCCTGTTGCGCTTTGGACCGGAGGGGCGATTGGAAAGATAGCCTTCACATTCGGTCATACCAAAGGCCTGAAGCAAGTCATGCCCTGTACGCCTCTTGAAGCGCTCATACAAATCATGCGAGCATTCGTCACCAGCAACAAAACATGCCCTCAACGAACTTATATCTGTTGTTTCTGATAGAGGGCTCTCCAGTATCTCCAGCAACATGGTAGGTAGCATAAGGGTAGTGTCAATATGATAGTGTTCTATGGCCTGAAGCAGACTGTCTGCCTGTAGTTTAGGTTCAAGAACAAGGGTACAGCCTGCAAGAAAGGCCGGCATAGTGATGCCGGAAAGCCCTGCGATGTAACCAACTCCGGTCGAGACAAGTAAAATGGTTTCCGGACGGATCTCTTTGGTTGCCACCTGAACATGTGCATTGCCCAGTAGAGAAAAGTGTGTATGGATCACTCCTTTGGGGCGGGCTGTACTGCCTGATGTATAAAAAATTACAGCAGCGTCATCCGGATATATCTGAGGCCACTCATAAGTGGTTGGTGCATTGGCTAGATATTGATTCAGCGCTTTTATATGTTGCTCCGGATCATCATAAACCAAAATATGTTCCAGGGATGGGATGGTTTGATCAATATCTTTCGTTATATCGGAGAACATTCTGTCGACAATAAGCAGTCGGCATTGACTATGATCCAGGGCGTATTCGATTTCCGGTCTCTGGTAATGGATATTGACCGGAACTACAATGGCACCTATCCGAAAGCAGGCAAAGTAGAGGTATAGTATATCCGGTCGGTTGGGGAACATCAATCCCACTCTGTCTCCATGTCTTATCCCAAGTCCCAGCAGCATTCGGGCAGCCCTGTCGGTTTCGTCATGGAATACACCATAACTGATAGATCGGTCTTTAAAACAGATCGCCGTTTTTTGCGGATCAGTCTTGGCATGACTCCTGATCAGGTCATCAAGAACTTTTGGTTTTATGGTACTCATTGGCACTCCTTAAATTGATAAATACCCATTAATCATTTAATAGTGTATCAATATTAGTATTTATTCCACCATTTGTAATATAATAAAGTAGTAAAAAAAGATTATATGATATTAATAAAAAAGAAGAAAAGAGTACAGTGGAAACAGTTTGCAGGAAAATTTTGAGAAAAAGGCAGGTATAGGATGAAAAAAATAAAAAGAATTATTGTAGGGTTAGATGTTTTTAAAAAATCAAACAATGTTTTAAAAAGAACATTGATGGTGGCAAAGCAGAACAAAGCAGAGTTGTTTATCATTCATACTGTAGAAACACCTTGGTTATCTGTACCAAGTTATTTTGCTGGAAAAGAGATAACTGTTGATACAAAAGGTATCACAAAAAAAATAGAAAAAAAGATAAAAGCATTGAACAAAGATAATGAAGTGCCTTGTTCTATTGTAGTAAGAGAAGGGGATGCTGATGATATTTTACTCTACGAGTCAAAATTACTTAAAGCAGATATGATAGTGATAGGTGCGAATACAAAAAGTAAAAAGAATTTTCTGGGTACAACAGCAGAAAAGGTAGCACATCAAAGTCATTTACCGGTTTTGATCGTAAAGAACAGAGTAAAAGATCCATATAAAAATATTGTAGCTCCTACAGACTTTCAAGTACAATCAAAACAGAGTATTCTTTTTGCAAAAAATATTTTTCCAGCTGTAAAAATTAAAGCAGTTCATACTTATGAAACTTTTTATGCAGAAGGTATTTACGCTGCAGGTTCTTATACTTTGGAAGGTCTCGATATTCAAGAATATAATAAAGCTGTAAAAGCTTCTGGAAAAAATGATTTAAAAAAATTAATGAAAGATCTTTCTATTAAAAAAGGTAAAATAATTGATGGAGAGCCAAACAGTAAAGAAGCACTGCTTAAATATATTAACAAAGGCTCATACGATCTTGTAGTCATAGGTTCACGAGGTACTTCAGGCTTTAAAGCATTGCTTGGAAGTGTAGCTTCATCTATCTTAAGAGAAACACCAACTGATGTTCTTATATATGTGCCTATAGATTGAGCCTTGCTTCTTAGTGTTGATAACATACCATAGGTTGTTGTAGTTTCTATGATATAAAGAGTTTGACCGCCCCACGGTACATATCTTTCGACCCCTCCACGGTAAATTCGTAGTATATCAGACCGCCTTCTTCCGAGCCCTGTACCATGTGGTTCATTGTATGTTTTGGGTCAAGGGAAAGCTTCTCACTATCCTCCAATACTTCTCCATTTCTAATGATACGCACCTGTACGACATGTGTCCTGCGATCCACATTGGTAAGACTGTATGCAAACTTATCAGGTAAAAGCGCCCACACGCGGCAGGCGTGATTAAAAACCCTCATTTATCTCTTTCATATGCTTGACAAGATGTGGAAGCAAGGTATATACTTGACCTCCCCCCCATAGCCATACTCCTACAAAGCTGCTATTTCTTCAGCAGATCATCTATATCCGTGTCGGGCAGGTATCTCTGGTAGATTTCTTCGAAGGTTCCATCCTCTTTGAGCGCGTCCAAGGCAGACTGCCATGCCAGGTGTACCTCCTGACTCGTATCTTTGGAAAGGGCAATATAGAAATAGGTCTGGATAACCGTGTAGACAGGTTCGAGGTCATCCATGCTGTACCCGGCGTTTTTCACGATCTCGGGGATGGTGAGGTCGGTGAAGATGGAGAGGTCAACTTTGCCGTCCATAAGCAGGTGGACGCTCTCGGCAGGGTCCGCGGAGCTAACAAGGTTCGTGAACCCCTCATTCTTGAGATATTGTTCGTTGAAATGTTCCGTGGTCGTAGCAATAGCTTCGACCTGCTTGGCCTCTTCCAGAGAGTCCAACTGGATACCCGATCCCATTTTAGCGTATAAGATCGAGCTGTTTTTTCCCACCGGGCCGACCCAATGGAAGAGTTCTTTCCGTTCAGGAGTCTGCTCAGCGCTGAAGAGGATGACGTTCGGATGGAGCAGGGCCATATTGTAAGCATTTTTCCATGAGGTCAGACGGATGTTATCCGGTATATCCAGACGAGAGGCGATCTCCTGTACCATCTCCGTCACGAAGCCAGACGGTTTTCCCTCATCCATGAAAGTGATGGGCGGGTATTCCTCTGTCATCATCTGAAAAATACCGGGAGGCGTCTCTGAAGGGAGCCATTTAGCGTAGATTCTGTTGAAACTCTCGTCACGTTTCATCCCGTCAAGCTCTGACTGCCAGCGTGCGACCAACTCCGGCGGCGTGGTCAGGGAGAAGGCAATGTAACCGAGGTCCGTCGATACGGTAAAGAGATTCTCCACGTCGTCCATCGTAGCACCGGCATTTTCCAGAAATGCCGGCATGGCGATGTTGCTAGTGATGTAGAGTTGCACCTCCCCGCTCAGCAGTTTTTGCAGCGCCACTTGGTTATTCGGATAACTTTGCAGATTGGTGAACCCCTCATTCTTGAGCACCTGTTCCGTATAGTCGTCGGTCACCGTGGCGATGCTGACATCTTTTTTGGCATCATCCAGTGTTCTAATCACGATTCCCGATCCTGTCAGGGCATAAAAGTTGGTATCCTGGACCGTCACGGGGCCCACCCATTGCAAACGGTCTTTACGTTCAGGAGTCATTGCCGTGGTGAAAAGTGCCGTATTCGGTTGCTCCAAAACCGCCTTATACCCCACTTCCCAGGGTACTACATTTATCGTCGCATCCGTGCCACTCCTTTTCAGAAGTTCCTCCACCACCTCCGTTGTCTGGCCGGTGAGGCTCCCATCCTTTGTAAAGTTCAACGGAGCGTACTCTTCCGTCAGAATCGTCAGATGATCACCGCTGGTTTCCGTATTGCTGCTGCCACAACCCATAATGGCAAACCCCGTCGCAATGAGTATTGCTGTTGCTATCAACATAAAACGTGTTTTCATGATCCACTTTCCTATAATAATTAATAGATGTAAAAAATTAATACCATCTACTTTTCTTAAGTATAACTCTTTCTATTTGAAGTTAATATTAAACATTGGAAACACCAACTTGATAACATGACGGTAAAATACAGATACTCATATCAGAAGTGTCTCTTGCCAATCTTTGCAAGTGGCTCACTTTAATAATATTTGAGTGATTTGATATATGATATGATATTCCTAAAAAATACAGTACTTCCAAAGTTGAAATATCATTATGGATCTACTGGTCAAAGTTGCAAAAAATAGTACAAAAGAGTAGAATAATTAAAAGAAGTGTGTTAAAAAAAATACTTTTTTTGACACATAAAAGGAGGAAGAAGTATGAAAAGAGTATTGATAGCAGTGTTTGCAGTTTTTCTGAATATAGCATTTTTGTCTTTACCTACTAATGCACAAGCTGAAAAATTGGAAACTTCATCAGCTCAGGATATGCTGATCAAGAACGAAGTTGAAACAGCAGTTAGTATGTTACAGGCAATCTTTACAAAACATCAACAGGGTGAAATGAGCCTTGTACAGGCAAAAAAACTTGGTGCCGACCTTCTGCGCGAACTCAGGTACGGTACCGAAGGATATTTCTGGGCTGATACGACGGAAGGTGTCAATGTAGTTTTGTACGGTCGAAAGGATGTGGAGGGAAGGAATCGGCTTGAGGACAAAGACCAGAACGGCATGTACGTCACAAAGGCATTCTTGGCAAAAGGTAAAGCCGGAGGTGGGTATGTCGAGTATTGGTTTCCAAAGAAGGGTGAGACTATCGCTCAGCCAAAACGATCCTACGTGCTCTTATTTAAACCATTTAAATGGGTTGTCGGGAGTGGATACTACCGCTGAAAAGTCCAAAGAAAGAGCACTTTTAAGACAATTTGCAATAGTCGAGAGAAAGAGTTAAAGTTTAACCTGACTCTTTATTGAGTGGAGCTTACCGCTCAATTTGCATCGATCCCTATTGCGCAGCTATCGCAGTGATATCGGTGCCGGTTGGGTGAGGGTAGAGTTTGGCTGCCCCACGGTACATATCTTTGGATCCCTCCACGGTAAATTCGCAGTATATCGGACCGCCTTCGTGTGAGCCTTGTACCGTGTGGTTCGTCGTATGTTTTGGCTCAAGGGAAATCTCCTCGCTATCCTCCAATACTTCTCCATTGCTAATGATACGCACCTGCACGACATGTGTCTCGTGGTCCACATTGGTCAGATTGCATGCAAAATGATCAGGGTGTTTTGCCCACAGGGTAGGTGTGATGAGCTGCTCTTTCTGGGGTGACTGACCCTCCGCTTGTGCATGAACGAACAACATCAAAATGGCAGCAAGCATAATTCTTATCATCTTCATAGTATCTCCTTTTTACAATATTATAAAGCTCTTTCTCTATGTTCACTCAAAATGACTTCCACTTTGCTTAAATCAGTTGGAGTTCTTTAGTTCATTAAAAGAAACCTGCTAATCAGAGTTGCAAATAACTGTAAAGAAGAGTAGAATAATAAAAAATACTTTTGTTGACAAACACAAGAAGGAGAAATTATGTTGAAAGTATTTATACCAAGATTTGTTTTCATCGTATTCGCGAGTATGATAATATATTCATTATCTTATGCTGAAAATCTTGATACGAAAGTACAAAAACACAATGCAGCAACAGAACTGAAAAGTTTTGTTGAACGCGGTGCAGTATTGATCGCTGAAAAAGGAGAAAAAGCATTTGATGCATTCAGGCAAAAGGGAAGCGAATGGTTCCATGATGACCGATATGCCTTTGTCTGGGATATGAATGGATTACGATACGTTTATCCTCCGGATACTAAGCGTGAGGGAGAACAGGTGCGTGATCTTAGAGATGTTGATGATAAAGCGATCGGGGAATTGATTATTGCAATAGCCTTATCCAAAGAGGGAAAAGGGTGGATGCATTACCGTTGGCCCAAACCTGGTGAACGTGCTCCAAGCTGGAAAAGTACTTATGTGATGAAGGTGCAGAGCCCTTCGGGTAAAGCATTTATCATTGGAAGCGGTGCTTATGACATGCCGGTGCAAAAATCGTTTGTGGTAGATGCCGTCGATTCAGCCGTAAAACTGCTTGAGCATGAAGGTTCAAAGGCATTCGACATGCTCAGGGACAAGCGGAGCCAGTATCTTTATCAGGATACTTATGTTTTTGTGATTGCAGACGATGGTATCAAACTGCTTAATGTGGCCTTTCCAAAGCTCGAAGGGCAAAATGTGATTGACTATAAAGATGCCGACGGAAATTATTTTGTAAGAGAGTTTATCAATGTGGCTAAAAACAAGGGGCATGGATGGGTAGATTATCAATGGCCAAAACCCGGAGGTGTAGAGACATCGAAAAAATCAACGTATGTCCGAAAAGCGATAGTAGATGGTAAAATGGTTGTTGTCTGTGCCGGATTATATCGGGATTAAAGAGGTGAAGTTATCAGATAAGTAACTTCATACACGTACCTCTGGCTTATATCTTTGTTTTTGGCTATCCAGTCATCAATAAGCCTAACATTGCAATAGATAGATACATTATCTTAAGTGCCTTGCGATAAAATAGTTAAAAGGTATCTTTAAAGAGACTTTTATTTGTATGAAGTGAAAGGTTTTCATGAAAATGGACATCATAATAGTAGATGGAAATGAAGCAGCAGTACGCATTGCCCATAAACTTAATGAAATCATCATTATCTATCCGATCACACCGGCATCACCGATGGGAGAGTGGGCTGATGTTTACTCGGCACACGGTGACAAAAATCTTTGGGGAACGGTTCCGGATGTTACAGAGATGCAAAGTGAAGCTGGTGCGGCTGGCGCAGTACACGGATCACTGCAAACGGGTTCCCTGACTACGACTTTCACCGCCTCCCAAGGGCTGCTTTTGATGCTGCCGAATATGTATAAAATAGCAGGTGAGTTAACATCCACGGTCTTTCATGTTGCCGCACGTTCCATTGCCGCGCAGGGACTCTCTATTTTCGGTGATCATACGGATGTCATGTCGGTGCGTCAAAGTGGTTTTGCCATGCTTGTGTCGAATTCGGTGCAGGAAGTACATGATTTTGCCCTGATTTCTCAGGTGGCAACCCTCAAAGCCCGTGTACCGTTTTTACATTTCTTTGACGGCTTCCGTACCTCTCATGAAGTCAAAAAAATAGATGCCATTAGTGATGATGTCATGCGTACTATGGTTGATCATGATCTCATTGAAGCCCACCGCAGCCGTGCCCTTTCGCCCGAGCATCCGTTTATCCGCGGAACGGCACAAAATCCCGACCTTTATTTTCAGGGACGTGAAAGCGTCAATACCTTCTACCTTGAAACCCCGGCTATCGTTGAAGATGCCATGAATCGGTTTGCTGCCCTTACGGGGCGAGCGTACGGTCTTTTTGATTATGTCGGTCATAGAGATGCCGAACGTGTCATTGTCCTGATGGGTTCAGGTGCCGAAACGGTTCACGAAACCGTCGAATACCTTCAAGGTCAAGGCGAAAAGGTCGGTGTGATCAAAGTGCGTCTCTTCCGTCCTTTCTCTATTGCACACTTTATTGCCGTCCTGCCTGAGAGCGTCACTTCTATTGCAGTGCTCGACCGGACGAAGGAGCCGGGTTCCGTCGGCGAACCGCTCTACCAGGATATTCTTACTGCTCTGAGTGAAGCCCATAATGAAGGGAGATTGAGACTTAAACACTTTCCGAAAGTGATCGGAGGGCGCTACGGTCTCTCTTCAAAAGAGTTTACCCCGGCCATGGTCAAGCGTGTTTTTGATGAGCTTAAACAAGCACACCCGAAACAGCATTTTACCATCGGTATCATTGATGATGTTACCCATATGAGTTTGGAGTGGGATCATGATTTTATTATTGAAAATGAGGCCACGTTCAGAGGGGTCTTTTACGGGCTCGGTTCGGATGGAACAGTCGGAGCAAATAAGAATACGATTAAAATCATCGGGGAAGAGACAGAGAATGAAGTGCAAGGCTATTTTGTCTATGATTCTAAAAAATCAGGCTCCATGACGGTGTCGCACCTGCGTATCAGTCAGCTGCCGATCCATTCGACCTACCTTATTCAAAAGGCCAACTTTATTGCCTGCCACCAGGCTGTTTTCCTTGAGAAGTTTGACATTCTCCTGACGGCGGAACGCGGCGCCTCTTTCTTGCTGAACTCGCCGCATACGAAAGAGGAAGTATGGCACCGCCTGCCCCGCCGTATCCAGCGGGAGATCATGGAAAAAGAGCTCCGTTTTTATGTAATCAATGCTTATAGCATTGCCAAAGAAGCGGGACTTCACCGGCGGATCAACACCATTATGCAGACCTGTTTTTTCACGATTACGAGTGTCATGAGGCATAAGGATCACTCCAAAAGAATCAAGCAGGCCATCGAACAGACCTATGGAAAACAGGGTGAGGAGGTGGTTCAGAAAAATTTTGCCGCTGTCGACATCACTCTGGAAAACCTTTACGAAATCGCGGTTCCCGACAAACTCGACAGTGATATAGAAATGCTCTCCCCGATCAGTGGCAGCGTCCCTGACTTTGTCCAAAATGTCACAGCAAAACTGATTGCCGGACAAGGTGACACCCTGCCGGTTAGCATGGTTCCTGCTGACGGGACATGGCCGAGCGGTACGACGCAGTATGAAAAGCGAAATATTGCAATGGAAGTGCCTGTCTGGGAACCGCAGTTGTGCATACAGTGCAACAAGTGTGTCACCGTTTGTCCGCACAGTGTTATCCGGGGAAAAGTCTATGATGAAGCTTTACTGGAACAGGCTCCGGAAACATTCAAAGATATTCCGGCCAAAGGTAAAATGTTTGAAAAGACAGAGCACTTTACCATTCAAGTCTCCGTAGAGGACTGTACGGGCTGCAGTCTCTGTGTTGAGGAGTGTCCAGCTGAGAGTAAAGAGGTCACTGGGAAAAAAGCGATCAACATGATGCACATCCACCCGCTGCTGGATGCCGAAAAAGAGAACTGGAATTTTTTCAGTAATATTGACGAAATTGACCGCAGCCGTTTGAATCATTTGAAAATCAAAGAGGCACAGCTGCTTGAGCCGCTGTTTGAATTTTCAGGAGCCTGCCCTGGATGCGGCGAAACACCCTACATCAAACTGGCGACTCAGCTCTTTGGCGACCGCATGATCGTTGCCAATGCCACGGGCTGTTCTTCCATCTACGGCGGAAACCTGCCGACAACGCCATGGAGTGTCAACAAGGAGGGGAGAGGACCGGCCTGGTCCAATTCACTTTTTGAAGACAATGCAGAGTTCGGTCTGGGGTTCCGGCTGAGTATCGATAAACAGTCCATACAGGCCAGAGAACTTCTTCAGGCTGTCGGCGACACTGTTCCTCATGATCTGATATCAGAAATTTTAAGTGCTGAGCAAAAGGATGAAGCGGCAATTTTTGCGCAGCGTAAGCGCGTTGATATACTCAAAGAAAAGCTCAAGAATGCATCCCATAGCAAAGTAAACGAGCTTTTGGAAGTTGCCGATTATCTTGTGAAAAAATCTGTCTGGATGATCGGCGGTGACGGATGGGCCTATGACATCGGTTATGGTGGTGTCGATCATGTGCTTGACAGCGGGAAAAATGTCAATATTCTAGTGTTGGATACGCAAGTCTACTCCAACACCGGCGGTCAACAGTCCAAAGCCACCCCTACGGGAGCGGTAGCAAAATTCGCAGCCAACGGCAAAGCAGCTCTGCCGAAAGATCTCGCCCGGATGGCGATGGCGTATGAGAATGTCTATGTCGCACGCATCGCGATGGGTGCCAGTGATTCGCAGACACTCAAAGCTTTGATGGAAGCTGAGCAGTATGACGGTCCCTCACTCATCATCGCCTACAGCCACTGCATCGCACATGGTTATGATCTGCGGTTTGGTATGCACCAACAGCGTCTTGCAGTTGAGTGCGGATTATGGCCGCTGTTCCGCTATCATCCCGAACGTGCCGAGAGAGGCGAACATCCTCTGACACTCGATTATAAAAAACCTAAAATCCCTGTCAGCGAATATATGAAGAACGAGACGCGTTTCAGTATGGTACACCGTATGGACCCTGAACGCGAAGCCACTTTTATTCAGAAGGCGCAAAAGCATGCGGATGATATGTGGGAGACGTATAAGAACCTGAGTGGTTTTTAATTTTAATTAGTTTACAATAGAGCCTCTTACAAATTCAACCCCACAAAATTACTCATTTTTGATTGCATCAGTTTTTAGCATAAATCCTGAAATTAAATCCAAAATGAGAAATAATGAAATTATAGGCTGTAAATAAAACATTGATGAGTGATAAAGGTATGAAAGTTTCCAGTCCATATCCTTTTTCATAGTGTGGATTCTGCTCCAGGTAAAATTGGATCTCTTTTTTCTTACTGTCTCTTAATCTACCCCTGTCCACATCAGATTCTTTTGTTATCCAACCTATATCTCTAACAAAAGGTCTCGTCTCATCTATCTCCTTTAGATGAAATTCTTTTGCTAATTCAAACATTAATGAATTTATCTTCTGAGGCGTTTTGTATCTGTAGTTTGGGTATATTCTATAAGCATTTTTAGCAATAGAATAATACACAATAGGATGCACGAAACAACCTAAGACATAAACCTCGCGAAAAAAGTACAACAACTTGCTCATCACACCTTCTTTAATTATTACTGTGATCACATTATGGTCTCTTCTATATTCAGGTAGGATTCCGGTCTCTCCTCTTAAGACGATTACTTTTTTTTGACCAATCCGTTTTTCAAAATGATGCAAAGCAAAATAACCCACCAGCTCTCCCTGAGTATTTTTAAAAAGATGTATTTTCGTGTGCTTTGCCGTAGGAAAAACGACATAGTGAATGAAAGTATTTTTGTCAACTCCATCAAATATTTTACAATGCACTGTATAAAGAGACTCAATAAGTTCATTTAGCCTATCTTGGGAATATTGCTTTGGCTCAATTGTTAAAACTTTAACTTTCATAGATTAAGACTCCTCAGCTTGTACGAAATGATTCTTGACTACCAACGTGTAGTTTTTCGGATTCTTGCTATCACTATCTACTTACTCGTCTCTAAATTATCTCTTATTATACTCTCTTTTCAAATGATTCACACTAGACCGTCTACTGCTGCTAACACTTACACCACGCATGACTGGTACAAAAATGCGCTAGTATATTTGCGTCTGAGTTTATGCTTTTGTTAGACCTTTTTTGGTATCTACGCTTACTTTTTCAGTTAACGAAAATGCAATATTTTTATAATAGTATGCTGCTGCATTAATAAAAACAGGATGTAGAATTTCATCCTCTTCAAAAGTAACGATCTCTCCTTCAAGGGTAGAAAATATAGGATCACCTTTCTTTAATGGCTGATAGTCTTTGTCTTGAAGATTTTCGTGGATAATGGCATTGATATTCCCTTCCTTATCTTTTGGAAACTCGACTGTTTTCCTATGTATAAACACCTCAATGGCATTATCAACTTCAGGGTTCTCTCCTGAATTTGTCATATTTATGAACTCAAGCGCAACATCAATGGTATTACTTGTTTGATTAAAGATATCATGTCTGACAATACCATTAGGAATTGGACCCACTTCCAAAGCAAAGCCATAAGGAGACAAAGTATTCAAAAAGTGATGTTCAGCGTATGATTCTGTGGGAATATAGTAGATATGACAGTTAGGAATTTTTGATTTTATATATGAGGCCATTTTAAAGTTATAAATATTATCATTCACTAGAATTATTGACACTCCCATATTAGCGCAAGTTGTATGCAGATCTATTATAAAATCTGTCTTCGGTGAATCCTTTGGATCTATTTTCTGGCTAATGACTTTTGCCCTATTTGCCTCATATCCAGGTAATTCAAAATCAGTTAAGTCTTTTTTGCCAAAGGATCTATTAAGATCATGGTCTATAAATCGGACACATTTTTCATATGCTTTTGGATTTCCAATTAGCAAATCTATATTTAGTCCATTCCACTTCTCTTGAAATTGATTTATCCGTAGCTTTCTTATTAAATAGACTCCAGTATATTCATTTCCATGTGTTCCACCAACAATTGCGATATTTTTGATATTCATAATAATTTTCCTATGTGGCTATTTGATCCAAGGCCTAACTATTTATTAGCAGAACACTATGTCCTACTATTGCTTTATTTCCCTATTATGAGTATATCAAAAATGTCTTGATATTGATGAAAATATATAGTATGGAACCACTTGCAAATTCAACCCCACAAAATAGCCAATTTTAGATTGCATCAGTTTTTCTATTGAAAAAAACTATGTTTGAGGTTATTTTATAGCTAAAAAGCTAAAATCTGCTAAAAATTCTGGATTATGGGTTTTACAGTAGGAAATCCAGCACATGGTCGGTGAACACCTGCGGTTGTTCCATATGGATGGAATGGGCGGCATGTTCTATCATGGAGAAAATGGCTCCCGGAATTGCCTGTGCCATGGAAGCAGATGCATGTGGAGGGAAGAGGATATCCTCTTGTCCGCTGATAACCAGTGTCTTCGCAGTAACGCCGGAAAGTTGCTCAAAATAGTCAAAGCCCGTGATCGCCTCTACTTGTTTTCTAAAAGCAACTTCACTTTGAGGATAGGGATAATCAACAGCATAGCGGAGTGCGGCATCCAGGGCATCCTTATTTTCAAAAAATTGTTCTGTAAAAAGCCAGTGGAAGATACTGCGGAACCACTGCATTTTATCCATACCTGATTCCAGGGTTGATGCCCAATCGGAAAAAAGTACATCATTACATT
Organism: Sulfurovum iocasae; assembly: GCF_047716765.1. Classification (GTDB taxonomy): domain Bacteria; phylum Campylobacterota; class Campylobacteria; order Campylobacterales; family Sulfurovaceae; genus Sulfurovum. Next base: position 2,091,537 of record NZ_CP180410.1, read on the forward strand.
TTGGGTTAGAGGCTGATGTTCCTGCAAGTATCAGTTTGTCGACGGCATCTGGGTAACGGGCTGCAAGGTCTAGAGCAACGAAGCCGCCCATCGAATGACCAAGGAGATTAAAAGAGGAGAAGCCCAGATGTCTTGCAAGTGCCATGCAGTCATCAGCAATCTGCCGGATGCTTGTCTCAACGTCTTGTGGTATGGTTCTACCTGTTCCTCTGTTATCAGGAGCAATGACCAGAAAGTGCCGTGAGAGTTCCTCGATAACTGGTTGCCAACTTTGGGAGTCACTGCCCAGACCGGCAACTAACATTAACGGTTCCCCAGCTCCGTGGATTTCGTAGTAAAGTGAAACATCATTGACTTCTATATTTGGCATGATACATTAACCTTTTTTTAATATTCTACCTCGTCTCTACAGTACAAAAAACACAAGTAAAGCAACGGCAGCCAAAACTCCCATAGCTATGTCGATCTGTTTATACCTACCCTGAACCAGATTGATAAAAACAAAAACCAAAGCACCCAACAGCAGACCGTTGGTAATGGAGTACATCAGCGGCATTCCCAGCACGATAAAAAAAGTACTGTATTTTATGGCGGGATCTTGATAGTCTATATGCTGCAGTTCACTGAACATCATTACGCCAATAACGATCAGGATCGGATAGATCGCATTGGGAGGGATGGCTTTGAAAAAAGGGAGCAGAAACAGAGGTAAAATAAACAGCAGACCGACCACAACCGCACTAAGCCCGGTTCTCCCACCTTCTTCAACACCGGCAGCACTCTCAATGAAGGATGTTGTACTGGTCACTCCGGCAAGCCCGCTTAGCATTGTTGCAGCGGCATCGGCCTCAATGGTTTTTTGCAGAGGCAAGGAATCCTTTTTGTTAAAAAGATCTGCTCGCATTCCCACGCCTGTCAGGGTGCCAAGTGTATCAAATAGATCGGTGATCAAAAAGATAATAATGACCGGAAGCATAGAGAGTGTCAGTGCAGAGGGGATATCCAGTTCAAATGCTATCGGCGCCATAGATGCAGGCATAGAGAAAAACTCCTCCGGCAGCTTTTCGATACCTGCAACCCAGGCAAAGAGTGTTGTTAAAACGATTGAAAGGATAAAGGCACCTTTGTATTTTTTGAGTGTAAATAAAATTGCCAGAGCCAGACCAAACAGACCGAGCAGAACATGACTGTCTTGAAAATTACCGATGGTTACGAGTGTTGATGGACTATCAACAATGATTTTTATCTGCTCTAATCCAATAAAAGCAATAAAAGCACCGATCCCCGCACTGACTGCCCGCTTAATATCCATAGGGATGGTTTCGATCATCCAGCGTCGTAGCGGTGTCATACTGATAAGTATATATAAGACCCCCGAAACAAACACAATGCCCAGAGCACTCTGCCAGGCAATTCCCATCCCTTTGACCAGTCCGAAACTAAAATAGGCATTCAAACCCATACCGACACTCATAGCGATCGGAGTATTTGCCCAAAACCCATTGAGTATCGATGCGATGATGGTCATTACTGCCGTAGCTGTAATGAGGGCATCATAAGGCATGCCGGAAGCACTCATTATGGAAGCATTCACCGGAACGATGTAGAGCATGGCCATAAATGTTGTAAACCCTGCAGTTATTTCGGTTCTGACATCTGTCTTGTGTTCCCGAAGTTTAAAAAGGTTCATGCTTCAACTTTACAGCTGTTGATAAAATGAAATGTCCGTCCGTCAAAAAGGCCCTTATCACTTAGTTTAAGCTCGGGAATGACTAGCAGTGCCATAAAAGAGAGGGTCATAAACGGTGCGCTTAATGTTGAACCCAAGGTTTCTTTGACAATGCGGTCTATATTCTCATACTCTCTGGCGACACTGAAACCGTCTTCTGCACTCATGATTCCTGCAATTTCCAGTGGTAAGATCCACTCGTCTTCACCGCTAACTGCGCAGATGCCTCCCTGTCGTTCAATGATCAGATTGACAGCCCTGGCTATCTCTTCGTCACTGCATCCTACGGCAATGATATTGTGAGAATCATGGGCAACACTCGAAGCGATCGCACCTTGTTTTAATCCGAAACCGTTGACATAGGCAAGAGCAGGAACAGCATCCTCATAACGGTTAACGACACTGATTTTAAGGATATCATGCTCAGGGTCACCTACTGTCTTTGATGGGACAGTACGAAGGTTCACCAGTTTTTCATGGGTGATGAGCTCATGATCAATCGCCTGGATCACTTCAACCGTTTTACATGCCGGCATTGTAAAATCTTTTGGTTTTTTTGTGCCTGCATGAAAATTATTGATCTTTAAGATCGGTACCGGGCTTATTTTTGATTCTCCGTTTTGGGCAACCACTTCACCATTGATCACTGTCTTTAAAATAGTGAAATCATCCAGATTATCCACTTCAATGAAGTCGGCACTGTCTCCTTCTCTTAACATTCCGACATCAAGGTTGTAGTGAATAATGGGATTGATGCAGGCGATTTGCAAAACTTTAAAGAGATCATCCTCTTTTGCGATGGCACGCTTGACTAACTGGTTGATATGTTCGTGATAGAGATCATTCGGATGGCGGTCATCGCTGCAAAACATCAGCATCATATAATGCTCATCGATCAGTGGTGCCAACGCGTTGAAGTTCTTTGCCGCTGAACCTTCGCGTATCAATATTTTCATACCGCGCTGGATCTTTTCCAACCCCTCTTCATACGTAAACGCTTCATGATCAGTCGTGATTCCCGTATCGATATAGCGTTTAAGATCATCACCGTGAAGTCCGGGAGCATGACCGTCTACCGGTTTCCCAAGATCCTGCGCCGCTTTTATCTTTGAGAGCATATCCTCATCGCCATGGATGACACCCGGAAAATTCATCACTTCGCTGAGATATTTGATCTGTGGTTTTTGCAGCAATGTTTTGATCTCCTCAACGCCCAGTGTTGCACCACTGGTTTCAAAGGGTGTTGCCGGTACACAAGGCGATGCACCAAAGTAAAATTTGAAATTGACCTGTTCTGCATTGTTGAGCATAAATTCAACCCCTTCTATTCCAAGAATATTGGCGATCTCATGAGGATCGGAAACGGTTGCAACGGTGCCGTGCCGTACTGCCAAACGGGCAAATTCACTTGGAGGAAGCATTGAACTTTCTATATGTATGTGGGCATCGATAAACCCAGGCAGAATGTAGGTGGAACAGCGCTCATCAATCTTTGTGACAGAACTGATTTTATGATTGTTGGTCACTACTTTTACAGCGTAAATCTCACGTTGGTTAATATCAACAAAATTGGCTTTAATTTCCATAAGAGCACCTCCATAGTTATCTTAATATATTTTTACACAGATAGGATAAAGAGTATCTTAGTACTTATTATTTTTTCTACATGTCAGTAGAACGCATGAAGCGATGTATGATATAAAAAATATAGACTTATATAATTCCTTATCCTCTCCCCCATATTTAGGGCCTTGCTAGGATTAGTCAGACAAATCATTTAGGCGACGGTCTTATATTTTATGTCTGTAGCTACTGGTATTTTTAGCAAGGACACTGTGGTAAAAACCTTATAAAGTTATATATTTTATAAGGTTTATCGCTGTAGCAACGTTTAGAGACCATTAATCTGCAACCAAGTATATAAAACCTTATAAAATGTACTATATAGGAGATTTTATAACGTTAAATAAAAATAATTCTTCTGTAAATAGAAGCAAATATATTCCAAATGATCATAAAATTTTGGATTGTCTACTCATTTCCTTCATGTATAGAGTATTGTTTATTTTCCACTTTCACAAAAGGTGGCAATTTTTCAGCTTCAAAGTAGTCATACCCCTCTTTGAGATTCACCCAGAAGTCATACCATTCATTGTCTGAGAAAAGAGCCATATTCTCTTCTGTCATACGAAAGGGGTATGCATGTACCTGTACATATTTCTGACCTTTTTGCAATGCACCTTCTACTAAAGCATAGATCTCTTCTATTTTATCATCTGTCATTGCGTAACATCCATCAGAAACACAATTACCATGTACCATCAAAAATGAACCTGTACGTTCATGTGCACTGTCGTATTTGTTTGGATATCCTAAATTAAAAGAGAGATGGAACTTGCTGTTTGGATTGAGTTGGTATTTTTTTACTTTGTAAAAACCTTCCGGAGATTGTCTGTCACCCTCTTTTAATTTTGGTCCCAAGTAACCAGAATAGGCACATATAGCATAATCTTTCAAATGTTGATACTCTGTTTTAGAGCGTATCCATACCTCCAAAAGTGACTCCTCTTTAAAAATACGGATAAACAGAGGATCCCCTACTTTGGCAGAAAGCTCTACCAAGCTCTCTTCCAGTGTTCTAATTATAAATTTATTTTCTATAATATACTCCTCTATACCACTCTGTTCACCCATACGTATCAGATCATCTATGGTTATTGTAGCATTTAGATCTATTGTTTTTAGATGAAATGTATCTAAAGTGATATTCTGTTCCATACTAGGAAGAGTAAGGGTATCTGGTTTTTCTTTTTTGGGAGTGTAAAGGTAAAAAAGTATAAGGGAAAGTAAAAGAAGAAGAGTGACAAGGATATCAGCTAAAATAAGCCATGCCTTTGCCATCTTTCCACTCTGTTAAAAATTAAGTTTCTGCGATTTGTCAAATCCATATATATCAGGGAATATCAACAAGTTGCTACACTGATCCGTATACGTTGTTAAGTATGCGGTATGCACTGGCAACCTCTTGGTTATTTTCACATAGTGTGTTTTCAAAGAGTCATACTTCTTTTTTATATCTTCAGCACTTGTAGAAGTATAATGTTTTGAGATATGATCTAACATAACATTAGGCTTCTCAAGTCTTACACATCCATGGCTATACGTCCTTACTTTACGTTTAAAGAGGTGTTTTGATTGCGTATCATGCATATAAACAGAATGGTGATTTGGGAAGATGAACTTTACACGACCCAAACCATTTCGAACAGAAGGTACTTCAATAAATTTAAACGGTACAGGTCCTTTTCCTCCTACATATGCCTTCAAGTCTACTGAATCTGGCGTTAACTTTTTTGAATTAAGATCATACGATGAACGCATGACCATACGATGTTTTTTCAAATAGTTCGGATCTTTTAACAGATCGGGGATAACTTCATTTCTGGCGATACTGTCTGGTACACTCCATTGAGGGTTTAGCGTAATATATTGAAGGTCTTCACTAAACACCGGTGTTTTCATTCTTCGTTTACCCACTACAACACCCATTGCAACAGCTGTTTTTTTGTCCTCAATGATACGAACGACAAACTCAGGTATATTGATCAAAGCATAATTCTTACCAAGACCCGGCTTCATTAATTTCACTCTTTCTATGTTCAGACGGATTTTACGAAGCGTACTTTCTGAAGTATTAGAGTCTTTCTTTAAAATATTGTAACTTCTCGTAAGGCAGGAAAACTGGTCATACTCAGGAACATAAGGTTTCAATATCTGCTCTATACTCTGCCCTGCTTTAAGCTTCATCTTAATATCTGAATCACTTACTTTTTGAGGATAAGCACCATAAGTTGTTACTTTTTTTCCAACTATCATCTCTTTTTGAGAGGCATTAATAATACATCCATTGGCAAGATTTTCTGTATAGGCTACAAGTAACTTAGACATCAACTGAGAGTTTTTACTCTCTTTAACTTTCTGATACAATGCCTGCTGATTACAGATAGACATATATTTATCAGTTTTCAATATCTTTAAAAACTCATTTTTTTGTGATGATCTCCAACCTTCAGAGTCCGGTGTCCCTACACACCCACTCAACAAGACAGCAAACGCTATCGCCAGTAAAATTTTTATCCTCATATTTATCCCCATTTCCTTTATTTAATACTTTTTGAACATACATAGGCACTTGAAAATGCCCATTGAAAGTTATATCCTCCCAATCGTCCTGTTACATCCAATACTTCACCTGTAAAGTAGAGCCCCTCTGTTTTTTTACTCATCATAGTTCGAGCATCTACTTCATCGGTACAAACACCACCTTTTGTTACTTCTGCTTTAGCGTAGCCAAAAGTCCCTGCGGGGGCAAAACTATAATGATTTAACGTTTGCAATAATGAGAACTCATCTGCTGTTATTTTAGTCCCTATTTTATCATCAATCTTTAATTGTACCAAAAACGCCTTAGTAACACGTTTAGGCATAGGAAGAAGAGAGCTGAGTTGTTTTTTACTCTTTTTAAGACCCTCCCATGAAAAATTTGGTAAAAAGTCTACTTCGATCTTTCCTTTTTCCCAATAAAGTGATGCATCCAACACGGCTGGTCCACTCAAGCCTTTATGGGCAAACAGTAGAGCACCTTTACAACTCTCATCTCCTATTTTTATGACCACATCTGTAGATACGCCCGAAAGTTCTTTAAAAAAGAACTGATCTTTTTGTACCGTAAATCCAACCAACCCAGGTGCGGTTTTAACAATGCTGTGCCCAAAATGTTCTGCAATTTCATACCCGATACCACTTGCACCAAGTTTAGGAAAGCTCAAACCTCCAGATGCCACAACCACTCTGTCTGCCGTTAGAGTTCGCTTGTCTGTTTTTACATAAAAAACTTCATCTCTTTTAGAAACATCCATTACTTTTTCGTTTGTAAGTATCTTCTGCTTTTTACTCTCTTTAAGAAAAATATCCAAAAGTTCTTTGGCTGAATCTTTACAAAAATATTGCGTCTCTTTTCGAAGAACCGGCATAAGGTTCTGTCTCTCCAGCCATCTTAAAAGTGCTTTTTCATTAAAACTTTTCAATGCATGTTGTATAAATGTTTTATCAGCAAGAAAATACTGCGTTCCCATAAGCTCATTGGTGATATTACATTTCCCCCCGCCAGAGACCAATATCTTAGCTCCCACTTTGGCGTTGCTTTCTATAACATTTGCAGTGTTTTTCGGAAGTAAAGAAGCCAGCATCAATGCACTTGCTCCTCCTCCTATAATAATGATTTTATTATCCATGGCAGTATTATATCGGATTAATACACATACTACAGTTACACAAATCTATCTCTCTTTTGATTTTTTTATGACAAGAAGGAATTCTCGTTCAACCTCTTCGAGTGAGGCTGTCGTCTCTTTAATAGCTTTATCATATTCCGGTACATAATATTTTTGTAAGGCATTAACCCTGACAACGGTTTTTTTAAGCTCAGCTGCAAGCCGCCATGCTTTAAACTCGATCTCAGCCAGTGCTAAAATGTCTGATGTCGTATCAATAAACGACTTTCTTGCTACTTCTAAAAAAAGTGTCTCTCCACTGATATTCAACGGAAAGCGTACCTGCTGTAATTCGTAGGTGATTTTGGGTATCAGTATACCAATAAAACTCTTTTCATAGACGTGAAGCTTTCCATTGAAAACCGGCAGGGTAGCCTCCTTTTTGAGTTGAACCTTTCCACTCTCCATAAAAGCCTTTATCAATATCTGATAACTCTGCCGTACCGATTCATTCAGCTTCTCACGCTCCTCTTCAACTTCATCAAGCAAAGAGATGATCTCTTTGAGAAGGATATTTCGCTTCTCTTCAAGTATCTGTGCTCCACTGTGTACCAGTTCAAGATCCTTCTTCAGTTCCAGTAAAGCTGTTTTATTTTTTGCATGGATCATGTATTACCAACTCGACCAAATATCTGAATTTTTAAGGCAGTGATTTCGTTCATGATTGAAGATACTCCGAAATATCTTCAGGTTTTAGACGTGTCAATGATTCAATCGGTAATAGTTTTAGAAGTTCCCATCCTATGGCAAGTGTCTGATCAAGCGTACGCTCTTCATCATTTCCCTGTGCAACAAAACGGCTCTCAAATGCCTTTCCAAATGCCAGATAATCCCGTTCTGCTTTGCCCATCTCTCCTTCACCGATAATGGCAGCAAGCATCTGTGCTTTTTTTGCTTTGGCATAGGCAGCATATATCTCTGCAGACCATCTTCTGTGCTGGGCAGTTGCTCCATGATTCATCAAACGGGAAAGAGAAGGCAGGACATTGATCGGAGGGTAAATTCCTTTTTGCTGAAGTTCCCTCTCCAGTACGATCTGCCCTTCAGTGATGTAACCGGTCAGATCAGGGATAGGATGTGTAATATCACCATCTGGCATCGTCAGGATAGGGATCTGTGTCAGTGACCCTGCTTTCCCCTGCAGAATCCCAGCCCTCTCATAGATCGAAGCCAGGTCACTATACATATATCCCGGATATCCTTTTCTGCTTGGAATCTCTTCGCGGCGGGAAGAGACTTCTCTCAGGGCATCACAATAGTTGGTCATATCATACAAAACAGTGATTACATCATAACCTCTCTCAAAGGCAAGATACTCGGCAAAGGTCAGTGCAGAACGTACCAACAGCAATGCATTGATACTTGGCTCATCTGCCAAATTCAAAAAAACAGTAGTAGAATCAAAGTTTCCCCCGCCACTGATACTCTGCATCAGATACCTTGCATCTTCATACTTGATGCCTATCGCAGCAAATACGACCGCTCCTTTTTCATTGGAAGGACGTATCTGTCGTACCAACTGCGCAGCCAGCTCATTGGTGGCAGCTCCGGAAACAGAAAAAACAGGAAGTTTTTGACCTTTGACCAGGACATTCAATCCATCGATTGCAGAAATACCGGTCTGTATGAAATCTTTGGGATACTCCCTGTGCGCCGGATTATAGGCTGAACCTCCAATGGGTAATTTCTTCTCACAGTGAATTTCACCCCCAGCATCCGTCGGCTCACCAAATGCATTCAATACCCTGCCCAACATTGCTTCACTTACACCCAGCTCAAATGCATTTCCGGTAAAACGTACTTTAATGTTATCAAGATTCAGTCCGTAGGGCTCTCCAAGTATCTCGATCAGCATCACGCTCTCAGAAAGTGCTGCAACCTTCCCGTTCACTGTTTTTCCCTCTGAGCGGATCACAACTTTCTCTCCATACTGAACATTCTCGATGGGTTCAAAGAAGAGCAGTGAGCCTTTTAGTTTTTGCGCTCCGGTGTATTCTATGATCATGAGACTTCTCCAAATGTCAACAGCAGTGTTTCATACTGCTCTTCCATACGCTTATGCCATTTAGCAAACCACTCTAGCTGGCTATTGGGAACTCCGAGTCTGGCAAAAAGCAGTTCCTGTACGATCTCTTGCTCTTTCAAAAGTGTCACAGGCATTCCCTTTTGCTCAAAACAGTGCTCCCACCACTGATGCAAAGCCCTGAGTGCTTCAGCCATCTGTATCTGTTTTTCAGGTGAAGTATACATATCTACCTCATCAAATGCATTTTGCTGCAAAAAGAACTCTTTAACGAGATCAGCCATAAAGAGCGTGAGCTTCTGATCTTCCGGCAGTGCTTCACTTCCCAAAAGTTTTACGATACGCTGCAGCTTCTCATCACGCTGCAGCAGTTCGATCAACCAAAGCCGGAGTTCACCCCAGCCAGGAGAGATAGCTTCCCACCATGGCTTGACATTCTGGGCATAAGCACTATGGCTTAGCAGATGATTGATCGATGGGTAGAATCGGGCATTGGCCAACTCCTTATCTAACGCCCAGAAAACAGAGGTGAAACGCTGCGTATAACGTGTCACCGGTTCAGAGAAATCTCCACCCGGTGGTGAAATAGCACCAATCATCGTTAATGCTCCAGAATTTCCACCAAGTGTTGCGACCGCCCCTGCACGTTCATATACAGAGGCGATACGAGAAGCAAGATAGGAAGGGAACCCTTCTTCAGCAGGTAGTTCATTCATCCGCCCGGAAAGTTCACGCATCGCTTCAGCCCAACGTGATGTAGAATCAGCCATCAATGCAACAGTATACCCCATATCACGAAAATACTCCGCGATCGTCAATCCCATATAGATGGAAGCTTCACGTGCAGAGACTGGCATATCAGATGTATTGGCAATGAGTACAGTTCTTTCAATAAGCCGCTTGCCGGTTTTTGGGTCTTCAAGTTCCGGGAACTCCTGAAGTACTTCAGTCATTTCATTACCCCTTTCACCACAGCCTATATAAACAATAATATCAGCATCACTCCACTTGGCCAAGGTTTGCTGCAAGATCGTTTTTCCGGTACCAAATCCTCCAGGGATAGAAGCAGACCCGCCTTCACTGATCGGAAAGAGAAAATCAATGATCCTCTGCCCGGTGATCATCGGTTTTCCAGAGAGAACTCTCTCTTTGAAAGGACGTGAGATACGGACAGGCCAACGTTGAACCATTGAGAGTTTTGCACCATCATCCAATTCGATCAACGTATCATCCAGACAATATTCTCCCTCTTTGACAACAGAAGATACAGTACCCATCTTATCCGGAGGCATCATTATCCTATACTCAAATTTGCTTTCACCCATAACGATCCCCATAAGCTCACCAGCTTTAAGCTCTTCACCCTCCTTTACAGAGGGGATGAAATACCACTGCTTCTCCCTATCAAGAGGATCAAGTTTGAGTCCTTTTTGCATTTGGGTGCCCACCAGTTTAAGCGGACGCTGAATACCATCATAGATCGATCCAAGAAGCCCCGGGCCAAGTAGAGCAGAGAGCATTTCACCTGTAAAGAGTACTTTCTCACCCAGTTTCAGCCCTTCAGTCTCTTCATATACCTGGACCATTGCACTCTGGATATCTCTCTCGATCACTTCACCTATTAGTCCAGCCTCTCCTACATAAGCCACATCCTGTATACGTACACTTTCACCCTCAATACCTACTTTAACGATGGGACCGGAAATAGAGATTATACCTGCCATGTATCCTCCTTGAAATGCATGCGTGAATCGATCTCATCAGTAAGCTCTTCAATAATACGTTCAACCGAATACTCGATGTAGAGATTTCCACTTGTAAAAATAATTTGCTCTTTTTCACACATATGCAAGAGAAATCCCTCTTTTGTTACGAATGACATATATGCTTCAGGCATCGTCAATGTTCCTGTTTGATATTTTTGTGATATTTGGGAGATAAAACATTCCGCAAGAGTGGGGAATATTTGATAAAGGCGTATCTTTAATGCTGATCTCAATGCTGATTTACGCTCTTTCTTGAACTCAGACCATTTCCTGTTCACCTCTTCCTCAATACTATTGTGGCTACGCTGCTCTTGAGCATAGCGCTCCTGATCCCATTCAAAGTGTGCATGTTTCGTCCAACTGTTTATTTTATGTTCTGCTTCATTCTCTTTTGCAAGCAGGTAATCAGATGTCTCTACTTCTACTCTTCTTACTTTAGTACTGATCTGTTTTTTGACCTTTTCTGCAAAATGCTCAAAGTCGGATACCGAGGATACTGGCAAGATACTCCTTTAGACTCGATTTATGATGCGTACCATCCATAGACGGAATAAACACTACAGCAGGAACAGCCCGTTTTTCGATCACCGGACTAAAACGTTCGGAAAAAATAGAAAAATACCGATCTGCGATAGCGATCACACCGATTTCATGATCAGAAAACAACTGCTGCATCTGCTCAACAAACATACTATCATCTTCAACGATCACACCTTCAACCCCAGCAAGTGAAAAACCAAGACACTCCTCTTCGTTTCCCACAATGACCAGTTTCATCCCACTTTACCCAGGATCATAATAGCAATGATCAACCCATAGATGGCGATCCCTTCTGCCAGACCTAGAAAGATCAATGCTTTACCGGATATCTCCGGTTTTTCACCAACAGCACCCATAGCTGCTGCACCAACCAGTCCAACCGCGATACCACCTGCGATCGTAGACAGTCCTACAGCAGCGGCCGCTGCAATATAAGCGATACCTTCATCTGTTATCCCTGATTCTGCTGCCGATGCTATGAGTGGCAGGAACAATCCAACCACAATTACCCAACTTTTAATTTTCATTTTTTTCTCCTAATGTTTAACCTGAGTTCAAAGGAGTAGCATAATCACAGAAGGCTACTCCTTTGAACTCAGGTTATAAGGTCGGTATGGAGTACCTCCCCCTTTAAAAAAGCGTTTGAAAAACTCATAGTACTCCAACCGCAATGTTTGGATCGTTACAATAACACCTTCCAGTACAATAATAACCACATTTCCCACGATTATCAACATCCAATAGAAAAAAGATTCTCCATACGTTTCACTGATCATCTTTGCCATGCTGAAAACTGCCATGAAAAGAGCCCCGTGTGCAAGAGCAAAAGCTCCCACACGAAGAAAAGAGATGGTGTTGGTGATGGTATCCATGAATTCTCGAAGAAGATCGATCACAGCTTGAGTCTTTTGTCTGGTTTTTCTCAGCATCTGGATAAAAATAACCAGCAAGAGCAAAGAAAGAAACATCAGTTCATACGTGATATCCATCTGCTGAACAACGGATTTAACAAAAATACCAATAGTAAACCAATAGGCAAGAAGCCAAAGTAGACTTCCTTCACCAACAAACAGCATACTAAGCTCTTTTCGCTTGATAGCCGTCAATATATAGAGAAAAAAGCTGAGGGTAATGATAGCGATACCAATACCAATACTAAATATAATAGTCGCCTGTATGTTCTCAATGGGAGTAAAAAGCAGACATGGGAAAAGATGATGAACACCGAAAACAGAGCCATATAAAAAGCCGAAAAAGACAGAAGAGATTCCACTGAGATAATAGATCTGCCCCAGATCAGCATACTGGGTACTCTGTTTTTTGACAAGCCATCCAACAAGTGCAATAACAAGGCCATGACCGACATCACCGAACATGATCCCAAAAAGGATCAAAAAAGAGAAAGCAAACGGCATCACCGGATTGACCTCTCCATATCTCGGATAAGAAAAATTGCTGATAAGTTTTTCAAACGGTTTCAATGCCAAAGGTGTTTCAAGCAATACAGGTGCTTCACCTTCAAATGATGAAAATGTTACTGCTGCATGGTCGATGTTTTTTACAAATTCTTTTGATACACTTTCTGGTATCCATCCCTCAAGTATCAATCCATTATCACCTTCCTTAAGAGAAGATTTTGCTTTTTCAAGTGCATGAAGTGCATAGAGTTGGCTCTCAATACTCTGCAGGCGTTGACCATATCTGTCAACCATTGTCTTCTTATCCAGAGTGATCTGTTCTTCTGTTTGCTTTTGCAGATCAAATGCCTGATCCGAAAAATAATCTAAAGAAATTTCATTGACCTTTAAAGTAGAAAATGCCCTGCGAACATCTCTATCGTCCTCCTCTTCGTAGAAAACTGCTACAGCACTGGTCTGTTCAAACAAAGGTCGGTCAACCAAAAGCAGCTTTTTCTGTTTCAAGGCAAGCCTCAACAGCTCTGCTGCTTCCATTGTTACGATACCAATATGCATGTTGATCGTTTTAAGGTCTCTGGACAATCTATCCATATCGATCACCATGCCAAGTGCCACCTTTACGGTAGCTGCCCTCTCAAAACGTTCTCTTTCCTCTTTTGCTTCTTTGAGTCGCAATGACAGGTCATCCACTTTTGTACCGATCACTATCAGACTCTCTTCTGTCTGATCAAGAAGATGCTCAATATCTGAAACAGAAGACGATCCTCTCCTTTTGGGTTTGACCTCAAGCTGAGCCATATATTTCTGTACCAGTTTCAACAACATTTTGACCCGACCTGCTTCTGCTTCATTGCTCAAAAGCGTTTTTGTTTCATCAATATGAAGAGATCCTATATTTCCGATCAGCTCAAGAACGGTATTACTGTATTCAGGTTCGATCTCGATCTTTACACGAAGCATCTTTTCCGGAAAGAGCATATCAGCCTCCCACCGTCATACTAGTGATCTCTTTACTGTCAAGACCAAATGCAATACCTTCAGTGATCGCTCTGAGGTCTGAGATCTCTATCTCTATCAAGCGCAAGAGTGAAAATGGTAGAGCAAGAGAAAAGGGATATCCACTCCATACAGATAGAAGTTGTTTCCGATGATAACGGTAGAGAACTTGCCGAAACGTTTCATAGTCATCAAACCCTTCACCCAGAACTGGTTTAATAAGGACTGAAAGTTCCTGTAAGCTTTTGGCACTACAAAGTTCGGTGAGTGCCGCAATAGTGAATTTTCCAGCATAAGGAAGCATATTGGACAATGTCTCCTCTACACTTAGCTGATAGAGAAGTCGAAACTTTACAAGATTATAGAGATTTAGAAGGTCAAAATAGCTCCCCACTATCTTTTTGATCTGTCGCCGCTCAGAAGAAGGAAGTTTACGCATACTTTTTTCAAGCGATACTATATAGTCTATATCGATCTGACGAAAAACCTCTCCCGCACCTGCTATAGATATATTGGCTGTTTTTTCGTCCAAAAGTGCATATTTTGTATTAAAAAAGAGTTTAAATATCTCCAAATACCGTTTATTAAGTTCACCGGTCAACCTATTACGCTGATATTCAAATGCTGCTAAGAGCCCTCTATGCACTCCTTCGGTTGAAATGTCCGTGATAAAAGGGGCATAAGGTGTCATTGACAATGCACTGACAAACTCTCCGATACTTCTAGCTGCTGCAAGTTCCTTTAGTCTATCAGAGTCGATAAACTGCGAACGAAGCACATGACATCTGGCACTGAGATAACCATATTCTGCAGCTTTTCCTAGCGGCATATCCGATCCCTTGCTACTGTAACCAAATGCTCAACCAACATGTCGATCTCGATACCTTTATCAAAAGCTTCCATCTTTTGCTGTAAATTATCGATGGCACTCTTTCTATCCTCTTTAACACTTTTTGCAAGCTGTTTTGCTTCACTTCTTTTCTGCTTCTCAAAAAGATGCTGTGCTTCTGCCATGCACTGTTCTGCACGTAGGTCAGCTTCTCTTTTTGCTTCCATACTTACGGCATTGGCATTATTTAATTCCAATGCCGTTTCTAAATCCAAAGAGAGTATTTTTTGTGTCAAATCTATCATGAAAGAAACCTTTTGTATATCATATCAAATTTCCTCTTGTGTTTTTGTACAAGAAAGAAGCCATCATCAATACACTTGTACCTCCTCCTGCACCTACTACACATACAATACACGTTATAGTGACTATAATCCATTATTATCAGACAAACACATACAAAAGGTTATATTGTGAAAAAAATAATGGCTATTGTACTTCTTGTGTCAAGTACATCTACCCTCATAATTGCTGCAGAAAACTATGACACAAAGGCTTTTCGCACATTTACAAAACTCTGTACATCTTGTCACGGAACTCCATTTTATGCATCTAAACAGATAGATGATGATGACTGGAAATTCTATTTTGAGAAAGATGAAAAACTTTTATCTATTCATAAAAATGAACCAAAAGCGATCAAAAACTTAAAGAGTCCTAAATTTAAAAAACGTAAAAAACGTCTATTGAAATTTCTTGTAAATAACTCAAAATATTCAGGTAAAGTCCATGGATGTGACGCAAATTTCTGCGGAACCCACCATTAAGATACTCTCCATCTTCTTTATATAAATTCAATATTACTATGATATAATAGTAAAAAATATGGATGAGGGTATTATGTTTAAAAAAATATTTATTCTAATAACTATTTTATCATTTACCTATGGAAACATATTTGTCATTACCGATAAAAAAGGTAATATTGTACACAGTAAAACTATTCAACATACTCAAAACGCTTTTATTAACCAAAAAACGACCGAATACTCATTTCAAGCCATTTATGATGAACTGCACAAAGCAGAAAATCTTGCGCGCAGAGCGGCAGCCGCAAGACAAAGAGCCACACGTATAGCCAAGGCAATGCAAGTAGCAAAAAAAGCGGGAGAAACCTATCATATTTCCAATGCAGACAGGAAAAAACTTCTTGAAGATGCCAAATATTTCAAAGGCGGAAAATATGTCTGGGGAGGTACTACACCACAAGGATTCGACTGTTCAGGATACGTGCAATACCTTTACAAAAAACATAAAGTCAACCTCCCAAGAACTGCCTACGCACAGTCAAAAAAAGGTGAATCTGTTGACATAAATAATCTCCAAAAAGGAGACCTCCTTTTCTTCCTTACAGACAAAAAACGCGGTATTCCGGTAACGCATGTTGGTATCTATTTAGGTGATGGCCAATTCATTCATGCCGCTTCCAAAAAGAAAGGTATCATCATCTCCCCTGTTCATAACGGTTACTATAGCAACAAGTTTGTCTCTGCAAAAAGAGTTATAAACAAGGTCTAGTTAGAAGCGATATCGTAATACCAACCCTACATTTTGCACTTTAACATTATCATTATGAATAGGTATCTCTGTTGCTTCTTGATAGACATACTTTAGATTGAGATCCACATCACCAAAATGTTTTCCAAATCCAATCATATAGGTCTCATTGAACTCCATCGCATGATGCTGTACTTTAAACCCGTCATACATCACAGCAAAAATTCTTTTCCCAAAATATGCCCCTACTGCCATATGATAATCATGATAATGTGCATGAAGCTTCACTCCTGGAGTAAAATAATCCTCTTTGGCATTTGTACTGTAAGGATTGTTCTCTCTGTCTTGTAAATGGATATATTTCCCCAGTACTGTAGCAGATGCATGTATCTCTCCAAATGCTTTTTTAAACTTGTATTTCATATCTGTCTGATACACATTAAAATTTATATAGTCACTCATATATTGTGTCAAACTAAATGCAGCATACTTATAACCTAAACCATAGATATGTCCACCATCTGTCTCTTGAACCAGATTGTCATCTATCGTTGCATAACTTACAGAGAAGGCTTGTTTATCACCCAACATGTGCGTATATTTGAGATAATACTTATTGACATCTAAATCTTCTGGCATTGGTGGTTGAAAAGTATCTGTATTGGTTTTCTCATATGCTATTTGATATAGAGCATCATCTGCTTGATGGCTCAATAAAATACCATATACTTTTCCTTTATATTTCGTCATTGAGTTATCGAAATTTAGGTTCTCATAGCTAAGTTTTACTGTAGTATTCTCTGCATAACTTAAGGTAAAAAGCAGTGATACTACAAATAAAATTTTCATTTTTTTCATGTAGTTGTCCTTCATTTATTCTATTGATATATTTTTATTATTGAGAATTAATATGAAGGAGGAGCTGTACTGTAAAAACCTTTGCAAATATGTGTTACAGGAGAGGTATGATGAAGTTTTATCTCATCATGAGCGTATTCAAGTGAATGTATATCTATAACTGAATTTGGAATATCAGCACTGTGGAAGTTGTTGACCACAACACAGACTTCACATCCATCTTCATGATCCAAGTCATCATGGTGTATATGTGTAGCGGTAAGATACGATGTGCCTAAAAAAAGAAGTAGTAGCGTTTTAAGTAAAAAATGTTTGATGGTACTACTCCTTTATTTATTTTGCGAAGGATATCATCATTACTCTTTTTTATGACTGATACGTAAAGTTATCTTTGTTTAGCCTGCTGTACTTTGTCTCCTGCACTCCAAATACGATATCGAACTTCATACCCTTTAGGCACATAAGCTACTATAGGGGAACGACTGTTATATCTACGTAAAGTTTCGTCTCCCATATATAAGCTGATAAACTTTTCTGTTTTAGGTTCACTGCATGCCATCATTGTACTTGGACCATTGTGAATATCTGAAACTTCCAGGTATTTGTATCCCCAGCCTTTAAGTGTTATATTCTCAATTTTACCTCTTAATGAGTGCTGATTACAATCAACCAACATTTTTTTCCCAATAAGTAATTCTACTCTGTGATCATAATCATTGTCTGTCTTTGGCACTTCAATGACATGACGCACAAAACCTTCCTGTGCTTGAGGGAACATATGAATATTATCTTTTTTTGCAGGCTCTGCGTAAAGTAATGAACCAGCTAGTGTAACTACTATTGCTAATGTTATTTTTTTAATCATCAGAAATCCTTTTTAAATTTATAAATTATAGCTAAGTCAGAATCAAAAACTGAATTACCTTTGGTTAATTATGATAATATCATAATAGTATCATTAGAAAGGAAAGTATAAAGTGAATATTAAACCTGATTGTTTAGCTTGTTTGTTTAACCAATCCCTAAAAGTCACCAAGCTCTTGGAACTGGATGATGACACAAGTAAAAAAGTCTTCGATAGTACTGCACAGATCCTGATCGATCATGATATGAACTATACACCTCCACAGATCGCTAAAGAGATATACCAGGCTATCTCAGATATCACAGGAGAAGAAGACCCCGTTGCTCTTTCAAAAGAGTATTCAACACAGGAAGCATTAAAAGTTGACACCTCTTTTATTAAAACCATTCCTGATGCACTCAAACTGGCTGTCATTGGTAATGTGATCGATTTTGGTGCACAAAATCAGTTTGATCTGAATGAGATGATCCAAAACCATTTTCATCAAGCCTTTGGCATTGATGATTATCCTACATTTGAAAATGAACTCAAAGTTGCAAAAGAGATGGTTATCATCGGTGATAATGTTGGTGAACATATCTTTGACAAAGTGCTGATAGAAATGATCAAAAAGAGCTACAATGTAGAGGTGTATTATTTTGTAAGAGGAAAACCGATTATCAATGATGTCACAGTGAAGGAAGCTCAGATACTCAAGAACTGTGCACATATCATTGATACAGGTGTTGCAACTCCCGGATATGATCTTGAAGAGATCAATGCAGAGTCAAAAGCCATTTTCGATCGTGCAGACATTGTACTGGCCAAAGGGATGGGCAACTTTGAAGGTCTCTACCAGGCAGCCAAACGTCCTGTCTATTTTCTCTTTGTCGTAAAGTGCAGTGTTGTGGCTCAAGCCATAGGAAAAGAGATTAAAGAGTTGATATTTAAAAGAGGATAACACCCTATGAAAACTATTGACATTAGTAATATTGCCAACGAGAACCATAACTATGCTGTCCATCTTGCTACACATCAGAATGTACTTACCTATAAAAACGGTATTTTTATGTTAGATAAGCTTCCTGAACAGGACCCTTTTCAAGCCGTGGATTTCTGGCGTGACATCTCACTGGCATCAGAAATTTTACTCAAATCATGTCTACTCAAACATCATATAGCTTTTTTTAAGAAAAGAGCCCATGGAGAGTATGGAAGCAAAGTCACTGCATCAAGTAATATATGGCTTCAAGCAACACTCAAAACTTTGCAGATAGACTACATAGCCCAGATCAATACCGGTACCATCAGTACTGCGATCAAATCTGCTGAAGAGTCACTGTTCGGACATATCTCTTTTGACACTCAAAAATCAAAACTGATCTCAGAGATGATCTATATCATTATCCGTACACGACGTAACCGAAACAATCATTTTTTCTTTTCAAATCAGGGAAGTATTGAAATGTCGGAAGTGGAGATGCTTTTTCTTCCGCTATTGAATATGCTTGAAGATCTCTATAACACGTAAAGAATAACAAGTAACTCTTATAATCTCTGTAGCTTCTTCAACCCTTCTTTTACCAATGTGCTCGTATCACCAGAACATCCGGAGAGTGCCTTTTGGATAGCATCTTTTTTAAAGCCTAAACTCTCAAGAGCCATCACTGCTTCACCCAGTGCACCAGAGTTACCACTCTCTTCATTACCATCTACAATAAAATCAGCCAACTCAACTAAAATGCGGCTTGCAGCTTTTGGACCTATGCCCGGTACTCTCTTGAGCATACTCACGTCTTTGGAAGCGACTACTTTGGCAAAAGTACTTGGAGTGAATGTAGAGCAGATAGCAAGCCCCACTTTGGGACCAACACCGTTTATTTTTAAAACGGTATCAAACATCTTTTTTTCATTGGTATCCATAAATCCGAACAGAAGATTAGCATCTTCACGTATGACTTGTGTCACAAAAAGCTTTACTCTCTTCTCTTGTATTACATTTGAAGTGTTGATAGAGACTTGTACTTCATAAATCAATCCATTTACATTTAAATGTACAAAAGTCGGATCTCTTCTTTCTACTGTACCTTCTATACCTACTATCATGACATACCTTTATTAATTAATTATCAAAGTATATCAACACTTTCCCCGAATAAGTAAAAACATGTCAAATTGACATATTTTTACTTATGTCATTCAAATTATAGGTATTTAAAATTATATGAATTTACTGTTATATTTGACAAGAAATAGTTAGAATCCATGAAATATATCTATCATATTTTCAATTTATCTGATAGATATCAAAGCTTAATTCTTTATCTCTTTTTTTCTTTTCAAGGAACAGAAAAATTCCATTTCATGCCCGGTGATCACTCGGATCAGATTGGTGGAACCTGGCGTACCGACAGGATCTCCGGCTGTGAGGATATAACTGTTATCCAAATGCATTACACCTCTTTGCAAGCCCTGGTCCATCACTTCACCCATCATCATGCGCAGTCCGCCCCTAGCTACCGAAAATGCCGGAACAACACCCCAGACGATCGTCAGTGACTGTGCCGCTTTACTATCATGGGTCACAGCATAGATCGGTCTACTCGGACGGAAACGGGCTAACTTCTTGGCTGACTGACCTGATGCGGTCATGGCTATAATACCTGACGTATCCAGGCTCTCTGACAGGCGAACGGCTGACTCATCGATCTTATCTCCGGCATCACGCAGATCGAAATGGGAAAACTTATGAAACGGATAATGCTCTTCTGCTGCCTGGATCGTTTTAACCATTGTTTCAACTGCCAAAACAGGGTTATGCCCTACTGCACTCTCTTCAGAGAGCATCACGGCATCCGTACCATCCAAAACGGCATTGGCAACATCAGAGATCTCTGCACGCGTTGCCGTCTCCTTGGTTGTCATAGAGAGAAGCATCTGTGTTGCGGTGATAACCGGTTTACTCATATTATTGGCTTTACGGATCAGCATCTTTTGTGTGTATGGCACATCAAAATAAGGAATTTCGATACCAAGATCACCTCTTGCTACCATGATCCCATCACTAACTTCAAGTATCGCATCGATATTTTCAACTGCATCAAACTTTTCTATCTTGGCAAAGAGCTGTACAGAACCTCCATTGGACGAGATAATCTCACGTGCAGCGATCATATCATCTGCATCTTGAACAAATGAGATCGCCATGAAATCAACACCATTCTCAATACCCCAGAGCATATCTTTTCTATCTTTGTCCGTCAATACATCTATTCCCAGACTGGTATTGGGAAAATTGACTCCTTTTCTTGATGAGAGCATACCATCATTCTCTATCTCCACTGTCACAGGCTCAGGAGCCGTATTGGTGACGATCGCACGAATGATACCGTCATACAAGTAAATATATTCACCGATCGAGAGCTGATCAAGGATATCCGGTTCATTGATAGAGAGCCTGTAATGCCCTTTACCGACCTTGTGTCCTACGATCTCACTTTTAACAAACTCAATGGTATCACCGGTTTCAAGGATAAAATCCTCTTCCAACATTCCTACCCTGATCTTCGGTCCACTGATATCCTGCAGTATTCCGCTCACCAGACCTGTGCTCTTTATCGCCTCACGTATCCGTGAGATCACTTTCAAATGATATTCATGGGTCCCGTGACTGAAGTTCAGACGAAAGACATTGACCCCTGCTCGCATCAGTGCCGTGATCTGATCAAGTGAATCAGAAGCCGGTCCTATAGTAGCTACTATTTTTGTACGTTTTTTCATCTATTACCTTAAGCATTAATCATAGGAAATGGAACGTGCTGTTTTTACATATCTTTTAACACTATTCCATTTCTTTTGCTCTGGATAGTATATCAAAATAGCAGTCAAAAAAATCAAAGCTTGGTTTATCTATGCTAAAATATAGAAAAACAATTATTAAAGAAAATCATGCGACTTAAATCCATCTTCACAAACAGTTTCGGTATATTATTTTCACGTGTTACAGGTCTGGGACGGGATGTACTTATGGCTTCTGCTCTGGGGGCTTCAGTGTGGAGTGATATGTTCTTTGTTGCCTTTAAACTCCCTAACCTCTTTCGTCGTATCTTTGCTGAGGGTGCATTTACACAAGCTTTTATGCCTTCTTTTGTTGCATCACGACATAAAGGGGTCTTTGCCACAGCCATTTTCTTAAGATTTTTACTTTTTCTGATGGCCATCTCACTACTCATAACCTTTTTCCCTGAACCCATCACTAAACTCTTAGCTTTGGGATGGGATAGTGAACTTATAGGCAATACTGCACCTATGACCGCTATAAACTTTTGGTACCTGGATCTCATCTTTATCGTGACTTTTTTAGCCACACTACTACAATACAAAAACCATTTTGCCACCACTGCCATGTCAACTGCCCTACTCAACATTTCCATGATAGCAGCACTTTACATCTACATGAAAGAAGATCCAAAAACAGTAGCGTATGCACTGAGTTTTGCTGTACTCATCGGTGGAGCATTGCAGGTAGTTGTTCATCTCATTGCAGTAAACAAATTCAGCCTGCATAAAATCCTTGTTGGGGGATGGAAATACAGGAAAACAAAAGATGTAGAAGAAGAAAAGAAACACTTTCAATCTCTCTTTTTACCAGGCATACTGGGAAATTCCACACCTCAGATCTCTGCTTTTATAGACACTATTTTAGCAACATTTCTTATGACAGGTTCAGTCTCCTACCTTTTTTATGCCAACCGTGTCTTTCAACTCCCCCTTGCTATCATTGCCATCGCTACAGCTACGGTCCTCTTCCCTACTGTCTCGAAAGCACTTAAAAATAAGCAGGAAGAAGCCGCCTATAAAAACCTGAACCAAGCCTTTTGGCTGCTTGCATTTTTGTTAGGTGCTGCTATGGTTGGAGGTATTTTGCTGGCCGAACCCATCGTTTGGTTACTTTTTGAGAGAGGAAAATTCACACAAGTGCAAACACTGGAGACAGTAAACGTACTACAAATGTATATGGTAGGACTACTGCCTTTTGGATTGGCGAAACTCTTTTCACTTTTTCTTTATGCTTCACATCGACACTTAAAAGCTGCGAAAATAGCCGTCTATTCACTTGTGACTTCTGTCACAGCTTCTCTCATACTCATGCATCCTCTTGGAGCTTCCGGGCTTGCATTGGCTGGAAGTATTGGTGGATGGGTACTGTTTATCTTTACGGTGAAAGAGGTAGGAACAGATAGATTTTTAGACATTATAAAGTCTAAAAAATCACTTTATTTTATGGTCATGATGTTGATTTTTAGTCTAATTGTATATTTTGTAAATAGTTGGCTGGTTACTCTCATTAGATAAGCTGTAGCGTGAGCAGTACCAAAGGCATACACTTCTATAAATGTCCACGCTACAACAGATATGTTAATGATAAATTAGCTATAATCACAACACTATAAAACAAGGTTACTTTTAAAATGCATATCTACGACAGTGTACAAAAAACAAAACTTCCTTTTGAACCCATCCGTAATGGTGAAGCAAGCATCTATGTTTGCGGTCCTACTGTTTATGATGATGCACACTTAGGTCATGCACGAAGTAGCCTTTCTTTTGACCTGCTTTCCCGTACACTTAAAGCACTTGGCTACAAAGTAACACTGGGAAAGAACTTTACTGACATTGACGATAAGATCATCAAAAAAGTAGAAGCTACAGGTAAATCTATGGAAGAGATCACCTCTTTTTACATAGAACGATATCTTGAAGAGATGGAAGCCATTGGGGTACAACGTGCCGACATTGAGCCTAAAGCCACTGAATCGCTGCAAGCCATAGAAAGTATGATACAAAAACTCATTGACAAAGATTTTGCTTATGTCATCTCTACCGGTGATGTCTATTTTAATACTAGTAAAGACAACCATTATGGTGATATTTCCCATCAGGTAGGTGAAGATGATGACAACCAAAGCCGTGTTGAGCATACTTCTGAAAAACGTAACCCTAAAGACTTTGCACTTTGGAAAGCATGTAAAAATAATGAAGATATCTGTTTTGATACAAGCTTCTCTTCGGGTCGTCCCGGATGGCACATAGAGTGTTCTGCGATGATAGAAAAACACTTTCATGGCAATAATGAGTACAGCATAGATATCCATGGTGGTGGTGCAGACCTGCTCTTCCCTCACCATGAAAATGAAGCAGCCCAAAGTCGCTGTGCAACTGGTCATGAACTTGCCAAATACTGGATGCATAACGGTTTTGTACAGATAAACGGTGAAAAGATGAGTAAATCTTTAGGCAACAGCTTTTTTCTAAAAGATGCCCTTAAAGTCTATGATGGAGAAGTACTGCGATACTACCTCAACTCCGTACATTACAGAAATGACTTCAACTTCAATGAAGAAGATCTCCTTACAGCCAAAAAGAGACTTGATAAGCTCTATAGACTTAAAAAGAGAGTCTTACCGGGTAAAGGATCTGCTGTCAATAAAGAGTTTAAAAAGGCTCTACTCGATGCAATGAGTGATGACCTGAATATCTCTATAGCACTCTCTGTTATCGATGATATGGTAGCAAGTACAAATGAGAAATTTGATGCCAATCCTAAAGACAAAGCACTCAAAAAAGAGACTATTGCCAACATTGAGTTTATAGAGACTCTTCTTGGTTTTGGTGGCAAAGAACCTTTCTCCTACTTCCAAATAGGTGTGGATGAAACACTAAAAGAGAAAATAGAAACACTTCTTGCAGAACGTACTGAAGCTAAAAAAGCCAAAGACTTTACACGTTCAGATTCAATCCGTGATGAGCTTATAGCTATGGGAATCTCCATTATGGATACTCCTGATGGTACTATGTGGGAAAAAGCTTAATGAAAAACCTTCTTAAACAGTACCTCCCCTATCTAGTCAGCTATAAAAAACAATTTTTCTTTGCCGTTTAAAGCTTAATGAAAAACCTTCTTAAACAGTACCTCCCCTATCTAGTCGGTTATAAAAAACAATTTTTCTTTGCCGTTTTAGGTATGATCGCTGTTGCTGTAGGAACTGCCGGAACAGCACAACTCATTAAACCTGTACTTGATGATGTCTTTATCAACAAAGACATAGAAATGTTAAAGCTTATGCCTTTTCTTCTTGTTGGGGTGTTTACCTTAAAAGGGATGGGGAAATATATACAAACCTACTATACCTCTTACATCGGTCAGGATGTGGTACGTAAACTCCGCGACAAACTTGTTTTACATCTTACTTACCTGGATATGAATTTCTTCAAGACCATACACTCCGGGGAATTACTCTCACGTGTCACCAACGATATCAGCCGTATCCAAATGGTAGTTGCAAATATTATCCCTGATCTCATCCGCGAGAGTTTAACTATACTCGCACTTACAGGCTATGTCATCTATGAGAGTCCAAAACTTGCCCTATATTTTCTCATTATCATGCCACTTGCCATTTTCCCACTCACCAGACTTGCTAAAAGAATGCGTAAATACTCAAAACTTTCTCAAGAGAGTACAGCCGATATGACCACTAGACTAGGTGAGATCTTATCGAACATTGAAGTGATAAAATCTAATTCAACACAAAGCTATGAACAGCAGCGTTTTGCCAAAGAGAATCAAAATGTCTTCAAATTTCTGATGAAACAGGTCAAAACGAATGCCCTCATCTCACCAATTATGGAGATCCTGGGTTCTGTTGCTATTGGAGTGGTGATTTATATCGGAGGGAAAGAGGTTATTGACGGACATATGACCGTGGGGGCATTCTTTGCCTTTGCTACCGCTCTTTTTATGCTCTATACTCCTATAAAAAAATTATCAGGACTATATAATCAAGCACAAGATGCTATTACTGCCAATACACGTATGCATGAACTACTGGATATCAATCCCAATATTACATCAGGTACGAAAGAACTCACAGATGCAATTGAAACTATCACTCTAGAAAATGTTTCACTCAACTATGAAGAGACACCTGCCTTAAAAAATATCTCTTTAGAAGCCAAAAAAGGAGAATCTATTGCATTGGTTGGTGACAGTGGTGCAGGTAAAAGTTCATTGGTAAACTTGCTTGTACGTTTTTATGATCCAAACAGTGGTGAAATTCTTATCAATGATACAGATAATAGAGAATTTACGCTTACCTCTTTACACCAAAGAATCGCCTATGTAACACAACGTATTTATATTTTCAATGATACCATTGCTGCAAACGTCGCTTATGGGGAAGAGATAAATGAACAAAAAGTCATAGCTGCATTACATCAATCCTATGCTATGGAATTTATAGAGAAACTCGAAGACGGTATCCATACTATGTTGTCTGAGAGTGGAGATAACCTTTCGGGAGGACAGAGACAACGTATTGCACTGGCACGTGCACTCTATAAAGATCCTGATATTCTCATTTTAGATGAAGCAACCTCTGCACTTGATAATAAAAGTGAAGCACTTATACAGAAAGCCTTACAAGAACTCAAATCTGAAATGATCACCTTTACAGTAGCGCATAGACTCAGTACCATAGAACATGCTGATACTATCTTGGTCTTTCAAAATGGAGAGATTATTTGCAGAGGTTCCCATAATGATCTACTTCAACAATGTGAGACTTATCGAAAATTGGCTAAAAACTCTAATTTATAAGAATAAAGCAAGTTATCATACTATATAATATTACTGCACTGAATATATAACTCGAAATTTTTTATAAAGGGCAGCAATGTTTCGAATACTTATTGTATCTTTACTGTTTTTAACTTCGCTCTTTGGAGAAAGTTCCAAAGATTTTTCTTTTATGGGATTGTCTGTTTCAACACAAAACATCAACATAGATCCGGGAGAATCATCATGGGAAAGTGGTTTTGCCTTCAAATACGGCCAACAATCACTCGATTGGAGAACGTCCTTCAGTCTGGATTATACTAACGATTCATATTATGGTGCTTTTGTAGAGATAGACAAAATACTTTTAGACGATATGTTCGGTACAGCAAAACTTAGACCCTATCTAGGTGGAGTAGCCGGATATATGAAAGTTGACAAGGACGAACTCAATATAGCATTAGAAGATAGAGAGCTGTTTGAGGAGACGAATGGCTTTTATTTTGGTGGAAACTTTGGATTTATCATTTATGCAACAGATAATATCGATCTTGACCTAAGTTACCACTACTATAAAGTTCAAAACCTTGATTACATGGATGACCTTCACGGTGCATCTCTTGGGGCACACTACTTCTTTTAAAATACTTAGCTATAATGTCTACAATTTATCACGGAGATTATAGTGTCACTTTTTTCTTATCAAAACCTCAAAAAAATACTTTTTAAACTTGACCCGGAGACAGCACACAGTGTTGCTGGTCTTGGACTCAGAGCTATTGCCCACTGTCCTATGCTTATGCGTTATGTTACAAACCAGAACTTTATCACACACCCTATGCTTCAGCAAAAGATCTTTGGACGCACTTTTCCAAATCCTGTAGGTCTTGGTGCAGGATTTGATAAAAATGGCCAGTACATCACCGCTATGCCAACCATGGGCTTTGGTTTTACAGAGATAGGTACCGTTACTCCTCTACCACAAGATGGTAATCCTAAACCGAGACTCTTTAGACTCATTGAAGATCAATCCATCCAAAATGCTATGGGTTTCAACAATAAAGGTAGCGATTACATGCTGCAACGTCTTGAAAAACTTTACTTTTTTGACTACCCGCTAGGTATCAACATCGGTAAAAACAAAGTGACTCCTGAAGATGAAGCACTCAAAGACTATGAGATACTTTTCAAATCTTTTAAAGAGTATGGTGACTATATTGTGATCAATATCTCATCTCCTAACACACCGGGATTACGTGACCTGCAAAATGAGAACTTCATCAAAGCTATTTTTGAAATGGCAAAAGAGATCACCACTCAACCTGTCTTGCTTAAGATCGCACCCGACATGGAAGCAGAAGATGCTATTGCACTTTGTAAAACCGCTGTAGAAGCTGGTGCAGCAGGTATCATCGCTACCAATACGACTATAGACTACTCTCTTACTTCTCATGCAAAAGACTTTGGTGGTATCTCAGGTGCACTGCTTACAGAAAAATCTTACCAACTCTTTAAAGCTGTTGCAAAAGAGCTTTACGGAAAAACACTTCTTATCTCAGTAGGTGGTATAGACTCTGCAGAAGAGGCTTATAGACGTATCAAAGCAGGTGCTTCTTTGGTACAAGTCTACAGTATGCTTGTCTATAGAGGTCCTGCACTTATCAAAGAGATCAATGAGGGAATTATTGAACTGTTAAAGAATGATGGCTATAATCACATTTCTGAAGCTATTGGTGCTGACATAAAATAACAGTATTACATCATTCTCGGGATGCAATCCAGAGGATGATAAAAAATGGAGTTCCATATTATGAAACATATACAAAAAGCAATATTCATACTATTTACACTGACAGGAGTTTTAATGGCCAATTCATTGCCACAACATTTTACAAAAACATTAGACAACGGGATGCAGATCGTTGTCATCCCTATGGATAACGATTCTGGTGTTATCACTACAGATATTTACTATAAAGTAGGTAGCCGGAATGAAGTCATGGGAAAAAGTGGTATGGCACACATGCTTGAGCACTTAAGTTTTAAGTCAACAGATAAACTAAAAGAAGGTGAATTTGATACTATCGTAAAAGGCAGAGGTGGCGTAAACAATGCTTCCACAGGCTTTGACCAGACACACTACTACATCAAGACTGCAAGTAAAAACTTGGCACTAAGCCTTGACTTGTTTTCTGAACTTATGCATAACTTAAAACTCACAGACGAAGAGTTCCAAAAAGAACGTAATGTAGTTGCGGAAGAGAGACGTTTACGTACAGATAATAACCCTATGGGATACCTTTACTTTCGTGTATTCAATACACATTTCACTTACCATCCGTATCACTGGCTCCCTATAGGATTCATGGAAGATATTCTCTCCTGGAAGATAGAAGATATCAGAGATTTTTATAAACGTTATTATCAACCTAACAATGCTATCTTGGTAGTTGCAGGTGATATAACCCCTGAAGAGGTATTTACAGAAGCTGGGAAGTATTTTGGAAATATCAAAAATGAGCATGAGATTCCAAAGGTCATAGCAGTAGAACCTAAAGTGGATGGAGCAAAAAGAGCCATCTTGCATAAAGAGAGTAACCAGGTCGATACCATAGCCATCACTTATGCTATCCCCAACTATGAGCATGAAGATCAAGTGGCACTTTCTGCTATCAGCCATATATTAAGTTCCGGTAAAAGTAGCCGTTTTGAAAAGACATTGGTAAATGATAAACAACTTGTCAACCAGATCTATGGCTACAATATGGAACTGGCTGATCCAGGTGTCTTCTTAGTTATGGCAATGGTCTCTCCTGGTAAATCTCTTGATGTTGTAGAAAAAGAGATACTTGTTGAACTTGAAAAACTAAAAAATGGCGATGTAACACAAGCTGAACTTGATAAAGTCAAGATCAACACAAGAGCAGAGTTCATCTACTCCTTAGAGAGTTCATCTTCGGTTGCAGGACTCTATGGAGAGTACTATGTTAAAGGAAATATAAAACCTTTACTTGAATATGAAGAGAAATTAGATAAAATTACACTCAAAGATATTAGCGATATAGCTAAAAAGTATTTTGATCACAACTATTCAACCACTGTGATCCTTAAAAAGAATAAGTAAATAGGAAAACGTAAATGAGCAACTACATTACAGGTGCAACAACCGCACTTATTACACCATTTAAAAATGGTACCTTAGATGAAGCAACGTATGCAAAACTCATAGAGAGACAAATTGCACATAATATTGATGCAGTATGTCCTGTGGGAACTACAGGTGAGTCTGCGACACTGAGCCTTGATGAACATAAAAGATGTATTGAGATAGCAGTAGAAGTATGTAAAGGTACTACAACTAAAGTACTGGCAGGTGCAGGAAGCAATGCAACACATGAAGCGATAGACATTGCTAAACATGCTGAAGCATGTGGTGTAGATGCCCTCTTCTCAGTAAGCCCTTACTATAACAAACCTAGTCAAGAAGGACTCTATCAACACTACAAGGCTATCGCCTCTGCGATTAAAGTACCTTTTATGCTTTACAATGTACCGGGCAGAACAGGTGTTGACATCTTACCGGACACAGTTAAAAGACTTTTTGATGATGTAGAGAACATTATGGGTATCAAAGAAGCAACTGGTTCTATGGAGCGTACAGTTGAACTTCTTGCCAAAATCCCTGATCTTTATCTCTTCTCTGGTGATGATGTCATTGATTTTCCTATCTTGGCAAGTGGAGGGAAAGGTATCACTTCTGTGACATCTAACCTTTTACCAGATATGAAAAGTGCATTGGTACATGCTGCACTTAAAGGTGATCTTAAAACGGCAAAATCTATCAATGATGAACTCTTTGAGATCAATAAAGTACTTTTCTGTGAAAGTAATCCTATACCTATCAAAGCGGCTATGTATATTGCTGGGTTGATCGATACTTTGGAGTATAGATTGCCATTGGTTCCACCAAGCAGTGAGAATATGAAAAAAATCGAAGAAGTAATGAAAAAATATAAAATAGTAGGAGCGTAATATATGTCTAACATGAAGGGTAAAACTGTAGTTGTTACAGGTGCAACAAAAGGTATTGGTAAAGCTGTTGCTGAAAAATTTGCATCAAACGGTGTAAATGTTGCTTTTACATACAACTCTAATAAAGAAGCAGCAGATGAAATTGCAGATGACTTAAGAGAAAAATATGGTGTCAAAGCAAAAGCTTATCCTCTTAATATTTTAGAATTGGATGAATTCAAACCTCTATTTTTAGCTATAGATGAAGATTTTGACAGAGTTGATTTCTTTGTCTCAAATGCAATGATCTATGGTCGTCCTGTGGTTGGTGGTTATGGCAAGTTCATGAAACTCAGACCAGCAAAAGGGTTACAAAACATATATACTGCAACGGTGGGTGCTTTTGTGCGTGGTTCACAAGAGGCTGCTGTTCGTATGGAAAAAGTGGGTGGTGGAGCTATAGTTACACTAAGTTCAACTGGAAACTTGATCTATATCGATAACTATGCAGGTCATGGTACAAATAAAGCAGCAGTAGAAGCTATGAGCCGTTACGCAGCAGTTGAGCTAGGAGAAATGGGTATTCGTGTAAATGCTGTCTCTGGTGGTCCCATAGATACTGATGCACTTAAAGCATTTACAAATTACGAAGAGGTAAAAGCTGAAACTATCAAACGTTCAGCAGTTAGCAGAATGGGGAGTCCCGAAGATCTTGCCGGCTCAGTTTATTTCCTCTGTACAGACGATGCAAGCTGGATCACTGGTCAAACACTTGTAGTTGATGGTGGAACGACGTTCAGATAAGTGTGCTAATAGCTAAGAGCTTTTATATATTTAATTTGTCAAGAAAAACTGATCTAAAATAAACTTTTTATTTTAGGCATTTTTTATAAGACGCCAGTAACTTGCGTTTTTTCTTTTTGGGTTACTTTTCTTTCTTTTTTGTCGCAGTACAAAAAGAAAAAAGCGCCCAGAGGAAGTGCCCTTGGGGTAAACAAAAGAAGTTCAAACTTTTACAAAAGACTAAAAACAGGAAAAAGACAGATGGCAAAATCACAAATATTCAACATCCCTAATATTTTAGCATTTATCCGTCTTCTTCTCGCTCCTGTTATGTTTCTTTTTTTAGTCAATCAAGATGCCTCAATCTTTGAAGGTATTCATAAATCATGGCTCAACTACATCGCAGCCTTTATTTTTGTACTTGCTTCTGCTACTGATTTTTTTGATGGCTACATTGCAAGAACTTTCGATCAAGTAACCGTACTGGGTTCCATACTTGACCCCCTTGCAGACAAAATGCTCACTCTCGCAGGATTTTTAGGACTTATGCTGCTTGGGTCTGCTTCACCTTGGGCAGTCTTCCTCATCATTACCCGTGAACTTTTCATCACAGGACTTCGAGTTTCAGCTGTAAGTCAAGGCCTGGACATCGCAGCATCATGGATGGGTAAAATAAAAACTGTTGTACAGATGATAGCCATAGGTTTTTTACTCATGCAGTGGCCAGGTGGAGAGATACTCCTATGGATCGCTGTTGTTCTTACTCTTTATTCTGGATATGAGTATGTCAGAGACTTCTTTAAAAACACTCAACTATAATTAAAAAGTGTAATTGCTTAAAAATTAATCATACTTGCATTCATCTTTCGTTAACTTTACTGATATACTTCATCAAAACATATCAAACAAGGAAATAACATGAAGTTTACAAAATTAAGTTTAGTAGCAGCATTGGCTGTAAGTTCTGCATTTGCAGGTGGAGATATTGCTCCTGCAGAGCCGGTAGTAGTAGAAGCGGCACCAGAGTCAGCATTTGAAGTAAGTGCAAACCTTGCAATTACAAGCAACTATGTATGGAGAGGTATGACACAAACAGCTAACTCTCCGGCAGTTCAAGGTGGGATCGATCTTGGATACAAAGGTTTTTACCTAGGTACATGGGGTTCAAATGTAGAATTTGGTGATACAGCCAATAACCTAGAAGCAGATTTTTATGGTGGATATAAAAATGAAATCGCTGGTATCGCATTTGATATAGGTTATATATACTATGCTTACCCAAATGAATCTGATGCATTTAACTTTGATGAGCTATATGTTGGTCTAGGTTATGACTTTGGTATGGTTGGTATTAATGGTAAATATTCATTTGCAGTAGATAGTAACGCTGATACTACTGATTACTGGGAAGTAGGCGGTGATATTGAATTACCTATGGAATTCACACTTGCAGCATCTTATGGTGATTATGATGAAGTTGGAACAAACTACCTTGTTTCTCTTTCAAGATCATGGGGTAAATTTGAGTTTAGCGTAGCTTACACTGACTTTAGTTCAGATGCAAGTTCAATATATGATGAAGATCATATTATAGGTACAGTTAGTACAAGCTTTTAATCTACTTTTATACTAATCCCAAAAACCTCCTTAATGACACTCTCTTCATGAGAGTGTTAGGGATTTTCCTTCCTCAAAATCAACTCTTCTACACCTCTACAAACCCTATTAAACTTATATACTTAGAAATTAAAATATTTTTTATGATAATGAATGTCAATTTAACATAATTTAAGAATAAAAAGAGTAAATTACTCCTAGAGAAAGCTAAATGATAATAATTTTCATTTTACTTCTAAATAAATATAAGGATTTATAATCCATGAAACCAATTGTAGTTGCACTTGCGGGACAACCCAATGTTGGGAAGACTTCACTTCTCAATGCTATCTCTAAAGCCACACTCAAAGTCGGAAACTTCCCTGGGGTAACTGTTGATAAAACAGAGGTGGTCTTTAACATCTGCGATGAAGTGGCTTGTAAAGATTATGAAGTACATATCATTGACCTTCCAGGAGCATATTCTCTTACTGAATATACCATAGAAGAGAAAGTGACAAAAAGCTTTTTACAAAGTGATGAATATGATATCATCGTTAATGTCGTTGACTCAACAAACCTGCAACGAAACTTACTTTTTACTACACAACTCCTAGAAACAGGTAAAAAAGTTGTTGTAGCACTCAACATGAGTGATGAAGCCCGAAACGAGGGTATTGAGATAGATGAAAATCTACTCTCTTCTATCTTGGGTGTACCATGCATTAAAACCTCTGCTTCTACAAAAGAAGGTATAGATGCACTTAGAGAGGCTA
The DNA here is from genome assembly GCF_047716765.1 of Sulfurovum iocasae. Classification (GTDB taxonomy): domain Bacteria; phylum Campylobacterota; class Campylobacteria; order Campylobacterales; family Sulfurovaceae; genus Sulfurovum. The sequence goes on from NZ_CP180410.1 coordinate 2,125,213, forward strand.
TCGTTGAAGTCTTTGAGAAAGAAGGGACTTCTGCAAAAGTAGTCTATAGTGATCCCATAGAAGAAGAGATAGAGCATATCGTTACTTTTATGAAAGAGAAAAACTATAAAAGTACACTCCCCTACCGTCATCTTGCAGTGAAACTTTTACAAGAAGATGAAGATGTCTATAAAAAGATGCATGATGAACCTATCTGGATAGAGATGCTTCCTATCATCAGAGAAGGACTTCATCACCTTTATTTACATAAAAATACAAAAGATCTGGATGAGATATTTGCAGATGAACATTTTGCATTTGCAAAAGGTGCAAAGATGGAAGTCATGTCTGTTAAGTCCATGAAGGCTAAAAACTTGACTCAGAAGATAGACAATCTTCTTATCAACAAAATCTTAGGTATCCCTCTCTTTCTTTTCTTTATGTGGGGACTTTTTCAACTTACATTTGAGTTAGGTGCTCTGCCTATGGATTACATCGATGCTGCCTTTGGATGGCTTGGTGACCAAGCTAAAGCTGTACTGGGTGAAGGTGAACTAGGTTCACTTGTAGCTGACGGGATGATCGCCGGTGTGGGTGCCGTGGTCATGTTCTTACCAAACATCATCATACTTTTTATAGGTATTGCTCTGCTTGAGACAACAGGGTATATGAGTCGTGTAGCCTTTTTACTGGATGGTTTTTTCCATAAGTTTGGTTTACATGGTAAAAGCTTTATCCCTCTTGTAACCGGATTTGGATGTTCTGTACCAGCCTATATGGCAGCAAGAACATTGAAGAATGAGAAAGACAGACTTATCACACTCTTTATCATAGGTTTTATGAGTTGTGGAGCAAAGTTACCTATCTATGTACTTTTTGCAGGTGCATTCTTTGGCCAGGAGCAAGCTGGTAATATCCTATTTATCATCTATATCTCAGGGGCTTTATTGGGTCTAATGATGGCTAAAGTACTCAAAACCTTTGTCTTTAAAGGTGAAGATGAACCATTTGTTATGGAGATGCCAAAGTATCGTATGCCATCGCTTAAACTCATTTGGCACACAGTCTATGGACAAGCTAAATCGTATCTTAAAAAAGCAGGTACATTCATCTTGGCAGCTGCTATCCTTATCTGGTTTGCAGGTAATTACCCTAAAAACCATGAGCTTGAAGCTCAGTATGAAACAAAGATAGAACAGGCTTTAAATGACGATGCAAAAAGTCAGTTAAACAATGAACTCTCTCTTGCCTTACTTGAACAGAGTTACTTGGGGAAAATAGGACACGCTTCAGAGCCATTCTTCGCACCACTTGGATTTGACTGGCGTATGGCAGTTGCTTTAGAGACAGGACTTGCAGCCAAAGAGGTAGTCGTCTCAACACTGGGTGTACTCTATGCTCTGGGAGATGAAGTAGATGAAGGCAGTGACGGGCTTATCGAACAGATCAAAGCAAACATCCCATTTGCCTCTGCCATTGCATTTATCGTCTTTGTGATGATCTATCTTCCTTGTTTGGCAGCTTCTATGGTTTTTGCCAAAGAAGCAGGTGGATGGAAGTACCTGGCTTACCTGTTTACAATAACCACTGCATCAGCCTGGATACTTAGTTTTATAGCGTACCGCGTTACGTTAATGATAGGAGGAGTATAAATATGATTTTAACTGAATTGACTAAAGGTGATAGAGCAGAAATTGTTAAGATCAATGCAGATAAAGCATTGAGAGACCGTTTAAATTCTTTTGGTGTGATGAGAGGTGAAGAACTTACTGTAAAAGGGTGTTCTATAGCCAAGCAAACGATGGAAATAGAGGTTGGTTCTACACTCATTGCAGTACGTTCCGATGAAGCCGATAAGATAGAAGTAGAAAAAATAGATGCATAAGGATAAAGCTCTGCTTTGTCCTTACTATCAATAATAAAAATATAAATTAGGAAGAAATAAAATGAATAATTTAACATTAAGCACAGCTGCATTAATGATAATGAGTATTAATATTTATGGTGAAAGTTTAAGTGAATCATTAGAAAGTGTACAAACGGTATTTGAAGGTTCTGCTGCAGAGGAAATTACACAACAACCCATCAAAGTACGAAGTGTAAGAAATATCTTGGGAGAGTATGATCTTATGGAACATACCAAGGGTCAACTTAGAGCAGGATATATTACATTTTCAGAAGATGGTACATCACGTACAAGTGCTTATGCACTTGGAGGTCACTATCACTTTAACACTAAAAGATGGAATGGATTAATGATTGGTGCAGAAGTATACACAGTACTGAACCTTGGTATCAATCAAAATCCTCTCAATTTAAATGGTGATTTTTTTGATGATAATAGAAAGAGTTTTATTCTTTTATCTCAAGCATACTTGGATGGAAAATGGGGAAATACAGAGATCAAACTCGGAAGACAAGTCCTGGATACACCACATGCTGACAGTGATGATATCAGAATGATACCAAACTATTTTGAAGCCTATACTGTTACAAATACTGATATTGATGATCTGACACTCTCAGCAGGAATGATCAATAAAATGGCCGGCTGGGAAAATGGTGTCAATAGTGCAGATTTTGTCGATGTAAGTGAAACCTTGGGAGTAAATGATGATATTGATGGTATCTACTATGCTTCTGCTGTTTATGAAGGGATCAAAGATCTTTCACTGAGTCTCTGGTATTACCACTATAGTGATATTGCAGATGTGATCTATGCCGAGGCAGGATACAGCTATGCACTTTCTAAAAACACAACACTTACTCTAGGTTTGCAATATGATGGCAGTCATGAAACAGGAGCAGCCCTGTTGGGGAAGCAGGATGCAGATACATACGGTATAAGTTTAGAAGCAGAATTTGCAGATCTTGGATTGACCGTTTTAGCCGCTTACAATCAGGACAACGGAGAAACAGGAGCTACAGGACTCAGTCTGGGTGGAGGTCCATTCTTTACCTCGATGGAAGATCAAACACTTGATGCTATAGGAGGTTCAGGAAAAGCCTGGACGGTCGGGGCTGGTTATAACTTCGAAAATATAGGTATAGATGGTCTATGTTTTGGGGTTGCCTACGGTAGCTTTGAGGCAGACGATGCTTCTGTCTATAAATCCAGAGAGATCGATGCACTTTTAGAATATAGTTTAAGTGAAAAACTCTCTGTAACCGCAGCCTTTGCCTCCATAGACCATAGAGTTGCTGCGATGGAAGATTATGATCAATTTAGGCTGATTGCCAGTTACAATTTTTAAGTACTTGATCGATAGACTAATAAAGCCTGTCGATCACTTTTTGCATTTTACTTTTTGCACTATGTAAAAAGAGTGTACTTTTCCCCGAAAGTTTTCCCTCTTCTGACATAGGTGTGGCCATAAAACTCCGAACAGAATTTATCAATCCCTGTGTTTCTCTCATCTCTAAGATAGATTTTTCATGATACTCTGAAAGTGCTTCTTTCGTTCCTTCGATATGCAATATCCTTTGAAGTTTTCCTTTTTGCTCATTGAATAATACCTGATACGTTTTAAGTGTTGAAATGGCATTATGAATATGTACATCTACTTTGTCCATCTCTTCTTTACAGTTACTCTTATGTGCGGTATATGCTTCTGCTTCTTCGAGCTGCTGCGTTGCAAAATGAAGGTTTTTACTTCCTTTTGTACTTACACGAATAGCATAAATGATCCACATAACAAGCAACGTAACTACAGCGACTAAAGCCATACCAATATTTGCATTCTCATTCATGCCGACAAGTGTTCCGTAATACCCAAAAACAGGTTTAATGGCCTCTGCTGCAGGAACTTTTGAGAGATCAAGTGTAACTCCCAACTTTTCAGTTGCAACATAGATCATGCCTCCCAATGTAACTGCACCTCCGATTAATGCCATAATAAAACCTGTAAATTTACCACTGGAAACATCTTGGAGCACGATAGGTGCCAGATCTTCTTTGGCTTCAAAGACAACACCATCTTCTTCTATGGTTTCTTCAGACTCATCTATGTACCCAGACTCTGAAAGTAATGCTTCACACGCATTAAGTCCACCCTCATTTAAAGCTTTCTTGGCTTCTTCATACTCTTTGAGATCATCTGATAAGAGAAGTTTACATGCCTCCAATTGCTTTTCAGACTCTTTGACTATGTTTTTAGCTTTACCAACTAAAGCTACTGCTTGATCATTTTTTTTCATATTTTGAACTTCAGAAATCACTTCTTCTTTCACTTCAGAAACTGTTTCTTCTACCACTTCTTCCATTTCAGAAACATTTTCCTCTACTGCCTCTGCTGCTTCTTGAATTTCATCAGCAGTCTCTTTTATACTTTCTTCTATTTCAGAAGCATTTTCCTCTATTGCTTCTGATATATCTTCCCGGACTTCTTTTTCTTGACTCCATACGCTTTTATTCTCTTTTTCCATCTTCCATCCTTTCAAAAATAGTATTTATAAGTATCCATTTTACTATTTTAGCGAAATTTTTCCATTATTTTTTAATCTGCATCAATTTTTTACAACACTTAGATATAATCTACTAAAAATTATTTAGGAATTTCATGGGCATTCTAGTCGCACTTTTAGTCTTATCGGTACTTATCTTTTTTCATGAATTAGGACATTTTACAGCTGCACGTTTTTTCGGTGTGCAGGTAGATGTATTCAGCATAGGGTTTGGGAAAAAACTCTACTCAAAAATGATAGGTAAAACCCAGTGGAGTATCTCTGCTATCCCGCTTGGTGGCTATGTAAAAATGAAAGGTCAGGATGACACTGACCCTACAAATATAAGCTACGACGATGACAGTTACAATACCAAAAAACCTTGGCAGCGCATCATCATTTTACTTGCCGGTCCTTTTGCCAATTTTCTTATGGCATTTTTACTTTACCTGGCGATCTCCTATATGGGTGTACCCAAACTACTCGCATACGTAGGTGAAGTAGGGAAAGATACGCCTGCATATCAGGCAGGACTGCAAAAAGAAGATAAAATTGTTCAGATCAACGGAAACAACATCCTCTACTGGGAAAATATAGGTAAACAGATCAATGACAGTAAAAATGACATTACACTTATTGTTGAACGAGAGCAAACACTTATCACTCTACAGTTAAAACCTAAAGTCATTGATGATCAAAATATCTTTGGTGAAAAGATCACTCGCCGTATTATTGGGATCGGTCCTTTAGACAAACAGACAACTGTTTACTATGGATTCATCGATGGTTTTGGGTATGCCTGGGAAGAGACAAAAAGAGCCAGTCTTCTTATTTTCAAAAGTGTACAAAAACTCATTACTGGTGTTGTAAGTACAGATAAACTGGGTGGCATCATTACCATCGTAGATGTTACTGCCCAAGCCAGTTCTGCGGGTATACTCTCACTCTTTTTCTTTACTGCACTCATTTCGGTAAACTTAGGGGTACTCAACCTCCTGCCTATCCCTGCACTGGATGGTGGGCACATTATGTTTAACCTTTATGAGATGCTGAGAGGGAAAGCACCAAGTGACAATGCCATGTACTACATTACACTGGTAGGTTGGGCAATGCTCATCTCCCTTATGCTATTGGGATTGTATAATGATGTAAATAGGCTTATGGGCTAAAAGGAGAAAAAACATGATACTAGACAAAGAACAACTAAGAGCAAATCTGGACGAAGTGATCTGGAACATTGAAGAAGCACGTATCACTGTGAGTGAACATCACATTGTGAAACTTGTAACAGTAGCAAAATATACTGAAATAGAAAATATCGCTACTTTATATGAGCTTGGGCAAAGAGCCTTTGGAGAGAACCAGGTACAGCAACTCAAAGAGCGTATGACAGCACTTGAAGAGCTTCCTCTTGAATGGCACATGATAGGTTCACTGCAAAAAAACAAGATCAATAATCTCATAGATCTTCGCCCTGCCCTTATGCAGTCACTTGATAGTTTAGAGTTAGCTTTAGAACTTAACAAAAAACTCTTGGCAAAAGAACAAAATATGAACTGTCTTTTACAGATCAATGCTGCCAAGGAAGAGAGTAAATCCGGTGTAAGTGCTGCACAAGCTGTAGACATCTATCAAGAGATAAAAGAGACCTGTCCACAGATAAACCTTAAAGGAGTAATGACCATTGGTGCACACAGTGAAAATACTAAGCTTATACAGCAAAGTTTTGAAACTACCCAAAGTATTTATGAAAAACTGGAAAAGGAAGGTGCTGCTATCTGTTCTATGGGCATGAGCAGTGATTATGAGTTAGCTATAAAATGTGGATCTAATTTAGTGAGAGTTGGATCGGCATTGTTTAAATAAAGTGTGCCTAGGTAAGTACCTAAAGGCATACACTTCGATAAAGGCTAGGCTACTTTATGAAGCCTCCTGCATTTGACACTTTTTACAAACCCCGTAAAGGTTGATCTGTCGTTTGTTAAGCTTAAAATGTTCCTGCTCCGTCAACGCATAAAGTATTTTGTCTGTACTGTCCAAACAAGATTTATCTTCAACTTCTCCGCACTCTGTACAGATAAGGTGTATATGATCCACTTTAGAAAGTTCATATTTTGATTTTTTACCGGCAATGGGCACTTCAACCAAAACACCCTTCTCCATCATTAAAATAATATTTTTATAGATTGTTGCTAAAGAGAGTGAAGGATGTACTTTTGTTACTTCCTCGTAGATATCTTCTACAGACATATGTCCACTCTTTTCAATGACTTCCAAGATATTCATACGTTGAAATGTTGCTTTAAGCCCACTCTCTTTAAGAAGTGTTGCATAATCTGTCATTTTTATCCTTTGAATGTATATATGAATCTATCTGTATAAACTCATATATACATTCCCAAGCTGAAGCTTGGGAATGTATTAATGATTATAGATCACCTTCGTGTTTTGCAAGATATTCAGCAACACCTTCAGTGTCAGCTTTCATACCTTCGTCACCTTTTACCCAACCAGCAGGACAAACTTCACCAAACTCGTTAGTAAACAACATAGTGTCAACCATTCTGATCATTTCATCAATGTTTCTTCCAAGTGGAAGGTCATTGATCACTGCGTGTCTTACTGTACCGTCAGCATCGATAAGGAATGAACCTCTAAGTGCAACTGCTTCATCAAGAAGAACATCGTAATCTCTAGCTATTTGCTTAGAAAGGTCAGCAACAAGTGGCATATCAACTCTACCAATACCACCTTCAGCTACCGGAGTTTCTCTCCATGCAAAGTGTGAAAATTGACTATCTACAGATACACCGATGATATTTACACCTCTTTCTCTAAATTCTGCTGCTCTGTGCGAGAATGCAATGATTTCTGATGGACATACAAAAGTAAAGTCTAGTGGATAGAAGAAAAGTACTGCACCTTTTTCACCTAGATTTTCCATAAGATTAAAATCTTCTACAATTTGACCGTCTGCAAGTACAGCGGCTGCTGTGAAATCTGGAGCTTTTTTTGTTACTAACATAGTTGTTCCTTAAAGATAATTTTTATTTACAAGGAAATATTATCATAGTAACTTTAAAATAAGATAAAAGTACTCTTATTTAAAAGGTAACAATCCAAATTTTTTAATAAATGCTTCATCTATATCGATCAAGCCTTTTTTCTGAAGCATATCCAGTACCTCTTTTGTACAAAAAGTATCACCCGGCCATTCTCTTTTAAAGCCATCCACTTCACCTTTATTTGTAGCATCAACAGCGATAAAAGGGTTTAAGAGCACATCTCTGCTTGCATCAATATTATTAACAACACGCCAAACAAGCATATATACGTCATTGATATCATTATTCTCTTTATCAACAATAATAAGTAATTTAATATGCTCTTTTAACACTTTTAATTTTTTAATAAGTTTGAGTTGTGACTCTTCTTTATTTACAGTAATAACACATATAGGCGTTTTAGTTTGTGTAAAATACTGTTTCAATTCAACTACGTTAGCTTCTATCTCCTGTATTTTATTAAGCAGTTCACTATCACTTAGTAAGTCTTTCACACCCTCTTCTACTTCATCTCCAGTAGCATCAACTCCAAGTTTACCACCAACAAACTGCTCAGATGAAGAGTGATCAAGATGATCGACTATACCTTGGGTGACGAACACTCTCTCTGGGCTAAGTCTGTTAAGTATATGCTCAGCTAAAGCTTCACTCTCTTCAAGTTCAGGTGCATTTTCTCCAACAAAAAGTGCATGTTTCACAAAACTCATCTGTCCTACACCCCAGAAAGCATGCATAAACTGCATAGCATGCCCCTTATATAGTGTTTTCATCTTTGCAAGAATCAAATTGTGGAAAACACCATTTTCAGGCATATTATAATCTATGAGATCTGGTGCCATAGGTTTAAGCATAGGTAAGAAGATACGCTCTGTTGCCCAACCCATATACTTATCTTCAAGTGGCGGCTTCCCTACCACTGTTGCTTGAAATACCGGGTTCTTTTTCATTGTAATAGTCTCTACATCCATCACAGGGAAAGGCTCCTTGAGTGTATAGTAACCTGTGTGGTCACCAAACGGTCCTTCTGTCTCCATGAGTTCAGGATCAACAAAACCCTCTATAACAACATCTACATCACGTGGTATATGGATATCGTTAGTAATAGACTTTACCAACTGTGCATTTTTGTTACGTACAAAACCATAAAGCAGCATTTCAAACATTCCGTGAGGCATCGGAGCTTGACCACACCAAATGTAAAGTGGATCACCACCGATGGCTACAGTAACAGGCATCTTCTTTCCTGCTCTTTGATACTGGTCAAAAAAGTGAGAGGCATCTTTATGTATCTGCCAGTGCATACCCAGTCTGTTTTTGTCATACTGCTGAAGTCTGTACATCCCAAGATTTTGCATCTCTCCATCTAAACTCTGCGTATATACCTGCCCCATAGTAATAAAAGGACCACCATCCTCTTCCCACGTTTTTAATATAGGTAAGATATCTAGATCCACCTCTTCTTTAGGGATGATTACTTCTTGACACTCCCCTTTGAAATTTAGACGTTTGGGAAATACATTTTTAAGAGAGAAAAGTTTAGGCAGCATCGCTAACTTTGCTTTAAGTCCCTTAGGTGGTTTGAGTTTAAGAAGTGCATCTAACCCCTGAGCCAACTCATCAGGATGTTTGCCAAAGATCTTTTCTGTAAGAGGTTTGTTTGCAAAGATATTCATAAGCACAGGCATATCATACTCTATGCCTTTGGCTTTGCTAACAGGTTTGGTAAAAAGAATTGGACGAGAATCATCGGTTTTGACCTCCACATACGCCACATGAGGAATCTCCAACTCCACATCAAGTGGTTCATCTATGATCTTTAAATTACCGTTGTCTTTGAGCCATTGTATTACATCTTGCATATAATAATCCTCTTTACTTTATTAAAAGATTATATCGAAAAGTGTATATATAGTGTTAAAAAGGAGGAAAAAATATAGTAGAAAGAGAGAACTTTTTACAGTCTCTCCGGCATCTCATCTTTAAAGGCGATCTCTTCAGCTTTAGAAAGAATGTCTAATGCACCATCAGCTATCATTTCCTCTGCTAGCTGCTCACCAAGTGTATCACAGTCAGTTACCAAAGAAGTAAGTTCTTTATGCATAATGTGTGTACCATCTGGGTATCCAAGCATTGCTTTGACTGTAATGTCATCACCAGTGATAATGGCATTCACAGCAACAGGAGCAGAACATCCAGCACCTATTTTAGAGACGAAATCACGTTCTAACTTAGTACACATAAAAGAGTTCTCATCATTGAGAGTCATGGCAATTTCACGTATTCTGTCGTTGGAACTTACGATCTCTATACCAAGTGCTGCTTGACCCATAGGTGGTATGAAAAAATCTAACTTCTCTACAAAAGGGATCTCTTTAAGCAAGTCAAGTCTGTAAAGACCAATGTATGCAAGGATGATCGCATCATACTGCCCCTCTTTTAGCTTTCTGAGTCTTGTGTTAACATTTCCCCTAAGTTCTTTTACTTTAAGGTCTGGTCGTCTCTCAAGGAGCTGCATGCGTCTTCTAAGACTTGTTGTTCCTACATTTGCACCAAGTGGAAGTTCATCTAAACTTTTGTACGTATGAGAAAGCAGCACATCACTCTGATCTTGCCGTGTAGTGATAGCACAAAGTTCTAAACCGTCTGGGATATAAGTAGGTACATCTTTAAGAGAATGCACTGCGAGATGTGCATTACCTTCGATCATCTCATCTTCAAGCTCTTTTGTAAAATGCCCTTTACCACCTATGAGTGCCAATGGTTTGTCAAGTATCTTATCACCTTTAGAAGTGATTTCATTGAGTTCAACTGTAACCTCCGGGAATGAAGTTTCGATTCTTTCTTTGATATGATACGCTTGCCAAAGAGCTAAGTTACTTGCTCTTGTTGCTATAATTAATTTTTCCACTTGTTTCACTTTGTTGTTTTTTTGTTTACACTTATTTCAGCGATCAATGCGAAAAATGATGCACTCAACCCTTGAAAAGGGCGCTTGCGTTTGCATCATGCATGAGTATTGATAGCTGAAATTCTTATTTTATTAACTTCTCGTAACCGTTTCTCATTTTATCCCACTGACCATCAAGATAGATCGTAGGCGTTCCGGAAACCATCATTTTTCCTGCTGCTGCTGCATCAGCTTTAATGGCAGCTTTCACTTTTTTAGCATTGATCTGTGCTGGAGTTACATCATAATTTGCATGTTTTTTTACTGCAGCCAGTATTTTAGTTACATTCGTCTCTCTTGGATCGATCTTTAAGCTATAGATCTTGTCTACCATATCCGCTTTACCCTCATGTTGTGCTACATGCATTACACGTGTCAACACATCAGAAACAGGATGGATCCTTAAAAGTGGCAAATGATAGTAATAGACTGCCAATGTTGTCGGATTCTCTCTGGCTGCTTTAAAGATCTCAGGTACCAACTCTTGACAGAATGGGCATTGAGGATCAGAGAAAATAAGTACTTTATGCTTTGCATCTTTGTTACCAAAAAGAAGATGTGCATCATTGTACATACTTGCAGGTACTGTTGGTTTGATCTCATTACGATAATCTTTTCCTGTTTTCAGGTCGACTAAATGCCCTGTAATAAGTCCATCTTTGATGAACATGGTTTCCGGTGCATGTATCTCTTTTTTCTTGTATGTCAAATCCATAGTTGTTAAAAGCACTGTCCAACCTGGAAGTGCTTTTACAGTTTTACTCTCAAGGACAGTTACCCCATTTACTTTTACTTCCGGATTCTTCACCACACTTTTTTTAACATAGTTAACTAATGATTTATTATCTGGTTGTGCAGATGCACTAAGAGCGACTGTTACGATCAGTGTGCTCGTCAATAATCTCGACATCAATGACATTATCATCTCCTTTTTTTGTATCAAATTTTGTTTGTTCGGGTGTTATTTTAGCGACAAATTGTAAATATACTGTGTAGCCAAGTGCAACTAAGCCTAAAAAGTCTGTCAATACCCCTGGTATGATAAGAAATATCGCACCCAAAAGATAAGCCGTACTTGCATTTTGAAAGCTTTGCATACTTAATTTGCCTCTAGATACAGAATTTAAATTTCCCATAAGCGTTAAAGAGGAGGACTGAAGGACTCTAAACCCTATAAGCATGCTCACCACTATCCATATGACAGACCAGAGAAAACCTATATTCTCACCTACTTCAAGAGAAAGATACAATTCCAACAGGAGAAATGGTATAGCTATAATAAGTAACATCTATAAAACCTTTTGAGTGACCACATCTAAGATAGTATCTGCAGAAACTTCTTCTTTTACAAGTCCTACTCTAGTTACAAACTCCACAAAACCATCTTGAAGTTTTTTACCTATGATCACTGCATGAGGTACACCTAAAAGTTCATAATCTTTTATCTTCGGACCAAATCTCTCTTTTCTGTCATCAAGAAGAACATCCAATCCTTTAGATTTTAACGCTTCGTAAAGTTTTTCACCTAAAGCCACCTGTTCATCATCTTTAATATTTGAGATGATGATCTGCAGGTTAAACGGTGTAGACTCTTTTGTCCAGATACACCCTTTATCATCATGATTTTGCTCGATGATAGCTGCAAGCAAACGGCTTACTCCTATACCATAGGTTCCCATCACCATAGGTTGTGCTTTACCGTTTTCATCTAAGAAGTTTGCTCCCAATGGCTCTGAATACTGTGTGCCAAGCTGGAAGATATGTCCGGCTTCTATCCCTTTGGTATAACGCATAGACTCTCCACAACAAGAACACAAGTCTCCCTCTTGTACTGCCACAAGGTCATGATAGTCAGCTTCTACGCCTATGAAACTGTTTCCTATGAGATGATAGTCTTTCTCATTGGCTCCACAGATCATAGAATTTGCTTCCTTGAGATTGTTATCCAATACAACACTTACGCCTTCCGGCACTACTGTAGGACCCATATAGCCTGCAACTAAACCAAGTTGGGCTAATTCCTCTTCGCTAATATCTACCAGATCATTTGCATTCACAGCATTGCATGCTTTGACTTCTTGAAGATCATCTGAACCTCTAAGCGCAAAGAGTACTACTTTTGTCTCACCCTCATCAAAGAGTGCTTTTTTTGCTACGGTCTTCACTAGATAATAAGGGTCTACATGGAAAAATTTACTCAGCTCTTCTATGGTTTCTGTCTCAGGGGTATGAAACTTGGCAAATACCGCTTCAGGTCCCTCTGCTTCACAGGCTTTTTCTTTACGTACTGCCGCTTCTATATTAGCACCATACTCACAGCTGTCACATACCACGATAGTATCTTCACCAGAATCAGCAAGTACCATAAACTCTTTACTTCCACTACCACCTATGGCACCGGAGTCAGCTTCAACTACTCTAAACTCCAGTCCTAAACGTGTAAAGATCTTTTTATATGTCTCTTCCATCAAAGCAAATTCTCTTTGCATATCTTCTTGCGATGCATGAAAACTGTAACCATCTTTCATTAAAAATTCACGTCCACGCATCAAACCGAAACGAGGTCTTATCTCATCACGGAACTTAAGGTTGATCTGATAGAGGTTCAAAGGCAACTGCTTATAACTCTTCACACTTTGTCTTACAAGGTTGACCATCATCTCTTCGTGTGTCGGTCCTAAGATAAAGTCATTGTTTTTACGGTCTTTGAAACGTAAAAGCTCTTTACCATACTTCTCAAAACGCCCGCTTTCCTGCCAAAGTGATGCAGGCGTCACGAAACTGAGACTTACTTCTTGACAGCCTGCTTTGTCCAACTCATCTTTCACAACAGCACGCACTTTGTCTAACACTTTTTTACCCAATGGTAGAAAGTTATAAAGTCCACTTCCACCTACAGACTGAATGAATCCTCCACGGATCAGGTAAATGTGACTTGCCAATGTTGCATCATTTGGGGTCTCTTTGGTAGTAGGGATCAATAATCTTGAAAATCTCACGCGCTGTATCCTTTTGTATGGTGGTCATTTTTGTATTGTTTAAAATCAATATTTTCTGTGTCTATGTTAAACATTTTTTTCACAGCTTCAATGCAGTTTGCATTCTTTTTCTCTACAGAAGAGTGTCTGAGATTTTGCGTCGGGTCATGCAAGAAACGGTTAAACATCTGTTCTGCCATTTTTCGCATATTTGCTTCATGTTCTGCCGGTACAAACCCTTTTTGTATGGCTCTATACATCTCTTTGTCTATCGCTTCAGAGACATGCTCTCTCATCTGTTTGATCACTGGTTCTATAGAGAGTGCTCTAAGCCATGTATAAAACTCCTCTTTATACTGACTTACGATCTCAGCTGCCCTTACTGCCTGTTCTTCACGCAAAGCATGATTATCATTGGAAATACTACGTAGATCATCTATACGAAAAAGCTGCAGCTTTTCAAGATCCATATCTTCTATATCACGAGGGATCGCCATATCGAACCAATGTCTTGGCAGTGTTTCATTCTCAATAAGGTCACTTGTGATCACTGGTTCTTTTGAAGAAGTTGCAGAAAACAGGAGACGATATCTATTGATATACTTAGGCAGTGCATCCATGGTATCTGCTTTTACATTTTCACCTAAACTGTCTGCGACAGCTTGTACTTTTTCAAGGTCGCGCCCTATGAGTACGACATCACATCCTACTCTAAGCAAATGTTTTGCTGCAAGTACACCCATATCACCGGCACCTATGACGATAGCTTTCATACCCTGAATATTGTCACCCAAAAGCTTATGTGCCTGAGCCACAGCCACAGAAGCGATGGAGATAGGGTTTTGTGAGATATTGGTTGCATTTCGCACCTCAGCTGCACATTTTACAGCATAAGAGATGACACGGTTGAGTTTACGTCCTGCTGTACCATTTGCATGAGAAAATCTAAATGCTTCTTTCACTTGCCCTGTGATCTGAGACTCACCGATCACCAAAGAGTCCAAAGAGGAGACAACAGAGAAAATATGCTCTACTGCTTCTTCATCATCATGACGTTTGGCAGCTGTTTTAAGCTCATAAAAGTTCAGATCACTCCTTTGACTCATAAGCCCAAGTACAGCATGGTAACTTGAAAAGTTATCTCTTGTTGCAAGTACGATCTCTACACGGTTACAGGTAGAAACGATAAATGCTTCATAGACAAATTCAAAAGTAGTAAGCTGGTTTAGCATCTCTCTTTTCTCTTCATCATTGGCAAAAGCCAACTTCTCTCTCATCCCTTGATCACAACTTTTATGAGAAAAACTCACCACTTGATAATACATTAAAAATCCCTCTCTATCATCGCCATTGCAATACTACTCAATGCATCTTCACCCAATGCATTCATTAAAGAGATAGCCTCTTCTACCAATAGCTTTGCTTCTGCATAGCTTTTTTGAATGATTCCATGCTCTTGCATCTTGGACTTGATCCACTCTTCTTCGCTTTTAGATAGTTTTTTTGTATGCAGAGATTTGAGTATCTTTTGTTCTTGGGCATCCAACAGTTCATAGAGATAGATATACGGCAGTGTTGTTTTACCCTCTTCAAAATCATGAAGTGCTGGTTTACCCAAGGTTTCAGAGTCCATTGTAATATCCAGTATATCATCTATCATTTGAAAAGCTATTCCCAGGTTTCTACCATACGTCATGTATGCCACTTTATCTTTATCAGCCAACACAGCAGCAGCACCTGCTGCTGCCTCCATAAGAGAAGCGGTCTTTTGGTAGATCATTTCAAGATAGATCTCTTTATCTAAGTTAAATGCTTTGGAGAGTGAAACATCTTTAAGTTCACCAAGGCTGAGTTGTACAACTGCATTGGAGACTATCTTAGCCACTTGGGGACTAATATTGTTTAACTCTAAAAAGCCTTTAGAATAGAGGATATCCCCTAACATAATGGCTGTTTTATTACCGAAAAGTGCATTGATAGAAGGTTTATTACGGCGTGTATAGGCATCATCTATGACATCATCATGTAGAAGACTCGCTGCATGTATCATCTCAACGATCGCTGCTGTTTTTACCACAGAGAGACTTGTCCCTGCGATCTTCAAGATGAGTTTTGCCCTAAGTCTTTTTCCATGAGGAAGCTTCGTATAAAGCGCTGAGACCTCTTTATCATTGAGCTCACCTACAAACTGTTCTATCTTTCTTTCAACGGCACTTAACATCTATTTCCTATTCACACTTGGTAACAATGCTTGCAACAAGGTCTATGAAAACAGTAGCTGTTCTACCATCAATATCCTGATCTATCATTGTTGCTGAAATTTCTTGTTCAAGTGCATCATCAAGACCTCGCTCCTCAAGCATTCTTTCTGCAACTGCCAGTCGTCTAAAAACGGCTTCAAGTTCATTCTCTACCACATTTTGGTTCGCTGTTTTTGCTATTTCAAAGTAAGAAGACTGCGGGGTACGTCCCCAGAAATCATCTCTATAATCACCATAATCATCATCTTCATCAGTATATGTACTCATTATTTATTTCCTAATTGTTTATTATTTCCTATAAAAGAAAGTATTATATCTAACTTTATATTTGTTAAATCTTGCTTTAAATGTGCATAATGTTATTCAGAGGGTTCTTTTATATCTAAAGGTTTTGGTTCTCCCAAATAATATCCTTGTGAGTATTCTATACCCAGTTCAGAAACCATATCATATATCTCTTTAGATGAAACGAATTCAGCTACTACACTATATTGGTATATTTCAGCCAGATCAATAATAGAATTTAACATTATTTTTGTACGTTCCGGAGAATGTAGCAACTCCAGAATAATACTTCCGTCAATCTTCAAAATATCTATATCAAGCTTGATCAGATAGACATAATTTGCATATCCGCTTCCAAAGTCATCTATGGCAATTTTCGAGCCAAACGTCTTTAACTGCTGAAAGATCAATGCAACTTCATCATAATCTTTAATTTCATGATTTTCCAATATCTCAAAGGTAACCCTGTTTGCAAGACCCCTATGGCGATATAACTGTTTGGTGATAAGTTTCATCATATCTACATTATAAAGATCATCAAGATCTATATTGACAGATATCTCAAGCTCTGGATATTTATGTAAAACATGAAACACTTCTTTGAGTACCAACTTACTCATCTTGATATATTGTGTTGTACCTTTGATCATATCTAGAAAATAATCTGGAGAAATAAGTTTTTGAGGATCCTCTTTATCGATCAATCTCACTAAAGCTTCATATTTAACGACCTCTTGCGTTTTTGTGTTAAAAATAGGTTGAAACAGACATGTTAGGCGCTCCTCTTCCAAAGCCTCTTTAATATAGTCCAGGTTTTTATACTTTATCTCATCTCCAGAGATCTTACCTATAATACCTAAAGCATTTTTCCCTCTACTTTTAATCTCAAGAAGTTTTTCATCTAAAAATCTTTGAATATTCTGGATAGATTCACTCTCTTCAGGAATCACGATCGCACTCATTGAGAGTGTTAAGGAGATGGTCTCATTATCGATCAGATAACGTTTTTCTGTTAAAGATGTAAATAATTTTTTTGCCAATTCCTCTAAATTACTATTCTCTTTTCCCACAATAATAAGAAATTCACTCCCCCAAAGACGTATAATTCGTCCTTCTTTAGGCATGAGGGTCAACATCTCTTTGCTAAACAGTTTTAAAACAGTATCACCAGCTTCATGTCCATACTTTTCATTGATCTGTTTAAACTCATCGATATCAATCAACATTGCATTATATCTATCAACTTGTTCTACATCAAAAAACTCTTGCAGATAGACTTTAGTATACATAGAGGTCACAGGATCATACAATATACTTTTTCTCAACTTATGGTACTGATATGCAAAATAAACCAAAAAGAAAAAACTGCCTAAAAGAAACAGTTGTATCAGCGTTATAATATACACAATGGGAGAGTTAAAGTCACTAAGATATTCACCATAAACTTCAGATAGATCCAAAACTAAAAGTGCCTGTGTTTTCCCATCAGTTACAATAGGATAAAGCAAGGAAAGCCAAACATGTTCAACCCCTTCTTTCTGTTCAATTATCTGCGGTTCTTTAGTCATATACACACTATCAAAGAGTCTACTCTTTGGAAAGAAGATCGTATTATACTCTACAGGATCTTCTATTGATCCGTCAAGTAAAAAACGGTAATGTCCTTTGTCATCTTTACGCAGTAGAAAAATATACTGATACTCTTCTGTTAAAAATGTACGAAGTACCTCATTGAGTTCATCCCTCATAATAGGGTATTTATCCAGGTTCAATTTTCCTTCTTCTACTGTTTTTAACTGGATATATTCACCTATCTTCTGCGCATACCGTTCAGCTTTTTGAATCTCCTGAGTTTTAAGTTTTTCAGTACTCTCATTGACTGCGTATTGCAGATAGAGTGCAAAGAGAACCAACAGGCCCATAATAATAAAAATATGTTTATTGGTATGCTTTGGTGTCATAGTTCATCAACTATAAAATTTTTATACTCATTTGGCAAGGTAATATTATATGCATCCAAACGATTTTTGATAAACAATAACTGGGATCTTCCTTTCTTCCAATAAAATGCACCGACTATGTCAAAAGAGTTCTTCAATAAACGATAATCCGTCACAAAAAGAATAGGTCTTTCATCCTTTGCAACAGCCCACTGCCGCTCTCTCATGATTTGAAAAAGTGTTGCTCTATTTGTGATCAAAATAATATCTGATTTCTCAGGGTAACCAGACAAAACCATTCTTTTTGAAGTTGCAAACACTTTTCTATACTCTTTATCATCAGTATACACATTTATCATCGGTTTAGCTACCAATGATGAAAATATCTGATGGTAAATTTTAAGTGTACTCTCCCTTTCCAACGCATAGAGATGCCCATACATAAGGATTAAGAGAATAAAGATCTTTCTCAAAATATATACTCCAACTCGAGGGTGATACGCTGGTCTATCGGAGATACTTGCAAAGGTTCCAACATACTTCCAGTTGTAGGGTCAACTCTAAACAGGTTTGTCTTTTTAGCTTTATTGAGAAGATTATCTCCTTTGAGTGTCACAGTAAGATCTTGATCAATATTCCATGAGACAGAACTCGTCAGATCAAAATAGCTTTTCCAATTATCAAGACTGTTACTATGATAAACAACACCATTATAAAAATCAAAGTTTTCATAACTGTTAGTAAAACTCAAATAGCCGCTCATATCTTCAAGTTTATCCAAATCAAAAATATCTTGATAGTGTGCATAATAGAGTTGTAAGTTTACTTTATTATCCATATCAAAATCATAATCATAATTCACAATTGTAAAGAAATATTTTGTCTCACCTGCACCATTATTTTGCACCAGTCCATCTTCATCTTGCATAAAAAGCAACATAAGTCTAAGTCGATAATTTTCCTCACTATAAGCCAATTCCTGTGTTATGGCTATTGTAGTTTGTGGGTCCACATCTTCATAGTTTGGAAGATCCAAATAGCGTACTAATGGTTCTAAAGCAAATTGAGCACGATAGAGATAAGCTTTATAACTCCAGTGCTCACTGGTATAAATATATCCTAAACGCAGTTGCAAAAGAGAATCATCTTCTACCCCTCCATTTCGTGAAATGTGATTATATGATATCCCCAGTGTTAAAAGTTGTTGCTCACTGAGTGCATATTGATCCTGAAAGAAGGCCGTAGCTATCTTTTCAGTAGTAAAAGGTGTGATCAAAGCATCCTGTCCATCTCTTGTAAATGAATCAAGCTCTTTATATCTTCCTTTTATCCCTGCTGTGATACGGTTATTTCCTATTGTTTCTTTATAGGTCAATTCAGCACTATACGTACTGTTTTTATACTCTCCATTAAAGATGTTTGAGCCTAAAGCATCTCTCCAAAGCAAAGGAAGTTCATCTGCTTGTGCCATATCTGTTTTAAGCCAATCATAGGCAACCTGTGCACGCCAATGCTCAGAGAAATCAATTCCATAATCCATATGGACATTAAGATAATCCATTTGTGAAACTAAAGGTGTAGCATCCCAACTCATTCCTGCAAGGCTATCTGTATTTTTTTTCATTACCTGTAAATGAAAAATTTGATCTTCCTTTTTTATATAAGAAAAAAGTTGTGTACGCTCAAAATCTCTGCTTAAAGGTGTAGAGGTTCCGTTATCTATTGTCTCTCTTTTGGCATTGGTATGAGACAAGTTAACCATATAAGAAAGATCTTCTGTTTGTTCTCCGTAACTTATACTTTGGGAGTTATATCCTCTGCTTCCTCCTGTCAGGTCTAATTTACCTCCACCATCTCGCTGAGGGTCTTTCGAATAAAGAAAAACAGTAAGGTAAGCAGGTTCTACAGCTGCTTCGAAAGAAGGGACAGCATAATAAAACTCTATATGATCTACAAAATCAATATTAACATCCCCATAAAGCATCAATCCACTACCCATCCACCCCTGGGTGATCTCTACACCATCCACATAAAGACGAATAAAATTACTGCGATAAGGTTCAAATGCTCCAGAGGTCAAAGGATCTGGAAGGGCTTGTCTATTTTCATGATAATAGATAACCGGTGTCGTTTTAAAAACATCTTTTAGTGTTTTCGCATGCATTCTTTCCAGTTTTTCTCTGGTAAAAAGAACCAAATGCCCTTTGTTTTCATCAATTGTTTTCTGACTTAAATCATTTTTTTTATTATACTCTTGTAAAATACTATCAACATTCTGTGCATAGATCACACCTGAAGAAAACAAACATAAAAAAACTAAACTCTTCTGTATTATTTTTTGTCCAAAAAAATATCCCATATTATATCCCATTCCCTAAAATTCCTATTTTATTATATCCTAGGTTTATATGCATATTACTTTATATAGCAATAATGATATAGTAATAATGTCAAAAAAATATCTTTTAGCAAAATATAACGAAAAAAATTCTATACTTTCTAATATACTTAATCAAGGAACTTTTAGTGCTCAATGAAGCTTTGCATCTCTTAACACAAGAGTACACACTTATCCTTGCCACAACCAAAGAAGATATTTCAGCAGTTAAAAAAATACGTAAAGAAATTTTATTGCCTAAATACCAAAACTTTGCAACCATAGAAGACGAAGACCTCTTTCTTTTTAATAAGGATGATGAACAATCTTTTATTTATCTTTTACGCCATAACCCTACACAAACCTTTGTTGGAACCATAAGGGTCTTTTTTCTTAACTCTTCCACCCCTATTCAGGAAATGCC
This sequence comes from Sulfurovum iocasae, assembly GCF_047716765.1. Taxonomy (GTDB): domain Bacteria; phylum Campylobacterota; class Campylobacteria; order Campylobacterales; family Sulfurovaceae; genus Sulfurovum. The sequence continues at coordinate 2,145,912 of NZ_CP180410.1, forward strand.
TATGCAAAAAGATGGGCATGTTGAAGGTATTGAATATCTTACAAAAGATTTACCCATCTGCGAAGTTTCTCGTTTAGCTTTATCTACTAATCTTAGTACCTATAAGAATTTTTCTACCCTACAATTACGAACTTATCTTAGTATGGCATTGATGGCGGCAACAAGAATCAATTTTTTTCTTTATCATTATTCTAAAATTTTTGCAATTATGGAACGTTCATTGCAACGAATTTTAAAAAGACAAAATGTCTACTTTGAACAGATAGGTGATGCCGTAGATTATTATGGAATGAGATTCCCATTTGTAATTAAAAAAGAAAATTTCTTAGTTTCAGGAGAAGATACAGAGGGTCCAATGGGGATGATCACCAGATACTATCTTAAAGAACTTTGTCAAAACCCAGAAACATTGTGGCAATTTATAGACAACCACCCCTACTTAGAACGTTCAGACATTCATCTAGACAGGATCTGTCAAGTCTTTAAAGAGCATGGAAATGATGTGGATCTATCAATTTTACTTGAAGATCAGAAAGTGGATTTAACAGCCTAAATACACATAATAAGTGGATTTCATCCACCTAGTAAAGATTCATACATTAAAGTTTTTCTTTACTTCTCCTCTACCTTATAGATCACCGAATACATCAAGGGTACATAATAAAGGTTAAGTACGGTTGCCCATGCGATACCGAACCCTAATGAGATTGCCATAGGTTGAATGATGAGTGCTTGTCCGCTTGCAAAGAAGATCATACTTGAGAGTCCTAAAACCGTAGTGACAGAGGTCAATAAAATAGGTCTGAGTCTGTGCCCTGCTTTCTCCATCATTTCACTTTGATCTCTGGAGTTTCTAATAAAACTCAACATGATCAAACCATCATTTACTACAACCCCTGCAAGTCCTATCATACCCATGACCCCAGGCATGGTTAGATTAATACCCATAATGTAAGTACCTACAAGTGCACCGACAATAGCAAGAGGGATAGTTGATATAATGATAAGAGGCAGCACCAAAGAGTTAAACATCCACACCAAAGAAATAAAGATCAGGAAGATTGCGATCAATGCAGCCTGAGACATCTCTTTTTTCATCTGATTATTCTCTTTTTCTTCTCCCTTGATAATGACTTTTATACCTTCTTTTTCAAATTTTTCCAGTAAAGGTTTGACCTTTTTCATCACTTCTGTTGCCAAGATGGTTTTACTCTCTACCCTTGCGATGACTGTTCGTACTCTGTCACCGTCTTCTTTAAAGATCTTGACATAACTTTTTTTATAAATGAAATCACACACCTCATCCAACCTTACTACCGACTGCCCATCCGGGGTAGTAAGTTTGACTGCTCTTATATTAAGATCAACATCTTTATTTGGATCTTCTATACGTACACGTATCAAACCTCTGTCATCAAACATTTTTCCATATTCACCTGTTAAAAAAGAACCTTTTAGAACAGAAGTCACATATGCTTCAGAGAAACCCAACATTTGACCATATTCATTCACTCGAAGTTTCAACTCCTGTACACCCTCTTTTGCATTATCAGTAACTTCAAAAACACCCTCTATGCCGGAGAGTGCTTTTTTAAGCTCTTTGATCGCAAGAAGTTGTTGTTTTTCATCCAGTACATTTAACCCTATCTCTATATCGTGCCCTACTATCCCTGTTTGGGGAACAAAAATATTGATCTCCGAAAACAGATCTTCACCATTGGGTAATTTTAGCTTTTTAAATGCTTCTATAACATCTTCTTGCGTGGCTTTCGCAATTTCCTGTGCTTTTTGCTCTCTTATCATGTCTTCACCGTCATACTCTAAAGAGAATATAGGATTCAAATAGGTGTCAAAAAAATTCTCCGGAGCTTTTTCATGCAAGTTAATGAAAATATGAAAAAGATTGTTACCCGTTTCAAATGTCTGGTCTGAATGGAAAAGTAATCCGATGATGGAAGTAATGGAAGAGACTTCTCCTTTACCGTCTCCCTGACTTCGGTAGTAAGCTAGAAGCTTCTTCTCTAAGTCTGTCACATATTTTTCGGTATCTTCAAGTTTCGAATTTACATCTATCTTGCCACTCAAATATATTTGAGTAGAATCAAATTCCGGAAACAGTTTAAACTTCGTTATGCTAAGCATACCTGCAGTGGATAAGAGAATAAATGTTACCAGTAAAAACAAAGAACGCTTTTTTCTTTTTAACAGTGTTTGCAACAACTTTTCATACTTTACATCAAGTCTTACCCAAAAATCACTCCTGTCATGATCTATTTTTGTATCTTTCATAGAAAATAACTCTTTGGAGTGCAGCGGTAAAAAATAGAATGCTTCAAAAAGTGAAGAGACCAGTAAAATAGAGATCATCACGGGTAAGACTTTCATGAACATACCCATTTCACCAGAAAGTATGAGAAGAGGTAAAAAAGCAAATACTGTTGTGAGTGTTGCCGTAAGTACAGCAGGGAACATTTCGATCGAACCGTCTATCGCAGCTTCACGTGGCGTTTTACCCATCTCCATATGCCTGTAAATATTTTCTGCCACAACAATAGCTTCATCTACCAACATACCCAGTGCGATCAATGCTCCCAAAAGTGTCAGCATATTCAGACTGTAACCTATCATATCTGCAGATATAAGGGTGATCATAAAACTTGCCGGTATTCCTATGCCGACAACCAGCGCTATTTTATAATTTACAGACATGAAGAGCGCCAAAAAGACCAGGATCAAACCAAAGAGAATATTTGAAGAGACAAGATTAAGTCTATTTTTGATCCAAACTGAAGTGTCGGTATAAACTTCAATGACAACATCTTTATACTCTTTTTGCACCTCTTTAAGTAAATTTTTGATCTCTTTACTAAGCGCGATCGCATTACCTTCTTTAGTTTTGTTTACATTGATAGAAATATTCTGTACTCCATTGAAATGTGATATTTCATTACTTTCACTCAGTCCAAAACTCACTTCTGCAATATCGCCCAAACGTATTCGTTTACCGGCAACAGTGATCAACGCTGATTCCAACGCTTTAACACTTTTTTCTCCATTTAGCGTAGAAATGTAAAGGTGTCTTCCTTTTTGCTCTATGGTACCTATGGGGAAGATGGAACTGAGTGTGCTTATGGCTTTATATACACTCTCTTTTGATAGATCGTATGCTAACAATTTTTTATTATCTATCTTAATAAGCACTTCATCATCAGCATCACCCCTGATTGTGATACCACTCAGATCTTTATAGGCACTTAACTTACTTTTGAGATCTTCAGCAATATCAAGAAGTTTTTTTTTAGGTACATCCCCGGATATGGCTATCAGCAGTAGAGGAAAATCATGTATCGTGATCTTGGCAATGGGTTCATCCATATCTGCAGGAAGATCCCGTCTTGTGTTGGCAATAATATCTTTCACATCCCCAAGCACCAAGAGGTTGTCACTGCCTGATTTAATATCTGCTTTGATGGAAAAAAATCCATTTTGAATGACAGTGTCAATATTCTCCACTTCAGAAATACTTTTAAGATCATCTTCAATATTCTTTACAGCCATCTTATCGAGGACATCAGCAGATGCACCAGGATACCCACCTGTAATATTTATCTGGTCAAGTGAAGATGGCGGAAAGATCTCTTTTGGAATATCCCGGTACGCAAAAATAGAAAGAAGCAACATGAAAACCATTAAAATATGATTGATAATGGGTTTATCTACTGCAAATGTAATAAAATTTCGTATCATTACTCTTTACTCTTCATAAATGACAAAGATAGTATCTGTCACTCTATTTTTAAACTTCAGTGCTTCTACACTTTGTTGCAGTATTATTTTTTCTGCTTTAAGTGTTTCCACTTCTTGTTGCATTTTATTGACTTTTTTACTCTCATAATAGATTTGATTACTCAAATAAATTTTGATCATCGCAAGTATGAGTACAATGGTCACTGACATAAAGATCACACTTATCATACCAAAAGTAATACCGTTAGGGTCAGATTTTTTCTTTTTACTTGCCATCAGTATTGAACCTGAAACTTCGTAATTTTGCAGACCTGCTTCGAGGATTTATTTTAAGTTCCTCTTTGGATGCAGTAATGGGTTTACGAGAAAGGGCTTTCCCTAATGCATGATTTTTTCCACAGGTACAACGCATTGCCTGGGGATCACAGATACAGGCAGTACTCCACTTCTTAAAACGGTTTTTGACCAAACGATCTTCCAAAGAGTGAAAAGTAATGAGTGAAACCACTTCACCTTTATAATGCTTAGCCTCTATGGCATCCAATAAACCCTCTATCTCTCCAAGTTCATTGTTCACTTCTATACGTATAGCTTGGAACATTAAAGTAGCAGGATGTATCTTCCCTCCTGCAGGGATGACTTCTTTAGCGATCTCACTCAAAGCTTTAGCACTCTCTATCGGTGCTTTAGCCCTGGCTTCAACAACTGCTGCAGCCAACTTACGATAGGAACGTACTTCACCATAGGCATCAAAGATATATTCTAACTTCTCTTTAGGATATTCGTTGACCACTTCATAGGCACTCAAATGTGCGTGAGCGTCCATACGCATGTCTAAAGTTTCAGAAGTAAAAGAGAATCCACGCTCTTTTTTGTCAAGCTGTAAAGAGGAGACACCAAAGTCTGCCAATAATGCCATGACAGGAGCTTCTTCTAAAGTAGGAAGTACGGTTGCAAACGTACCTTTGTAGAGTGTACTTCGTTCTTCAAAAGGCTCAAGTCGTTTTTTAGAAAATGCCAAAGCCTCATCATCTCTGTCTATACCTATATGTTTAAGGTGTGGAAACTTGGCTAATATTTCAGAACTGTGTCCGGCATACCCTAAAGTACAATCCACAAAGTAGCCTTCATCAACATTAGAAAAACTCTCCAATACTTCATCTAGCAGTACAGGTATATGTGGTGTTTGCACGTTGTTCCTTCTTTTACTTTTAAACATTTTAATTATCAATGCTATAATACCTAAATTAGATGAAAAAGGCTCTTTTTATGGATAAACATCTCATCGATGACATCAAGCATGTTTCACTCTCACTGTTTAATAAAAACTTCTTTGGTGTCTACCATGGTTCTATCTCTGCAAGAGTATCTGCCAGTGGATTTATCATCAATTCTAAAGATACTATATTAGATGAAGTGACTAAAGAATCTCTTGTCAGACTTGATTGTCAAAAAAGAGACTACCGCTGGAGTATGGCAAATGCTGATGTACATATACATGAACATATCTATGAGACCATCCCTAATGCCAAATATGTTTGCTACACTATGCCACCCTATGCAACAGCATATTCACTCAAACACGGTAAAGTTTCTCCTCAAGACTATTACGGTAAACAAGTTTTAGGAGAGATCATCGTCTATGACCCAAAAAACATAGAGGACTGGATGGAACGTGCCCCATACGAAATACCTCAATTTTTCCAAAAACACGATACCCACCTTCTCCTCATCAAAGGCTTCGGACTTATCTCTTACGACAGAGACATCACCGAAATGGCAAAGAAAATTTCTATTTTGGAGAACTCTTGCAGGTTGTTGGCTTTGTCTGCGAATCTTTAGTTGGTGTCGTAACGAGTCTATAAATCCTTTTTTCTCAGCATTTTTTATATTTCCCAAAAAATATAACATTTCACAGATATTGTAAAGGTATATTAGTTACCATGAGTTGATTGATTAACTATATAAGTCAAACTCATCGCAAGGTTAAGACAGAAAGACATAGCTCTCTCAGATGAACAAGTAAGCTCCTACGTCTCCCCAAATGACGGGACCTTTCATGAGGACATAGAAATAACTGGTGCGGACTTTGGCTTACATTACTCTAGTGCAAACCTAAATGATATAACTATAGCTCATGGATGGAGTCTCTCTAACCATGCTACCCTCTCAGGTGATGACTCTACCTAGGAAGTGGAAGCCTGTGGATAATTGAACTAACAGTTGAAAATGGTTTAACAGTTGTTAAGTCAAGTAGCTCAGAATTTCTCTTTGATGCAGAGGGTAAACATATATATACCAGAGACATTTATACTAAAGAGATAGAGACTACTTTTACTTACAATAGTATAGGATTACTAGAAAGCATCACCGATAAATTTGAACAAACTATCTTACTTAACAGAGACAGCAACGGAACACTCACTTCCCTCACAGCCCCACACGGACAAACTACCTATTTAAACATAGATAGTAACAATGATCTACTAGAAGTCCAATACGAAGATACAAGCTCCTACAGCTTTGAGTATGAAGATCACTTGATGACCATAGAGCGTGAGCCAAACGGAAACGAGTTTTTCCATATCTTTGATGCACAGGGGAAAGTCACTAAAGTCATAGATGCTCAACAAGGTGAATGGTTTTTTGGAAATACTACAGAGTCCACACTCTCTAACACACAAGTGACCAGAGCAAGTGGAGATATGGTCACCTATAAAAAACACTTCTTAGAAAACGGCATACTAAAAACAGAGAAGATACTCCCAACAGGTGAGAGTATCCTCTATGAAAACAGTATAGATGATACTACAGCCAGTACCACACTGTGCGGTACAAAAACCACCCGAGTATACAAAGAAGTAAATGGCACACTCTACAAAGACCCCTTGACACAAAACAGAGTACTCCAAACCACCACAACCACCACCCCAAGCGGACTGACACAAACAAAGCGTTTTAATAAACACTATTTTTATAACAAGAACGGCAACCTCAATAAGGTAGAGAATACCGTAACACAAAATGGTAAAAGTACTCTCTTTAGAACCAACTATCAAGTACAGCAGAAACTCACCGTTACACCTGAGGGGAGAAATCACTTTGTGAAGTATGATGAGAAGATGCGTTACCCGCTCTTTGTCAGACCTTACGGATTGCATAAGACCTACTACACCTACGATACAAAAGGCAGAGTAATAAAAACTCTGACAGATAGAAGAGAGAACCGATACAGCTATGACAGCAGAGGTAACCTGGCTACAATCACCAACCCCAAAAGCGAGACCACCCACTACCTCTATGACCTAAGAGACAGACTCATACAGGTAACTTACCCTGATGGAAGCAGTGAACAGTTCAGCTACGATGCAAACGGCAACCTCACCACCAGAACTGTCCCAACCCCAGCAGATCATACCTTTGGCTACAATGGAGTCAACAGACCTACAGACTACACAAGCCCGATGCAAAAGTCTACAACCTATACTTACGACAAACAAAGAAGAGTCACCAAAATCACCAGACCTAGCCAAAAGACCATAGATACCACCTATACAGATGGCAGAGTGACAAGTATCACCACACCAGAGGGTACAAGCAACTACACCTACCACTGCCAAACCACCCCAAGTACTATCACCAAAGGAAGTGAAAGCTTTAGCTTTAGCTATGATGGAACACTGCTGACAAATATCATACAAAAAGGTATCCTCAATCAAACACTAAGCTACACCTATAACAACGACTTCTTACCCAATACCTTTAGTTATGCAGGTACTACTATAGACTACACTTACAATAGAGATAACCAACTCATACGTTCAGGAGATTTCAATATCTCAAGAACGGCAGAAGATCGTAATGTAACTATATCAGACGGTACCTACACCAAACTAACCAAGATAAACCGCTACGGTGAACTACGATGGATACGTGACGGACTACTGGATATCAGACTGGGACGTAATGTAAATGCTCAAATATTTAAAAAGACAGAGTGGTTCAAAGGCAAAAGAAGTATCTATCGCTATACCTATGACCCAAGAGGAAGACTCACAGAAGTAAAACGAAGTAATAAGGTTATAGAGCAGTACAGTTATGATGCCAATGGTAATAGAGCAACAGCTACTGTAAACGGCATAACCACTACAGCATCTTATACGTTAGATGACCAACTAGAAGTCTATGGACAAAACAGTTACAGATATGATGAAGATGGATACCTCATAGAGAAGAGCACACCCAATGGGATGACAACATACAGCTATGGAACGCTTGGAGAATTGAAAGAGGTTATAACTCCAAACAAAACCATCACATATAAGCATAATGCTAATAATCAGAGGGTGGCAAAGCTTGTTAATGGAACAGTCACCGAAAAGTACCTTTGGGAAAATCTCACAACCTTACTTGCAACATATGATGCAAATGATAATCTCAAACATAGATTTGAGTATGCTGACCAACGTATGCCTGTAGCTATGACACAAAACAACCAAAAGTATTATCTGCACTATGACCAAGTAGGAAGTTTGAGGGCTATTTCAGATACAAGTCATAATATCGTCAAAGAAATAACTTATGATACATTTGGTAATATATTATCTGACAGCAATCCAAGTTTTAAAGTGCCGTTTGGGTTTGCGGGTGGATTGTATGACTCTGATACTAAACTTACTAGGTTTGGTTATAGGGACTATGATGCTTATACGGGGAAGTGGACGGCTAAGTGTAAGCCTCCCCTTAAATCAAACCAGTCTAAGCAGAATAACTCTGTTCTAAATTGTACTTTTCTAAATATTCAACAGGACTTAACTTTCCTAAAAACTTGTGTGGTCTATTGTAGTTATAATCATCAATCCACTCTTTGGCTGCTACTCTTACTTCATCCAATGTATCAAATAGATAAGCATGAAAAAACTCTCGTCTCATAGAACCGTTAAAACGTTCAACTCTTGAATTTTGCGTAGGACAGCCTGGCTGTATAAACTTTAACTCTATAGAATGGATATAGCACCATATCTCTAGTTTGTGAGAGATAAATTCTGGACCATTGTCTACACGTATGGACTTTGGCTTACCTCTAAAATCTACAGCTCTTCGTAGTGCTTCAATCACCTTTGCTGAAGGCAATGAAGTGTCAACTTCAAACTCTATGAGTTCACGGTTAAATTCATCCATGATATTGAGGATACGGTATCTTCTGCCTCCAAAGAGCGTATCTGACATAAAATCCATACTCCATTGTTCATTTGGATGATAGAGATCCTGTAAAGGATTTTTAATACGCTTAGGTAATCGTTTCTTTGTACGACGCTGGATATTAAGTCCCATAGCCTTATAAACACGATATACACGTTTATGATTCCATACATAGCCTTGCTTACGAAGTCTATTAAAAAGTAGCCAGAAGCCGTTTCTAGGGTATTTATCTACCAAGCTGTTGAGAGCTTCAATTACTTTGCTATCATCTTTAGGCTTCTTCACATAATAATAAGTTGACTTGCTAATTTCCAACATCGTACAAGCCTGATTGATACTTAATGAAAAATGCATTACGATATGCTTTACTGTATCTCGCTTCTCATCAGGCTTTAGAGCTTTTTTTCAATCACATCCTTGAGAGCTTCATTCATCAGTGCCATCTCTGCATACATCTTTTTGAGCTTGGCATTCTCTTTTTCCAGATCACGGAGCTTTTTGACATCACCACTCTCTAGACCACTATATTTACGCTTCCATTTGTAATAAGTGTCTTTACTTACACCTTTTTCTCTTAGTGTTTCAACTACGGGTGCCCCGTCTTCTATATCTTTTAGGATACCAACAATCTGTCTCTCTGTGAACTTACTCTTTCGCATGAACTCTCCTGATTTATTTTATCAGAATTATTCTGTTTTAGGTGGTACGGTTTTTGGGGAGGCTTACAGAAGGATCCGATAGGTTTCCAAGGTGGAGACTCTAATCTTTATGGGTATGTGCTTGGGGATCCGGTGGGGTTTTGGGATGCTGAAGGACTTTATCCTGCAAATGTTGATAATCGTACTAAAGAGCAAATTGAACGTTCTAAGGCAAGGTATGAAATGTGGAGAACATATCAAGAAATGAAAAAAGCTGATACAATAGGAATTGATAAATATTTTCACTGTTTAGCAAACTGCCGCGCAACTAATTTAGGTTTAGAGGGTAAAAAGGTAGCTCAAGGTATAAGTGACTTTAGGGAATGGTATCAAGGATATTTAGGGGATACACCTGAAGATTGTGCATCTGATGAAGCTGCTAATCAACAAGGTCAAAAAGGTGGAAATTGTGTTAAAACTTGCGAACAATTTAAATTAAATTGGATGCCTGAGTGGGTAGAACAATGAAAAAATTAGTTATATTGATTAGTCTAATATTTATTTTTTTAACCTTTTTGTTATTCTTACTTAAAAATATGGATAGCCAGACTAATAATTATTTAAATAAAGAAGAGGTCTTGGAAAATACTGCTATTCAAAGAGGTTGGATACCTGATATTCTCCCAGATTCAGCATACAAAATAGTAGAAACTCATAATATTGACACCAATAAACTTAATGGTAGTTTTAAATATTTAGAAAAGGATGAAGAAATTTTTTTAGATAACTTAAAAAGCCAAGAAAGTAGATTAGTTTGGGGTAATTTTGAATTTAAAGTTGATAAAGCAAATAATAGAGTGAAATTTTTTAATTTATCTTCAGAAAATTAATTTCCTTTGCCCCTATTATTTCTTATTTAGAAAGACATTTGCAGGGATTAAAAGCTTATTATACATTACATTGCGGAGGATGTTATCCATTATGAAAATAATTGGATATAGGGGTCAGGTGATAATCTAATCCTTCCTATACTATACTCCAATATCCCAACACACAGGAGTCCTCATGCCAAGACGTCCACGCATAGAGATAGCAGGGTATTACCATGTCATTAACAGAGGAGTAGAACAAAGAATTGTTTTTAAAGAGCCTGATGATTATGAATACTTTGAGGAGCTGATGTGCTTTTATGCTAAGAGTTATAGTATCACATTACATAATTATTGTCTGATGAGTAACCATTATCATCTACTACTAGAGATACATCAAGAAAACCTCTCTAAGTTTATGAAACAACTCAATTCTAACTATGCCATCTACTTTAATAAAAAGTATGGACGTTCAGGACATTTGTGGCAAGGACGCTTTAAATCTTGGTATGCAACAGATGAAGCCTACCTTTATACTCTCATGCTCTACATAGAACAAAACCCACTTAAAGCCAATATGGTAAAAGCATTAGAGGAGTACCCTTACAGTTCATACCATTACTTCTTAGCCAAAGAAACACCAGAGTGCCTAAAACACGCATGGATAGTACAAAATCATGAGAGTGATAATGAAACCATCAAAGTAATGTTGCATAGTGATGTAGACACATCTGTACTACAAGAACTTAAAAAGGCATCAAGTTTAGTAGAAGCACCAAATATAGATAAAAGCCTGATGAGAAAAAATTAAAGAAGATGTTATTGAAAGTGAAAGATATAAAAGAGAGAAACACTCAAATACTCAAAGCATATGAGCAAGGATATTCTCAGCATATGATTACTAAAGTATTGGGTATACCACAACCGGCTATATTATGGAGTGATTAGGAGGGGTAGAGAGTGAGTTGTCATTATCACCTAACACCTAAATTTTGGACTTACCTCTTACGACAGAAACATCACTGAGATTGCAAAGAAAGTTTCTATTTTGGAGAACTCTTGCAGGTTGTTGGCTTTGTCTGCGAATCTTTAGTTAATCTTCTAATAATTATTGACGTATATAATGAGTCTCTTTTAGTTTTTCATTGACCGTAGTCAAATTATTTTTATCTATACTTTTTATAATACTAATACGTATAGGTTCATTTTTAAACCTGTTTTGAAAGTTTCCTGCAAGATTTTCCAGAGATTGCTGAGAGATAAGATAGACCTCTTTGGCAGCAGGGACTTCAATCTTTTTTACTACCACTACAAGTGTGTTATCTCGTGTCTTCCAGATACCGGAACCTTCTACCCGTAGATCTTTGATAAAAGCATCATCTTTTTGAAGACTTACAAGTATGACAATAGAAAAGGTGTGGTCTGCATTTAGGTACAGGTATTCCTTTTCTGTAGTTGCAGTACCATTGTTTGTCGAATGAGTTACAGCTTGCCACTTACCAACAATCTCATTTGGACTCATAGCACTAAGTTCTAACATAACAAGCAATATAATCATAAACACTTTCATCATCTCTCCCTTACAATATATATTATAATGAAATATAACTGTTAATCATGTGTCAACAGTGTAGTAAAGCATAGTTTTGTTATACTCTACAAATAAAACACCTCACATTGGACAAGTGTATGAATCAGACAAAAAAACGTTTAAAAATTATTAAACTCGCCATCTCAATTACAGATATGGAGACAATACAACTTCAAATTTTGAAACTTAGCCCCCTTAAAACAGATGCAAAAATCCAAGAGATTATCGCAGGACTTCAAGCAGAGAACTATGCACAGACACAAGCACTTATTACTACCTATATAGAAACACCTATGGATGAGGTACTTCAAAGAAGTTTTCAAAAAGAGAAACAAATTAGAACAGAAAAAGACAGAGCTATCATTAAAGAGTTTGACCTTTTTGTCACAACTCCTGAGAAGAAAAAAGAAAAAGAAAAAGAAAAAGAATTATTTGATTTTAGTACATTGACATCAGAAGATGTTCCAAAACAAGAACAGGAGACTATTGATTTTGATGCACTACTCAATATCAAAACTGATGATATACTAACTGGCAATATAGAGCTTGATATCAGCCATATGCCAAAAGATACTTTTTTTGATCTACCGGAACAAGACACCGAAAATACAAAAGAGAGCCATATAGATACATCTTTCATACCTAAAGATACTTTTTTTGACATAGAAGAGCCACCTGTTATTCAAAAGGTACAAAAAGAAAAAGTTGCATATGAAGAAGAAACAACTCAAGAAGAACCTAGCACAATTCCATCTGAGGAAAACATACCTTCTCAATACAGAGCCATCCCATACATAGATCAAAAATTTAAAAATATGCATACTCAATACCCACCTGTACAGGAAAGTGATGAAAGCTTCTCCTCAGTCAATGCATGGTTATTGCAAATAAGTAATGATGGTTATACGAATGATGAAGTAGAAGAGATAATCAAGTATATTACAAAATTGACTGAAGAAAACAGCCTGGCAGAAGCAGCACAGTTACTTCTTATTTCCGGTGCAACAAAATCCAAATTCGCACAGTTTATGTTAGCCAGAGCACTTTACGCAGGCAAAATACTTCAAAAAAAGCTTCCTGAATCTTTTACACTTATCAACCGTTTAGCCATGGACGATGACTATCCCGAAGCAATCTGTGACTTAGCACAATTTTATGAAAATGGTATCGGTATCGACAAAGATAAGAAAAAAGCTGAAGCTCTTTACAAGGATGCCATGGACTTAGGTATCAAAAGAGCAATAAGTCACTACGAAAGAATAAAAAAACAAAATAGTGGTTTATTTTCTACTTTCAAAAAATAGAAACACTGTAAGACAGTGCTTCTATCCTTCCTAATTTCTAATTTCTTTAATCCCTTCATACGCAACCTCCAGCATCTTATCTATCTCTTCATAAGTGATGGTGTATGGGGGCATAAAGTAGATAATATGCCCAAGTGGTCGAAGTAAAACCCCTTGACTTAAAGCATATTCATAGATACGTAAACCTATACGTTCCCGAGGTTCATACCCTTTAAGTTCAACTGCAGCGACCATACCTTGCTGTCTGATCTCTTTTACATTAGAAAGGTCTGTGAACTTTTCCAGCTTCTCTTTAATGTAAACACGTTTCTTTTCATTCTCACCCAGTATATCATTTTGCTCAAATATCTCTAAAGTAGCCAAAGCAGCAGAACAAGCCAAAGGGTTTCCTGTATAACTATGAGAATGTAAAAAAGCTTTATGTTCATTATAGTCACAGTAAAAGGCATTGTAAACTTCATCTGTTGTCATCACAACAGAAAGTGGTAAATAGCCACCGGTAAGCCCTTTAGACAGTGTCATGAAATCTGGTGAGATATCTGCATGCTCACAGGCAAACATTTTTCCCGTACGTCCAAACCCGGTCATGATCTCATCTGCTATGAGGTGTACATCATACTTTTTTGTCAACTCTCTTGCCCCTACTAAATAACTGGGATGATACATATGCATCCCCCCAGCTCCCTGTATAAGAGGTTCCAGTATCAATGCCGCTATCTCATGGGCCTTTTCCTGTAATACTTTTTCTAAAGCTGCTACTGCCTCACTTGCTGATGCTTCACTCTGATCTTTAGGGACAGGAACTTGCATATTTGCTATAAGCAGTGGTTCGTAGGTCTCTTTATAAAGTGCGACATCTCCCACAGAGAGTGCCCCTATGGTCTCACCATGATAAGAGTTTGTCAAAGAGAGAAACAAAGGTTTACGCTTTCCTCGGTTAAGATGATAATGGTAACTCATCTTCAATGCCGCTTCTACAGCACTTGACCCATTGTCAACATAAAATACTTTTGCTAACGCCTGAGGTGTGATATTGACAAGTTTATGTGCCAACTCTACTGCTGGTTCATGCGTAAATCCTGCTAAGAGTACATGTTCAAGTGTGTCAAGCTGTGCTTTTATTTTGTTGTTTATTGTTGTATTGGAATGTCCAAAAAGATTGACCCACCAAGAGCTCACCGCATCAATATAACTATTGCCTTCAAAGTCATAAAGATAAACACCTTTTCCTGACTTAATAGGCACAAGTGGCAGTGTCTCATGATCTTTCATTTGTGTGCAGGGATGCCATATGACTTCCAGGTCACGCTGCATCATTTTACTGTTTTTATCAACCATTCTGTTTTTATACTCCAATACAATTACTACGATAAGTTTATTTAGGTAAAATATTGTACAAATTTTTAGATTAAAGGTAAGAGAAGTATGATTAGTTGGATGCAAAAACACAATAAATACCTCGTATGGACTATCTGGGTAGCAACCATCGCATTTATAGGTGCAGGTTTTGTAGGTTGGGGAAGCTATAGTTTTGGTTCCAAAGCAGGTAATGTTGCCAAAGTAGGTAATATTGAAATTACACAATCTAAACTCAATATGGTTTACAGCAATATATATAATCAATATAATGAAATGTTACAAGGTAAACTTGATGACAAAAAAGCAAAAGAGATGGGACTGATCAAACAAGCATTTTCGACACTGGCAACACAAGCAAAAATACTTAATTTTGCTCAGGATGTTGGTATCATTGTTTCAGATGAAGAAGTGGCAAAGATGCTTGAAGAGATCAAAGGCTTCCAAAAAGACGGTCTGTTCAATAAAGAGATCTATAAGGGTTATCTTAGAAGCCAAAGACTCAAAGCAAAAGTTTTTGAGGCAACACTAAGAGATGATCTCATCATAAACAAAACACTTGCATTACTTCAAACTGAAAGTTTACCACTTGAAGAAGAGACTGTCTCTGCAGCAATGAATACCGCTGACAAACTTACTTACAAAGTGTTGACAGCTTCAGATGTCACTTTCACAGCAGACGAAGCTAAAGTTAAAGCATACTGGGAGACACAAAAAGAAAACTTTATGACAAATAAAACATATGCACTCTCTATTGTATGGACACAAACCAGTGACACAGTGATCACCGATGAAGAATTAAAAACTTTTTATGAAGCAAACACTTTTAACTATACTGATGCAAACGGGAAACAACTTCTTTTTGATGCAGCTAAAGAGAAAGCTAGTAGAGATTTAAAACTTAAAAAAACAAAAAAAGCTGCACAAAAAAGTTATATCGCATTTAAAAAAGGCAAGCTTGAAAGTTCTGAAAACACTACGCTTCCAGTGGGTGATCTTAAACTGACAAAAGAACTTTGGGATGAAATCGGACAAAAGAGCATAGGCAACATTCTTAAACCTAAAGTTGTTGGAGACCAATATGCTACAGTAAAGATCAACAGCATTGAAGAACCTAAGGTAATGAGCTTTGAAGAAGCAAAAGAAAAAGTGACAGAAACCTATACTGTAGAAGCAAAAAAAGAAGCCCTTTTGACACTTGCTGAGTCAACACTTGAAAACTTGGATGAGAGTAATGCAACAGTTTCTGATTTCATTACTTTAGAGAATCGTGACAACCTAAAATCACTAAATTCACAAGAAAGTTTACAATTTTTACAAAAACTCTTTACATCTTCAAAAGAAAAGGGTATTATTAGCATATCGAATAAAATAGTAGTTTACAATATTATGGAACAAAAACTTCTGGGGATGGACGCCAACAAGACAAATTTTGTAAAAGATAATGTCAATCAGATGAAAAAGAGAACATTTGAAACTAACCTCATAAAGATGTTAGATACCAAATATCCTACAGAAGTTTATATGGAAGGACTTATAAATTGAGTGATACAATTTTAGCTATAGATATCGGTTCAACTAAAATATGTGCAATCATAGCTGAAATTAAAGAAGGCAAAGTCCAAATACAAGGTCATGGTATTGCTAAATCCCAAGGGATTAAAAAAGGTGCCATTACCAATATCGAACTTGCATCTAAAGCTATTAAAAAAGCTATCAACGATGCAAAACGTATCGCCGGAAGCAATATGACTTCTGCTACGGTTTCTATCTCCAACGCATATGCAAAAAGTCTGAATTCTACAGGTGTTGTCAATATACCACATAAAGACATCTCTATTAAAGAGATCAATCGTGTCATGCAAACAGCGCTCTATAATGCGAATGTACCAAACGAATATGAAGTAGTACATGTATTGCCATACAACTTCAGAGTAGATGATCAGGATTTTATAGAAGATCCATTTGGTATGAATGCCAGTCGTATGGAAGTAGATGTCAATATCATCATGACACAAAAATCAAATCTTTTAAATCTTAAAAAAGCTGTTCGCTCTGCAGGTGTTGAGATAGATGGTATTGTGCTTAGCGGGTATGCTTCTGCTATCGCAACCATGGATGAAGATGAAAAAGAACTTGGTGTTGCAGTCATTGACCTGGGTGGACAGACAAGTAATCTTGTCATACACACAGGAAACTCTATCAGATATAATGACTTCCTGGGTGTAGGTTCAAACCACATCACCAATGACCTCTCTATGGCACTGCACACACCGCTGCAAATTGCGGAAAATGTAAAAATACGTCATGGTAACCTCATAGAGACCAGTAATGAGATCATAGAACTTCCTATTATAGGAGACGAAGAGAATCGCAATAATGTTTCATTGGAGATAGTCCATAGTGTGATCTTCGCCCGTGTTGAAGAAGCATTGATGATATTGGCAAAATCTCTTGAGAAATCTGCACTCAAAGAGCAGATAGGTGCTGGTATCATCCTTACCGGGGGGATGACAAAACTTAAAGGTATCAGGGAATTGGCACAATCTATTTTCCCTGCTATGCCTGTACGTATTGGTAAACCAAGTGATATTGATGGGCTGTTTGATGAACTTAAAGACCCTGCATATTCAACAGTCATAGGTTTACTACTTTATAAGGCAGGTGAACACACACAGTACGAAATCAATTTCCAACAAGAATTATTACATTCTAAAATCGGATATGAAGATAATCTTGGTGATATTAAGCTAGGAAATACTGTCAAAGAAGTAGCAGAGAGTAGAGAGCCAAACCTAGAAAAGAAACAAAAAGGTACATCTGGAGATTCTGAATCGATCATTTTTGATGATCTACCAGATATCGGGAGTGAAAACAGTAACCCATTAAAAAAGTTAGCCAACTGGGCAAGACAACTTTTTTAAATAGGAAACGTATTTAAACATATCACAAAAAAAGGGGGAGAATATGGAAGAGTTTCAAATCGACATAGTCGAAACAAAATGTCATACTAATGGCGCAAAGATAAAAGCAATTGGTGTCGGTGGTGGTGGTGGTAACATGATCAACCACATGATAAATGAGGGGATCAATAGTATTGATCTCATCGTTGCTAATACTGATTCACAAGCATTAGATTCATCACTTGCACCATTCAAAATGCAACTGGGTATCAATGCAACAAGAGGTCTTGGGGCAGGTATGGTTCCGGACAAAGGTAGAGAAGCTGCGCTTGAAAGTTTTGAAGACATCAAAACAATGCTTGAAGGTTCTGACATTGTATTTATATCTGCAGGTCTTGGTGGCGGTACAGGTACAGGTGCTGCACCCATCATCGCACAAGCGGCTAAAGAAATAGGTGCATTAACTGTTTCTATTGTAACTAGTCCTTTTAAGTTTGAAGGTAGAAAAAGAACAAAACTTGCAAAAGAGGGTCTGGAAGAACTCAAAAGAGAGAGTGATTCTATCATCGTTGTTCCTAATGAAAAACTTCTTTCTATCGTTGAGAAAAACCTTGGTATAAAAGAGAGTTTTAGAATGGTAGATGATATTCTTGCTCAAGCTGTAGGTGGTATCTCAAAGGTGATCCTTTCTCATGGAGAAAATGACATTAACCTTGACTTTGCCGATGTGAAAACAGTTATGGGACACAGAGGACTTGCTCTTATGGGTGCAGGTTATGCTACAGGAACCAATGCGGCATATGATGCAGCAAAAGCTGCCATCGAGTCTCCACTGCTTGACAATATCTCTATTGATGGTGCGATGGGTGTACTTGTACACTTTGACATTCACCCTGATTATCCTATTATGGAGATCGGTGAGGCAATGAGTATCGTTGAAGAGAGTGCAGATGAAGATGCATCTGTGATCTTTGGTACTACTACCAACGAAAACATGGAGATTGATGAAGTAAAGATCACTATTATTGCTACTGGTTTTGAAGACAAGAATACTGTCGCTGAACCAACAATTAAAAAACAAGAATCACTTCTAGGTACAGGTGCTACCAACATCAATACTATTAGATCTGCAAACAGAATGGTAGTAGGTGGATATAATGGTGACCATGAAGATATTTTAGATGTTCCAACATTCCTTAGAAAGCAAATGGACTAAAGTTAAGTAAACTTTCTTCCATTTTACTCCTTTATACAAAGAGAACCTCTTCCTTCTCTTTGTATTACCTCAAAAAATTAAATATGGGCACCTCTAAAAACCACCATTCCAGCAGCCAAGGTCACCCCATCCTAATTTTTTAAAATAATTTTCAATAATTCTTCCATTTTTGTTAGAATTATTGAATGAGTTCTACGATTTATCCGTAAAACTCGAGAGCGTTTAAAATTCCGTGTCAGCCACAATTAGTAACATAAGTTACACCTCTAGATATTTATCTAATCTCCCTTCAAAGAAGATAGCCAGTTGAGAAATAGTCAAAGACCAATTCCAAACTGGCATAGTCCATTTTTTGGATGCATTCTGAATACCCATATAAAGTAATTTCATAAGGCTGTTTTCATTAGGGAAAGCCCCTTTGGTTTTGGTCAGTTTTCTGAACTGGCGATGTACCGATTCAATAATATTTGTCGTATAGATGATCTTTCTGATCTCTGCTGGATACTTGAAATAATAAGAGAGGTTCTCCCACTTATTTCTCCAGGACTGGATGACGATAGGATACATACTGCCCCATTTTTCTTCCAGTCTGTCAAGTTCAAGTTCAGCTGATTCTTTGGAGACGGCTTTGTAGACCAGTTTCAGATCCTTCATAAACTCTTTTTGATTCTTTGAAGCCACATATTTGAGTGAGTTTCTTATC
The DNA here is from genome assembly GCF_047716765.1 of Sulfurovum iocasae. Lineage (GTDB taxonomy): Bacteria > Campylobacterota > Campylobacteria > Campylobacterales > Sulfurovaceae > Sulfurovum. Next base: position 2,165,441 of record NZ_CP180410.1, read on the forward strand.
TGATGAACGATACAGAGTTGAACTTCTGTATCGGGAAAGATAGTCTTTATTGCTTCAGGAAAACCATTAAGACCATCTACACTGGCAATAAGAATATCTTCAATACCTCTGTTATGTAGATCGGTAAGTACCTGTAGCCAGAAGTTGGCTCCTTCATTCTCAGAGATATAAAGTCCCAGTACCTCTTTTCTTCCTTCCAGATTTACACCCAGTATTGTATAGACAGCTTTAGATACATATCTTCCATCTTCCTTTATTTTATAATGTATAGCATCAAGCCATACAAAGGGATACATTGCCTCTAATGGTCTTGCCTGCCACTCTTTGACTTTGGAGATGATCTTATCCGTAATAAGGCTGATTGTAGCAGTTGAGATAGATACCTGGTATATCTCTTCAATATGTGAAGAGATATCTCTGTAACTCATTCCTAAGCCGTACATGGAAAGGATCTTCTCTTCTATCTCATCAGATATAGTAGTTTGGTGTTTTTTAACGATCTGGGGTTCAAAGGTACCGCTACGATCTCTTGGAGTTTCAAGTTCAAAAGTACCATCACTGGTACCCTTAATGGTTTTTCTATTAGAACCGTTACGTCTGTTCTTTCGTCCCGAGAGAACATCATCTGCAATATGAGATTCTATTTCTGCTTCAAGTGCAGCTTCTGTGAGTTGTTTGATCAGTGGAGCTAAGAGACCTCCTTTACCGGTGAGTCTTTTACCACTTCTAAATTCATCGAGTATTTCATCGAAATCAAATTCGTATTCTTCTTTCATTGTCAGTCCTTGATAGTATTTTATCAGACTGACACGAAATTTCTAACACTCCCTAAAACTCACTCAATATTTCTCATTTTTTAGATCATTTTCACCTTTTGCAGCCTCACAAGCTGTTCATATCTAAAGAGATTGTAGGTCAGGTTTAAAAAGCCGATAGCTGATACAATCCTCTCTTTCCCAATACAGCGCATATGCAATGCATTATGCATAGAGTTGGTCATAAAACCAAAGATATGTTCTACTCTTGCTCTTATCTTGGATTTGATAGTGTTTGACTCTCTTTGTGTTTGGGTAAGAGGTTTGTTTCTATAGCCTTTTTCATGTACATGGCTTTGACATTCATTCTCTTCGAGGAAGGTCTCTATCTCTTTGCTTCTATAGGCACTATCTGCGTGTAGTTGCTTATCTGTTTCATCAATAAGATTCTCCAACTCTTTGGAGTCATGAAGTGATGCCCCACTGACACTGTATTTAGTGATAAGTTTTGTTTTGTTATCTACATTCACATGATCTTTATAGCCAAAGTGTCTTTCGCCACCTTTTGTCATCCAACTCGCATCAGTATCTTTTTGTGAGAGTTTACTTCTTTTTCCATTTTTATCTTTTTTACCAAATTCCAAAGGTACAGCACCCTTTTTAATATCTGCATTCTCTTCTCTGGTATTGTGTTGTCTTGGTACATCCACGAAGGAAGCATCGACGATACTTCCTTCTTTACCTACTATACCATGTGAAAGAAGCTGCCCTGTAAAAAGGTTGAATAGTTCATCTGCTAGCTTCTTCTCTTTAAGTTGTTCTTTAAATAGCCATATTGTCTTTTCGTCTGGTACTTTATCTCCGATCTGTAATCCAAGGAACTGCATAAAAGAGAGTCTGTCTTTAATTTGGAACTCTGTCTGTTCATCAGAGAGATTGTAGTATTTCTGTAGGATTAGAATCTTGAACATCATTAACCTGTCAAACGGAGGTCTTCCTCCTGGTGCCTTTGGTTCAACATAGAGTGCTTCTTCTATAGGGTTACGGAATATTTCCCAATCAATTACTTTATCCAGTTTGTTCAATGGTGGTTGATGTGCATTGATCTTTTCTAGTTGATTCTCGTAGTCAAACAATCCTGGCATATATTTCTCTCTTTTTCTTTATATTTTACCGTTTATATGGTTTGGGGTGGGTTTTTAGAGATGCCCATATCTAACACAAACTACTTTTTTACTCTTTTTAGCTATTATACTTTAAACTTTTTATATAGGAATAACGATATGAAATACCTCAATAAACTCTCCACTATGGCTACTGCTACAGGACTTGGTGCTCTACTGGCAACTGGAGTAACCGGATGTGGTGACAATAATCAACAACAGCAGGAACAAGCCCAAGCTAAAGGTGCCTTTATCATCATTGAAGAGTCTGCTCCTGGGAAATATAAGATCAAAGATGAATTTCCTGCAGATGAAACACGTATTGTACTTAAAAAACTGGATGGAACAGAAAAAGTACTTACTAAACCTGAACTGGATGCACTTATCAAAGAAGAAGCTGCCAAGATAGATGATGGTACCTCTAACCTTACTAAAGAAAATCCACAAGTAAGCCAAGGAATGGGTCTAGGTGAAACTATTATGGCAAGTATGGCTGGTGCAATGCTTGGTGCATGGATAGGTAATAAACTTTTTGGAAATCAAAACTATCAAAATAACCGTAAAGCAGGTTATAAATCTCCTTCAACTTATTCAAAAAGTCAAAAAAGTTTTAATAAGCCTAGAAGCAGTAGTAGCTCAAAAAGAAGCGGTTTCTTTGGTAGTAAAAAAAGCTCCTCTGGAAGCCGTAGCTCTTTTGGTGGTTAAGCAGTGTTAACTTTACAAAAAACAATAGCACTTGACAAAGACTATCTTGAATCATTAGGGTTTACATGGCATACAGACAGTGATGAAACATCTTACATCTCTGATGAACTTGTTGTCATCTCTGAACCTGAAGCAGAAGCATATTATGAAGCGACAAATGAACTCTATGACATGTATGTTGAAGCAGCTGAACATGTAGTAGAAAATGATCTTTATCATGAGATAGGGATCCCTTTTAATCTTGTAGATGTTATCAAAGAGTCATGGGAAAATGATGTACATTGGCACCTTTACGGTCGTTTTGATCTTGCCGGTGGTATAGATGGTAAACCAATCAAACTTTTAGAGTTCAATGCAGATACACCGACAGCACTTTTTGAGACTGCCATCATCCAGTGGGCGATGCTCAAAAAAAACAACCTTGAAGAAGAGAGTCAATTTAACGCACTTTATGAAGCACTCGTTGATAACTTTAAAAGACTTGTTACACTTGAAGAAGATATCAGCACTTTTGAGGAACGTTATGATGGTTGGTCTTTCTTGTTTACTTCTGTCAAAGGTAACTCCGAAGAAGAGAATACAGTCAAACTTCTGCAACACATTGCTACTGAAGCAGGCTTTGAAACTGAATTTGCATACATTGATGACATAGAATTTTCAGATGAGGATGGCATTGTATATAACGATAAAAGTTACGAACTCTGGTTCAAACTCATCCCTTGGGAAGATATAGCTTTGGAAGAATCAGACTTGGCCATGCTTCTCACAAACATCATCAAAAACCAAAAAGCCATCATCTTCAACCCAGCCTACACTCTGCTTTTCCAAAGTAAAGGTTTACTTAAAATATTATGGGATTTATATCCTGATCATCCTCTCCTGCTTGAAAGTTCTTTTGAGCCTTTGGAGGGTCAAAAACAAGTTAAAAAACCTATCTTTGGAAGAGAAGGCGGAAATGTCAGTATTTTAGATGAAGATGCCAATGCCATTGAAAGTATAGAAGGTGATTATGAAAACCATAAAATGGTTTATCAAGCATACACAGAACTTGCAATAGACGCAGAAGGTCTAAGTTACCAGGCAGGTGTCTTTTATGCCTATGAAGCCTGTGGACTTGGATTTAGAAAAGGTGGAAAGATACTGGATAATATGTCTAAATTTGTAGGGCATCTGGTGAAGTAGAACGTTCTACTTCGCTTTCATCGTTCTTTTCACACTCTACAGAAACAACCTCAATTTCATCTTTATCTATCCTGGCAGCAGTAAGTTGTCCTCCCCATAAACACCCCGTATCTAGAGCCAATACATGTTCATCTTCATAGAAACCCAATGTTGACCAGTGTCCAAAGATGATTTTCATATGAATATCTTTTCTGTTCTCACTCTCAAACCAAGGCTTTAAACCTTTTTCTCTGAGTGCTTGGGTAGGTGCACCTTTTTGGTTGAAGTCCAGTCTGTGATCTTTGTAGCAAAAACGCATACGGGTAAAGGCACTTACGATATAACGATCGATATCTGTTTTACTTGACTCTCTGTTAAAACGGTCTATACCACTTTTAAACATCTTTTTGAGCCATACTTCTGCATGATCGTTTTGCAGTTTCTCCTCTGCCCTCCTTGCATAACGGATCGCCATACCCAGGTCAAACTCTGGAGAAATACCTGCATGTGCCATACAGTATCCCAGTTGATAATCAACATGTAGGAATTTTTGCTCTCTAAGCCAATCTATGAGCTTTTTTACATGAAGTGAAGTCAGTATTGGATCTATGGATGGATTGGACTTTTTGATACCATAATAAGCTGCTATAAGGGTAATATCATGATTACCAAGAACGATTTCTACACTTTCTTTTATACTGTATAGATATTCCAGTGTTTCAAGAGAGCCTTCACCTCTGTTGACCAAGTCACCAGCTAGCCAGAGTTTGTCTTTAGTTGGATCAAATGATATCTTCGTAAGTAATTCTCTAAAGGATCTGTAACATCCCTGGATATCTCCTACTGCCCAAACTGCCATTATAGACCTAACCTCTCTTTATACTGCGTACATTTCTCTTCAAACTTCATTTTAGCATAAGCTGCTGATGGAGAGGGTAAATAAACTGTCTCTATCTCAAGATGTGAAAAGTGTATGTTAAAAAGAGCTTCTGATTTTTTACCTGTAAATGCTAGTTTTTTGATGCTGGGATACTCTTCTAAAAAAGATGCAAGGTCGTTCACCTCTTCATATTCTAACGAACTGTCAAGAGAGTTATCACGCTGACAGCTTTTTATCATATCCCAAAGCCCAAACTTACACTCTTTAAGTAACCATATCTTTTGATCACGATTGTTGACAGGATACTCAGTGACAACATGTAGGATCCTCCAAAACTGGTTACGTGGATGCGCATAATAGAAGTTTTTTTCAAAAGATTTGATACTGGGGAAAGAGCCAAGTATCAAGATCTCAGTATCTTTAAAAACAATAGGCTTAAATGGATGACTTATCTGTTCATTCACACACACTCCTTTTTTTACAACTAACTTTTTATTTCATCTTCATTTTACTTCTACTTTTTTAGAAAAAGTAGACAAAAATCGTCACTGCTCTCGAATCGCTTTGCTTACAAGGTCGTTCGCAGTGACATTATTAATATAATAGCTAAATCACTTACACGCTTTTTGCATATTTCGTACCATCAATACCAAGAGTGCCACCGAGAAGATCTTAAAGTTGATCTCACTGCCTTTGTGTGTATTGATAAACGCTTCACTTTGTGTCATAGCTTCCCCAGCCATTTGCATGGTAAGTATATCGGGGATGTAGTACTGTGAAAAAAGTAACCCTGTAGCAATTACAAAAAAAGTAGCTACTTGGGTAATGGTATCTCTCTCAAACTTTTTGTACTTATATCCCTCATAAAGTGCTATAGCAACAAGTACAACATTCACCAGATATGAGAGTCTTACAAAGTTCTCTGTCATGATGAGTCCTTCCTGATAATGACTCAAAACCTCAGACCCTAACCATGTTTCTGTATGAAATGTTACTGGGGCTACAACGATACCCGCAAAAAGTCCTGCACCCAATACTGCACCTAACAGTATAAGATATGCTATCGTTGTTAGTCTAAAATATTTATTCATTTTTATTTTCCTTTATTTAAACTCAATGATAAACCCTCTGTCAAATCCTGCTAAGTCTTTATAAAATTTGATGGATTTTACACCAATTTTATTAACAAATTCCTGCAATGGCTCTTTTTGATCATATCCCATTTCACAGGCAAGATACTTGATATCTCTGGCTTTCACATCTAAGATGATCTGTTTAAGCAGTTCATCACCTACTCTACCACCAAAAAGTGCCTTTTTTGGTTCGTAGTCCACCACATTAGATTCAAGTAAAAAATCTTCTGCGATATAAGGAGGGTTGGAGACTACCAGTTCCAACGCTTCAGGAACTTCATCTATAAGATTAGACTTACGAAGCTCAATCTGTGCATTCAACCCAAAAGTATCAATATTTTTTCCTGCTACTTTTAATGGCACGTCACAAATATCTGTAGTGATAATATGAAGCTCAGGAAACTTCCGGGCCAATACCACAGAAATAGCCCCGGTACCCACTCCTATCTCAGCAATACGAGTGATATTCTCTTTTTTAATGATATCAGCCACTAAATCTATAAGTATCTCGGTTTCAGGACGAGGAATAAGCACACCCTCTTCTACCTCTAAATGAATATCATAAAAGCTGGCAGACCCTACAATATATTCATAGGGTTCATTTGCAGCTCGTCTTTGGATAAGATCTTGAAAGTTCTTAATATCCTCTACTACATCATTGTCATGTGTGAGCAAATACATACGATCTTGTTCTAAATGATAAGCCAAGAGTAGTTCTGCTTCAAACTGTGGGCGTTCACAAGCCTCTAAAAGTTGTTCTTTTGCCCAATTCAATCCTTCTTTAATGGTCATCTTTATCCATATATGCAAATATTCCATCACTCGGTAAAGCAGGTTCTTCAATTTTTTCTTCTTCTGTTATAATAACATTACTTGCATCATAACCCAACTCTTTGAGTCTCTCTAACACTGGTGGATGCGTATAGTAGAAGAAGATGACTAAAGGGTGTGACTTTGGAAAGGCTTTGTTTTCAGTGATGAGTTTCATAAGAGCAGAAACCAAGTTCTCTTTACCTGCCATTTCTGAACCAAACTCATCTGCTGCATACTCATTATGACGGCTTACATAAGACATAAATGGTGTAAAGACGAAACTCACCAATGGTACAAGAAGCATCAACATTGCTATTTGGACACCTGCTTCCGGGATCACACCCATTTGTGTAAATAGTTCATCAGGCAAATGTCCAAAAAGGTAAAAGGAGATAAAAAGCAAAAGGCCCATTAATGCGATATTTTTCCAAATATCACCATGCGAGAAGTGTCCCAACTCATGTCCAAGAACTGCTAAAAGTTCCTTTTTGTTTAGTTTTTCAATAAGTGTATCGAAAAGCACAACTCTTTTACTCTTACCTAGACCACCAAAAAATGCATTAAGTCGACTGTCACGCTTACTGGCGTCCATCACAAAAATACCATCACTTTTAAGACCTGCCTGTTCCATAAGTTTAGTAATGGCATCTCTAAGTTCACCCTCATCTAAAGGTGAGAACTTATTGAAAAGACTCATGAAAAATGGCATGAGTACATTTGCCATGACTGCGATAGTAAACATAAGTACAAATCCCCACAACCACCACATCTCATACTGGCTGATGATCCAGGCAAGAACTGCAAAGATCGCACCGCCAAGTACAATAAACAGCGCTGCTGACTTTAGTGTATCGAGTATGAACATTTTTGCTGTCATTTTATTGAACCCAAAATCTTCATCTATCTTAAATGTCTGATAGAGTTGAAACGGAAGTCCTACTACATAATTTACAATGATAAAACCGAACAAAAAAAGCACTGCTTGCATGATGGCACCTTCTACCTGTACAACAGAAGCAAGGAGTGCAAACCCTGCCAATACCCACCACACGAACATAAGATAATCAACAAATGTCTCAACCAAAGAGAGCTTCTCTTTTGCTACGGCGTAGTTTGCTGCTACCGTATATTTACCTGCAGGCATCAAAACAGGGTCTTTTCGTTTTTCATCATTGATATATCCTATCTGCATGAAAGATATATAAAGTCTCATAAAAGTATAAATAGAATATAAAGCGAGTATCATTTCTAACATCAAAAATCCTCTTTAGGTTATTTAAATGAAATATATCAAGATGAACTTTATCAAGCCTTAATCATTGCCTAATTTGTTATAATTTCGCTAACAATTTCTAAGGAATAATCGTGGCACTTATAGACCTCTTCAATATCAAGAAACAATATGACATTAAACTGTTACTGAATGATGTTGACTTTCATCTTAATGAGGGCGAGAGAGTGACCATAGTGGGGCAAAATGGTTGCGGTAAATCTACTCTGATGAAGATCATCATAGGTGAAGAAGAACCAACTGAAGGTAAAAGAGTTGTAAACTCTGCTGTGCATATAGAAATGCTTTCCCAACAACCTCACTTTGAGCCCAACCTATCAGTTCGGGAAGCGATACTGAATGAACTTACAGAACTAAAAGAGGCTAAAGATGAGTACGATATGCTTAGTCTTAAAGTGGCAGATGACTTTGAAAACAGGGAACTACTCAAAAAACTCGATAAGGTTACCTCTTTTTTAGACCATCATAATGCATGGAATCTTGATGACAAAATAGAACGAGTCATGCAGGAATTTAAGTTAAAAGAGTATGAAAATCGTCCTGTAGTCTCTCTTTCGGGTGGAGAACAACGCCGTGTGGCTTTGGCATCTCTCATACTTAAAAAACCTGATGTACTTTTGCTTGATGAGCCTACCAACCACCTTGATGTGTATATGGTAGAGTTTTTAGAAGAGATCCTGCTAAAAGAAAATTTTACCCTGCTTTTCATCTCGCATGACAGACATTTTATAGATACCATTGCAACACGTGTTGTGGAAGTGGACAACCAGGAGCTTGTAAGTTATACCGGTGGATACATGGCATACCTGGAACAAAAAGAGGCACGTATGCATGCTATGAAAAAGAGTCATGATAACCTACTGAGACTTCTTAAGCAAGAAGAGGCATGGCTAGGCAAAGGGGTAAAAGCCAGAGAAAAACGTAACCAGGGACGTAAAAAACGTGTCTTTGAACTACGTGAAGAAGCCAAACACAACCCTACGCTTATACGTAAGATGATGGTGGAGCTTGAACGAGAGAAAAAACATTTTAACCGTGACGAAGGGGTTTCACGTAAAAAAATGCTTTTTGACATAGAAAATATGAGCTACTCCGTACCTGGAAAAAAACTCATAGAAAACCTCACAACACGTATCTTACAAAAAGACAAGATAGCCATCGTCGGTATCAACGGTGCGGGTAAATCTACTCTGCTAAAACTGATGTTAGGGCGCATTAAACCAGACTCAGGTGTCATCAAACAAGGTAACTTTGCCTTAGGATACTTTGACCAGCATAGAGAAATGCTCGACGACAACAAAACACTCATTGAAACCTTCTGTCCGGATGGAGGCGACCATATAGATGTGCAGGGTGTGAGTTTTCATGTCTATGGCTATCTTAAAAGTTTTCTTTTCCCTAAAGAGTTTTTAGACAAAAAAGTTGGTATGCTCTCCGGTGGAGAAAAAAACCGTGTGGCACTTGCCCTGCTTTTAGCAAAAAAAGTAGACTGTCTCATCTTAGATGAACCTACCAATGACCTTGATATCCAAACCATTAACATTTTAGAAGAGAAACTCATCAACTTCCCCGGTGCTCTTCTCTTTGTATCACACGACCGTTATTTCATAGACAAAATCGCTTCCAAGCTTTTTATCTTTAAAGGCAATGGCATTGTAGAAGAGTCTTTCCAAACCTATACTGAATATCTTGAAATAGAAAAAGAGATGAAAGAACTTGACAGTTTAGAAAAAGAAGTTAAAAGTGAAGCTGTTAAAATAGAGACAAAGTCTAAAGAAAAAAAACAGACAAAACTCAGCTACAAGGAACAACAGGATTTCAACAAGTTACCTGACGAGATAGAAGCACTCGAAGCCCAGATAGAAAAGCTCAATGCATGTTTACAAGATCCGGAATGTTATCAGGAGAAAGGGTTAAATGTTATTACCGAAGAGCTGGCTTTACTTGAAGAGACATATGAAGAGAAAAGTGACAGATATCTTGATGTTTTAGAGGCTTTTGAGAATTTAGCATAAAAAAAGGTCTCCGTCGCTGGTCTCAAGCGAAATCACCTTTGGTTCCGACTTAGCCTACGATGATGCACAAGTGCATATTATCTTCGGTTCCGTCACTAAAGAGAACAAACTATTGTCGTTTGCTTTACGGTTCTCACCAATAAATCACAACACTGCGTCTACCCCAACGTAATGCTTTTCTTTTATTCAAGCCCATATAAATATCAATTCGCTTTCTATAACGTTTATTCATTTTATCTCTTACTCTATAGTAACCGGGTAATCCGGCTATTCTTACTCTTGTACCGTTTTTCATACCATATCTAGTCAACATATCTCTGGAAACGGCAATGATCTTCATACCTGGACGTAAACGGTTGTTCCATGCTGCCAAGAATGGTGTTTTATCGGTTTGCCCTTTATGCGAACTATAGGCCGTAGCAGTAACACGAAGTTTTCGTTTACCGTAACTTCGGAGCATCTTTATTTTTTTAGCCTCTGCTAATTTATGAGGTAGTGGCAGAAGTATCTTCTGCCCCAAACGTATCTTAGCCCCTCTTTTTAAGCGGTTATGTTTCATAATGGCTTTGGAAGTAAGATTGAAGTCTTGAGCAATTGAACTGAGACTGTCCCCTTTTCCTACAACATACTCTGCACGTGCAATAGCATCAACCCTTTTTTGATTATAAGGAATAGTTAGTTTTTTTCCTATCCGAATGGCTGATTTCTTCTCCAAGTTATTTAG